>NZ_MAGP01000006.1 GCF_002926165.1 Micromonospora chalcea | reverse complement strand
CGGTCGAGCAGATCACCGACCCCGAATACTCCACCACCGCGTTCCTGAAGGGCCTCAAGCAGGTCGACGGCTGGCAGGACATGCCGCTGACCAAGGCCGCCCAGACCGTCCAGGTGTCCGCCTACCCCGACCACTACGCCCAGTGGGAGCAGCAGGCCGCCGACCTCGTCGCCGAGCACTGGAACAGCTAAGACGAACACGTAAGACACAGCGAAAGGCCGGCACCCCGAACCAACGGGGTGCCGGCCTTTCACGTCTGCGCGACCAGCTCGACCTCGTACCCCTGCCCGTGAGGTAGGCGGCGTAGCTGTCCGGGCCGCCCGCGTACGGGTGCCGGTCCGGGAACAGCAGCGTCCAGCCGTACTCTCCGGCGGCAGTGACCAGGCGTTCGACGGCGGCCGGCGGGCCGGCGTGGAAGGCCATGTGGTTCAGGCCGGGCGCGCGCCTGTCGTGGGTGCGGCCGGTGAGAGCGGGTGACTCCTCCAGCACGATGTACGTCGCGCCGAGCCGCCAGGAGCGGCCGGCGGGCCAGTCCTGGTAGAGCGTCCAGCCCAGCTCGCCGAGAAGCCAGCCCCACGAACGACTGGCCGCCGCCAGGTCGGGTACCCACACCTCCACGTGATGGAGGCCGCCGATGGTCAGCGTTTCCCGCCCGGAACCCATAGCACGTCGCCGTTCGGATTTGCCGTTCTTGACAGGATAAAGAGCAAATCGGAGAGCCGGTTGAGATACTTTGCCGGGAGGGGACTGGTCCGATCGGGGTCGTGTGCGACCAGCGCCCATGCCGCACGCTCGGCGCGCCGGGCGGTCGTCCGTGCCACGTGCAGCAGTGCCGCACCAGCGGTGCCGCCGGGGAGGATGAAGGAGTCGAGCTTGCTCAGGCGCGCGTTGTACTCGTCGCACCAGCCCTCGAGGCGCTCGACGTACTCCTCGGTCACCCGCAGCGGCGGGTACTTCGGGTCCGGCTCGACAGGCGTCGCCAGGTCCGCGCCGACGTCGAACATGTCGTTCTGCACGGACTCCAGCACGGCCCGCAGCTCGTCCGAGAGCTGCCCCAGGGCGAGCGCGACGCCGATCGAGGCGTTGCACTCGTCCACGTCCGCGTACGCGGCGATGCGCGGATCGGTCTTCGGCACCTGCTCGTTGTTGCTCAGCCTGGTCATGCCGGCGTCGCCGGCCTTGGTGTAGATGCGCGTGAGGTGGACGGCCATGACGCACAGCCTACGGATACCGGACCTGACCATCCCGGCCCGGCCGAGTCCGGTTGGGCCGGGGGACGCGAGCGATCCGGCGGTCAGCGACGTCGACGTCATCCGGGTACGCGGTGACGCCCGGCTCGACGGCACCGTGCACGTGGTGGGTGCGAAGAACTCCGCGCTGAAACTGATGGCCGCCGCGTTGCTCGCGCCCGGCCGCAGCCTGATCACCAACGTGCCCCGGATCACCGACATCGCGATCATGGGCGAGGTGCTGCGGCGGCTCGGCTGCGGCGTACGTTTCGGCCCGGACGACCCGGTCGACCCGATGGTGGCCCACGGCGGTGTGGAGCGGTCCCGCTCGGTGCTCATCGACGTGCCGGAACGGCCGGGCGCGGAGGCCGACTACGACCTGGTGCGGCGGCTACGCGCGTCGATCTGCGTGCTCGGTCCGCTGCTGGCCCGCCGGGGGTACGTGCGGGTGGCGCACCCGGGCGGCGACGCGATCGGCTCACGCGGCCTGGACATGCACATCGCCGGGCTGGCCCGGATGGGCGCGGAGATCTCCGGTGAGCACGGCTTCGTCATCGCCGAGGCCCCGGACGGGCTGCACGGCGCGGACATCGTGCTGGACTTCCCGAGCGTGGGCGCGACCGAGAACCTGGTGATGGCGGCGGTGCTGGCCCGTGGCGCCACGACTATCGACAACGCGGCCCGGGAGCCGGAGATCGTCGACATCTGCACGATGCTGAACCGGATGGGCGCCCGGATCGAGGGGGCCGGCACGTCGACGCTGCACATCGTCGGCGTACCCGGGTTGCGGCCGGTCCGGCACGCCACGGTGGGGGACCGGATCGTGGCCGGGACGTGGGCGTTCGCCGCCGCGATGACCCGCGGCGACGTGACGGTGACCGGCCTGGACCCGGCGTACCTGGAGGTCGCGCTGGACAAGCTGGTCGCGGCCGGCGGCCTGGTCGACCCCCGGGGTGACGCCTTCCGGGTACGGATGGACGACCGCCCGAAGGCGGTGGACGTGGTGACGCTGCCGTACCCGGGTTTCGCCACCGACCTGCTGCCGATGGCGATCGGGCTGGCGGCGGTCAGCGAGGGTGGCTCGCTGATCACCGAGAACATCTTCGACGGCCGGTTCATGTTCGCCAACGAGATGATGCGGCTGGGCGCGGAGATCCGTACCGATGGCCACCACGCACTGGTGTGCGGCCGGGAGCGGCTGTCCGGCGCCCCGGTGCGCGCGACGGATATCCGGGCCGGCGCCGGCCTGATCATCGCCGGGCTCTGCGCCGACGGGCTGACCGAGGTCTCGCACGTGCACCACGTCGACCGGGGCTACCCGGACTTCGTGGCGGATCTGCGGGCGCTCGGCGTCGAGGTGGAGCGCGGGACCGCGCCGGAGGAACCGGACCTGGCCATCTGACAGCCGGTGCTTATCCGTCGTTAAGTAGGGTTCTGGCAGACGTTGCAGAACACGGCGAGGGAGAAGCAGATGGCGGGTCGACTCGCGGTCGTCGGTGCCGGGCTGATGGGCTCGGGCATCGCCCAGGTGGCGGCGCAGGCGGGCTGGCAGGTGACGCTGCGCGACATCGACGACGCGGCCACGAAGCGCGGTGTGGACGGCATCCGGAAGTCGCTGACGAAGTTCGCCGAGAAGGGCAAGATCGAGGCGTCCGACGTCGAGGCGACGCTGGGCCGGATCACGCCGACCACCGACCTGGAGGCCGCCGCCGACGCGGACATCGTGGTCGAGGCGGTCTTCGAGAAGATCGAGATCAAGCACGAGGTGTTCCGCGCGCTCGACAAGATCTGCAAGGCGGACGCGGTGCTGGCCACGAACACGTCGGCCATCCCGGTGACCCAGATCGCCACCGCCACGGAGCGCCCGGAGTCGGTCGTCGGCACGCACTTCTTCTCGCCGGTGCCGATGATGAAGCTCTGCGAGCTGGTACGCGGCTACAAGACCAGCGACGCGACCATGGACACGGTGAAGTCGTTCGCCGAGGGGATCGGCAAGACGGTGGTGGTGGTGAATCGGGACATCGCCGGTTTCGTCACCACCCGGCTGATCTGCGCGCTGGCGATGGAGGCGGTCAAGCTCGTCGAGGCCGGCGTGATCTCCGCCGAGGACCTGGACACCGCCTGCAAGCTGGGCTTCGGCCACGCCATGGGCCCGCTGGCCACCGTCGACCTGACCGGCGTGGACGTGCTGCTCAACGCCACCCGCAACATCTACACCGACACCGCCGACGAGAAGTTCTTCCCGCCGGAGCTGCTCCAGCGCATGGCCACCGCCGGCGACCTGGGCCGCAAGACCGGCCAGGGCTTCTACTCGTACTGACCGGCACGTCCCGCCCCCGGCCCGCGCGGCCGGGGGCGGGTTCATGTCCGGGGCGGGCTGAGCGCGGCGCCGATCAGCGCGAACGCGTCCGGGATGACGGTGCCCCAGTAGCCGAAGTTGTGCCGCCCGTCGGCCCAGGCGGCGCGTACCGGCTCCTCGGGCAGCGCCCGGGCCAGCGCGCGGACATCCTTGAGGAAGTTGTCCTGCCGCCCGCACCAGAGCCCGACCGGCGTGCCGCGCAGTTTGTCCACGCCGGTGAAGACCGCGTCGCCGGGGCTCACCGCGGGGGAGAAGGCCGCCGCCATCCGCAGCCATTTCGGGTACGTCTCGGCGAGCAGCAACGCGCCGAAGCCGCCCATCGACCAGCCCCACACGGCCAGCCGGCTGCTGTCGAAACCGCGCCGGGCGCACCAGGTGGGCACCTCCTCGCGCACCATCCGCTGCGGGTCGTCGTCACCCGAGGCGCGCCAGGACAGCCGCCCGCCGGTGGCGCCCGCGAGCGCGAACGGCGGGGCACCCCGGCGTACCGCGTCGGTGAGGAAGCGGGCCAGGCCGAACCGGCCGTAGTCGCGCGGGGTGGCCGACGCGCCGTGCAGCACCAGGCAGACGGGCAGGCCGCGGCCGTCGCCGTACCCGTCGGGCACCGCCGTCCAGAAGTCGACCTCGCGGCCGCGCGCGCCGGAGGCGATGCGGATCAGGCGTTCGTCGCCGGCCGGGGCGTCCGGCAGGGCCGGCGCCGGTCCCGGGCGGGGGCCGGCCAGTTGCCGGGCGGCCAGACCGCCGACCACCGCTGCGCCGGCCACGCCGGCGGCGGCGCCGAGCAGGGTACGCCGGGTCAGCGTGGGTGCCATGCCGGCGAGTGTGCCACCGCCGGGCGCGTGTTAAGAAGGGGCCCTTTCTCTACCGGAGGCGTTAAAAGGGGGCCCTTCCTTACACCTCAGCCGTCGCGTTTGGTGGTCCAGCGGAACGTGGTCAGGCAGAGCACCAGGCCGATGACGCACCAGGCGCCCAGCACCAGCGCGACGGTGCCCAGCTCGAACGACCCGCCCGGCTCCCGCGCGCCGAAGCTGTCCGGCAGGAACACCGAGCGCAGCCCCTGGCACATCCACTTGAGCGGGAAGATCGCCGCGACCTGCTGCATCCAGGTGGGCAGGCTGGTGAAGACGAAGAACACGCCGGAGATGAACTGGAGCACCAGCGCGACCGGGGTGACCACCGCCGAGCCGCTGCGGGCGGTACGGGCCAGCGACGAGATGGCGATGCCGCAGAGCGTGCAGGCGGTGACGCCGAGGACGGAGACCCAGGCGAACGTCAGCCACTTGGCGGTGGTCTGCGGCAGGTCCAGGTCGAACATCGCCACCGAGACGGCGAGCAGCAGCACGGTCTCGGCGATGCCGATGACCACCACCATGATCACCTTGCCGGCGAACCAGACCCACTTCGGCATCGGCGTACCGCGGTAGCGCTTGAGCACGCCCCGGTCCCGCTCGATCGGGATCCAGATGCCGAGGTTCTGGAAGCTCACTGTCATCAGGCCGGTCGCGATCATGCCGGTGATGAAGTACTGCGTGTAGCTGACCCCGGGCGCGATCTCGTCGCTGAAGATCGCCGCGAAGATCAGGATCATGATGATCGGGAAGCCCATCGTGAACACGACGGACTCCCGGCTGCGCAGGAACTGGGTGATCTCCAGCCGCCCCTGGCGCAGCGCCAGCGCGCCGGCGCCGGGCCGCCGGGCCGCCGCGGCGGTGACCGGTGCCGCGGGGTTCGTCGTGGTGGTCATGAGTGTCCGATCATCCGCAGGTAGACGTCTTCCAGGGTCGGCCGGGTCACGGTGAGGCCGGGCACCTCGCCGCCGAAGCGCGCGGCCAGGTCGTACACCAGCGCCGTCGGCGTCGCGGTCTCCGCCGAGGCCAATGTCCCGTCGGGGGTACGCCAGGAGACGGTCGCCAGCGACTCCTGCCGGTTGCCCAGCCGGTTGGGCGGCGCGACCTCGATCACCCGCCCGGCGGCGATCACGCCGACCCGGTCGGCGAGCGCCTCGGCCTCGTCCAGGTAGTGGGTGGTGAGCACGATCGTGGTGCCGGCGGCGGACAGGTCCCGGATCAGCTCCCAGAACTCGCGCCGGGCTTCCGGGTCGAATCCGGTGGTCGGCTCGTCGAGGAAGAGCAGCTCGGGGCGGCCGATGATGCCCAGCGCCACGTCCAGGCGGCGCTTCTGCCCGCCGGAGAGCGTGTGCGTACGCGCCTTGGCCTTGGCGCCCAGCCCGACCCGCTCGACCACCTTGTCCGGGTCGTCGGCGCCCGGGTAGAAGCCGGAGAAGTGGCGGACCACCTCGATGACGCTGAGTTCGTCGAACTCGCCGGTGCCCTGGAGCACGATGCCGACGCGGGAGCGCCAGGCGGCGTCGGGGTGGGCGGGGTCGGCGCCGAGGACGCGCACCGCGCCGGCGTCGCGCTGCCGGTAGCCCTCCAGGATCTCGACCGTTGTGGTCTTGCCGGCGCCGTTCGGGCCGAGCAGGGCGAACACCTCGCCCCGGTGGACGTCCAGGTCCACTCCGGCCACGGCGACGTTGTCGCCGTACGCCTTGCGCAGCCCTCGCACGGAAATCGCGAGCTCGTTCTCCATGCCGTCAAGTGTGCGTCGTGCGGTGGCCCGTTCCGCTGCCGGGTCAGCTATATACGCGAGGTATACACTCGGTGTAGTCTCTGCTCATGACGGTTCCCCTTACCCTGCTCGGGCTGCTCGAACGCGAACCGAGCCATGGCTACGACCTCAAGCGCGACTACGACACCTTCTTCGGACGCGGCAAGCCGCTGCCGTACGGGCAGGTCTACTCGACGCTGAGCCGGCTGGCCCGCGACGGCAAGGTGGTGGTCGGCGACGTGGCTCCCGGCGCGGGGCCCGACCGCAAGCGCTACGTGATCACCGACCTGGGCGCCACCGAGGTGGAGCACTGGCTGACCGAGCCGGTCGAACCGGAACCGCACCTGCAGACCCTGCTGTTCACCAAGGTCGTGCTCGCGCTGATGCTCGACCGCCCGGCCGAGGAGTACCTGGACACCCAGCGCGCGGCGCACCTGCGCCGGATGCGTGAGCTGACCGAGATCAAGCGCAGCGGCGAACTCGTCGACGTGATGCTGGCCGACCACGGCCTCTACCACCTCGAGGCGGACCTGCGGTGGATCGAGACGACAGGCGCCCGGCTGGACGCCCTGAGAAAGGCGGTACGGCCATGAGCCCGATGATCGAGGCACGTGACGTCACGTACGCGTTCGGCGAGACACCCGCCCTGCGCGGCGCGAACCTCGCCGTGGCCGCCGGCGAGGTGGTCGCCGTGATGGGACCGAGCGGCTCCGGCAAGTCGACGCTGCTGCACTGCCTGGCCGGCATCCTGCGCCCCGACTCCGGCGAGGTCCGGTTCGACGGCGCCCGGATCGACACGCTCGGCGAGGCCGACCGGAGCACGCTGCGCCGCGACAGCTTCGGCTTCGTCTTCCAGTTCGGGCAGCTCGTACCGGAACTCACCGCGGCCGAGAACGTGGCGCTGCCGCTGCTGCTGCGCGGTGTCCGCCGCACCCCGGCGCTGCGCGCCGCGCGGGGCTGGTTCGAGCGGCTCGGCCTGGCCGGCATGGAGCACCGCCGCTCGGGCGAACTGTCCGGCGGGCAGGCCCAGCGGGTCGCACTGGCCCGCGGCCTGGTCGCGGAGCCCCGGTTGCTGTTCGCCGACGAGCCCACCGGCGCGCTCGACTCGCTCACCGGCGAGGAGGTGATGACGCTGCTGGTGGACGCCGCCCGCGAGAAGGGCACCACAGTCGTGCTGGTGACGCACGAGGCGCGCATCGCCGCGTACGCCGACCGCGAGGTCATGGTGCGCGACGGCCGGGTCAACGCCCCCGCCGGGGTCGCCTCGTGATCGGGCTCGCGCTCCGGCTCGCCGTCGCCGGTGGCCGGGAGGCTCTCGTCCGGCTGGTCGCCATCGCCGCCGCCGTCGCGGTCGGCACCGGCATGCTGCTCACCACGCTCGCCGCTGTGCACGCCGCCGAAGCCCAGCTCACCCGCTATGCGTCGATGTACCCGCAGGAGACCGCCGACGGGTCCACCGACCCGCTGCTCTGGTCCACCCGGACCGACTACTTCCGGGGCGACCAGATCGTCCGCGTCGACGTCGCCGCCACCGGCCCGGACGCGCCCACGCCGGTCGGCGTTCCCCGCGCGCCGGGGCCCGGCGAGTTCTACGCCTCCCCGGCGCTGCGCAAGCTGCTGGCCACCACCCCCGCCGACCAGCTCGCCGACCGCTACCCGGGCCGGGACCTCGGCGAGATCGGGCCGGCGGCGCTCACCTCACCGGACACCCTGCTCGTCCTGGTCGGCGGCACCCCGGAGCAGGTGGACGGGCTGGACCAGGTCCGCAAGGTCACCCGGCTCGACGGCAACAGCGCTCCGCTGCCCGGGGCCGCGGTCGACCTCATCCTCGGCGTGGTGGCGGGCGGACTGCTGTTCCCCGTACTCGTCTTCATCGGCACGGCGACCCGGCTCGGCGCCGCCCGCCGGGAGCAGCGGTTCGCCGCGATGCGGCTGGTCGGGGCCACGCCCCGGCAGATTTCGGCGGTCGCGGCCGTCGAGGCCGCGCTCGCGGCGGCGGCCGGCGCGGCGGCCGGCTTCGCGGTGTTCTTCGCGTTCCGCAGCCAGCTCGCCGGCATCCCGTTCACCGGCATGCCGTTCTTCCCCGGGGACATGGCCATCGGTGCGCCGGAGGCCCTCCTGGTGGCCCTCGGCGTGCCGGCGGGCGCGGCGGCCGCGGCCTGGGTCGCGCTGCGCCGGGTCCGGATCTCCCCGCTCGGCGTCACCCGCCGCGTCACGCCCCGGCCGCCCCGGGCGTACCGGCTGATCCCGCTCGCGCTCGGCCTGGCCGGGCTCGGCTTCGCCCTGGTGTACCGGCCGCCCACGTCGGACGGTCAGACCGCGCTGTTCCTGCCCGCGCTGCTGCTGGTCATGGTCGGGCTGATCACCGGCGGCCCGTGGCTGACCATGGTCGGCGCCCGGGCGATGGCCGCCCGGGCCAGCCGGCCGGCCGCGCTGATCGCCGCGCGCCGGCTCGCCGACAACCCGTCCGCCGGGTTCCGGGCGGTGAGCGGCGTGATGCTCGCGCTGTTCGTCACCACGGTCGCCGTGGGCGTGATGGGGACGATCGCGCACGAGCGCGGTCCGGCGCCCCGGGGTTCCCTGGAGGCCGGCCGGCTGTCGATGGTGCTCACTGACGACCCACCGGTGCCGGGCACGCTGCTGGCCGACCTGGCGGCGGTGCCCGGCGTCCGCAACCCGGTGCTCGTCCGGGAGAACCCGGTACGCGGTGACGGCCGCGACTCCGGGGTGATCGCCTGCGCGGACATCCCGCCCGCGTACGGGCGGTGTGCCGCCGGGGCGAACGTCGCCGAGGTGCCGCCGGACCTGATCCCCTGGCGGGAGTCCGCCTCGGCCGACCGGATCTGGCCGTCGTCCCCGGTGGACCCGGCTGCCCTCGCGGGACTCCCGGCGGGTTCGGTGGCGGTCGAGGCGGAGGATCCGGTCGCGGTGGAGCGGGCCCGGACGGTCCTCGAAGCCGCGTTCCCGACGTTCTACGTGGCGCCGAACGTGCCCGGCGACTTCGAGGCCGACTTCGCCGACACCATGCGGGGCTGGCAGCGGCTGGCCGACATCGTCGTGGTGGCCGGTCTCGTGCTCGCCGGGTGTAGCCTGGCCGTGGCCGTGGCGGCCGGCCTCAGCGAACGGAAGCGGCCGTTCAGCCTGCTGCGGCTCAGCGGCGCCCCGGTTCGGCTGCTGCGCCGGGTGGTGGCCCTGGAGAGCGTGGTGCCGCTGCTGACCGTCGCCGTGGTGGCGGTCGGGATGGGACTGGTCGCCGCGCACCTGTTCCTGCGCGCCCAGATGCAGTACGACCTGCGCGTACCGGGGTTCGGGTTCGCCGCTGTGGTGGCCCTCGGCGTGCTGGGCTGCCTCGCGGTCATCGCGGCCACGCTGCCGCTGCTGGAACGTATCACCGGCCCGGAGACCGCCCGCAGCGAATGACCCGTACGGTGGGCCGGTGTGTGCGGCCGACCCACCGTCGCGGGCCTGGGGTTGTGTGGTTTTCCACACTCTCTTTTACTAAACGGTAACTTAAACTCCGGCCATGGACGACGCGATGCCGGGACGGCTGCCCGAGCGGGACCGCCCGTGGGTGATGCGCACGTACGCCGGGCACTCCTCCGCCGCGGCCACCAACGCGCTCTTCCGCCGCAACCTGGCGAAGGGGCAGACCGGCCTGTCGGTCGCCTTCGACCTGCCCACCCAGACCGGGTACGACCCGGACCACGAGCTGGCCTCCGGTGAGGTGGGCCGGGTCGGCGTGCCGGTGGCGCACCTGGGCGACATGCGGGCGCTGTTCGAGGGCATCCCGCTGGCCGAGATGAACACCTCGATGACCATCAACGCCCCGGCGATGTGGCTGCTCGGCCTCTACGGCACCGTCGCCGCCGAGCAGGGCGCGGAGCTGAGCCGCTGCGCCGGCACCACGCAGAACGACATCATCAAGGAGTACCTGTCCCGGGGGACGTACATCTTCCCGCCGGCGGCCTCGCTGCGGCTGACCGCCGACGTCATCGCGTACACGCTGCGCGAGATGCCCCGGTGGAACCCGGTGAACATCTGCTCGTACCACCTCCAGGAGGCCGGGGCGACGCCGGTGCAGGAGGTCGGCTTCGCGCTGGCCACCGCCGTCGCCGTGCTCGACACCGTGCGCGACTCCGGCCAGGTGCCGCCCGAGCGGATGGGCGACGTGGTCCAGCGGATCTCGTTCTTCGTCAACGCCGGGGTGCGCTTCGTCGAGGAGATCGCCAAGATGCGCGCGTTCGGCGCGCTCTGGGACGAGATCACCCGCGACCGCTACGGCGTGGCGAACCCCAAGCAGCGCCGGTTCCGCTACGGCGTCCAGGTCAACTCGCTGGGCCTGACCGAGGCGCAGCCGGAGAACAACATCCAGCGCATCGTGCTGGAGATGCTGGGCGTCACGCTGTCCCGCGACGCCCGCGCCCGGGCCGTGCAGCTGCCCGCCTGGAACGAGGCGCTGGGCCTGCCCCGCCCGTGGGACCAGCAGTGGTCGCTGCGCATGCAGCAGGTGCTGGCGTACGAGTCGGACCTGCTGGAGTACCCGGACCTGTTCGCCGGTTCGCACGTGATGACCGCGCTGGTCGACGACATCGTCTCCGGCGCCCGCGTCGAGCTGGAGAAGGTGCTGGAGATGGGCGGCGTGGTCACCGCCGTCGAGTCCGGCTACCTCAAGAGCGCGCTGGTGGCCTCGCTCGCCGAGCGCCGTCGCCGGATGGAGTCCGGTTCGGACGTGGTGGTCGGCGTCAACCGGTTCACCGAGACCGAGCCGTCGCCGCTCACCGCAGCGGGCGCCGAGGCGATCGAGCAGGTGGACCCGGCCGTCGAGGATGCGGCCACCGACGGCGTACGCCGGTGGCGGGCCGACCGGGACGCGGCGGCTGTCGAGGCGGCGCTGGACCGGCTGCGCGCCGACGCCGCCACCACGGCGAACCTGATGCCGGCGACGCTTACCTGTGTACGGGCCGGGGTCACCACCGGCGAGTGGGCGGGCGCGCTGCGCCAGGTGTACGGCGAGTACCGCGCGCCGACCGGCCTGGCCGGGGCGGTCGGAACGGCCGGTGACGCGACCCTCGCCGGGGTGCGGGAGCGGGTCGCCGCCACCGCGCGGGAGCTGGGCAGCGGCCGGCTGCGGCTGCTGGTCGGCAAGCCGGGGCTGGACGGGCACTCCAACGGCGCCGAACAGATCGCGGTACGCGCCCGCGACGCCGGGTTCGAGGTGGTCTACCAGGGCATCCGGCTGACCGCCGGGCAGATCGTGGCGGCCGCCGTGGAGGAGGACGTCGACCTGGTCGGGCTCTCCGTGCTGTCCGGCTCCCACCTGGCCGCCGTGCCGGCGGTGCTGGACGGGCTGCGCGCGGCCGGGCGCGGCGACCTGCCGGTGGTGGTGGGCGGGATCATCCCGGCCGCCGACGCCGAGGCGCTGCGGGCCGCCGGGGTGGCCCGGGTGTTCACGCCGAAGGACTTCGCGCTCACCGGCATCATCGACGAGCTGGTGACGGTGATCCGCGAGGCCAACGCGCTGAGCTGAACGCCCTCGCGGGTGGGTCAGCGGCTCTGGTAGGTCATGCAGTCGGCCATGTCCATGTCGGGACCGACGGTGATCGCCGGGGCGTGGCACTCCAGGTCGGCGTTGTGCCGGCAGTCGGCGCGCGAACACGCGCCGACCTGGGCGACCAACTGGTCGAGGCCGCCGCGCACCGGCATCTCCACGAACGTGTGGCAGTGGGCGTGGTCGCTGCTGCCGATCGTGATGGCGAACGCGTGGCAGTCGTTCGTGTGGTTGTAGGCGCAGGACCGGACGGCGCACTCCTGGACCCGGGGCATCTCCAACGACGCGGTCATCTCCCGTACCTCCTTGGGTTTCTTGCCCCGATTTTAGAGGTTTCGGGAGCCCGCGCGGGTCAGACGCGGAAGCCGGCCGCGCGGGCCGCGGCGCGTTCCCGTCGCCGCTCCCGGCGGCGGCGGAACAGCCACGGTACGAAGAACACCAGGCCGAGCAGGAACACCAGGACCAGCACCGGCAGCAGCAGCGCCACCACCGACATGACGACGCTCGTCGCGTCCTCGGCGGTGCTGGCCACCGGCGCGCCCACCCCGGCGGTGGTCGCGTTGATGACCGGCCGGGCGGCGGCCTTGAGCAGGTGCACGCCGAGCGCGATGAGCACGCCGACCACCACCGGCACCCACTGGTGCGAGGAGAAGAACGTGTCCGGGTCGCTGACGGTGACGGTCTCCGAGCCGGCGCCCGCGCCGAACGCGAGCCCGCCGGCGGTCGGCCGGACCACCGTCTGCACCACGTCGTTTACGTGGTCGACCACAGGCACCTTGTCGGCCACCACCTCGACCGCGAGCAGGACGGCGAGGATCAGCACCACCCAGCCGTTGCCGAGCCACTGCCAGCCGCTGGGCAGCTCGACCAGGTCGGTGTAGCGGGACAGCAGCCCCATCAGCAGCAGCGGGATGTAGGCGTTCAAGCCCGCCGAGGCGGCCAGACCGGAACCGGTGAGGACTTCGAGCACGATCTCAATATGGCACCGGTACGCCAGTGGCGCTCGTCGGCGTCCGCCGGGGCCTCGGCTACCCTCGGCGGGTGCGGTTGGTGATTGCGAAGTGCTCAGTGGACTACGTCGGACGGCTCTCGGCCCACCTGCCCCCGGCGACCCGGTTGCTGATGGTGAAGGCGGACGGCTCGGTGTCGATCCACGCGGACGACCGGGCCTACAAGCCGTTGAACTGGATGAGCCCGCCCTGCCGGCTGGAGGAGGCGCCAGGCGTCTGGCGGGTGGTCAACAAGGCCGGCGAGGAGCTGCGCATCACGCTGGAGGAGATCTTCCAGGACACCTCGTACGAGCTGGGCGTGGACCCGGGCCTGCGCAAGGACGGCGTCGAGGCGCACCTGCAGGAGCTGCTCGCCGCGAACCCGGAGACGCTGGGGGAGGGCTTCACGCTGGTCCGCCGCGAGTACATGACCGCGATCGGGCCGGTCGACCTGCTCTGCCGCGACGCGGTCGGCGGCGCGGTGGCGGTGGAGGTGAAGCGGCGCGGCGAGATCGACGGCGTGGAGCAGCTCACCCGCTACCTGGAGCTGATGAACCGGGACCCGCTGCTCGCGCCGGTGGCCGGCGTGTTCGCCGCGCAGGAGATCAAGCCGCAGGCACGGGTGCTCGCCACCGACCGCGGCATCCGCTGCGTGGTGGTCGACTACGACAAGCTGCGCGGCATCGAACGCGACGAGCTGACGCTGTTCTGAGGCGCCGCCTCAGCGGCCCCGGCCGTACATCAGCTTGGCGATCTTGACGATGCGGGCGATGTCGGCCGGGGTGCGCTCGAACGTCATCGCCGGCAGCAGCGACCGGGCCCGGCGGCGGGTGACCGACTTGGGCCGGCCGAACTCGCGCAGCCCCTCCTCGCCGTGGATGCGGCCGATGCCGGACTCGCCGACGCCGCCGAACGGCAGCGTCGACATGCCGGCGAAGGTCAGCGCCGAGTTGACCGAGGCCATGCCGGAACGCAGCCGCCGCGCCACCGCTACCGCCCGCGCCCGGCCGAAGACCGAACCCCCGAGCCCGTACGGCAGCGCGTTGGCCCGCTCGACCGCCTCGTCCATGTCCCGGACGCGATTGACGACGAGCGTCGGGCCGAACGTCTCCTCCTGCACGGCGGCCGAGTCCTCCGGCACGTCGACCAGCACGGTCGGGTGCACGTACGGCGGCTGGACCGCCTCCGGGCCGCCCAGCACCGCCCGGCCGCCCCGGTCGAGCGCGTCGTCGATGTGCCGGCGGATGATGTCGATCTGCGACGGCATGGTGATCGGGCCGAGGTCGGTCCCGTCGGGGCCGACAGTCAGCCGCCCGGCCTTCGCCACCACCTTCTCGACGAAGGCGTCGTAGACCTGGTCGACGGCGTAGACCCGCTCGATGCCGATGCACGTCTGGCCGGCGTTGGTCATTCCGCCCCACACGCACGCGTCGGCGGCGGCGTCCAGGTCGGCGTCGCTGTCCACGATCATCGCGTCCTTGCCGCCGGCCTCCAGCAGCACCGGGGTGAGCGTCTCCGCGCAGGCGGCCATCACCCGCTTCGCGGTGGCGGTCGAGCCGGTGAACGCGACCTTGCCGACGCCGGAGCGGCACAGCGCCGCGCCGACCGCGCCGAAGCCGTGCACCACCTGGAACACCGGCTGCTCCGGCACCACCTCGGCGAACCTGTCGACCAGCCACTGGCCGACCGCCGGGGTGTACTCGCTCGGCTTGAAGACCACCGCGTTGCCGGCCGCGAGCGCGTACGCGGCGGAGCCGATCGGGGTGAAGACCGGGTAGTTCCACGGGCCGATCACGCCCACCACGCCGTACGGCTGGTATTCCAGGTGGCCGGTGAACTCGGCGAGGACCAGCCGGGAACGGACCCGGCGCGGCCCGAGCACCCGCTGCGCGTTGCGGGCCGCCCAGTCGATGTGCTCCAGCGCGGTGAGGATCTCCACGACGGCGTCACCGACCGGCTTGCCGCCCTCGGTGTGCATCAGGTCGGCCAGTTCCTCGATCCGCCGCGCGAGCACGCCACGCCAGCGCTGGAGACGGTAGCGCCGGCCGGCGAAGCCGAGCCCGGCCCACCAGTCGCCGGCCGCGCGGGCGCGGTCGACCGCGGCACGCACGTCCGCCTCGGAGGCCAGCGGGAAACTGCCTGCCTCGGCGCCGGTGGCCGGGCTGGTCGACACCAGCCGACCTTCGGAGATGAGCGGGGCGCCCGGCACATGCACAGCGGTCATGGCCGAAGTCTAGACCCGAGGATTACTCGCCGGTAGGTGTCGCACGCGCCGTACGCTGCGCGGACGATCAGCCCTCGCATCGACGGAGATGCCGTCCGAAACGGCGAACGGGAGATGACCGGCCGGGGTCGCGGGGGTGACCGCGCGGTGGTGCAAGCCACTACGGTGAGGTGGCAGGCTGACGCCGCGGGGCGATGTGGGGTGGAGGTCGACTGTCCATGGAGGAGCATCCTGAGCTGATGCCGTTGCTGACGGTGTCCGGCGGGGCG
>NZ_MAGP01000005.1 GCF_002926165.1 Micromonospora chalcea | reverse complement strand
GATCGGCGTTCCGCCAGGTGGGAGCGGTGGAGATCTTGGTACGAATCGGCCCCCATAGGGGCCCTTTCGTACCAAGATCTCCACCGCTCCCACCTGGCGGAACGCCGATCTCGCGTGACGGGAGGCGCTCGCCGAACCTCGGGCCCACGCCACCCCCACAACCCCGCGATCTTGCAGTTGCGGCCCCGGGAG
This sequence comes from Micromonospora chalcea, assembly GCF_002926165.1. Lineage (GTDB taxonomy): Bacteria > Actinomycetota > Actinomycetes > Mycobacteriales > Micromonosporaceae > Micromonospora > Micromonospora chalcea. The sequence continues at coordinate 15,735 of NZ_MAGP01000005.1, read as the reverse complement.
CGCCTGTTTCGCGGCTTCTGTCGGGGCCGCAACTCCATGATCGACGGTCGATGTACGCTCCCCCGGACGAGGGAGGGTGGGGCGCGTGGAGCACGACGCTACTCAGGAGCTGCCGGTGACACCTGGCGTGGTCGCGGGCGGGAGCACTTCGGTGTCGGACGAGGTGGTCGAGAAGATCGCGGTGGCCGCCGCGTACGGGTCGATGGCGCCCTCGGCCACCTTGGCGGCGAGCGTCGGGAGCTGCGTACCGTCGCGCAGCGAGCCGATCCGCGCGCGCAGGACGCCCAGCGCGATCGCCTCGATCTCGGCGGCGGCCCGCGTCTCCCGGCGGCGGCGCAGCTCGCCGTGGCGCTCCAGCCAGTCGCGGTGCTTGTCGATCGCGGCGGCGATGTCGTCGATGCCCTCGGCGCGGGCGGCGATCGAGCGCACCACCTGCGGCCGCCACTCCCCCGGCCCGCGCTCGCCGAGCGCGATCATGCCCTGGATGTCGCGGACGGTGGCGTCGGCGCCGTCCCGGTCGGCCTTGTTGACCACGAAGACGTCGGCGATCTCCAGGATGCCGGCCTTGACCGCCTGGATCGCGTCGCCCATGCCCGGCGCGAGCAGCACCAGCGTGGTGTCGGCGAGCGAGGCCACCTCCACCTCGGCCTGCCCGACGCCGACGGTCTCGACCAGCACCACGTCGCAGCCCGCGCCCTCCAGCACCCGCACCGCCTGCGGCGTGGCCGCGGAGAGCCCGCCCAGGTGGCCCCGGCTGGACATCGAGCGGATGTAGACGCCCGGGTCGGTCGCGTGGTCCTGCATCCGGACCCGGTCGCCGAGGATGGCCCCACCGGTGAACGGGCTGGACGGGTCGATCGCCAGCACGCCGACCCGGTGACCGCGCGCCCGCAACGCCCGGACCAGCTCGTTCGTGGTGGTCGACTTGCCCACCCCGGGCGAGCCGGTCAGGCCGACGACCTGGGCCTGCCCGGCGTACGGCGCGAGCGCCGCCGCGACCTGCGGCAGCACCTCGTCGCCGGACTCGACCAGGGTGATCAGCCGGGCCACCGCGCGGGGGTCGCCCGCGCGGGCCCGCTCGACAAGCATGGGTACGTCCCGGCTGCGGCGCACCGGGCCGGTGGCCGCCGCCGGGGCGTTCTGTACGTCACTCACAGGTATCAGCTATCAGCTCTCGTCACCGGTCGGCACGTGGATGATCAGCGCGTCGCCCTGCCCGCCACCGCCGCAGAGCGCCGCCGCGCCGGTGCCACCGCCCCGGCGCTTCAGCTCCATCGCCAGCGTGAGCACGAGCCGGGCGCCGGACATGCCGATCGGGTGGCCGAGCGCGATCGCGCCGCCGTTGACGTTCACCTTGTCGGCATCGACGCCGAGGTCACGGGCGGACTGGATGCCGACCGCCGCGAACGCCTCGTTGATCTCGATGAGGTCGAGGTCGTCGATGCTCAGGCCGCCCTTCTTCAGGGCGTGGTTGATCGCGTTGGACGGCTGCGAGTGCAGGGAGTTGTCCGGGCCGGCCACGTTGCCGTGGGCGCCGATCTCGGCCAGCCAGGTGAGCCCCAGCTCCTTGGCCTTGGCCTTGCTCATCACCACGACCGCGGCGGCGCCGTCGGAGATCGGCGAGGAGCTGCCGGCGGTGATGGTCCCGTCCTTGGTGAAGGCGGGGCGCAGCTTCCCGAGCGACTCGGCGGTGGTGTCCGGCCGGATGCCCTCGTCCTCGCTGATCACCAGCGGCTCGCCCTTGCGCTGCGGGATGACCACCGGGGTGATCTCGTCGGCGAAGTGGCCGTTCTTCTGCGCGGCGGCGGCGCGCTGGTGGCTGGCCGCGGCGAACGCGTCCTGCTCCTCGCGGGTGATGCCGTGCTTCGCGCCGTGCCGCTCGGTGGACTCGCCCATCGAGCAGCAGTCCCAGGCGTCGGTGAGGCCGTCCAGCGCCATGTGGTCCTTGACCGCCACGTCGCCGTACTTGTAGCCCGAGCGCTGGCCGAGCAGCAGGTGCGGGGCGTTGGTCATCGACTCCATGCCGCCGGCCACCACGACGTCGAACTCGCCGGCCCGGATGAGCTGGTCGGCCAGCGCGATCGCGTCCAGCCCGGAGAGGCAGACCTTGTTGACGGTCAGCGCCGGGGTGGACATCGGGATGCCGGCCTCGACGGCGGCCTGCCGGGCCGGGATCTGCCCGGCGCCGGCCTGGAGCACCTGCCCCATGATCACGTACTGGACCTGCTCGGGCGCGACGCCGGCGCGCTCCAGCGCCGCCTTGATCGCGATGCCACCGAGCCTGGTCGCGGGGAGGTCCTTGAGGTTGCCCAGCAGGCGCCCCATCGGGGTCCGCGCGCCGCTGACGATCACCGAAGCCATTGCCTGCCTCCGAGGGGGTGCCGACCTGTACGCCTTAACGATTGTTCGGTCAGACTAGCGTCATGGCTGAGAACTCCCCCGTCGAGCCCGCTGCCGAGTTTGTCACAGACATCGGGCTGCGCCGCATCGACCACGTCGGGATCGCCGTCGGCGACCTGGACGCCGCGATCGACTTCTACCAGCGCACCTTCGGCATGCGCTGCGTGCACACCGAGACGAACGAGGAGCAGGGCGTACGCGAAGCGATGCTGGCGGTCGGGCCGGACGCGTCCGGCGGCATGGTGCAGCTGCTCGCGCCGTTGTCCCCGGACACCACGATCGGCAAGTTCCTGGACAAGCGCGGTCCCGGCATCCAGCAGGTGGCGTACACGGTGGCGGACATCGACGTGGCCTGCGCGGCGCTGCGCGAGCGTGGCGTGCGGCTGCTCTACGACGCTCCGCGGCGCGGCACGTCGAACTCCCGGGTCAACTTCGTGCACCCGAAGGACGCCGGTGGCGTGCTGATCGAGCTGGTCCAGCCCGCCTGATGCGCAAGGAAGGGCCCCTTCTTAACAGACGTCTGTCAAGAAGGGGCCCTTCCTAACAAGTGGGAACGCGCGCGGCAGTGCGCGCTTGCACGTTCCCACGTACACCTCCACGCATCGGCCGATGCAGTTTTTCACAGAGGGGTTCCTGCTTTAGCTACCGTTAAGTAACGTCCGCCCGAACAGCAGCGGCGACCGGTGCCGAATGTGTCGATTGCCGACATGGCGGTCCCGTCGCACCGGCGCCGACGATGGCAGCACCCCTGCCCGCGGTGTGCGGGTGCGGACAAACGGGAGGTCACCGTGCAGGACATCCTCGAAGCGATCATGGCGGCGGAGGGTTCGTCGCAGCCGGAGCGGGAGCTCGCCGGGCTCGCCGGCCTGCCCGTACCGGAGAGCTACCGGGGCGTGGTGGTGCGCGCCGAGGACACCCGCATGTTCGAGGGCATGGCCACCCGCGACAAGGACCCGCGCAAGGCGCTGCACGTGCAGGAGGTGCCCACCCCCGAGCTGGGCCCGGGTGAGGCGCTCGTCGCGGTGATGGCCAGCGCGATCAACTACAACACGGTGTGGACGAGCATCTTCGAGCCGCTGCCCACGTTCAAGTTCCTCCAGCGCTACGGCCGGCTCTCCGAGCTGACCCGCCGCCACGACCTGCCGTACCACGTGGTCGGCTCGGACGCCGCCGGCGTCGTGCTGCGCACCGGGCCGGGCGTGACCAAGTGGAAGGCCGGCGACGAGGTGGTCGCGCACTGCCTGTCGGTCGAGCTGGAGGACTCCGCCGGTCACGACGACACGATGCTCGACCCGCAGCAGCGGATCTGGGGCTTCGAGACCAACTTCGGCGGCCTGGCCGAGCTGGCGATCGTCAAGGCCAACCAGCTGATGCCGAAGCCGCGCCACCTGAGCTGGGAGGAGGCGGCCAGCCCGGGGCTGGTCAACTCCACCGCGTACCGGCAGCTCGTCTCGCACCACGGCGCGAACATGAAGCAGGGCGACGTGGTGCTGATCTGGGGCGCGTCCGGCGGCCTCGGCGGGTACGCCACCCAGATGGCGCTCAACGGCGGCGCGATCCCGGTCTGCGTGGTCTCCTCGCCGGAGAAGGCCGAGCTGTGCCGCAAGATGGGCGCCGAGCTGGTCATCGACCGCACCGCCGAGGGGTTCAAGTTCTGGTCCGACGAGCAGACCCAGGACCAGGACGAGTGGCGCCGCTTCGGTGAGCGCATCCGCGAGCTGACCGGCGGCGAGGACCCGGACATCGTCTTCGAGCACCCGGGCCGGGAGACGTTCGGCGCCAGCGTCTACGTCGCCAAGAAGGGCGGCACGATCGTCACCTGCGCCTCCACCAGCGGCTACATGCACCAGTACGACAACCGCTACCTGTGGATGCACCTCAAGCGGATCGTCGGCAGCCACTTCGCCAACTACCACGAGGCGTGGCAGGCAAACCGGCTGGTCGCGCTCGGCAAGGTGCACCCGACCGTGTCGAAGACGTACGCGCTGGAGCAGACCGGCCAGGCCGCGTACGAGGTGCACCGCAACGCGCACCAGGGCAAGGTCGGCGTGCGATGCCTCGCCCCCGCCGACGGACTGGGCGTCCGGGACACCGAGATGCGCGCGCGGCACGAAAGCGCGATCAACCGCTTCCGCGGTCACTGACCGTACGGTCGTCCCGGATTGCCTTTCCGGCCGACCCGGGCGCCATTCGACCGGCGTACGCACAAAGGGCCGTGGGTGTCGAACCCGCGGCCCTTTTCGCGCCGCCTTCCCCGCAGAAGCCCGACCCGCCCGACCCGCCCGGGAGCTGCCAAGATCGCCTATTGGTCCGGTCCCGCCGGGCGGCCGAGTTGACCATGTAAACAGGACGCGAAAGGTGCCGACCGCTCTTGCGAACCACCCTGGGGCGTCTGCCAGTATGTCCCAATGCCCCAGCAGCAGTCCTCCCCTCTTGCGTTCTTCGATAACGCGAACTCACAGCCCGATTTCACCGTTGGCCTGCGCGGTTACAACACCAACCAGGTGGACGACTTCATCGGCCGCCTCACCGCCGCCCTGAGCCAGTCCGAGCAGGCCCGCGCCGAGGCCGAGCAGCGGATGAACGACGCTCAGCGCCGGCTGCGGCAGGCCGAGCAGCGCCAGAGCGCGCTCGAGCAGAAGCTCACCGAGACCAACAAGCAGCTCGAGGAGAACAGCCGGCCGACCCTGTCCGGCCTCGGCACTCGCGTCGAGCAGATCCTGCGGCTGGCCGAGGAGCAGGCCAACGACCACCGCAACGAGGCCAAGCGCGAGTCGGAGGGCATCCTCTCCGCCGCCCGCCTCGAGGCGCGTGAGATCACCGACAAGGCCCGCGCCGAGGCCGCCGCCATGAAGGCGACCGCCGAGCGCGAGGCCGGCAGCGTCCGTACCGCCGCCGAGCGCGAGGCCGCCGAGGTCCGGGTGCAGGCCCGCCGCGAGGCCGACACGCTGCGCGCCGACGGCGACCGCGAGACCAAGCAGCTGCGTACGGTCACCGCGCACGAGGTGGCCGAGCTGAAGTCGACTGTCGAGCGCGAGGTCGCCACGCTGCGCGCCACCGCCGAGCGGGAGATCACCCAGCAGCGGGCCAAGGCCGCCCGGGAGGCCGAGGAGAAGCGCGCCGAGGCGACCAAGCTGCTCACCGACGCGCGCGACAAGCGCGACAAGGACCTGCAGGCGCTGGAGCTCCAGCTCGCCGAGCGGCGGGAGAAGGCCGAGCGCGAGGAGTCGGAGCGGCACGCCGCCCAGGTCGCGCAGACCCAGAAGCTGGTGAACGAGGCCGAGCAGCGCGCCCGCGCCGCGCAGGAGCGGGCCAAGGAGATCGAGCAGCGGGCCGAGGCCCGCCGGGTCGAGTCCGAGCGCACCGCCAACGAGACCGTCGACAAGGCCAAGGCGCTGGCCGACAAGACGCTCAACGAGGCGCGCGCCGAGGCGCAGCGGGTGCTCAACGAGGCCCGTACCGAGGCCGAGCTGACCACGCAGGCGGCCCGCCGCGAGGTCGAGGACCTCACCCGCCAGAAGGACGCGGTCACCTCGCAGCTCGGGCAGATGCTGTCCGGCCTGGCCGGCATCGTGCCGGGCGTGCCGGCCGGCGGCAAGGGCGACACCCCGAAGGCCGACGCCTCCGGGCAGAAGGTGACGGCCGAGTCGGCCGGCTGACCGTTACACCCGCTGTCGGGGGCATGAGCCACGGCGCGGGGTGACACCGGGTGACCGGTGTCGCCTCGCGCCGTCATGCTGTGCGGGCCCGTTTCGCCGGGAGGGTGAAGTAGCTCCCAGAAGGGGCGTCCGTATCGCCCCAGCAGAGCCGGATGCGTGTGAGGATGGGGTCATGTCGCACGGCGAGGAACTGTTCGCGCTCGGCGGGGACGTGACGACGGAGCCCAGCTTCGAGTCCGCCCTGCGGGGGTACGAGAAACGGCAGGTCGACCGCTACGTCGCTCGCGCGGAGCACGAGATCGCGGCGCTGACGACCGAGCGGGAACAGGCGTACACGCAGATCCACAAGCTGGCCGGTCAGGTCGAGGTGCTCCAGCGCGACCTGGCCCAGGTGCGCAAGCAGGCGGCGGTGGTGGACCGGGCGTCGTTCCGGCACCTGGGCCCGCGTGTCGAGCAGATCCTCACCATGGCCGAGGAGCAGGCCGACGACATCCTCGCCGCCGCCAACGAGGAGATCGAGGCCCGCCGGGCCGCCGCCGAGCACATCGTCGAGGAGGCCCGGGAGCAGGCCGCCCAGGCGCTGAAGGACTTCGAGATCGCGCTGGCCGCCCGCCGGAGCGAGGAGGAGCGGCACACCGCCGCCCGCAAGGCCGAGGCCGAGGCCACGCTGAAGGCCGCGAAGGACGAGTCGGCGACGCTGCGCAAGAGCGCGCAGGACGAGTCGGAGAAAATGCGCGCCGCCGCCCGGGACGAGGCGGAGAAGCTGCGCCGGACCGCCCAGGACGCGCTGGCGAAGGCCCAGCAGGAGGCCACCCAGCTCCGCGACACCGCCAAGGAGATCCACTCCCGGGCACAGCAGGAGGCCGCCCGGCTGCGCGAGACGGCCAAGGAGGCGCTGGCGAAGGCCCAGCAGGAGGCGAACCAGCTCCGCGAGGCGGCCAAGGAGGTGCACGCCAAGGGCCAGCAGGAGGCCAAGCGGCTCACCGACGCCGCCGCCGAGGCCGGCCGGGCCACGCACGCCAAGGCGCTCGCCGAGGCCAAGAAGATCGTGGACGACGCGGAGGAGGCGGCCAAGGCCACCCGCGGCCGGGCCCGCACCGAGGCCAACCGGCTCACCACCGAGGCCGCCGAGGCCGGCAAGCGCAACCGCGCCGAGGTCGAGGCGTACGTGCAGCGCATGCGCACCGAGACCGAGGCGTACGTGCAGCAGTCCCGCGCCCAGACCCAGCAGGAGCTGGGCGCCTGGCGGGCCGGGGTGGAGCAGGAGGTCGCCGAGCGGCGGGACAGCGCCGAGAAGGAGCTGGCCCAGCGCCGGGCCGCCGCCGAGCAGGAGTTCGCCAAGCGCCGCGACGAGCTGGACAAGCAGCACGCCAAGCGGCAGGAGGAGCTGGAACAGGCGTACACCACGCGCCGCGACGAGATCGAGCGCACCGCCGCCGACGTCCGGCAGGCCGCCGAGGCCGACGCGCTGAGCATGCGGCAGCAGGCCGAGCTGGAGGCCGCCGAGCTGCTGCGCCGGGCCGAGGCGGACGCCACCGCGCAGCGCCGCAAGGCCGACGAGCACGTCGCGGCCTCGCGCCGCCAGTTCGAGGAGTACGCGGCCACCACCCAGCAGCACCTCGCCACGACGCAGCAGCACCTGGCCGCGACCCAGCAGGAGGTGGCCGCCGGCCGGCAGCAGCTCGCCGGTGTGATGCTGGAGATCGCCAAGGCGCAGCAGGAGCTGGCCGACCTGCGTACCGAGACGTGGAAGTCGCGGCAGGAGTCCGACGACCTGCAGCGGCAGCTCGCGGACCTGCGGCGCGACGCCGACTCGGCCGGCATCACGGCCACCCCGGTCGACCCGGACGACCTCGCCGCCGCCTCCACCGGCCGGTCCACGGACGACGGCACGCCGGCCGCCGAGGGCACGTTGGTCACCAGCGGCGCGGAGAGCGTCTGCGACACCCCGGCCGGCGGAGGTGCGCCGGTGGCCGCGAAGGGCACCGCCACCGCGGTCCCCAACGGCGCCGGGCCGGCCACTGGTGACGGCGAGCCCGCCGAGGCGGGCAAGGCGAAGCCGGTCGGCGAGCCGGTGACCACGATGGACTCCCCCGGCGGGGCGGGCGTCGACGGCGAGCCCACTGTTGCCGCCGTGCCGGGTGAGGGCGGGCGGGGCGCCACCCCCACGAAGATCACCAGCACCGGTGAGAACGGCAAGCGCCCGACCAAGCCGACCACCGACGAGCGCAGCGCCAAGCCCAGCACGGTGACGGTCGACAAGGACTGACCCACCCGCCGCGCCGGATCGGGGAGGTGGCGGCATCCGCCCCACCCGGACCACACCACTTCCCCGAACTGGCGAGCGACCCGCCCCAGGGCGGCCCGCCGGACGGCCCGGCGGGTGGCGGTGGTGGGATGGTCGGGGCGGACGGCGAGGACTACCCTGCGGGCAGAGGGCCGCGCGTCGGCCGTGGACGTCACCGGCGGGCGAGCCGGGCAGCGGGGAGGCACGGGTGTCACAGGAGGGGTCCGCCGCCCGAGACGACGAGGCCGCGGACGGGAACACCTCCGGCTTCCCCACCGGCGACGCGAAGCCCGCAAGCGACACCACGGGCACCGCAAGTGAGATGACGCGCACCGCGGAGCAAGCGCGGATCGGCATGAGCAGTGAGCGGCCGACCGACGTCGAGCCGGCCGAGTTCGAGCCGAGCGGCCGGTTCGGCGTGCCGGGGCGCCCGCTACGGCGCAGCGCCTTCCTGATCGGCTTCACCGGCGCGCTCGGCGTGCTGCTGGCGTACGCGCTGTTCCTGGGCGTGCGGAACGCGGCCGGCATCCTGGTGCTCGTGGTGATCGCGCTGTTCCTCGCGGTCGGCCTGCACCCGGCGGTGGTCCGGCTGCGCAACTGGGGCCTGCCGCGCGGGCTGGCGGTGGCAGTCGTGACACTCACCCTGCTGCTGCTGATCGTCGCCGGGCTGCTGGCGCTGGTGCCGCCGGTGGTGACCCAGTCCGGCCAGTTCATCCAGCAGCTACCCGGGTACGTCGAGGAGCTGCGCCGCAACCCCACTGTCAACGACCTGGTGATCCGGTACGACGTGATGGAGCGGGTCCAGGCGGCGGCGAACGCGGACAACGTCGGGCGGGCGCTCGGCGGGGTGCTCGGCGGCGCGCAACTGATCTTCGGGACGCTCTTCCGCCTGCTCACCGTGCTGGTGCTGACGATCTACTTCCTGGCGTACTTCGACCGGCTGCGCGAACTCGGGTACGCGCTGGTGCCGCGCTCGCGCCGGGAGCGGGTCCGGCTGATCGGCGACGAGATCCTGACCCGGGTCGGCGCGTACATGGTGGGCGCGCTCGCCATCGCGGTGCTGGCCGGGGTCAGCACGTTCGTGTTCGCGCTGGCGGTCGGCCTGCCGTACCCGTTCGCCCTGGCCGTGGTGGTCGCGGTGACCGACCTGATCCCGCAGATCGGCGCGACGCTGGGCGCGGTGGTGGTGACGCTCGTCGGGCTCGCCACCGACCTGCCGGTGGGCATCGCCTGCCTGGTGTTCTTCGTGGTCTACCAGCAGGTGGAGAACTACCTGATCTACCCGAAGATCATGCGTCGGGCGGTCTCGGTGAACGAGGTGGCCGCGTTGCTGGCCGCGCTGCTCGGGGTGGCGCTGCTGGGCGTGGTGGGCGCGCTCATCGCGATTCCCACGGTGGCCGCGTTGCAGCTGATCCTGCGCGAGGTGGTGCTACCCCGCCAGGACGCCCGCTGAGCCGTTACTCGGCGCGCCGCTGGGCCGGGCCGGGCACCGGGGTGTCGGCGAACGCGGCGACAGTGCGGTCCGCGTACGCGCTGACGTCGCCGGTCTCCATCGGGCCGTCCCAGGTGGTGGGCAGCGGCAGCGGTACGCCCGGGGCGACCCGCCGGACGATCTCGTCCAGCACCTTCTCCGCGTCGCCGACCCAGAGGTGCTTGGCACCGTCCACGCCGACCACCTCGGCCTGCGGGACGGCGGCGAACCGCTGCCCGGCCTCCTCCGGCCGCAGGTAGTCGTCGAACTCGGGGACCAGGGCCGTGAGCGGCTTGCCCGTCTCGGCCCAGACCGCCAGGTCCTCCGGGGCGGAGTAGCGCAGCGGCGGGGAGAGCAGGATCGCGCCGGCCACCGCCGGGTCGCAGCCGTACTTCAACGCCAGGTCGGTGCCGAACGACCACCCGACCAGCCAGATGTTCGGCAGTTCGTGGAACTCGGCGTACTCGATCGCGGCGGCCACGTCGAACTTCTCGCCGACGGCGCCGTCGAAGGCGCCCTCGCTGGTGCCGCGGACGCTGCTGGTGCCCCGGGTGTTGAACCGGAGCACGGCCAGGCCGGCCAGCGCGGGTAGGCGCCAGGCCGCCTTGCGGAACACGTGGCTGTCCATCATCCCGCCGTGGGTGGGCAGCGGGTGCAGGCAGACCAGGGTGGCGGACGGCTCGCCCTCCAGCGGCCGGGCCAGCTCACCGACGAGCGTCAGCCCGTCGGCGGTGTGCAGCTCGATGTCCTCCCGGCGGCCGGGCAGGATCGACGACGCGCGAATCGGAGTGCTCACGCCTGCCAGTCTCCCGTGTCGGCGGCCCCGCCGCCCAGTGGGACGGGAACCGGGTGATCCAGATCGCTCAGCCGTAGCGCGGGGCGCCCCGGCCGCGCTGGAGGTTCGGGCCGCGCCGGTCCCGGGCCCGCCAGCAGCCGGAGTGCCAGTGCCGGCGGTCGGTCAGGTCGCCCCGGTCGTCGGCCGGCCAGGCCACCAGGTGCGCCACGCCCGGCCGGATCTCCTGGTCACAGCCGGGACAACGGTACGTCTTGACCGATGCGCCGCCGCTGATCGCGCGTACCTGCCAGTCGCCGTCGCGCCACTGCTGCACTGTCGGTACGCCGTGGCGGGCACGCTCGCCGTCCACGGCGGCGATCTCGTCCCGGCGGGGGCGGTTGCGACGGGGGCTCACGGTCACCAAGCGTACGGGCCGCCGGCCGGACCGGCCCGAGCGATCTTGGTACGGGTACGCCCTTCCAAGGGCCGTTCCGTACCAAGATCGCTCGGGTGGCCGGTCAGGGCCAGGTCTGCGGACGGGTGAGGTCTGCCGCCACCTTCGCTCCGGTCAGCACGGTCGCCGCGTCGGCCTCGGTGAAGTTCACCTGCCCCGGGGGTCCCTCGCCGGGGAAGGGCCAGGCGAAGTCGACTGTCAAGCGCACCTTGGGCAGGCCGAGCAGTTCCAGGCGGTTGCCGTTCGGATAGCGGAAGCCCGGGCGGCCACCCAGGTCGCGGTTGCTGGCGCGGCCCTTGTCCTCCCCCATCTCCGCCCCGTAGATCAGCCGCAACCACATGGTCGAGGAGGGCGCCCGGGCGACGGTGAGCTGAACCGTGAGGCCCTTCGGAAAGGCGGCCGCGTCCACCGCGCATGCCGTCACCGCCGCGTTCGCCGGCAACGTGGTCAGCCGCACCGGCCCGGTGCATCGCCGGGCCTCGTCCCAGCGCACCAGGCCGGCGACCCGGTCCAAGGCGGCCACGTCACCGCGAAGCGTGGCGGCCCGGGCGTAGAGACCGGGGAAGGGCTGCCATGACTTGACCAGACCGTCGGTACCGGCGACGCGCAGCACGCCACCGTCGAATTTCAGCCGGCCGCTGACGGCCTGCACCGGGAAACCCTCGATCGAGGTGTCGTCGAGCGCCTTCGCCACCGGACTCACCTCGAGCAGGACCGGCTGTCCGCCGTCGGCGCTGAGTCGGATCGACTCGACCGCGTTCGAGCTGTGGACGGACCAGCCCAGATAGCGGGCCCGGGTGGTGTCGACGCCCAGGTGCAGCACCTGCGGATCGGTACCGACCAGATCGGGACGCTGAAGCGCCCCGGGCACCCCGCCGGCGAACGGCGGCACCGGGGGTGGCGCCACCTCCGGCGTCGCGGCCGTCCAGGGCATCCGCCCGGCCAGCCCGCCCACGTCCGCGCGTACCACGCCGGTGAAGCCGAGCACGCCGACCAGGGCGAGCGCGGTGCCGGCGGTGAGTCGGCGGCGTACCTGCCGGCGCCGGCCGAGCGCGCGGGAGCGGCGCAGCAGGCGTCCGGTGTCTGTCTCGCCCTCGGCGTGCTCCCGCAACACCGAGACGATTCGCTGGTCGAGGTCGGTCACAGCCGGCTCCCCTTTGTCATCGGGACGCCGCAGCGCTCCCGGAGGTGGGCGAGCGCCCGCATCGCGTGGGTGCGGACGGTGACCGGGGAGCAGTCGAGGATCTGGGCGATCGTGGCGTCGTCCAGGTCCTCGTAGTAGCGCAGCACCAGGACGGCGCGCTGGCGGTCCGGGAGGGCGCGGATCAGCCCCCACATCTCGTCCCGGTCCGCCGCCTCGCCGCCGAGGTCGCCGCGTTCGGGCCGGTCGGCGAACGTGTCGACGGCCAGCTCATGGCTGGACCGCCGCCGCCACCAGGACGTGTTGGCGTTGACGAGCATCCGGCGCACGTACACGTCGGGCCGGTCGGCCCGGGCGATCTTGCGCCAGTGCACGTACGCGCGCGCCAGCACCTCCTGGGTCAGGTCCTCGGCGCGGTGCGCGTCGCCGGTCAGCAGCCGGGCCAGACGCAACAGCGCCGGGCCGCGGCTGCCGACGTACTCCTCGAAGGTCACACCCGGTAGACGCCGTCACCGGACCCGGCTGTTGACGGCGGTCAGCGCCGGGTGTGGTCGCGGAACCCGCGGCCGGACTTGCGGCCCAGGTAGCCGGCCGTCACCAGGTGCTCCAGCAGCGGCGCCGGGGCGAAGCCGGGCTCGCGCAGCTCCAGGTACAGCTCCCGCTGGATGGCCAGCGAGACGTCCAGGCCGACCACGTCGAGCAGCTCGAACGGGCCCATCGGGTAACCGCAGCCGAGCTTCATCGCGTAGTCGATGTCGTCGGCGGTCGAGTAGCTGGCCTCCAGCATCCGCACCGCGTCGTTCAGGTACGGGAAGAGCAGCGCGTTGACGATGAAGCCGGACCGGTCGCCGCAGACCACGCCGGTCTTGTCGAGCGTCGCGCAGACCGCGCGGGCGGTGGCCGACGTCTCGGCGGAGGTGCGGATGGTCCGCACGATCTCCACCAGCGGCATGATCGGCGCCGGGTTGAAGAAGTGCAGGCCGATCACGTCGGCCGGGCGCTGGGTCGCCATCGCCACGTCGATCACCGGCAGCGACGAGGTGGTGGTGGCGAGCACGACGCCCGGCTTGCAGATCTCGTCGAGGCTGGCGAACAGCGCCTTCTTGACGCTCAGCTCCTCGATCACGGCCTCGACCACCAGGTCGACGTCGGCCAGGTGGTCCAGCGTCGCGGACCAGGTGATCCGGCCCAGCGCGGCGTCCCGGTCGGTCTCGCTGAGCTTGCCCCGCACCACGCCCTTGTTGAGCGAGGTCTTTACCGCCTCGCAGACCTTCGCGGACTTCTCCGCGCCCCGGGTCACCGAGATGACCTCGTAGCCGGCCTTCGCGAAGACCTCGATGATGCCGGTGGCCATGGTGCCGGAGCCGACCACGCCGACCTTCGCGATGGCGCGGGCGCCGTCGGCGAGCGCGGCGTCACCGGCCGGCGGCGTGTACTCGTCGGGTACGACCTTCGGCGAGCCCGGCCGCTCATAGGTATAGAAGCCGCGACCGGACTTCCGGCCGAGCAGCCCGGCGGTGACCATCTGCTTGAGCAGCGGGGCGGGGGCGTGCCGCCGGTCCCGGCCGCCGCGCCGGTACATCGTGTCGAGGATCTCGTACGCGGTGTCCAGACCGATCAGGTCCATCAGCGCCAGCGGGCCCATCGGCAGGCCGCAGCCGAGCTTCATGGCGGCGTCGATGTCCTCGCGGGTGGCGTAGCGGGCCTCGAACATGCCGACCGCGTGGTTCAGGTAACCGAACAGCAGCGCGTTGGCGATGAAGCCGGCCCGGTCGCTGATCGTCACGTCGACCTTGCCGAGCCGCTCGCAGAGCGCCTCCACGTCGGCGACCACGTCGGCCGAGGTGACGACCGTGCGGACCACCTCGACCAGCTTCATCACCGGGGCCGGGTTGAAGAAGTGGATGCCGATGACCTGGTTGGGCCGGGAGGTGGCGACGGAGATCTCGGTGACGCTCAGCGAGGACGTGTTGGTGGCCAGGATCGCCTCGGGCTTGCAGACCCGGTCCAGCTCGGCGAAGATCCGCTGCTTGAGGTCCAGGTGCTCGGGCACCGCCTCGATCACCAGGTCCACGTCGTGCAGCGCGTCCAGGCCGACCCGGAAGTCGACCCGCGCCAGCAGCGCGTCCCGCTCGGCCTCGGCGAGCTTGCCCTTGGCGACGGCCCGATCGGTGGAGCCGGTCAGCGTGACCCGGCCCCGCTCCAGGGCGGCCTCGGAGATCTCGACGGCTGTGACGTCGAGGCCGTTGCGGGCGAACACCTCCACGATGCCGGCACCCATGGTGCCCAGACCCACCACGCCCACCCTGGTGAACTCCCGCGCCACGACCGGCCTCCCCTGGCTCGACTCCGCCGTCCGCGACATGAACGGCCGCTAAGGTTATGCGCCGGAGTCTGCCACGTGACGCTGTGTTGTCGAGACGCCGTGGGATATTTCACGCACCGCGCCTCAGCCGGTGGCGTTCTCCCCGGCCAGCGCCAGCAGTTCGGCGACGAACTCCGCCGGCCGCTCCAGGTGCGGACTGTGCCCGCACCCGGGCAGCACCACCTCACGGTACGTCCCGCCGGCCGCCGCGTACCGGTCCAGCACCGCGCGGGTCTGCCCCACCATCGGCTGCGGCGGGCACTCCTGCGGGCCCGGCCAGCCGGGCACCACGCCGAGCTGACCGAGGTACGCCAGGTCGAACAGCGAGGTGTCGGAGACGATCACGTCGGCGTCTCCGCGTACCCAGGTCACCGGCGGCTTGACCGGCACGGCGACCAGCTCGTCGGCGAGCCGGAAGTGGGCCGGGGCCAACGCGTTGAGGACGCCGCGCGGCCCGGCGGCGGTCCCCGGCCAGTGCGCCGAGGCCACCGCGGTGCCCGGGTAGTTGTCGTCCCCGGTGGCGGTGGTCAGCATGCTGTCCAGCAGCAGGTCCTCGTGCTCGCCCAGCGAGGCCGGGTCGGCCACGTACGCGGCGCGCAGCACCGCCCGCGGGCTGGTCGGGCCGTCGGCGCTCCGGCCACCGGCGGCGAGCCGCGCCACGAAGTCCGGGTTCGCGCCACCGGCGCCGGTGCCGGCGAAGTCGGGCGTGGTGGGGTTGCCGTCGAGGTCCCGGGTGCCGCCGAAGCCGTACGGGGACACCGGCGCCTCCAGCAGCAGCCCGGCCACCCGCTCGGGGTGGCCGACGAGCAGCCGCATCGCCACCCCGCCCCCGAGCGAGTGCCCGGCCACCACCGGCCGGGCGCCGGGCGGGAACAGCCCCGGGGCGTCCAGCAACGCGGCCACGTCGTCGGCGAAGTCGTCGAGCCCCCTGGTGGCGTCAACGGGTGCGGTGTCGGTCTCGCCGTAGCCGCGCAGGTCGGGGGCGACCACCCGGAGCGTGTCCGGCAGCCGGGCGAGCAGCGGCTCCCAGAAGGCGGAGGAGGAGACGTTGCCGTGCACCAGCAGGACCGGTACGCCGTCCGGCGGACCGGCCACGCGGACCGCCTGGGTGATGCCGTTGGCCTGGACCGTGAGCCGTGCGCTGCGCATCCGCGCATGCCCCCCCCGCCGCCCGCCCCCGGTC
>NZ_MAGP01000004.1 GCF_002926165.1 Micromonospora chalcea | reverse complement strand
TCCAGCAGGTTCATCACATGCCGCCGAGAAGCCATGCCCGGCAGCACATACCACCCGACCCAAGATCCCTACCACGTGACACATGTATCGGGACTTCAACGCTGACAGATGTCATGGGACTGAACAGTCTCCATGACAGCCGTTTCCTTCCAAGATCTCGCCGCGCGGCTCGGCCAGGTGGGGCGAACCGGAGTCCGCTCCCCATGACGCGGTGCCGCCACCGGGTCATCGTTGACACTCACGCCCGAGCCCACCGCGCTCCCGGCGCCGCCCCGCCCCGTTGATCAAGGAGTTTGTGTCCGCCTGGACAACTGTGGGGGACACAAACTCCTTGATCACGCGAGGCAGGCGGTTGGGCTGTCGGGCGTGGCGGGGAGGGAAGGGGCGCCGAAAGGGAGTGGAGGTCAGGCGGCCTGGGGGTGAGAAGGGCGGCGGGTGCGGCGGCCGGACAGGCGGGCCGGGCGGAAGGTGAACGTGGCGATCACCACTGCCGCGCCGCAGCGGGTGCAGATCAGCTCCGGGCAGTCGGCGCCGTGCCCGTCGCCGCAGGGCGGCGCCTCGAACAGCACGACGTCCTCGCAGGTGTCGCAGTGCAGCTCGCGGTCAGACACGGGTGGCTCCTCTCGCTCCGGGCCCGGGGGGCGAGGCGGTGTGGCGCCGGGCCGGTGGACCGAAGACCGAAAACGGATAGACCGAAAACGGAAAATAACTCCCGTGTAGTTTGGCACGCGGGTACGACACCCTCGCCGTCAGGCGGCGCGTGCCACCTCCAGCCAGCGCTCCAGCGCGGCCGCCGCGGCGCCCGAGTCGACGGCCTCGGCGGCCCGGTCCAGGTTGGCCCGCAGCGCCTCGTGCAGATCGCCGTCGAGCGGGCCCTGGGTGGACAGCGCCACAGCGGCGTTGACCAGCACCGCGTCCCGTACCGGGCCGGTCTCGCCGGCGAGCAGGCGGCGTACCACGTCGGCGTTGTAGGCCGCGTCTCCGCCGCGCAGGTCGGCCAGGGTGGCCCGGGGTACCCCGAGCTCCGCCGCGTCCAGCAGCGCCTCCGTGACGGTGCCCTGCTGCGCCACCCAGACCCGGGTGGGCGCGCCGGTGCTGAACTCGTCCAGGCCGTCCTCGCCGCGTACCACGATCGCGGAGTCGCCCCGGGCCGCGAACACGGCCGCCATCACCGGGGCCATCCGCTTGTCGAAGCAGCCCACCGCGCCCGCGCGGGGCCGCGCCGGGTTGGTCAGCGGGCCGAGGAAGTTGAACGCGGTGGGTACGCCGATCTCGCGCCGGACCGGGCCGGTGTGCCGCATCCCGGGGTGGAAGCGGGCGGCGAAGCAGAAGCCGATGCCGGCCTCGGTGACGCAGCGGGCCACCTGCTCGGGCTCCAGGTCCAGCGGTACGCCGAGCTCCTCCAGCACGTCCGCGGTGCCGCACGAGGAGGAGGCGGCCCGGTTGCCGTGCTTGACCACGCGGACGCCGGCCCCGGCGACCACGAGCGCCGCCATGGTGGAGATGTTCACCGTGTGCGCGAGGTCACCGCCGGTGCCGACCACGTCCAGCGCGGTGTCGCGTACCTCGTCGGGCAGGAGCACCGGCACCGCGCGGGTCAGCATGGTCTCGACCAGGCCGCCCAGCTCGGCGGGGGTCTCGCCCTTGGTGCGCAGCGCCACGGCGAACCCGGCGATCTGCGCCGGTGTCGCCGAGCCGGCCATGATCTCGCCCATCGCCCACGCCGTGTCGGCGGTGGAGAGCTCCTCGCCGCGCAGCAGCGCGTTGAGCAGAAGCGGCCAGGTCCGTTCGCCCATGACGGGCCTCCCGAGCGGCGTGAGGAAAGCGGTTGGGGCTTGCCACGGCCGCGTCGCCGTGGCGCGCGAGGGCCGGGGGATCAGGCCGCGGCGTGGGTGCGGCGCAGCAGCTCCGCGACGGTGCTGCCGGCGACCACCGGGTCCAGCGGGTGGGTCAGCGTGGCGTCGACCTCGGCGTACGCGGCCAGCCAGCGGTCGGCGGCGCGGGCCAGCACCACGCAGGTCGGCGGCGCGTCGTCCCGGTCGTCCTTGATCTGGCGGGCGATGCCGATGCCACCGCCCGGGCTCGCCTCGCCGTCGAGCAGCAGCAGGTCGATCTCGTAGTCGTCGACCAGCCGGACGCAGGCGGCGTACTCGTCGGCCTCGACGAACTCGATCTCGATGCCGGGCGCCGGGCGGGTGCCCACGGCCAGCCGCATCCGGTCGCGGACCTTCGGGTCGTCGCTGTAGAGCAGGACGGTGCAAAGACGATCGCTCATCGTGACGTGGCTCCCACCTCGTAGCTGCCCGCTGATCGTAGCGGGCGTCACGTTCGGCCTGTCCTCCGCCCGGGCGGGGGAGGGCGTACCCCGTCAGGGGCCTCAGGCGCTGGCTTCCGCGGCGCGCTCGCGGGCCTCCTGGCGGTCCAGCTCGCGGTCGAGCCGGCGGGCCTCGCGCTCGGACTGTTTGACCCACTGGACGACCAGGACGGCGAGCATGGTGACGCTGACGAACTCGCCGCCGGCCCAGAGGACGCCTCCGGCCACCACCTGGTCGTTCCAGGGGTCGGACCAGGACAGGTTGAGCGACGGGTACCAGTCGCCGCCGAACAGCGTGGTGCTCTGCATGATGGTGAGCCCGAGCACGGTGTGGAACGGCACCGAGAGCAGCATGAGCAGCGCGCGCGCCGGGTACGGCCAGCGTCCGGGCAGCGGGTCGAGGCCGAGCAGCGGCCAGAAGAAGACGCAGCCGGTGGCGATGAAGTGCGCGTGGACGAGTTCGTGCGCCCACTCGTGGCGCAGGGTGAACTCGTAGAGGTCGGTGAAGTAGAGCGCGAACGGGTTCACCACGAAGATGGTGAACGCCACGAGCGGGAAGCTGTAGATCCGCGCGATCCGGCTGTGCACGACCGCGAGCAGGCGCTTGCGCGGGCGTACCGGCAGCGTGCGCAGCGCCAGCGTGACCGGCGCGCCGAGCGCCAGGAAGATCGGCGCGATCATCGACAGCACCATGTGCTGGACCATGTGCACCGAGAGCAGGGCGGTGTCGTACGCGCCGAGCCCGGTGAGCGTGACCAGCGCGATGCCGCCGAGGCCGGGGCCGAGGAACGACACGGTACGGATGACCGGCCAGCGGTCGCCGCGCAGCCGCAGCCGGTGCACCCCGTAGAGGTACAGGCCGGCGGCGAGCACGATGCCCAGCGTGAGCCAGCTGTCCAGCCGGGTCTCGGTGAACACCCGGGCCACGGTGAACGGCGGCGGGGCGCTCTCGCCTCCCGCCGCCAGCGTCGCCGGAACGGCCGAGGTGACGGCGAGGATCTGATCGACGTGCAGCACGCTTTTCAGGGTAGGTCAGGCGAAGCGGACCACCACGATCGGGCCACGGAAGGGCCGGGTTTGGCACCCCGCTGATCGTCGGTCCCGGTCAGGGGCAATAATGACCGCGTGACTGCGGCCCCAGCCATTGACAAGAGCCGGATCCACTCCCTGACGCGACCCAACATGGTCAGCGTCGGGACGATCGTGTGGCTCTCCAGCGAACTCATGTTCTTCGCGGCGCTGTTCGCGATGTACTTCTCCATCCGCGCGGCTGCGCCGGAGCAGTGGGAGAAGCACACCGAGGTGCTGAACATCCCGTACGCGACCACGTTCACGGTGATCCTGGTGCTCTCCTCGATCACCTGTCAGATCGGCGTGTTCGCGGCCGAGCGCGGCGACGTCCACGCCCTGCGCCGGTGGTTCACGATCACGTTCATCATGGGTCTGATCTTCGTACTCGGTCAGCTGAACGAGTACCGGACCCTGGTGCACGAGGGCGTGAAGATCAACGAAGACGGCTACGGGTCGATGTTCTACCTCACCACCGGATTCCACGGTCTGCACGTGACCGGCGGTCTGGTCGCCTTCATCATCTTCATGATCCGCACCACCATGGGTCGGTTCACCCCAGCCCAGGCGACCTCGGCGATCGTCGTGTCCTACTACTGGCACTTCGTGGACGTCGTGTGGATCGCGCTCTACGCCATGATCTACTGGCTCCAGTGATCTTGGCGCGTCACGAACCGCGCCGCTGCTCCGTCCCCTGAGACAAGGTCCAACCGGTTAAGGACACAGGTCATGACTTCTGACAACGACCGCCGACGCGGTCTGCTCGCGCGGCTGCGCGGGCGGCCCGTAGCGCGCAGCAGGGGCCGCCGCCGGCTGGGCGCCGCGGTCCGGCTGTTCGCCGCGCTGATGCTGGCCGGCGGTGCCTACACCGTCTTCGCCCCCGGCGTGCAGGCGCAGGACAACCCGCCGTTGACCGCCGCAGGCAACGAGGGTAAGGCGCTGTTCGACGTGAGCTGTGTGACCTGTCACGGTCGCAATGCCCAGGGCGTCGAGGGCCGTGGTCCGAGCCTGATCGGCGTCGGGTCCGCCTCGGTGGAGTTCCAGGTGAGCAGCGGTCGCATGCCGATGGCCCGGCAGGAGGCCCAGGCCATGCGCAAGCCGCCGCAGTTCACCGACGAGCAGGTGCGCCAGCTCGGGCAGTACATCCAGGAGCTCGGTGGCGGTCCGGAGGTGCCCAACGGCGACCTGCGTGAGGGCGCCAACCTGGCCACCGGTGGCGAGCTGTTCCGGATCAACTGCTCGCAGTGCCACGCCTTCGGCGGTGGCGGCGGTGCGCTGTCCTCCGGCAAGTACGCGCCGAGCCTCGCGCCGGCCAGCGACCGGCAGATCTACGCCGCGATGCTGAGCGGTCCGCAGAACATGCCGGTGTTCGGTGACAACCAGATCACGCCGCAGGAGAAGGCGGACATCATCGCCTACATCCAGGACACGCTGAAGAACGACGGCGACCCGGGCGGGTTCAACCTGGGCCGGTACGGCCCGTCGACCGAGGGCATCGCGATCTTCCTGGTCGGCATCGTCGCGCTGGTCTTCGCGAGCCTGTGGATTGCGGGCAAGTCGTGACCGGACGGATCAATGGTTCCAGTGCTGTGGCGCCGACCCCCGGCGTCACCCGTAGCGAGGTGACGGCATGAGCACCCACACCGAGCACCAGGCCCAGCGGGGCCCGGAGCCGCTCGACGTGAACGACCCCCGGCTCTCCCGGTTCGAGGTCGTTCAGGAGGGCGCCCGGCGGGACGACATCGAGATCGTCCACTACGAGCCGCAGGTGGTCCCGGGCAGCAAGGCCGAGCGCCGGCTGACCCGTACCGTCGCCCTGATGTTCCTGCTGACCGGCGTCTTCGCGACCGCCTTCCTGGTGGTCTACATCTGGTGGCCGTGGCAGTGGGAGCCGGGTCGCGGCGGCGACAAGCTCTACACGCCGCTGCTCGGCGTGACGCTGGGCCTGGCGCTGCTGGGCATCGGTTTCGGCATCCTGACCTGGGGCAAGAAGCTGCTGCCCAAGGAGGTGTCGATCCAGGACCGGCACGACCAGGTCGACGACCCGGAGGGTCGCAAGATCACCGGTGAGACGATGCTCTACCTCGCCGACGAGATGGGCGTACGCCGCCGGCCGCTGCTGGGCATCTCGCTGCTCGCCGGCCTGGCGCCGGTGGGCGCGGTGGCCGCCGCGCCGCTGATCGGTGGCCTGATCGAGCAGCCGCACAAGAACAACCAGATGTTCACCACCGGCTTCCAGCCGGGCGAGGGCGGCAAGAAGATCCGGCTGATCCGTGAGGACGGCCGTCCGATCCGCCCGGCCGACGTCAGCGTCGGCGGCCAGCTCACCGTGTTCCCGGGCATCGACGGCGGCGTCAGCAACAAGCACGCCGACTCGCCCACCCTGCTCATCCACCTGCGGGAGGACGACGCGCAGAAGTCGCGCGCCGCGAACGAGCGCAAGGGCCACGGCGACTACATGTGGGGCAACTACGTCGCGTACTCCAAGATCTGTACGCACGCCGGCTGCCCGGCCAGCCTCTACGAGCAGCAGACCAACCGCCTGCTCTGCCCCTGCCACCAGTCCCAGTTCCTCATCACCGACAACGCCAAGCCGATCTTCGGCCCGGCGAACCGGCCGCTGCCGCAGCTGCCGATCGAGGTGGACGAGGAGGGCTTCTTCGTGGCGAAGTCCGACTACACCGAGACCATCGGTCCCGACTTCTGGGAGCGGCCATGAAGCGCCGAAAGTTTGATGCCGCCGCGCTGCCGGCCAAGAGCGCGCGGGCGGTGGACGACCGCTTCCAGGTGGCCACGCCCCTGCGCAAGCTGCTGAACAAGGTCTTCCCCGACCACTGGTCGTTCCTGCTGGGTGAGATCGCGCTGTTCTCGTTCATCGTCCTGCTGCTGACCGGCGTCTTCCTGACGTTCTTCTTCGAGCCGACGATGACCGAGGTCATCTACAACGGCAGCTACGCGCCGCTGCGGGGCACCCCGATGTCGGCCGCGTACGCCTCCAGCCTGGACATCTCGTTCGATGTCCGGGGTGGCCTGATCATGCGGCAGATGCACCACTGGGCGGCCCTGCTGTTCATGGCCGCGATCGTGGTGCACATGCTGCGGGTGTTCTTCACCGGCGCGTTCCGCAAGCCGCGTGAGACCAACTGGATCATCGGTTCGCTGCTGTTCTGGGTCGGCTTCCTGGCCGGTTTCACCGGCTACTCGCTGCCGGACGACGGCCTGTCCGGCACCGGTCTGCGCATCGCCTCCGCGATCATCCTGTCGATCCCGGTGATCGGGTCCTGGGTCAGCTCGTCGATCTTCGGCGGGGAGTTCCCCGGCACCATCATCATCAGCCGCTTCTTCATCGCCCACGTGCTGCTCGTCCCGGGTCTGCTGGTGGCGCTGATCAGCGTGCACCTCGGCCTGGTGTTCAAGCAGAAGCACACCCAGTGGCCCGGCCCCGGCCGGACCAACTCCAACGTGGTCGGCGAGCGGATGTTCCCGCGCTACGCGCTCAAGCAGGGCGGCTTCTTCATGGTCGTCTTCGGCGTGATCGCGCTGATGGGCGGCCTGTTCCAGATCAACCCGATCTGGCTGTTCGGCCCGTACGAGGCGTGGGTGGTCTCGGCCGCCAGCCAGCCCGACTGGTACGTCATGTTCCTCGACGGCTCGACCCGGCTCATGCCGGGCTGGGAGATCCACATCCCGATCGGCAACGGGTACGTCATCCCACCGCTGTTCTGGCCGACGGTGGTCCTACCCGGAATCCTGGTGGGCCTGTCGACGATGTACCCGTTCCTGGAGGCGCGCCGCCTCAAGGACTACAAGCACCACAACCTGCTCCAGCGGCCCCGGGACGTTCCGGCCCGGACCGCCGTGGGCGCCATGGCGCTGGCCTTCTACATCGTGCTGACGCTCTCCGGCGCCAACGACGTCATCGCCGACAAGTTCCACATCAGCCTGAACGCGATGACCTGGGCGGGCCGGATCGGCCTGCTGATCCTGCCGCCGATCGCGTACTACATCACGTACCGGATCTGCCTGGGTCTGCAGCAGCACGACCGGGAGGTGCTGGCCCACGGCGTGGAGACCGGCATCATCAAGCGGCTGCCCGACGGCCGGTTCGTCGAGGTCCACCAGCCGCTCACCTCGGCCGAGGGGCACGACGGCCACCCGCCGGCACTGGACTACGTCGGCTGGGTGGTGCCGAAGAAGATGAACCGGCTCGGCGCCCTCGGCCCGGCGATCCGGGGCTTCTTCTACCCGATCGAGAAGCCGGCCGAGGCGCCGGTCTCGCCGGGGCACCCGCCGGTCGAGGACCGGCCGGAGCGGGAGGAGATCGGCAGCGGCGAGAGCCGTCGCTGACCTTCCCGGTACGACTGACAGTGGCGCCCGCCGGATCATCCGGCGGGCGCCACTGCCGCTTTACGTACCTGTCGTCCGGTTGTGCCCGCCCGGCGCCCGGCGGGCGGTGCACCGGTCCCCGCCGCCCCCCGACACGGACGGGTGGAATCGCAGGAATAACCCCGGTCAGCCGGGTATCCGTGCGGTCCGACGTCTCATGGGGGAGGAAAGATGCTGGGAATCAAACGCCTGGGCCTGATGGCCGCGCTGGTGGTCGTGGGGCTGGCGCCCGCCGCCGCGGCACAGGCCGCGGCGCAGCCGTCGACGCAGGACACGCAGTACCTGCAGGCGGTGCACCAGGTCAACCTGTTCGAGATCACCGCCGGTAACCTGGCCCAGCAGAAGGGTCAGAACCAGCAGGTCAAGGACCTGGGCAAGATGTTCGTCACGGACCACACCCAGCTGGACCAGACGGTGCAGTCGACCGCCCAGCAGCTCAACGTGCAGCTGCCGGCCGACCCGACCGCCGACCAGCAGAAGGTCCTCGACAAGCTGAACAACCTCAACGGGGCCGAGTTCGACAAGGCCTGGGTGACCGCGCAGCTCGCCGGCCACGTCCAGGCCATCCAGGCCACCCAGACCGAGATCTCGCAGGGCTCGGAGCAGTCGGTGGTGCAGATCGCGCAGGACGCGCTGCCGGTCCTGCAGGCGCACTACGACGCGCTGGTGGCCCTGGCCCAGACGCTGGGTGTCCCGGTTCCGCAGACCAGTGCCAGCGGCACGCCCAGCCCGGGCGGCACCACCTCGCCGGGTGGCACCGAGTCGCCGGCTCCGGGCGGCACCGAGACCGAGGAGCCCGCTCCGGGCACCACGGAGACCCCGGTGCCCAGCCAGAGCTGACGTACCGCACGGTCGACGGTGGCCGGTCCGCCCACGGGGCGGGCCGGCCACCGGCTCGTGTCAGTCGGCGCTCGCGAGCCCGATCGCGAACGCCTCCTCCAGGTCGTGCTGCGAGTACGCGCGGAACGCGATGTGCGACTCGGTGTTCAGCACGCCCGGCACCTTCGAGATGCTGCCGGCGATGACCTGCGCGATCTGCTCGAACTCCCGGACGCGGACCATGGCGATCAGGTCGACGTGCCCGGCCACCGAGTAGACCTCGCTGACGCCGGGCAGGTTGGCCAGGGTCTCGGCCACCTCGGGGATGGAGTCGGTGGCGCAGTCGATCAGCACGATCGCGGTGATCACGGGACGGTTCTCCGTTCGTCGGCGACGAGGCCCATGCTAGATCCCGCGGCCCTCACCGCGCCGCCGGGACGGTCAGGTCGTCCCCGGCCCGGATCACCCGGTGGAGGCTCTCCCCGGCCGCGACGGTCGCGCCCGGCCACACCACGGACCGGTCCACGTCGCCGTCCACCCGCGCGCCCGCGCCCACCACCGAGCCGGTGACCCGGCCGGTCACCGTCGCCGCCGGGTCCACCAGCCCGTCCGGGCCGGCGGCGTGCAGGTTGGCGTCCAGGTAGTCGGCCGGGGTGCCGGTGTCGTAGAACGTGCCCCGGTAGGGCACCACGGTGAGCGCGCCGGCCGCCTCCGCGGGCCGCCACACCGCCCGGACCAGGTCGCCGAACGTGGCCGGCAGGTCGCGGACCAGCCGCCAGGGCAGCAGCGAGAAACCCACGAACTCGTGGCCGTCGAACGTCCCGGGGGCGTCCGGGTCGTCGGCGGGCCGGCCGAGCAGGCGTACGCCGTGCCCGTCCCAGCCGTCCAGCAGCGCGGCGATGTCCGGCCCGGGCGGGGCCGCCGGATCGGCCAGGTACGCGTCGGCGTTGCCCACCAGCACGCCCCGGCCGGCGATCCAGTCTCGCAGCCGGCCGACGCCTCCGGCGGTGCCCAGCGGGGCGTCCGGCTCGACCGACAGGTGGGCCCGGTCGCCGACCCGCGCGACCACCCGGTCACCCAGGTAGCAGGCGTTCACCGCGACCCGTTCCGGACCGGCCAGGCCGAGCCCGGCCAGCCGGGCCAGCGCCCGGTCCAGCAGCGGGACGTTGCCGACCGGGCAGAGCGCCTTCGGCACCCGCTCGGTGAGCGGGCGCAGCCGGGTGCCCTCACCGGCGGCCAGCACCACCGCGCACACCTCGCCCCCCGGCGCCGGAGCGCCCGCGTACGGGGTGCTCACGCGGCCGGTGGGCGCTCGCCGGCGCGCGGGCCGATGCCGTAGAAGCCCAGCAGGTTCGCGGTGGCGCGGCTGAGCCGGGGCAGGTCGTCCAGCGGATGGAAGGCGGCCTCGAAGACCTCGGCCCCGTCCACCTTCAGCTCGGTGGTCGACGCCGGCACCTCCGCCTCAAAGACCACGTCCACCCAGCCCTTGGCGTGCACCACCGCGTTCGGCACCGCCGGGCGCAGCGCGTCGGGGGACAGGCGGACACCTGATTCCTCGTACAGCTCCCGGGCGGCGCCGACCACCGGGGCCTCGCCGCGTTGCAGCAGCCCGGCGGGCAGCGTCCAGCTGTAGCCGGGCGGCTGGCGCAGCAGCAGGATCCGGCCCGCGCCGGTGGCCTCCGCGTCCTTGACCAGCGTGACCGCGCCGACGACGTACTTCGGCACGGCCAGCCGCACCAGCCGCCGCCGCAGCGGGACCGGAAGCCGGTAGAAGATCTGGTAGCCGAGGGCCCGTCCGGTGGCACGCGCGCGGGGGATCATGCCGTCCAGGCTAGTGGTCCCGGCGCGGACCGGCTTCGTCTACTGCCTGTGGTCGACCAGATCGATCAACTGCTGGACCACGGTGTCCGGCTCGACGGTGCGGTCGAAGACCGCCACCAGCATCGTCTCCAGGTCGGGGTAGCCCAGTTCCTCGGACAGCCGCAGCAGCGGCAGGTCGCTGGCCAGACCCCGGTTGTGCTTGCGCAGCGCCAGGCCGATGGAGGCCCGGCCGAGGCGTACCTTGTCGGCGATCGAGATGCCCGGCTCGGTGTGCTCGGCGAACCAGCGGTTGATCTGCATCTGGGCGTGCGGCGACTTGACGAAGCCCAGCCACTCCCGGCGCGGGCCGCGCGGGGCCACGTCGGCCTCGAAGCCGCTCTCCGCGTCGCGCTCGGTGTAGATCTCCACCACGTCGCCCTCCTCCAGTTCGGAGGAGAGCGGGGCGAGCCGGCCGTTGATCCGGGCCGCCAGGCAGTGGTCGCCGCGCTCGGTGCCCAGCTCGTACGCGAGGTCGACCGGCGTGGCCCCGGCCGGGGTGACCACCTGCCGCCCGTCGGCGACGACCTGGATCTGCGCCTCCGACAGGTCGCAGCGCAGCGACTCCATGAACTGGGTCGGGTCGACGGTCTCCTGCTCCCAGTCGAGCACCCGGCGCAGCCAGGCCAGCTCGTCCGCCCGGTCGACGGCCCGGCCCGCGGCGCGGGGGAAGCGGTAGTGGGCGGCTACGCCGTACTCCGCGGAGCGGTGCATCTCGGTGGTGCGGATCAGCACCTCGACGGTGCGGTCCTGCGGGCCGCAGACGCTCGTGTGCAGGGAGCGGTAGAGGTTGTTCTTCGGGGAGGCGATGAAGTCCTTGAAGCGGCCCGGCACCGGCCGCCAGAGCCCGTGCACGGCGCCCAGCGCGGCGTAACAGTCGGTCGCCGGACCGTCCACCACGATCGCGATACGCGGCAGGTCGTACGGGGCCGTGTGACCGCCGGCGACGGTGTCCTTCCAGATCGAGTAGAGGTGGCGGGGGCGGGGGGAGACGTCGGCGTCGACCCGGTTGCGGCGCAGCGCCACCCGGGTGCGGGCCACCACGTCGGCGAGGTAGGCGTCCCAGCCGGGCCGGTCGTGCACGAAGCGGGCGAGCCGCGCGTGCTCCTCCGGCCGCAGGTGCAGCAGGACCACGTCGTCCAGCTCGCGTTTGAGCGTCTGGATGCCGAGCCGGTCGCAGAGCGGGACCAGCACCTCCTGGGTCTTGCGGGCGATCCGCTCCCGGGACGCGGCCGAGCGGACGCCGAGCGTACGCATGTTGTGCAGCCGGTCGGCCAGCTTGATCACCAGCACCCGGACGTCCTTGCCGGCCGCCACGATCATCTTGCGGACGGTCTCCGCCTCGGCGGCCTTGCCGTAGAACGCCTTGTCGAACTTCGTCACGCCGTCGACCAGGTGGGCGACCTCGCGGCCGAAGTCCTCCTGGAGCGCCTGGAGCGTGTAGCGGGTGTCCTCCACCGTGTCGTGCAGCAGCGCGGCGACCAGCGTGATGGTGTCCATGCCGAGGTCGGCGCAGATCTGCGCCACCGCCAGCGGATGGGTGATGTACGGCTCGCCGCTCTTGCGGAACTGGCCGCGGTGCATGTTCTCGGCGATCGTGTAGGCGCGGCGCAACACCGAGGCGTCGGCGCTCGCGTGGATGCCGCGATGGGCCCGGACCAGTGCGGTGACCGGGTCGCCGTCGGAGGCCGGCCAGGTGAGCAGGGAACGCAGGCGGCGGGTGAGTGGCAGTTCGCCCTGGGCTGGAAGCGCGCCACCCAGGGCGGCGCCGTGTCCGGCGTCGACGTCCACCTGGGACACCTCCTCACCCCGGCCCTCGGCCGCCGGGAACCGGCGACCGGGAGCAGAGCCCGCGAATCGGGCAGGTCTGCACTCCTTTAACAGACTAAGGGAGTCGAGGTAGTCCGATCGGTCAGTTGGTCATGAGCGTTCGGTCGAGACTTTGTGGGTTCCGCCGCTCTCCGCCTTCGTCAGGAGGTCGCGAAAACGCCCCGCGCCGGCCACCGGCGAGGCCCATCCGGCGCTCGCCTCGACCAGGCGGGTCTCCGGTCGCTCCAACCAGGACAGGATCCGTTCGGTCTCCTCGGCGGTCGCGGCGGGCACCGGCCCGTGCCCGGGCAGCACCGTCTCGGCGGTGGCCCGGATCGCGTCGATCGTCGGTCGCGGATGGACACCCGGCGGGGACACCCCGGCCCCCGCCAGCCGCCCGTGCCGCACCAGCGCCAGCTCCCAGCCGCCCCGGGCCGCCGGCCGGGCGGCGGCCAGCTCGGCGATGCCGGTCAGCGCGGCCAGCCGCTGCATCCGGACCGCCGCGCGCAGCACCGCGACCAGCCGCCCGCGCACCACAGCCGCCTCCTCGTAGCGCTGGGCGGCCGACAGCACCTCGATGCGGGCGAGCAGCGCGTCCACCACCACACCGGGATCGTCGCTGGTGGCGGTGCGGAACGGCGTCGCCGCCCGGTCGTCGTACTCCTCGGGGGTGATCCGGTGCTCGCACGGCGCCGGGCAGCGACCCAGCTCGGCCAGCGCGCAGGCCGGCATGGTGGTGCGCCGGGACAGCCGGTGCGTGCACTGCCGCAGCGGCACCGCGTCGTGGAAGCCGGCGGCGGCCAGCTCCGCCGCCTGCCGGGACCGGAACGGCCCCAGGTAGGCCGTGTCGGTGGGCGCGATGTCGCGCACGATCGACAACCGGGGGTACGCCTCGTCGGTGAGCTTCAGCCACACCTGGCGCTCCGGATACTTCGACCTGCGGTTGTACGGCGGCGCGTGCGCCGCGATCAGCCGCAGCTCGCGGACCTCCGCCTCCAGCGAGTGGGCGCACTCGACCGCCTCCACCCGCTCGGCGGCGGCGAGCATCTCGGAGATCCGGGCCCGCTTCTCCGCGGCGGTGAAGTAGCTGCGCACCCGGGTGGCGATGTCGCCGGACGTGCCGACGTAGAGCGGCCGGTCGTCGGCGGCCCGGAAGATGTAGACGCCCGGCACCTTCGGCAGCCCGTCGGCGAGGTGCCGCTTGCGGCGCTGGGTGGGTGTGACCGCGCGGGCGAACTCGATCGCCTCGCCGACCGTGTCGACGCGGTGCCCGCCGAGCCGGCCGATCAGCCCGTGCAGCACGTCGACGGTGGCCTTGGCGTCGTCCAGCGCCCGGTGGGTGGGCTGGGTCGCGGTGCGGAAGTAGGCGGCGAGCGTGCCCAGCTTGCGGTTGGGCACCTCGTCGCGGGTCAGCACCCGCCGGGCCAGCGCGGCCGTGTCCAGCACCCGGGGGTTGGGCCAGCGGTAGCCGTGCTTCGCGCAGGCCGCCTTGAGGAACCCCACGTCGTACGGCGCGTTGTGGGCGACCAGCACGGCGTCGCCGACGAACTCCAGGAAGCTCGGCAGCACCTGCTCGATCGGCGGGGCGGGCAGCAGCATGGCCTGCGTGATGCCGGTGAGCACGGTGATGAACGGCGGGATCGGCACGCCCGGGTTGACCAGCGTGGCGAGCACGCCCAGCTCCTCGCCGCCGCGCACCTTCACCGCGCCGATCTCGGTGATCCCGCCGCCGTCGGGCGCGCCGCCGGTGGTCTCCAGGTCGACCACCACGAAGGTGGTCGCGTAGAGCGGCAGCGCCGGGTCCACGCCGCTGCCCGCCGCAGTGTCCAGGCCGGCCAGCGACTCCTGGACGTACTCCGCTCGTGTCACCCGCGGGACGCTAGCGGCACGGTCCGACACTTGCGTCACTGCGGCCCCAGGAGATACCACGGGGGTACGATGAGAGATCGGCTCACTCACCGGGCGGTGGGCCCGTTCGGGGTGGGAGACTTGCCTCATGCCCCTCACCGAGCCGCACGACGACCACTCCTCCGCGGAGGAGCCGGTCCTCGGCGTGCCCGGCGCCGGTGAGGACGCGCCGACCCCGGTCGAGCCCGAGCCCACCCTGCCCGAACCGGTCCGGCAGCGGATCGTGACGCTCACCGCGGCCGTGCTGCCCGGCCTGCCCGCCGACGAGGTGCCGGTGCCGCTGCGGCGGGTCGCCAAGTTCGCCCCGAACCGCCGCGCCCGGCTCGGCGCGCCCGCGATCGCCGCCCAGCTCACCGCCGACCCGCTGTTCCGGCAGCGGGTCACCGCCCGGGTGCTCGCCGACGCCGGCGACCTCGGCGCGGCGGTGGTGGAGGGCACCGCCCCGGCCGCGGCCGACCCGGTCGAGGTGGCCGCGCTGGCCTACCTGGCCCGGCCCCGGGGCTGGCGGGAACTGATCGAGGCCAGCGGCGAGGCGGTACGCGCCGAGGCCGACAGCGCTGTGGTGGCCGAACTGGTCCGCGAGGCCGAGCAGCGGGCCGCGCGCGCCGAGCACGACCGGGCGGTGGCCCGGGTCGAGGCGGAGAAGCTGCGCGACGAGCTGGCCCGGGTCCGCGAGGAACTCGGTCAGCTCCGCGAGGAAGCGCGCCAGCTCGCCCGTACCCTGCGGGAGACCCAGGCCCGCGAGCGCAAGGCCACCGAACTGCTCGCCACCGAGCGGGGCCGGGCGGCCCGCGCGGCGGCCGACGCGGACGCCGAGCTGCGCCGCGCCCGGGCCCGGCTGGCCGAGGCGGAGGCCGCCGCCGGCGTGGCCCGGGCCAGCGCCAAGGAGGCCCGGTCGGTCGACGACGCCCGGCTGTGGCTGCTGCTGGAGACGATCGGCCAGGCCGCGGTCGGGCTGCGCCGCGAGCTGGCGCTCGACCCGGTGGACAAGCTCCCGGCCGACTTCGTCGCCGACGCGTTCGCCGAGCAGCCGGGCGCCGCGCAGGCCGGCACGTCGACGCGGGCCCGCGACACCGACGACCCGGCCCGCCTCGACCAGTTGCTCGCGCTGCCCCGGGCACACCTGGTGGTGGACGGTTACAACGTGACGAAGCGGGGCTTCGGCGAGATGTCGCTGGAGCAGCAGCGCAAACGGCTGATCACCGGGCTGGGCGGGATCGCCGCGCAGACCGGGGACGAGGTCACAGTGGTCTTCGACGGCGCCGAGCGGATCCACGGCCTGCCCCCGGCGCCGCGCGGCGTGCGGGTGCTGTTCTCCCGTAAGGGCGAGACCGCGGACGAGCTGATCCGTCGGCTGGTCCGCGCCGAGCCGGCCGGGCGGCCGGTGGTCGTGGTCTCCTCCGACCGCGAGGTCGCCGACGGGGTACGCCGCGTCGGCGCGTACCCGCTGGGCGCCGACTCGCTGCTGCGGCGCCTGGCCCGGTCCTGAGCCTTCTCTCTCCCCCTTGATCGACTCCAGATCGGGGGAGTGGTGGGGTGGGGCGCGTGCTGATCGCGCCACTTCGGCGTACTGGTTGGGGTTCGCGGCGGGTGCTGCCTCGTTGTCCGGTTCTGTCGTACCCCGGCGTTAGCGTTCTGGTGACCGACGGTGGTGGTCCCTTCCCCGAGCGCCACCGGCGACCCGTCAGGAGGCGTTGATGCTGATCGACTGCGACACCTGCGGCAACCGTGGCGCCGGCTGCTCCGGCTGCCTGGTGACCGCACTGCTCGACTCCGACCCGGCCGACCTCGGCCCGGCCGAGCACCGGGCGATCGAGGTGTTCGCGCGGGCCGGGTTCGAGGTCGAGGTGCTACCACCACCCGCGACCGCCGAGGCGCTGGCGCCGATGCCCCGCCGCCCCGGCCGTCGCCGCCGGGTCGCCTGACGCCGCCCGCCGCCCTGAGCACCCCGGGGCAGCATTCCTTCAGCGGCAGGCGGAAGCCGGCGGG
>NZ_MAGP01000003.1 GCF_002926165.1 Micromonospora chalcea | reverse complement strand
CCCTCCCCCCGATGCGCGCCCGAATCGCAACCCGCCTCGCTGGCTTCGAACCCCCACCCCGCTGATCTTGCAGTTCGGGCCCTCGACGGGTCCTTTTTGTGCGCCTTCGACCGGGCGGAAAGTGCAAGATCAGCGAGGAGGTGGGTGGGCGGGGGAGGGATGAAACGGGTCGGACACTGTCGGCGCTGACCGGTACGGTGAGCGCCGAAATCCGAACCGGGAGCGCGATTGGACCGCACCTTCCAGGTGGACCTCCGTGGCGTGGTCGACCTGCTCAGTCACCACCTGTACGGCAGCCCGCGCGTCTACGTGCGCGAGCTGCTCCAGAACGCCGTCGACGCGATCACCGCGCGCCGGTCCACCGAGCCGAACGCCCCGGCCCGGGTACGCATCGAGCCCCCGGAGCTGACCGGCGACGGCACCCTGCGCGTGCACGACACCGGCATCGGCCTGACCGAGGCGCAGGTGCACGAGCTGCTCGCCACCATCGGCCGCAGCTCCAAACGCGACGAGCTGGGCTTCTCCCGGCACGAGTTCCTCGGCCAGTTCGGCATCGGGCTGCTCTCCTGCTTCCTGGTCGCCGACGAGATCCGGGTGGTCACCCGGCACGCCGACGAGCCCACGGTGCTCTGGACGGGCTGGTCCGACGGCCGGTACGCGGTGGGGCTCGCCGAGCCGGAGCAGGCCCGCGACGAGCCCGGCACCACAGTGACGCTGGTGCCCCGGCGCGACGCCGACCAGTGGCTCGGCGTACCCACAGTCACCGAGCTGGCCCGCCTCTACGGCAGCCTGCTGCCGGTCGACGTCCGGGTCGGCGACACGCCGACCACCGCCGGGCCGCCGCCGTGGCCCACCACACCCGGCGCGCCGGTCGACCGCGCCGGGCTCCAGCGGTACGCGCAGGAGCTGCTCGGGTTCGTCCCGTTCGACGTGGTGCCGCTGTCGGTGCCCGAGGCCGGCCTCACCGGAGTGGCGTTCATCCTGCCCACCGCGGTGAACCCGGCCGCCCGCGCCGGGCACCGGGTCTACCTCAAGCGGATGCTGCTCAGCGAGCACGCCGACGGGCTGCTGCCCGAGTGGGCCTTCTTCGCCCACTGCGTGGTCGACGCGAGCGAGCTGCGCCCCACCGCGAGCCGCGAGGCGCTCTACGAGGACGCGCTGCTCACCTCCGTCCGGGAGGCGCTCGGCGACCAGATCCGGGGCTGGCTGGTGCGGCTGGCCAAGCACGACCCGCGCCGGCTCGGCGAGTTCCTCCAGGTGCACCACCTCGGCGTCAAGGCGCTCGCGATGCACGACGACGAGATGCTGCGGCTGGTCGACCAGTGGTGGCCGATGGACACCAACGTGGGCACGATGACGCTCGCCGAGTTCCGGCAGCGCCACGGCGTGCTCCGGTACGCCGCCGGCCTGGACGAGTTCCGCCAGCTCGCCGCCGTGGCCGCCGCGCAGGACCTGGCGGTGGTGAACGGCGGCTACACGTACGACACCGAGCTGATCGAGCGATTGCCCACAGTGGATCGATCGGTGCTCATCGAACGGCTGGAGCCCAGCGACCTCACCACCCGCTTCGAGATCCTCGACCCGGCGACCGAGCTGGCCCTGCGGCCGTTCCTGACCGGCGCGCAGCGGGCGCTGGAACGGCTCGGCTGCGAGGTCGTCATCCGGGCGTACGACCCGGTCTCGCTGCCCGCGCTCTACCTGGTGTCCCGCTCGGCCGCGTTCCACGACCAGCTCGCCGCCAGCCGGGACAAGGCCGACGAGCTGTGGGGCGGAGTGCTCGACGCGCTCGCCGCCTCCGCCCCGCCGGACCGCCCGCAACTCGTGCTCAACCACCGCAACCCGCTGGTCCGCCGGGTGACCACGCTCGCCGACCCGGAGCTGGTCGGGCTGGCCGTCGAGGCGCTCTACGGGCAGGCCCTGCTGCTCGGGCACCACCCGATCCGGGCAGCCGACGCCGCGCTGCTGAACAGTTCCTTCCTCGGCCTGCTCGGCCGGGCCGTACCGGGAGTGACCCGTGACTGACGACGACCTCTGGCGCATGCACCACGAGATCGAGACCATGCCGTACGGCCCGGGGCAGATCGCCGCGCTGGAACAACTGCTGCGCCGCGCCGACGCGGGCGACGACCGGCATCTCGCCTTCGCCGCCCGGGTCACCGGCACCACCGCGTACGTCTACGGCGGCGAACCGGCGAAGTCGTTCGTCACGTTCTCCTGGTGCCTGTCCGAGTACGACAAGGATCCGCAGCCCTACCACCAGGGCTACACGCACCAGCTGCTCTGGGCCTTCAAGTACATGGTCAACGCCATGGTGAAGTTCCCGGAGCTGCCGCTGGACCGGACGTACGCGGTGCTCGACGACATGGAGCGGCGCTACCGCGACGCCGGGCACTCGTTGCAGGCGGTCCACAAGCACCGCTACCTGGTCGCCGCGCACGTGGGCGATGAGGACGCGGCGGAGCAGTGGTACCGCAAGTGGATGACCACGCCCCGCGACACGCTCTCCGACTGCGCCGGCTGCGACCCGACCACGCAGGTCGCGCACCTGGTCCGGCTGGGCCGGCACGAGGAGGCGGTGGCGCTCGCCGAGCCGGTGCTCGCCGGCCGGCTGACCTGCAGCGAGCAGCCGCAGGGGATCCTCACCGCGCTGCTCACGCCCTACCGCGAGACCCGCCGGGGCGACGCCGCGCGGGACGCGCACCGGGAGGCGTACCGGCGGCTGCGCGGGCACCTGGCCAACCTGTGGGACGTCGCCGAGCACATCGAGTTCTGCACCGCGACCGGCAACGAGGCCCGCGCGCTGGAGCTGGTCGAGCGGCACCTGGACTGGCTGGACCGGGCACCCACCCCGGCTGCCGCGATGCACTTCGCGGCCGCCGCGTCGGCGGCGCTGCGTCAGGTGCCGGCCGAGCTGACTGTGCACCGTCGCGCCTCCGGTGACCGGCCGGCCGCCGACGTGCCGGTGGGCGCGCTCGCCGACGAGCTGGCCGGTACGGCCACCGGACTGGCCGGGCGCTTCGACGCGCGTAACGGCACCACGCACCAGTCCGCGTTGATCGCCCGGAAGCTGGTGGCCGGGCCGGAGGGCGAGCACCTGCCGCTCTCCGCCAGCGTGCGCCGCCCGGTGGTGCCCGCGCCGCGTACCGCGCCGGACGACCGGGCGACGACCGAGCCGCCGGTCAGCGTGCCCGCCGACGCCGGTGCCGACGAGCTGCTGGCGCTGGCCGAGGAGTGCTGGCGCACCAACTGCCGGGAGGGGCTGGGCACCGTGCTGCGCGCGTACGACGAGCGGTACGGCGACGCCGACCTGCCGCCGGCCACCCGGGCGTGGCGGCTGGAGCTGCGGGCGGGCGAGTTGTCCCAGGAGGACGACGACGGCGTGGCGGTGGCGACCGCTGTCAACCGGGAGGCGCTGGCCGCGTGGCGGGAGGTGCCGGACCCGCTGCGGGCGCAGGTGGTGGCCGGGCGGCTCGGTGTGCTGCTGAGCATGACCGAGGAGAGCGCGGACGAGGGGCTGACGCTGGCCCGGGAGTCGGCCGCGTACCTGGCCGCGCACGGCGAACCGCGGGATCGGGCCGCCGGTTGGGACCGGCTCGCGCTCGCCCACGTGCACCGGGAGCGGTGGGCGGAGGCGCTCGACGCGCTCGACCGCGCCGATGCGGAGGCGGACGCCGATCCGTGGCTGGCCGGGCGGGTCGCGCTGCACCGCACGCACGTGCTGGAGCAGTTGGAGCGGGCCGAGGAGTTCCGGGACGCGGCGGCACGGTCCCGCCGGCTGGCCGGCGAGCTGGGCGACGCCGAGATGCTGACCAGCGCCTGCCTGGCGTACGCCCGCTCGACCGACGATCCGGCCGACGCGGTGGCCGCCTGCGACGAGGCGCTGACTGTCGCCCCGGCCGGCGCCCACCTGCCGCTGCGGGTGACCCGGGGCCGGGCGTTGCTGGCCGCCGACCGGGCCGGCGAGGCGGTGGACGATCTGGCCGAGGCGGTCACGCTCTGCGTCGAGCAGGGGCTGGAGGGCGACGCGCTGCTGCGCTGGGAGCTGGCCGAGGCGTACCGGATGGCCGGCCGGCTGGCCGAGGCCGCCGAGGTGGCCGAGGAGGCGGTGCTCGGGCTGGACCGGGCGGGCGCGCAGGCGGAGGCGGACCGGTGCCGGCACATGCTGTCGGGAATCTACGCGGGGCTCGGTGAGACGGATCTGGCGCTCGCGGTGCTCGACACGTTGGCGGAGAACCTGGACGGGCCGGACAATCTTCCCCGCCGGGCGCAGGTGCTGGAGGAGTCCGGCGGCCTGCTCTACGACGCCGACCGGGACGCGCTGGCCGCGCAGCGGTTCGCGGCGGCGGCCAGCGCGTGGCGGCTGGCCGGATTCCAGGTGGACGAGTTGCGGGCCCGGCGGCGGGAACTCCTCGCCCTGCACTGGTCCGGTGACCTGCCGGCCGCGGTGGCCGCGATCGAGGGGGTGGACGCCGCGGCGGCCGCGGTCTCCGGTCAGCCCGACGAGCCGCCCGTGGTCACGTACGAGCGGGCTATGGCCGCCGACGCGGTCGCCCGGGTGCTGATCGGCGAGGACCGGCTCACCGCCGCGCTGGACCGGCTGGAGGGTGTGCCGGGGCGGCTCCGGTCGATCGAGGCGTTCGGCGAGGCGGCGCAGGTCGAGGTGCTGACCGGCGAGCTGCTGCTGCGCGACGGCCGGCCGGAGCAGGCCGAAGGGCTGCTGCGTCCGGTGCTGGGTGGTCTGCCCACCGGCTCCCGGCCCGCCGCGCATGCCGCCTGGCTGCTGGCCCGCGCGCTCGACGACCAGGGCCGGCCGGCCGAGGCGGCGACGGTCCGCGCCGAGCACGGCATCGAGGAGGACTGAGGCGACTGCCGGGTAACCGCGGCTGCTCTAGATCGACGCCGAGGTCTAGGCTGATCCGGTGGCGGTGGAACAGCAGGCACGGGGGACGGCGGGCACGGCCCGGCGCCGGTCCCGGCGGGACGAGATCCTGGAGATCGCGGTCGGCCTCTTCGCGGCGCGCGGCTACCACGGCGTGTCGATGGACGACATCGGCGCGGCGGCCGGCGTCACCGGGCCGGCTCTCTACCACCACTTCGCCGGCAAGGAGGCGATGCTCGTCGCCGCGCTGGTGCCGGTCAGCGAGGGGCTGCTCGCGGGCGGGCGGGAGCGGGCCGCCGGGCACCCGGACGACCCACGTGGCGCGCTGGAGTCGCTGATCGACTTCCACGTCGAGTTCGCGCTGGCCAACCCGGCGGTGATCGCGCTGCACCTGCACGAGCTGGACCGCCTGCCGGACGAGCCGCGCCGGCGCATTCGCCGGCTTCAGCGGATGTACGTCGAGGAGTGGGTGACGGTGCTGACCGCGCTGCACCCCGGCCTGCCGGACGGCGCGGCCCGGGTGCTCGCCCACGCGGCGTTCGGCCTGATGAACTCGACGCCGTTCCTCGGTGGCGAGGTCGATCGCCGGCGCCGGGCCGAGCTGCTGCGCGGCGCGACGCTCGCGGCCCTGCTCGCGCCCACCGACCCGACCTGACACGCCGCCCGGACCTTAACGCATGTTAAGAAGAGACCCCGGCTTTGCGTCGAGAAGGGGTCACGTCCGTGCAGAAGATGATCGAATCGTTGTTGGTCGCCAACCGGGGGGAGATCGCGCGCCGGATCATCCGTACCGGCAGGCGGCTCGGGATCCGGACGATCGCTGTGCACTCGGAGGCCGACGGCGCGCTGCCGTTCGTGACCGAGGCCGATGAGGCGGTCTGCGTCGGCCCGGCGAACCCGGCGCAGAGCTACCGGAACGTCGAGGCGATCCTCGGGGCCGCCCGCAGCACCGGCGCGCAGGCGATCCACCCCGGCTACGGCTTCCTGTCCGAGAACGCGGACTTCGCCCGTACCGTCGAGGGGTCGGGCCTGATCTGGGTCGGACCCGGCGCGGACGCGATCACCGCGATGGGCGACAAGATCAACGCCCGGAACCTGATGGCGGCGGCCGGGGTGCCGGTCGCGCCCGGCACCACCGAGCCGGCGGCCGACCTGGACGCGGCGGTCGCGGCGGCCGCGGAGATCGGCTACCCGGTGATGGTCAAGGCCGCCGCCGGTGGCGGTGGCATGGGCATGGGCGTGGCCGCCGACGAGGCGGCGCTGCGCACCGAGTACGACAAGGTCCGCGCGTTCGCGGAGCGGATGTTCGGCGACGGCTCGGTGCTGATCGAGCGGTACTTCCCCCGGGTACGCCATGTCGAGGTACAGATTCTCGGCCTGGCCGACGGCCGGGTGGTGGCGCTCGGCGAGCGGGAGTGCTCGGTGCAGCGGCGCAACCAGAAGCTGGTC
Source organism: Micromonospora chalcea (assembly GCF_002926165.1). Lineage (GTDB taxonomy): Bacteria > Actinomycetota > Actinomycetes > Mycobacteriales > Micromonosporaceae > Micromonospora > Micromonospora chalcea. Next base: position 10,427 of record NZ_MAGP01000003.1, on the reverse strand, counting down.
GAGGAGTCGCCGTCCCCGGCGGTCTCGCCGGAGCTGCGCGAGCGCTTCCTGGCCGCCGCGGTACGGGCCGGCGAGGCGGTGAACTACCGCAACGCGGGCACCGTGGAATGTCTGCTCGATCCTTCGACGCAGGAGTTCTTCTTCCTGGAGATGAACACGCGGCTGCAGGTCGAGCACCCGGTCACCGAGTGCGTCTACGGCGTCGACCTGGTCGAGGAGCAGCTCCGGGTGGCGGCCGGGCTGGCACCGACGTTCGACCCGGACGCGCTCGCCCCGCGCGGCCACGCCATCGAGCTGCGGATCAACGCCGAGGACCCGAAGCGCTTCCTGCCCGGCCCGGGCGCGATCACCACCTGGAACGAGCCGGCCGGCGCCGGCGTACGGGTGGACTCCGGCTACGTCGCCGGCAACACGGTCACGCCGTTCTACGACAGCCTGATGGCCAAGCTGATCGTCAGCGGGGACACCCGCGAGGAGGCGGTCGAGCGGGCCCGGGCGGCGGTCGCCCAGTTCGAGATCGCCGGCCCGAAGTGCAACCTGCCGTTCTTCGCCGAGCTGCTGGAGAACCCGGAGTTCCTCTCCGGCGACTACGACACCGGCATCGTCTCCCGGATGCGCTGACCTTCGACTCGAACGAGGTGAACCTGATGGCGGAACTCCCCGACTCCGTGAGCATCCGTGAGGTCGGTCCCCGGGACGGCCTCCAGAACGAGGAGCCCATCCCCACCGACGCGAAGGTGCGGCTGCTCGACGCGCTGTCCCGTACCGGGGTGCGGCGCATCGAGGCCGTCTCCTTCGTCCACCCCCGGGCGATCCCGCAGATGGCCGACGCCGACGAGGTGTGGCAGCGGGCGGAGAAGGCCGACGGGGTGCGCTACTCCGCGTTGGTGCCGAACACCCGTGGCGCGCAGCGGGCGCTGGCCGCCGGCTTCACCGAGATCGAGGTGGTGGTCTCGGCCAGCGACACGCACAACCGCCGTAACGTCAACCGCTCCACCGACGAGTCGCTGGACGACATCGCCGAGCTGATCGACCTGCTGCACGGCGCGGGCGCGACCGCCGAGGTGATCGTGGCGACCAGCTTCGGCTGCCCCTACGAGGGCGACGTGGACCCCCGCCGGGTCGCCGCGATCGTGGACCGGGTCGCCCGCGACGGCGCGGACCGCGTCGCCTTCGGCGACACCACAGGCATGGGTACGCCCCGGCGCGTCCGCGAACTGGTGACGGCGGTGCGGGACCGCAACGCCCACCTGCCGGTGCTGCTGCACTTCCACAACACCCGGGGTACCGCGCTGGCGAACATGCTCACCGCGATGGAGCTGGGCGTCACCGAGTTCGACGCCAGCGTGGGCGGCCTCGGCGGCTGCCCGTACGCGCCGGGCGCCAGCGGCAACCTGGCCACCGAGGAGGCGGTGCACATGCTGCACGACATGGGCATCGACACCGGCATCGACCTGGACGCCCTGATCGCTGCCGCCGAACTGGCCGAGACCCTGGTGGGCAAGAAACTCCCGTCCGGAGTCCTCCGAGCCGGCCCCCGTACCCGCCTGACCCCCCTCCCCTCCTGACCATTTCGCGCGTTGATCAAGGAGTTTGTGTCCTCATTCGGCCGCGCGGAGGACGCAAACTCCTTGATCACGGGAGTGGATGGGTGGGGGTGCGAGGAGCGGGTCGCCGGAGAGGGCGGCGGTGGGGTAGCCTAACGATCGTTCAGGTCGGTGGCGCCCTGCGCGGGCGGTGGCAACGGGAGTCGGCGTGACGCTCGACGGTGAGGCACTGGAGCAGCTGCGCAAGCGCGCCCGCGCCGGTGGTGCGGACAAGTACCACGCGGCGAACGCCGCGAAGGGCAAGCTGTTCGCCCGGGAGCGGGTGGCGTACCTGGTCGACGAGGGCTCCTTCGTCGAGGACGGGCTCTACGCCAACGCGATGGCCGACGGGCTGCCCGCCGACGGCGTCGTCACCGGCACCGCGACCATCGACGGCCGCCAGGTCTGCCTGATGGCGAACGACTCCACGGTCAAGGCCGGAAGCTGGGGCGCGCGTACCGTCGAGAAGATCATCCGGATCATCGAGCGGGCGTACGCGACCGGCGTGCCGATGGTCTACCTGGTCGACTCGGCCGGGGCCCGGATCACCGACCAGGTCGACCTGTTCCCCGGTCGGCGCGGCGCCGGGAAGATCTTCTGGAACCAGGTCCGCGCCTCCGGCTCGATCCCGCAGGTGTGCGCGCTGTTCGGGCCGAGCGCGGCGGGCGGGGCGTACATCCCGGCGTTCTGCGACGTGGTCGCCATGGTGGACGGCAACGCCAGCATGTACCTCGGCTCCGACCGGATGGTCGAGATGGTCACCGGCGAGAAGACCACGCTGGAGGCGATGGGCGGCGCCAAGGTGCACTGCGCCGAGTCCGGCGTCGGTCACTTCCTCTGCAAGACCGAGAACGACGCGCTCGACGTGGTACGGACCTACCTGTCGTACCTGCCGTCGAACTGGAAGCAGGACCCGCCCGCCGCCGACGCGGTGGACGCGCCGGAGAAGGCCGACCTGGCCGCGCTGGTGCCGGCCAGCGAGCGGCAGGCGTTCGACATGCGCCGGTACGTCAAGGGCCTGCTCGACTCCGGCAGCTTCTTCGAGATCCAGGCGCTGTGGGCCAAGGAGCTGACCATCGGGTTCGGCCGGCTGAACGGCGAGGTCGTCGGCGTGGTCGGCAACAACTCGATGTTCAAGGGCGGCGTGCTCTTCGTCGACTCGGCCGACAAGGCGACCCGGTTCGTGCAGCTCTGCGACGCGTTCAACGTGCCGCTGCTGTTCCTGTCCGACGTGCCCGGCTTCATGGTCGGCAGCGCGGTGGAGAAGCAGGGGATCATCAGGCACGGTGCGAAGATGATCACGGCGATCTCCGAGGCGACCGTACCCAAGATCTGTGTGGTGGTCCGCAAGGCGTACGGCGCGGGTCTCTACGCGATGGCCGGCCCCGGCTTCGAGCCGGACGCCACGATCGCGCTGCCCACCGCGAAGATCGCGGTGATGGGCGCGGAGGCCGCCGTCAACGCGGTCTACGCCAACAAGATCGCCGCCATCTCCGACGAGGCCGGGCGGGCCGCGTTCGTGGCCGCGAAGCGCGAGGAGTACGAGCGCGACATCGACGTGGTCCGCCTCGCCAGCGAGCTGGTGGTGGACGCGATCGTCGAGCCGCATGAGCTGCGCGCCGAGCTGGTACGCCGGTTCGCCGCCGCGCGCGGCAAGGAGCGGCACTTCTCCCGGCGCCGCCACGGCGTCACCCCCGTCTGACCCGGTAAGGAAGGGCCCCCTCTTAACGCCTGGTGCATGTAAAGGGGCCCCTCCTAACGCTTCAGCCGCTCACGGCGTCACGAGCGCCCGGCGGCCCGCCCTTTCCAGGAGGATCGACATGGACTTCCGGCTCGACGAGGAGCAGCAGGCGCTGCGGGAGAGCGTCCGGGAATTCGCCCGCGAGGTGGTCGCGCCCACCATCGCCGAGCACTACGAGCAGCACACCTTCCCGTACGAGATCGTCCGTCAGATGGGCAAGATGGGCCTGTTCGGGCTGCCGTTCGCGGAGGAGCACGGCGGTATGGGCGGCGACTACTTCGCGCTCTGCCTGGCCCTGGAGGAGCTGGCCCGGGTCGACTCCAGCGTGGCGATCACGCTGGAGGCCGCGGTGTCGCTCGGCGCGATGCCGATCTACCGGTTCGGCACCGAGGAGCAGAAGGCGCAGTGGTTGCCGAAGCTGCTCAGCGGTGAGGCGCTGGCCGGGTTCGGGCTCACCGAGCCGGGCACCGGGTCGGACGCGGGCGGCACCCGGACGCGGGCGGTCCTGGACGGCGACGAGTGGGTGATCAACGGCTCGAAGGCGTTCATCACCAACTCCGGCACCGACATCACCGCGCTGGTCACCGTCACCGCAGTCACCGGTACGCGGCCGGACGGCGGCAAGGAACTGTCCACGATCATCGTGCCGTCCGGTACGCCCGGCTTCACCGTCGCGCCCGGCTACTCGAAGGTCGGCTGGACCGCGTCGGACACGCACGAGCTGACGTTCGACGACTGCCGGGTGCCGGCGGCCAACCTGCTCGGCGAGCGCGGCCGGGGCTTCGCCCAGTTCCTGCGCATCCTGGACGAGGGCCGGATCGCCATCGCGGCGCTCGCCGTCGGCCTGGCCCAGGGCTGCGTGGACGAGTCGATCAAGTACGCCAAGGAGCGCCAGGCGTTCGGTCAGCCGATCGGCAACTACCAGGCCATCCAGTTCAAGATCGCGGACATGGAGATGAAGGCGCACACCGCCCGGCTGGCCTACTACGACGCCGCCGCGCGGATGCTCGCCGGTGAGCCGTTCAAGCGCCAGGCGGCGATCGCCAAGCTGCACGCGAGCACCGTCGCGGTGGACAACGCCCGCGAGGCGACGCAGATCCACGGCGGGTACGGCTTCATGAACGAGTACCCGGTGGCGCGCTTCTGGCGCGATTCCAAGATCCTGGAGATCGGTGAGGGCACCAGCGAGGTGCAGCGCATGATCATCGCCCGCGACCTCGGCATGTGAGAGGCGCACTCGTCCGCGTCCTGTCGGATAACGGCAGGGGACGGTCGGGTGGGTGACGATGGGCTGTGGAGCGTCGGAGTCGATCCGTACTCTTCGTGCCCATGACTCCGGATCATGACGGTGCGCGGAGCCCAGGCGGTCGCACCGGTCTGTCCGATCTGTTGCGCGGGCACCGGCTCGCCGCCGGCCTGACCCAGGCCGAGCTGGCGGGCCGGGCCGGCGTGGGCGTGCGGACGGTCCGCGATCTGGAGCGAGGGCGGGCCGTCCGCCCTCAGCGCACCACAGTGGACCTGCTGGCCGACGCGCTCGGCCTGGCCGGTGACGACCGGCGGGAGTTCGTCGCCACCGCCCGGCCCACGCCGGCCCGGCCCGGACCCCGCCTCCCCGACACCGCAGCCGCCGGACCGTCGGCCGTGCCGGTCGCGTTGCCCCAGCCCGTACCCCTGGTGGGCCGCGACCGGGACGTGGCCGAGGTGTCCGGCCTGCTCGACGCCCACCCGGTGGTGAGCCTGGTCGGGCTCGCCGGGGTCGGCAAGACCGCGCTCGCCGTCACTGTCGCGCACGCGGTGGCGGCCCGGCACCCGGGCGGTGTCAGCGGGGTGCTGGTCGGGGAGGGCTCGGACGTCGCCGACGTGCTCGCCGCGTCCGCGTCGGTGTTCGGTGTGAACCGGCTGGCCGACCTCGCCTGCCGGCTCGACGGCCGGCCGGCGTTGCTGGTCGTCGACGCGGTCGACCGGGCACCCGAGCCGGTGGCCGGGGCGCTTCGCGCCCTGACCGCCGCCGCGCCGGATCTCCGGGTGCTGGTGACCGGCCGCCGCCCGGTCGGGTTGCCCGGCGAGCTGGTCCGCCCGGTCGCGCCGCTCGACGTGCCACCGGCGGACGCCGCGCCCGCCGACCGGGCCGACCTGGATCGCTGGCCCGCTGCGGCGCTGTTCGCCGCCCGCCTCGCCCAGGCCCGCCGCGAACCACCCACGGCGGCCGAGCTGCCGGCGCTCGCCGCGCTGGTACGCCGCCTCGGCGGGCTGCCGCTGGCGATCGAGCTGATGGCGGCGCGGGGACGCATCCTCGACGTCACCGAACTGCTCGACCGCTACGGCGACCGCGTGCTGGACCTGACCGGCGCCCATCCCGGGTGGGAGCCCGCCGCCGACCGATCGGCCGGCACGGTGACGCTGCGCGAGGCGGTGGCCAGCAGCTACCACCTGCTCGCGCCCGCCGACCGGGCCGCGTTGCGGCGGCTCTCCGCGTTCCGTAACCGCTGGTCTGTCGAGCTGGCCGAGGAGCTGCTCGCCGGGAGGCTGCTCGCCGGGGAGCTGCTCGCCGGTAACGGCGAGCGGTGGGACGCGGCGCCGATGCTGGACCGGCTGCGCGAGCTGGGCCTGCTCAGCGTCCGGGGCGCCGGCCCGTTCCGGTTCCGGTTGCTGGACGCGGTCCGTGACTTCGCGGCCGAGCAGGCCGACGTCGAGGGCGAGACCGCCGGGATCCGGCTCCGGCACGCCGCGGTGATCGCCAGGTTCGTCCACCGCACCGCGCCCGGGCTGGTGGGCGCACAGTTGTCCGGCGCGGTACGCCTGCTCGACGAGGCGACGAGCGACATCACCGCCGCCCTCGCGTACGCCGCCGAGCACGCGCCGGAGACGGCGCTGCTGCTGGCCGCGTCGCTGCCCCGGTGGTGGCGGCTGCGCGGGCGGGACGTCTCCGGCCGGCGCTGGCTGCGGCGGCTGCTGGCCGATCCGCGTACCGCCGGCACCCGGTCCACGCTGCGGGCCTGGGCGATGCTCGGCGCGGCCCGGCTGGCCGCCGAGCACGGCGCGGGCGCGGAGGAGTTGCCGGCCGCCCGGGCCGCGCTCGCCATCTTCGCCGAGGCGGGTGACGTGATCGGGGAGCTGTCGGCCCGGTCCGTTCTCTGCGTGCTGCTGCGCGGGCTCGGTGCGCACGACGAGGCCCGTGAGCAGGCCGAGGCCGCGCTGGCGACGGCCACCCGCCACGGCCGGGTACGCGAGATGGCCGTTGCCCAGTCGCACCTCACCTGGCACGACGTACGCGCGGCGCGGCTGGCCGACGCCCGGCGGCGGCTGGCCACCGTGGACCGCCTGGCGGCGCAGTGCGGCGACCGGCGCCTGCGCCTGCTGGCGCGGGCCGATCAGGCCGAGCTGACCCGTCTGGAGGGCCGGTACGCGGAGGCGGTCGAGCAGGGCCGCCGGGTGGCGACCGCGCTCGCCGAGCTGGGCGATCCCCGCCGACAGCGACGGACGGTCGGCAAGGTCGCGCTGGCGCTCGCCGGCCAGGGCCGGGGCGACGAGGCGCTGGCCGCGGCCGCCGAGCTGTGGCCCTCGGGTGCGGTGCCGGGCCAGCGTCGGCCGCCGGTCATGGAGAGCCTGAATCCACCCGGCGCGGTGGCGGACGCACGCGCCGAGGACGCGCTGCGCGGGCTGATCGAGGGGCACGTGGCGCTGCGCCGGGGGGACCGGGAACTGGCGGTGGAGTGGTTCGCGGCGGCGGCCGACGCGGCGGCGGGCGGCGCGGGCCGGCGCGACCTGGTCGAGGCGCTCGTGGGGCTGGCGGTCAGCAGCGGGGACCCGGCCGTGCTCGACCGCCTGGACGCCGCTCGGCGGGCCACCGGCGTCAGCCTGCTGCCGCAGGAGGAGGAACTGCTCTTCTCCCTGGCGGCCCGGCGTCAGAAGGCACGCTGACCAGCGGCTGCGTGCGCCAGGAGGCGGAGGGCGCGGGGGTGGCGCGAACGAAGTAGCCCCCTGGTGCTGCCCCTCGCTCGACGCTCGCGCCAGCACCCCCCGGTGCCCCCCGCTGCGGGAAGACTACCGATGGGCTGCGAGAGATATGGGGGCTTTTGCGCGCTTTTGCCCGGCTGTTTGAGCGGTTCTGCCGGTCATTCTGCCGGTGACCCGCCGGTATCAATCGACGGATAGTGGAGCTGTGGACCGTCGGCAGTGGACCGTCAGGCGGCGTCCTCGTCCGGCTCGGTGCTGCCGGCCGTGGCGCCCGGGTGGACCGCGTCCCGGACCCGGCGCAGTCCGTCCAGCAGCCCGTCGAGCTGGCTCGGGTCGAGCTGGCCGGTGAACCACTGCTCGATGATCCGCAGGTGGCCGGGAAGGATGGCGTCCAGCCGGCTCAGGCCCGCGGCGGTCACCACCGCGAAGGAGCTGCGGCGGTCGGACGGGCAGGCGCGCCGGCGGATCAGCCCGTCCCGCTCCATCCGGTCCACCACGCGGGTCACGCCGCTGGTGGAGAGCGAGGTCTGCGCCGCCAGGTCGGTCATCCGCAGCTGGTTGTTGGGTGAGCGGGCGAGTCGGGTGAGCACCTCGAACTCGACCGGGGAGAGGCCGTGCTCGTCGAACTGGGCGGCGAACCGGGCGGAGAGCCCGGCGTGCGCCTCGACGAGGAGGCCGACGGCGGTGATCCGGGGATCGTCGAACACGTTCTGGTCCACGCCACCATCCTAGCAACACTTGACACAGGGAATATTGCTGTAGCTATAGTTGCTCAGTCAGTCGTTGGGATACTAAACCGTTTTCCCCGGAGGAGAGCACCATGACCAGCAGCACCGAGGCGACTACCCGCGACTGGGAGGGTCTCACCATCCCCACCCCCGGCACCTATCTTCTGGATGCCGCGCACAAGCGTGTCGGATTCGTGGCCCGGCACATGATGGTCAGCAAGGTACGCGGTGAGTTCGCCGACGCGACCGCCACCATCACCATCGCCGACGACCCGATGCAGTCCACGGTCACCGCCAGCATCCAGGCGGCCAGCATCAACACCGCGCAGGCGGACCGCGACGCGCACCTGCGCAGCCCGGAGTTCCTCGACGTCGAGCAGTACCCGACGCTGGAGTTCCGCAGCACCGAGGTGAAGTCCCGCGACGGCAACGAGTTCGTGCTCGTCGGCGAGCTGACCATCAAGGGCGTGACCCGTCAGGTCGAGCTGGAGGTCGAGTTCGAGGGCGTCGGCCGCAGCCCCTTCGGGCAGGACATCTTCGGCTTCTCCGCCTCCACCGAGATCGACCGCGAGGACTTCGGCCTGACCTGGAACGTGGCGCTGGAGACCGGCGGCGTCCTGGTCGGCCGCAAGGTCAAGATCGAGATCGAGGGTGAGGCCATCCGCCAGGGCTGAGCCCCGGCCAGGCCCGCGGGGCCCGCACCGTCCGCCGACGGTGCGGGCCCTTCCCGTGTACGCGCAGCGGGTGCGAATCGTCACCCGATGTTCTCCGGCCGACCGCGCTGGTGGGCGCGCCGACGGGGTACAGGTGCAGATCTGCCGCCCGTACAGCGGGCTGCGGACGGGGCGCACTTACGCGCACCACGTGAATGGTTCACAATGCGTTGCGGAACGGTACGGTTCCGTCGCACCGGCGTCGGGAGGACACATGGGCAGAGACGTCGACCAGGGCGCCTTCTCCCGCGAGGATCGGGTCCGCTACCGGCAGAAGGTCCGGCGCTGCCTGGACGTCTTCGCACTGATGCTCGACGACTTCGGCTTCGACGCCGACCGGCCGATGACCGGGCTGGAGATCGAGCTGAACCTGATCGACGCCGCCGCCGAACCCGCCATGCGCAACGACCAGATCCTGGCCGACATCGCCGACCCGCTGTTCCAGACCGAGCTGGGGCAGTTCAACCTCGAACTGAACGCCTCGCCCCGGCTGATCGAGGGCAGCGGCTTCGCCGACTACGAGCAGGACCTGCGCAGCAGCCTCAGCCGCGCCGACGAGCGGGCCGCCAAGTCCGACGCGACGATCATGATGGTCGGCATCCTGCCCACGCTCACCGAACGCCACCTGGTCGCCGACAACCTCTCCACGAACGAGCGGTACCGCGTCCTCAACGACCAGATCGTGGGCGCCCGGGGCGAGGACATCGAGCTGGACATCAACGGCGTCGAGCGGCTGCGTACGCACACCGACTCGATCGCGCCGGAGGCCGCCTGCACCAGCCTCCAGTTCCACCTGCAGGTCGCGCCGGACAGCTTCGCCGACTACTGGAACGCGTCCCAGGCGATCGCCGGCGTCCAGGTCGCCGTCGGGGCCAACTCGCCGTTCCTCTACGGCCGGCAGCTCTGGGCGGAGACCCGGATCGCGCTGTTCCAGCAGGCCACCGACACCCGCCCGGACGAGCTGAAGGCCCAGGGAGTACGCCCCCGGGTGTGGTTCGGGGAGCGCTGGATCACCTCGATCTTCGACCTGTTCGAGGAGAACGTCCGCTACTTCCCGCCGCTGCTGCCGATCTGCGAGGACGAGGACCCGGTCGAGGTGCTGCACGCCGGGGGCGTGCCCCAGCTCGGTGAGCTGCGGCTGCACAACGGCACCGTCTACCGCTGGAACCGGCCGGTCTACGACATCATGAACGACCGCCCGCACCTGCGGGTCGAGAACCGGGTGCTGCCCGCCGGCCCGACAGTGGTGGACATGCTCGCCAACGCGGCCTTCTACTTCGGGCTGGCCCGCGGCCTCGCCGAGGCGGACCGTCCCATCTGGAGCCAGCTGACGTTCAGCTCGGCGGAGGAGAACTTCCACGCCGCCGCCCGGCGCGGCATCGAGGCGGTCCTGCACTGGCCGCGCCTCGGCGACGTACCGGTGACCAAGCTCGTCCTCGAGACGCTGCTCCCGGTGGCCGAGCAGGGGCTGGACCGGTTCGGCGTCGCCCCGGCCGAGCGGGACCGCCTGCTGGGCGTGATCGAGGGCCGTTGCCGTACCGGCCGCAACGGCGCGGTCTGGCAGACCGAGACGGTGTGGGCGGCCGAGCGGCACCGCGGCTTGGACCGCGAGGCTGCCCTGCACCACATGGTCAAGCGCTACGCCGAACTCCAGCGCAGCAACGAGCCCGTACACACCTGGCCCGCCGACTAACCCCGCCCC
>NZ_MAGP01000002.1 GCF_002926165.1 Micromonospora chalcea | reverse complement strand
GGTGTCGATCATGATCGGCTGGGCCGGCGGGGCACGTGAAGGAGTGGGGTGGGGTGCGGGCAGTGGAGTGGCCGGGGAGGATGGCGGGATGGGACGGGCGACAGACCGGCGGAGCGTGCTGCGGATCGACCTCGACGCGACGGGCGAGGGCCGGGGCCGGGTCCGCCGCCAGGACACCCTGGCCGCGGAGGAGCCACTGGAGATCCGCGTGGGCGCGGCCGGGCCGGGTCGGCGTCGGCCGCTCGCGGTGACGATGCGTACGCCCGGCGACGATCTGGACCTGGCGATCGGCTTCCTGCTCACCGAAGGACTGATCCGGTCGGCCGAGGACGTGCACACCGCACAGCTCTGCGCCGGCGCGGAGACCCCGAACACCTACAACGTGGTCGACGTGGCGCTCACCCCCGGTGTTCCGGAGCCGGTCACCGATCCGTCGCGCAACTTCTACACCACCAGTTCGTGCGGCGTGTGCGGCAAGGCCAGCATCGAGTCGGTGCGTACCCGTTCGCGGTTCGCCGTGCGGGACGACCCGCTGGTGGTCACCGCCGAACTGCTGGCCGCGCTGCCGGACCGGCTGCGGGCCGCGCAGCGCGCCTTCGACCGCACCGGCGGCCTGCACGCGGCCGGCCTCTTCACCGCCGACGGGGAGATGGTGGTGCTGCGGGAGGACGTCGGGCGGCACAACGCGGTGGACAAGGTGATCGGCTGGGCCGCCCGGGAGGGGCGGTTGCCGCTGGCCGGGCACGTACTGCTGGTCTCCGGGCGGGCCAGTTTCGAACTCACCCAGAAGGCGTGGATGGCGGGCGTGCCGCTGCTCGCCGCGGTGTCCGCGCCCAGCACGCTCGCCGTCGAGCTGGCCGAGGAGGCCGGGATGACGCTTGTCGGCTTCCTGCGCGGGCCGACCATGAACGTCTACACCGGGGCGGCCCGGATCGGCGGCTGACGGCTCAGCGCCGTGGACGGCGACGGCGACGGCGCAGCACCGGGCCTCCGTCGGAACCGGGCCAGCCGTCCAGCTCGGACGGGGCCACCCCGCGCCGAAGCGCCTCGGCGAGCAGCAGCGCGAGCGAATAGCCGGGGTGGGCGGACAGCACCCGTTCCAGGGCGACGGCCGCCAGCGCCCCGTGCCCGGAGCGCCAGGCGGAGAACGCGAGCAGGCAGCCCGGCGCGGCGATCAGGTCCGGCTCGGCGCGCCGCGTCACGTCGGTCCAGAGGCTGATGTCGGCGTCCCGGCCGTCGGTCCGGGACCAGGCGTGATCGCGTACCGGGATGTGGGTGAGCAGCACGGTCAGCCAGGCCACCTCGTCGTCGTCGAGCCGCTCGCCACGCCGCTGCCTGCGGAACGCGGCCCGCACCGCCGCCGTGCCCGCGCTCCGCACCGCGCGTGGTGAATCCTCCGGACCTCCACCGTCGGCCCGCACATCACCGCCCCCCGGCACGGAACTGCCGGCCTCCGGGCCCCGGCCGGACTGCGCGGGCGTCCCGCCGGTGAGCGCGGCCAGGCGCAGACGGGCCCGGCCGGTGGCCCGGCGCATGGCGAGGCGTACCGGCCCGTCGAGCGGGGACACCTGCGCGGCCAGCGCGGCCCGGTCGGGCAGGGCGACCTGGCCGGCGAACACGGCCGCGGCGCTGACCTGGCTGGCGGCCGGGTCGTACGGGGTGCCCTCGGGCGGGCAGCAGGACGGCTCGGCGCACAGGTACGACCACCAGCGGCCGTCGGTGACCCGCAGGGCGTCGAGCACGACCAGGCCGGCAGCGGTCAGCGCGTCGCCGATCGCGTCCACGGCACCGGTCACCCGGGCGGCCGGACCGTAGCCGACGACTGTGGCGGCGTCGGCGTCCTGCCGGGCCACCACGTGTGCCAGGTGCCGGGCCGCCGGGCCGGGGTCGGCGCCGGGCGCGGGCAGGTCTCCCCGGGCGGCGAAGACGACGCGCCGGCCGCGTACCGCGACCACCACGACGCTGTCGGCCGGGTGGAAGCCGAGCAGGTAGGGCACGGCCGTGACCATGTCGGCGGGCGAGCGGACGGAGAGGCGGGGTTGCTCGGTGGAGTTCATGCCGGGAGCGTGGGCGGTGGAGTGCCACCGCGTCCGCCCCTGTGGACGACACGCGGTCCGTCCACAGATACGGAGCGTATCGGTCCAGGTCAGCGGCGATCCGTGGCGTCGCTTGCCCCACGGTTGTCCGGGGTACCCGCTACCTTGCGCTCATGGACCTGGCGTACCTGCGGGCACACCCGGAGCACCTGCCGACCTTCCTGACCCACCAGCGGATCCGGGAGACCCCGGTCTCCGGCGGCGACATCTGCGCCGCTTCCCGGCTCACGCTGGACGACGGGCACTCGGTGTTCGCCAAGACGTGGCCGGAGCGGGCGGCGCGTCCACTGCCGGAGGGCTTCTTCGCCACCGAGGCGGCCGGGCTGCGCTGGCTGCGCGAGGCGGGTTCGGTGCCGGTGCCGGAGGTGATCGTGGCGTTGCCCGATCTGCTCGCGCTCGACTGGGTGGAGCCGGGCGAGCCGACGCCGGAGGCCGCGGAGGCGTTCGGGCGTGACCTGGCCGGGCTGCACCGGGCCGGGGCGCCCGCGTTCGGCGCGGACTGGGCCGGGTTCATCGGTGCGCTGCCGCAGGACAACACGCCCGACCCCGGTCCCTGGCCGGACTGGTTCGCCCGGCGCCGCCTCCTGCCCTACCTACGCAGTTCGGTCGACGGCGGCGCGCTCGACGGTTCCGGGGCGGCGCTGGTCGAGCAGGTCGTCGCCCGGATCGGCGAGTTCGGCGGTGACGAGCCGCCGGCCCGGGTGCACGGCGATCTCTGGCCCGGCAACCTGCTCTGGGGCGCCGACGACCGGGTCTGGCTGGTCGACCCGGCCGCGCACGGCGGGCACCGCGAGACCGACCTGGCGCAGCTCGCCCTCTTCGGCGGCCCGCCTCACCTGGACCGCGTCCTGGCCGCCTACCGGGAGGCGTGGCCGCTGGCCGACGGCTGGCGGGAACGGGTGCCGCTGCATCAGCTGCACCTGCTGCTCGTGCACACCGCGATCTTCGGCGCGGCGTACGCGGACGCGGTGGCCGCCACCGCCCGGGCCGCCCTCCGGGGCCTCGACCGCGCTACGGTCGACGGATGAGCGCCCCCCGGACGACGACCGACGGCGTCCTCGCCGACCGGTACGGCCGCGTCGCCCGGGACCTGCGGGTCTCGCTGACCGACAAGTGCAACCTGCGCTGCACCTACTGCATGCCGGCCGAGGGCCTGCCCTGGCTGTCCGGTCCGCAGCTGCTCACCGACGACGAGATCGTCCGGCTGATGGGTGTCGCGGTGACCCGGCTCGGCATCACCGAGGTGCGCTTCACCGGCGGTGAGCCGCTCATCCGGCCCGGCCTGCCCGGCATCGTGGCGGCGGTCGCCGCGCTCACGCCCCGGCCGCGCATCTCGCTGACCACGAACGGCATCGGCCTGGCCCGCATGGCGTCGGCGCTGCGCGACGCCGGGCTGGACCGCGTCAACGTCTCGCTCGACACGCTGGACCGCGACCGGTTCACCGCGCTGACCCGCCGCGACCGGCTCGCCGACGTGCTCGCCGGGCTGGCCGGGGCCGCCGAAGCCGGGCTGACCCCGGTGAAGGTCAACTCGGTGCTCATGCGGGGCACGAACGACGACGAGGCGCCCGCGCTGCTCCGGTTCGCGCTCGCGCACGGCTACGAGCTGCGGTTCATCGAGCAGATGCCGCTCGACGCGCAGCACGGCTGGGACCGCTCGACCATGGTCACCGCCGACGAGATCCTGGCCTCCCTGAAGGCCGCGTTCGCGTTGACGCCGGACCCTTCCGAGCGGGGCGCGGCACCGGCCGAGACGTGGCTGGTGGACGGCGGGCCGGCCCGGGTCGGGGTGATCGCCAGCGTGACCCGGCCGTTCTGCGGCGACTGCGACCGCACCCGTCTCACCGCCGACGGCCAGGTGCGCAACTGCCTGTTCGCCACCGAGGAGTCGGACCTGCGCGGCGCGTTGCGCGACGGCGCGGACGACGAGGAGCTGGCCCGGCGCTGGCGCGCCGCGATGTGGGCCAAGCGGGCCGGTCACGGCATCGACGATCCGACGTTCCTCCAGCCCGCGCGTTCGATGTCCGCGATCGGAGGCTGAGGGTGGAGCTGACCGTCCGCTACTTCGCCGGCGCCCGCGCGGCGGCCGGACTCTCCGAGGAGACCGCATCCGCCGGCCGGTCCCTGGACGAACTCCTCGATGATCTGGCCGCCCGCCACGGCGAACGCCTCGCGGTGGTGCTGAAGGCGGCGAGTTTCCTGGTCGACGGCGTGGCCTGTCATGATCGACGGGCGCTGTTGCCGGCCGGGGTGACGGTGGACGTGCTGCCGCCCTTCGCGGGCGGCTGAGGGGGGCACACGTGCTGGCCATGGCGACATTCCTGGGCTTCGTCGTGCTCGTGATCGGCCTGATCCACTTCTACCTGTGGAAGCGGCTGGTCCGGGACACCACGCGCCCGGGGTGGTGGCGCCGGGTCGGCGGGGTGGCGATCGCGGCGCTGGCGGTGCTCGTACCGGTGACTCTGGCGGGCACCCGCAACGGCTGGTACTGGCTGGCCTGGCCCGGCTACCTCTGGGTCGCGCTCATGTTCTACCTGCTGGTGATCCTGCTGGTGCTCGAAGTGCCGACCGCAGTGGCCCGGCTGGTGCTGCGCCGCCGCGCCCGCTCGGTGGTCGCCACCGGCCCGGAGCCCGAGCCCGCACTCGTGGGCGCGGCGACGGCGGAGGGTGCGACGCCACCGCCGGTCGACAGCGCCGGCGCGCCGCCGGCCGGCGCCCTCGCGCCGGACCACGACCCCTCCCGGCGGCTGCTGCTCGCGCGCGGGGCGGCGATCTTCGCCGGGCTCACCTCCGCCGGCGTCACCGGGTACGGCGTCCGCACCGCCATCGGTCCGCCGCAGCTCGACCGGGTGCAGATCCCGCTGGCCAAGCTCCCCCGGAGCATGGACGGGCTGCGCATCGCCACCGTCTCCGACATCCACCTCGGGCCGCTGCGCGGCCGAGCGCACACCGAGCGGATCGTCGCGATGATCAACCGGATGGACGCCGACCTGGTCGCCGTGGTCGGTGACCTGGTCGACGGCACGGTGGCCGAGCTGGGGGAGGCCGCCGAACCGCTGCGTGACCTGCGGTCCCGCTACGGCAGCTTCTTCGTCACCGGCAACCACGAGTACTACTCCGGCGTGGAGGAGTGGGTCCGCGAAGTGGACCGGCTCGGTCTGCGCGTGCTGCAGAACGAGCGGCAGGAGATCCAGGCCCGGGGCGGCGTGCTGGACCTGGCCGGGGCCGGCGACGTGAGCGCCGCCGGCACCGGGGTGGCCGCACCCGCCGACTACGCCGCCGCGCTCGGCGACCGTGACCCGAGTCGGCCGGTCGTGCTGCTGGCGCACCAGCCGGTGGCCGCGCAGGAGGCGGCGAAGTTCGGCGTCGACCTCGAGCTCTCCGGGCACACGCACGGCGGCCAGATGGTGCCGTTCAACCTGGCGGTGAAGCTCGAACAGCCGGTGGTCTCCGGTCTCGGCGAGATCGACGGCACGAAGGTCTACGTCACGAACGGCGCCGGTTTCTGGGGTCCGCCGGTGCGGGTGGGCGCGCCTCCCCAGGTGACGCTCGTGGAGCTGCGCGCCCCATAGCGCGCACCCGCCGCCGAGTCCAGCACCGCATTGCTCAGGTCACCCGTTCGCGTGGCGGCGGGCGGGCGGGGGACCGGACGTGACAGGATGCGGCGTGCCTCCGTTCAGCGCCGCACCCTCCGGTGGCCTCCCGCCGTACGTGGCGGACCTGCACATCCACTCGAAGTACTCCCGTGCGTGCAGCCGCGACCTGACCCTGCCGAACCTGGCCTGGTGGGCCCGGCGCAAGGGCATCGGCGTGCTCGGCACCGGCGACTTCACCCATCCCGCCTGGTACGACCACCTGCGCGAGACGCTGCACCCGGCCGAGCCGGGCCTGTACCGCCTCGCGCCCGAGGCGGAGCGGGACGTCGCCCGGCGGCTGCCGCCCCGGCTCGCCAGTGAGGCGGAGGCGGACCCGGTCCGGTTCATGCTGAGCGTGGAGATCTCCACGATCTACAAGCGCGACGACCGCACCCGGAAGGTGCACCACCTGATCTACCTGCCGGACCTGGACGCGGTGGCCCGGTTCAACACGGCGCTGGGCCGGATCGGCAACCTCGGCTCGGACGGGCGGCCGATCCTCGGGCTGGACTCCCGCGACCTGCTGGAGATCACGCTGGAGGCGAGTCCGGACGGCTATCTGGTGCCGGCACACATCTGGACGCCGTGGTTCTCCGCGCTCGGCTCGAAGTCGGGCTTCGACGCGATCGCCGACTGCTACGCGGATCTGGCCGAGCACATCTTCGCGGTGGAGACCGGCCTGTCGTCCGACCCGGAGATGAACTGGCGGGTCGGCAGCCTGGACCGCTATCAGCTGGTGTCCAACTCGGACGCGCACTCGCCGCCGGCTCTGGCCCGGGAGGCCACGGTCCTCACCGCCGCCCGTGACTACTTCGCGATCCGCGAGGCGCTGCGCACCGGGGACGGGCTCGCCGGAACTGTCGAGTTCTTCCCGGAGGAGGGCAAGTACCACGCCGACGGGCACCGGCTGTGCGGGGTGAACTGGCCGCCGCAGCGGACCCGTGAGGCGGGCGGACGCTGCCCGGAGTGCGGCAAGCCGCTCACCGTGGGCGTACTCAGCCGGGTGGAGGAGCTGGCGGACCGGCCGGAGGGGCACCGTCCGGCGCACGCGCGCGAGGTGACCCACCTGGTGCCGCTGGCCGAGATCCTGGGCGAGCTGAACCGGGTCGGCGCGCGGTCGAAGAAGGTCGAGGGCAAGCTCAACGAGCTGGTCGCCGCGCTCGGCCCGGAGCTGGAGATCCTGACCCGTACCCCGGTGGAGGAGATCGGCCGGGTCGGCGGCGAGCTGCTCGCGGAGGGCATCAGCCGGCTGCGCCGCGGCGACGTGCGCCGGGTGCCGGGCTACGACGGGGAGTACGGCGTGATCACGCTGTTCGACCCGGCGGAACTGGGCGGCCCGGGTGCCGGGGCGGGGCAGGAGACGCTGTTCGACGTACCGGTGCCCGCGCAGCGGCGGCCCGCGGAGCCGGCGCCGAAACCGAAGGCCAAGCGCCCGGCGGCGGTCCGGCCGGAGCCGAAGCGGACGCCGCCGCCCGCGCCTCCGATCGCGACGCCGCCGTCCCCGCACGAGCCGTTCGAGCCGATGCTCGCCGGGATGGAGGAGGTCGGCACCGGCCTGCTGGACCGGCTGGACGCGATGCAGCGGGTGGCCGCGTCCGCGCCCGGTGGTCCGCTGCTGATCGTGGCCGGTCCGGGCACCGGGAAGACCCGCACGCTCACCCACCGGATCGCGTACCTGTGCGCTGAGTTGAACGTCTTCCCCGATCAGTGCCTGGCGATCACGTTCACCCGGCGGGCGGCCGAGGAGCTGCGGCACCGGCTGGACGGGCTGCTCGGCCCGGTCGCCGAGGACGTCACTGTGGGCACGTTCCACTCGCTGGGCCTGACCGTGCTGCGGGAGAACGCGGCGGCGGCGGGGCTGCCGGCGGACTTCCGGATCGCCGACGACGCGGACCGGGCGGCGGCGCGCGCGGAGGCCGGTGACGACGACGAGCGGTACGCGGCGTTGCTGCGCAAGCGGGACCTGGTCGACCTGGACGCGCTGCTGACGCTGCCGGTGTCGCTGCTCAAGGGGGACCGGAAGCTGGTCCGCGAGTACCGCGAGCGGTGGAAGTGGATCTTCGTCGACGAGTACCAGGACGTCGACGCGGTGCAGTACGACCTGCTGCGGCTGCTCAGCCCGCCGGACGGGAACCTGTGCGCGATCGGTGACCCGGACCAGGCGATCTACTCGTTCCGGGGCGCGGACGTGGGCTACTTCCTGCGCTTCTCGCAGGACTTCACCGACGCGCGGCTGGTCCGGCTGAACCGCAACTACCGCTCCTCGGCGCCGATCCTGGCCGCCGCGGTGCAGGCCATCGCGCCGTCGTCGCTGGTGCGGGGCCGTCGGCTTGACCCGGCCCGGCTCGACCCGGAGGCGCCGCTGGTCGGCCGGTACGCGGCGGCTTCGCCGTACGACGAGGCCGACTTCGTGGTCCGTACCGTGGACGAGTTGGTCGGTGGCCTGTCCCACCGCTCGCTGGACTCGGGGCGGATCGACGGGCGGACCACGTCGCTGTCCTTCTCCGACATCGCGGTGCTGTACCGCACGGACGCGCAGGCCGCGCCGATCGTGGACGCGCTGGCCCGGGCGAACATCCCGGTGCAGAAGCGCTCGCACGACCGGCTGCGGGACCGTCCCGGCGTGCCGGCCATCGCCCGCGAGCTGCGCCACGCCGGTCTGGACGGTTCGCTCGCCGCCCGGGTACGCCAGGCCGGGCAGATCCTGGCCGAGCGCTTCGCGGTGCCGACGCTCGACGGCTCCGGCGCGGTACGCCCCGAGGACGTCCGCACGGCGGTGGACCTGCTCACCCCGCTGGCCCGGCGCTGCGACGACGACCTGGAACTGTTCCTCAACCAGCTCGCCACCGGCGCGGAGGTGGACGCGCTGGACCCGCGCGCCGAGGCGGTCACGCTGCTGACGCTGCACGCCGCGAAGGGCCTGGAGTTCCCGGTGGTGTTCCTGGTGGGGGCCGAGGACGGGCTGCTGCCGCTGCGCTGGCCCGGAAGCGAGCCGGACGACGACACGGTGGCCGAGGAGCGGCGGCTGTTCTTCGTCGGGCTGACCCGGGCGCAGGACCGGCTCTACGTCAGCCACGCGGGCCGCCGTGCCCGGCACGGCGCGGAACGCGACACCCGCCCGTCGCCGTTCCTCGACGTGATCGACCCGGCGTTGTTCGAGCGGCTGGACGCGACCGAGCCCCGCCGCCCGAAGGACCACCAGCTCCGGCTGATCTGACCAGGCACGCCTCAGGTGAGGACGGCGGCGAGCCACGCGCCGCCGAGCAGCGCCGGGCCGAACGGCACCGGCGTGTCCCGGCGTACCCGGCCGGCGGCGAGCAGGACGAGCACGGCGACTCCGGCGAGCACGTGCGGCAGGAGCAGCCCGAGGCGCAGCGCCGGCCAGCCGAGCCAGCCCAGCGGCAACCCGAGCGCGGCGGCGAGCTTCACGTCGCCGAAGCCGAGCCGGGCCCGGGGCAGCAGCGCCAGCAGCGCGTACCCGAGGAAGGAGAGCGCGGCCCCGGCCACCGCGACGGCCAGGCGGCGCGGTTCGCCGGTCGCCGCCGTGGCAGCGGTGAGGCCGAGCCCGCCGCCGAGCGCGACCATGCCGACGAGCGGGTCGGGCAGCCGCAGCGCTGTCACGTCGGTGACCGCGAGCGCCAGCCCGACGGCGGCGACCAGCAGCAGCGCGGGCAGCGCCGGGTCGGCGGCCCGGGTGGCGGCGAGCCCGCCGAACGCCACGGCGCCGGCCAGCGCGAACGCGCCCCGGCGCGGAGCGTCGCCGGCGGGAACTGTGACGAACGACCGGCCGACCGGTACGGCCACCCACCCGGCCGACGCGCCCAGCAGCGCGGCCCCTGTCACCAGCAGCGCCGACACGGGCGGGACGCTACCGCCCGGCGGGTTCCCCGGCTGCCCCGTCAACGGCTGGTGGCGGGGACCGGCGGGGTCGCTCGGTGCTCACCACCACCGCCACGCCGACCACGATGATCGCACCGCCCAGCAGCACCTGCGAGGTGATCGGTTCGGCGACGAACAACGCGCCGAGCGCCACCGCGACCACCGGGTTCACGTACGCGTACGTGGAGACCAGGGAGATCGGCGCGTGCGCGAGCAGCCAGACGTACGCGGTGAAGGCGACGAGCGAACCGGCCACCATCAGGTACGCCAGCGCCGCCCAGGACCGCCCGGTCACCTCGGCGAAGCTGAAGCCGCGCAGCTCGCCGCGGGCGACGCCGACGAGCGCGAGCACCGCCGCGCCGGCCAGCATCTCGTAGACGGTGGCCACGAACGGGTCGGCGGGCATCCGGATCCGCCCGGACAGGTACGAGCCGACCGACCAGCTGGTGGCGGCCGCGACCACTGTGAGCGCGCCGGCCACCGGCACGCCGTCCACGCCGTCGCGGGGCAGCACCAGCACGACGAGGCCGGCGAACCCGAGCGCCACCCCGAGGAACGTCCACGGCCGGGGCCGGTCCCCGCCCACGGTCCGCAGCACCACCACCAGCAGCGGCACGGTGGCCACCAGCAGCGCGGCCACGCCCGAGGGAACCGCGGTGCCGGCCGGACCCGACTCGGCGAGCACCACCAGTCCGTTTCCGCCGGCGAGCAGCAGCACGCCGATCAGCGCGGCGGAGCCGACGCGGCGCGCGGGCACCCGCAGCGCGCCGGGGCCGCGCCGCAGGCGCAGCACCACGGCGAGCACCACGGCCGCGCCGGCGAACCGCATCGCTGCGGAGATGAGCGGCGGCAGGGACTCGACGGCGACCCGGATGCCCAGGTACGTCGAGCCCCAGAGCAGGTAGACCAGCACGAGTGCGGTCCAGATCAGGGCGGTACGTGTCGGCGGCGTCGCGGAATCGACAGCGTTCGTCGCACTCGTGGGGCGTGAGCTCATCGAGGGTCCACGCTACGGTGACCACGGCGTCGGCGTCCCCAGTTGGTGGCCGGCCTCTCAGCACTGGCGTACGCAGGAGGCGTTCATGTCGAACTTCGGTCCACCGGGCGGCGGCTCCCCCGACCCCTGGGGACGGCCCGACGACGGCTACGCCCCGCAGCCCGATCCCCGCTACGCCGCGCAGCCCGATCCGCGTCACGACCCGCAGTACGGCCCGCCGGGCGCGCAACCGTACGGCCCGCCGGCCGATCAGTACGGCCCGCCGACGCAGCGCTACGAGCCGGCGCCGGCGTGGTCCCCCGGCCCACCGCGGCAGGGTCACCCGGCCGACCCCTACGCCGGGCCGCAGTACGGCGGCGGGGAGCCGCAGTACGCCGAGCCGACGCCGCCGAAGCGCGGCAAGGGCCCGCTGGTGGTGGTGGTCGTGCTGGCGGTGCTGCTGCTCGGCGGCGCCGGGGCGTACTGGATGCTCGGCCGGGACGAGGAGAGCCCGACCGCCGGGACGACGGCGGCCACCGCGCCGGCCGCTGATCCGACCGAGGCGGCGCCGAGCGATCCGGCGGAGGCCACGCCGACCGCGCCCGCGCCGGCCTCCTCGACCGATCCGCGTTTCGTGAAGGCGGGCCAGTGCGTCGCCAACGAGGGTGGCGGCGGTCAGCCGAAGCTGGTGATCGCCGACTGCGCCCCGAAGACGTACGAGGTGCTGCGGCGCATCGACGGCGCGACGAGCGGCAAGAAGGACGCGGAGGCGAAGTGCGGGAAGGTCGACGGGTACACCGACTGGTACTTCTTCGACAGTGAGCTGGACACGCTCGACTTCGTGCTCTGCCTGAAGCGCCGCTGACGCGCCACTGACGCCCCGGCTCGTCGGTAACCAAAACTAGGGCTGTCTAGCTTTCACGCTAGACAGCCCTAGTTTTATGTCGAGACCGACACGCGGTAGCTGCATCTACGCACGTCTAGCCTGGCCGCTAGAGAAGCCGATACTGTGCGATTCGTGGATCCGGTCCGCAACCCGTACGCGCCGGGCGCCGGCCAGCGCCCGCCCGAACTCGCCGGGCGGGGGCGGGAACTGGACGTGTTCGACGTGGTGCTGGAACGCATCGCGCGCGGCCGACCCGAACGCAGCCTGATGCTCACCGGGCTGCGCGGCGTCGGCAAGACCGTCCTGCTCAACACGCTGCGGTCCGAGGCGATCAACCACCTCTGGGGCACCGGCAAGATCGAGGCGCGGCCGGACCAGTCGCTGCGCCGCCCGATCGCCGCCGCGCTGCACATGGCGGTCCGCGAACTCGCGCCCCGGCACCGCGCCCCGGACCGGATCGACGCCTTCCTCGGCGTACTCAAGGCGTTCGCGCAACGCTCCGCCCCCACCGGGCGCGGCGGCGCGGCGCCCAAGCTGCGCGACCGCTGGCAGCCCGGCATCGACGTGCCCGCGAGCAGCGGACGCGCCGACTCCGGCGACATCGAGATCGACCTGGTCGAACTGCTCAGCGACGCGGCGACGGTCGCCACCGACGTCGGCACCGGCATCGCGATCTTCATCGACGAGATGCAGGACGTCGGCGCCGAGGACGTCTCCGCGCTCTGCGCCGCCTGCCACGAGCTGTCCCAGCTCGGCGCGCCGCTGATCGTGGTGGGCGCGGGCCTGCCGCACCTGCCCGCCGTGCTCAGCGCCGCCAAGTCCTACTCCGAGCGGCTCTACCGCTACCAGCGCATCGACCGGCTCGACCGGATCGCCGCCGACCAGGCGCTCTGCGCGCCGGCCGAGCGGGAGGAGGTCGAGTACGAGCAGAAGGCCCTCGACCTGCTCTACGAGAAGTCCGGCGGCTACCCCTACTTCGTCCAGGCGTACGGCAAGGCCACCTGGGACCACGCGCCCCGCTCGCCGATCACCGCGGCGGACGTCCGGGTCGCCGCGCCCGAGGCGGAGGCGGAACTGGCGGTGGGGTTCTTCGGCTCCCGGTTCGAGCGGGCCACCCCGGCCGAACGCGAGTACATGCGCGCCATGGCGACGCTGGCGCTGGTGGACGGCGAGGAGGGCAGCCGCGACGACATGGACGCCGCGGTGCCGACCGCCGAGATCGCCCGCGCGCTCGGCCGCAAGCCGGCCAGCCTCTCCCCGGCCCGCGACGCGCTGATCAAGAAGGGGCTGATCTACTCCGGCGAGCGGGGGACCGTGGCGTTCACCGTCCCGCACTTCGGCCGCTACCTGCGCACCCAGCCCGCGTGACGGCCGCGACCGCTCAGACCCGCGACCACGGTGGTGGGAAGACCACCTCGCCGGACGGCGGTGGCGGTTCCTCGCTCGCCGACGGCGGCAGCACCAGCGCCTGCCACGGCTCGCCCAGCCCGGACCACGGGCTGGTCAGGCCCAGCCGGTCCGCCGGGCCGAACCCGAACCGCCGGTAGTACGCCGGGTCGCCCAGCACCACGACCAGCCGTTCGCCCAGCTCGGTCGCGGCGTCGAGCGCCGCCTGCACCGCCGCCGTGCCGTGACCGAGCCGCTGCCGGTGCCGTGCCACAGCCACCGGGCCCAGCGCCAGCGCCGGCCACACGCGGCCATCGTCGGTGCGTACGCCGACGCGCGTGAGCAGCGCGTACGCCACCACCTCGCCGCCGTACTCGGCGACCATGGCCAGCTCGGGAATCCACGCCGGGCTGTGCCGCAGCTCCTCGACCAGGCCGACCTCCGGCGGGGTGGCCACGTCGGGCCGGGCGAAGGCGGCGGCCAGCACCCGGGCCACCGCCGGCTCGTCGGCGGGGCCCTCCGGGCGTAGTCGCAGCGTCGTCACCCGCGCGACCTTACCGAACGCGACCGGTCCATCCGCGACGGTCGCTGAAATCGATACCGTCCGGACGTCCACGTCGGCCGATACCTTTCGTGTGTTGCGGGGATGACGACGCCCCCGACGGGGTAAGACTGAGCCATGAAGCCCGTGCGCTCCCTCGCCCGAGTCATGTTGAGCGGCATCTTCGTGGTCAGCGGCGCCCGCAACCTGCGCAACCCGGAACGCCTGGTGCAGGCCGCGGAGCCGGTCACCGGGAAGGTCGCCCCGCTGATCCGCAACGTGCACCCGCGCATCCCCACCGACACCGTGTCGCTCATCCGGGCCAACGCCGCCACCCAGCTCGTCGGCGGTCTGATGCTGGCCACCGGCCGGTTCACCCGTCCGGCCGCGCTGGTGCTCGCCGGTTCCCTGATCCCGACCACCGCCGCCGGTCACGCCTTCTGGAACAACGACGACCCGGCGGCGCGCAACAACAACCAGGTCCACTTCCTGAAGAACCTCGGCCTGCTCGGTGGCCTCCTCCTCGCCGCCGCCGACACCGAGGGCAAGCCGGGGCTGCGCTGGCGCGCCGGCCACCGGATCGACCACTCGCGCCGGTCGGTCACGCGCGCGGTCCGCACCGCCCGCCGCGATGCGAAGATCGCCGTACGCTCCGCGGCGGCCGCCCGCCGAATCCCTGGTTGACACCCCTTTCGTACGGCCACCACCCCCCGCAAGGCCACCAATCACCTGAACCGTCCGAGACCCGTTAACGCGGTGGAAATGTCGCAAACACGTGTGGGATCGGACACGGTCGCGTAACGCGGGAGGCAGCAACGTGAGGCGCCGTTCTAGGCTCCGTTCTGGACCTGGACGGGTACGACGACCTTGGTACGGGGGTGGCCACGCCATGCCGACGTCAGTCGGTAGACGGACCAACCGCCTCGCCCCGACCTCCCGCGTCGACCGCCGGACCGTCGTGCGCCTCGGGATCGTGGCCGCCGTGTCGTACGCCGCGTGGCTGGCCATCGGCGCCTTCGGACGGCCGTACAACTTCTTCGACATGAAGATCTACCACGGCGCGGTGGTGTGGTGGGCCAGCGGAAACGAGCTGTACGACTTCGTCGCGCCGTCGACGACACTGGGCTTCACCTATCCACCGTTCGCCGGTGTGGTCATGCTCCCGATGTCCTGGCTGCCCGTCGACGGCGCCGGCTTCGTCAACGCCCTGGCCAGCATCGCCGCGCTCGCGGTCGTCCTGGCGGCGCTGCTGCGCCCCATCGTGGACCGGCTCGGCTGGCCGCTCTGGTTCACCGTCGGCATCGCCACCCCGCTCGCGGTGGCCATCGAGCCGTCCCGGGAGACGCTCGGCTACGGCCAGGTCAACCTGCTGCTGTTCGCGCTCGTCATGGCCGACATGGTGGGCCTGCGCTGGCGCGCCAAGCGGGGCACCCACCACGAGACCGCCGACTCGCCGCTGGCCCGCTTCGTCTACAGCGGCGCGTGGGCGGGCGTCGGCATCGGGCTCGCCACAGCCGTCAAGCTCACCCCGGCGTTGTTCGTCGCGTACCTGATGCTCACCCGGCAGTGGCGGGCCGCGCTCACCGCCGTCGGCACCACGATCGGCGTGACCATCGCGACGTTCGGCCTGGTCGGTGAGGAGTCCCGCGCCTACTTCACGAGCGTGCTGTGGCAGACCGAGCGGGTCGGCGCAGCGGACATGACCGCCAACCAGTCGCTCGCCGGGCTGCTGGCGCGGCTCTACGACTCGATCGAGACGCCCGGCCTGCTCTGGCTCGCCTTCTCGGTGCTGCTCCTGGCGCTGGGCCTGTCCCGCGCGATCAGCGCCCGCGCCGACGGCGACGAGCTGACCGCGTTCACACTCGTCGGGCTCACCGCCAACGTGATCAGCCCGATCTCCTGGTCGCACCACCTGATCTGGGTCATCCCGGCGATCATCGTGCTGGCCGACGCCGCGGTACGCCGCCGCGACGCCAGCCGTGGCCTGCCCCTGCGCGGCAGCGGCCCCTCGGCCAACGGTGTGCCGGCGCTGCGCCCGCCGATCTGGTACCCGACGTTGACCGGGCTCCGCCACGGCGTCGGCGCGCTCGGGCTCTACCTGCTGTTCCTGATCTCACCGATCTGGCCGTACGAGCACCAGCTCCCCGAGGTGTCCCACTACCAGGACGGCCTGTTCGGCGCGCTGATGGAGAACTCCCTGGCCATCGCGCTGATCGTGCTGGTGGCGGCGCTGCCGTGGCGTCCGGGAGCCGAGCCCGCGTTCTACCACGACCGGTTCAGCCGCGCGGCCGCGCTCGCCGGCCGGCGCTGAGCACTCAGGGGCAGTTCACCCATTCCTCGGTGCCGTCGTCGAAGACCTGCCGCTTCCAGATCGGCAGCCGCGCCTTCACCTCGTCGACCAGCCGCGCGCACGCGGCGAACGCGGCCGCCCGGTGGGCGGTGCTGACCGCCGCCGCCAGCGCCACGTCGCCGATCTCCAGCGGGCCGATCCGGTGCGACACCGCGACCGCGTACACCGCCGGGTCGGCGGCGATCTCGGCCGCCACCTCACGCAGCACCGCCTCGGCGGTGGGGTGGCCCTCGTACTCCAGCCGGGTGACCCCCCGCCCGTGGTCGTGGTCGCGGACCACGCCCTGGAAGGAGACCACCGCGCCGGCCCGGCGGTCGGCGACCGCCGCCTCGTGCGCGGCCAGGTCGAGCGGCCGGTCGGTCACCGCGCCGAGCACCACGCCTGCCCGCACCGTCACGACGTCTCCCGTCGGCTCGTTCGTCGCGCTCACCCGGCACGCTCCCCGGGGGTCAGCGGCAGCGGCACCAGCGGCACCCGGTCGCCGGCCGCGCCGCTGGCGCCGGGCCGGATCACCGCGAAACCATCCGCGCCCGCGAGACCCCGCAGCATGGCCGACCCGACGTGCCGCACCGGGTACGCCGTGCCGGCGACCCGGTCCCAGCGGGCCAGCGCCAGATGGGTGTAGTCGCCGCGCCCCGGAATCGGCTCGGCCAGCGTGACGTGCGGCAGCACCGGCATCGGCCGGCCGGTGAGACCGGCGAGCAGCGGCGCGACGAGCGACACGAGCGCCACCACGGCGGACTGCGGGTTGCCCGGCAGACCGGCCACGAACCGCACCCGCCCGTCGTCGCCCACCAGCCGGGCGAGCAGCATCGGGAAGCCCGGGCGCACCGCCACCGTGTTGACCACGTAGTCGGCGCCGAGCGCCTCCAGCGTCGGGTGCAGGTGGTCGACCGGCCCGTGCATGGTGCCGCCGGTGGTGCAGACCAGGTCGGCGTTGGCGAGCGCGCCGCGCAACGCCGCCACGTGCGCGGGCGGCGTGTCGGCGACCGGGCCGACCACGTCGGCCGTACGCACCTGGCAGCCGTAGCGGCGCAGCCAGGCGGGCACCGACGGGCCGAGCGCGTCGCGGACCCGCCCCGCGCCCGGCGGGCCCGAGGTGAGCAGTTCGTCGCCGAAGACCAGCAGCGCGGCCCGGGGTGGGCGGCGGACCCGCAGCGTGTCGTGCCCGCAGGAGGCGGCCAGGCCGAGCACCGCCGGATCCACCGGCGTGCCGGCGGGCAACAGCTCCTCCCCGAGGTACGCCTCCTCGCCCGGTTCCCGCCACTCCGGCGCCGGGCGGGGCGTGCCGGTCACCAGGCCGTCCGCCGTGCGGGCCGACTCCTCGATCCGCAGGATCGCCGTCGTGCCCTCGGGAACCATCGCGCCGGTGGCGATCTCGACGGTGCTGCCGTCGGTCTCCAGCGGCGCGGCGGTGTGCCCGGCGAGCACCCGGCCCACCACCCGCCACGGCCCCGGGCCCCGCACCGCCCAGCCGTCCACGCTGGAGGTGGGGAACGCCGGCAGGTCGGTACGCGTCGTCAACGGCTCGGCGAGGGTGTGCCCGTCGGCCTCGGCCAGCGGGCGGGCGACGGCGGGGAGCGCGGCGGACAGGCCCACCGCGTACACCCGGGAGCGGGCCTCCTCCCACCCGGCCGGTGGTGGCGTGCCCGCCTCGGCCGCGGCGGCTTCGGTTTCCGTGCTCATCCGGCGAGCCTAGCGCCGGGGCACGTGGCCCGCGGGTTCAGTGGTCGCCGCCGCGAAGCTGGTCGACCGCGTGCTGCAGGATCGGCCCGAGCACCGCAAGGCCGTCGCGGGCGCCGCCCCGCGAGCCGGGCAGGTTGACCACGAGCGTCCGGCCGGTCACCCCGGCCAGCCCGCGGGACAGCGCCGCGGTCGGCACGGTGTCGCGGCTGTACGCGCGGATCGCCTCGGCGATGCCGGGGATCTCGTAGTCGAGCAGCGCACGGGTCACCTCGGGCGTGCGATCGGTCGGGGTGACGCCCGTGCCGCCGCTGGTCAGCACCACGTCCACACGTTCCTCGCGGGCGGCGAGCAGCGCCTCACCGACCGGATCGCCGTCCGGCACCACCACCGGCGGGTCGACCTCGCAGCCCAGCTCCCGCAGGCCGGTCACGAGCAGCGGGCCGCTGGTGTCCTCGTACACCCCGGCGGCGGCCCGGTTCGAGGCCACGATCACCCGGGCCCGGATCACGGCCGGTCCTCCGGCCGGACCCATTCGCCGGTCTTGCCGCCCTCCTTGCGGAGCACCCGGACGGCCTCCATCGAGGCGGCCGGGTCGACCGCCTTCACCATGTCGATGAGAGCGAGGCCGGCGACCGCCACCGCGGTCAGCGCCTCCATCTCGACGCCCGTCCGGTCGGCGGTCTTCGCGGTGGCGGTGATCTCGACCGTGTCGGCGGTCAGGTCGAGGTCGACGGTGACGCCGTGCAGCGCGATCGGGTGGCAGAGCGGGATCAGGTCGGGCGTGCGCTTGGCGCCCATGATGCCGGCGAGCCGACCGACGGCCAGCGCGTCGCCCTTGGGCAGGCCGTCGCGCCGCAGCAGCTCGACCACCTCGGCGGTGGTGCGGAGCCGGCCGGCGGCGACCGCGAGCCGGCCCGAGACCGGCTTGGCGGAGACGTCGACCATCCGGGCCGCGCCGGCCGGGTCGACCTGGGTGAGCTGCGCGGGTTCGGTCACGGCCCGACCCTATCCGCCGGGTACGACGACGCGCGTGCTCCCGGCCGTCGGCGGGGAGGAGCGCCGTGTCGGGTGCAGATCCACGACGCCCCTCCCTCACCTACCCACCGCCGATTCGCTGGGGGGAACTGGCGGTGGGGGCCTTCGCTCGGCCTGGCCCACCCTGGCGGTGAGCCCTCCCCGTGGCCGATGGCGGGACGCTAACGAACGCTGCGATAAAAAATCGATAAGCCGGGTCAGGTCGGTGGTGACGGCATCGCGGCGAGCTGCCGCCGCAACTCGTGACGCTCCGGGGCGCCCATCCGTTCGAAGATCGCCAGGGCCCGTTGCCGGTACCGTCGCGCCTCGACCGGCTGCTCGTCCACCAGGTGCTCCGCCAAACCGCTGAGGGCGCGGGCCTGCTCGTACGGGTGGGCGATCCGGGTGGCGATGGCGAGGGCTTCCTCGAGCACGGCGGCGGCCTCCCCGCCTCGACCGACGGCTCGCAGGGTGACGGCCAGCTCGTTGCGCGCCTCGGCTTGGACCTGCCGCTCACCGGAAGCGGCGGCGGCCTCGATGGCGGCTTCATGATGCCGCAACGCCTCCTCGTAGCGGCCGAGCTGGCGGTAGGTCCCGGCGAGGTCGCTGATCGTCTCGGCGCGGGCGAAGCCGCTGCCGGTGCGGTCCCGAAGCGCCAGCGAGGCGCGTAGCAGGCGCTCGGCCTGCGTGTTCTGCCCGAGCCGGTACCTGACGCCTCCCAGGTGCCCCAGCGCGTTCGACATGTGGAACGGGTCCTGCCTGGTGCGCGCGACGAAGAGGTGGAGCCGGTGAACGGCCATCGACTCGTCGTACCGGCCGAGGCAGCGGAGCGTGAGGCCGAGGTTGGGCAGAACGGGAAGGGTGTCCAGCACGTTGCTGCGCAGAGTCAGGCGGTTGATCTCCAGCGACTGCTGAAGTCGACCGGTGAGCCAGTACACCACGCCGAGGTTGAACCGCGCCCGCTGCGCGCCCGCTGCGTCCCCGAGCCCGGTGAGGATCGAGACGACCTCGTGCAGGTGGGTGGAGGCGTCCTGGAAAGCGCCGGTACGCACACAGGCCGACGCGAGGTAGTTGTGCATGAGAGCCACGGCGTGCCGATCTCCGCACCGTCGGGCCGCTGCCAGACCCGCGGAGTGGGTGACCGAGATGTCGTCGAAGTAGCCCCGGGTGTAGAAGAAGCGCCAGCTGGCGCGCGCGAGCCGCCAGGCCATCGGTTCATGGCCCTCCTCAGCCGCCTGACGGGCGAAGGCGATCAGATTCAGGCGCTGGTCCTCCAGCCAGTCCAGATCGCCGTGCTCGCGTCCGACGAGCAGGTCCGCGCGGCGCGGCTCCCCGAGCCGCAGGTGCAGCGCGAGTACGCCGCTGTCCTCGGTCTGCGCCGAGGCCCGCACCACCGAGTGCAGCAGGTGATCCAGCAGGTTCTGTACCGCCGCGTGGCGCGCCGGCCGCTCGTCCTCCTCCCGGGCCAACTCGGCGGCGTACCGCCTCATCAGATCGTGCAGGCGGTACCGGCCCGCCGCGGTCTCCTGCACGAGGTTGCGGTCCACCAGTTCGTCGAGGACGTCCGCCGCCTCCCGCCACGGCAGATCGTTTAGGGCGGCGACCATGGCGGTGTCGAGGTGACCGCCGGTGACCAGCCCGAAGGATCGGAAGGTTCTCCTGCACGCCTCGTCGAGCGGCTCGTACGACTCGGCGAACGCCTCGATCACGCTCCGCGCCTCGGTCCGGAGACCGGGAAGGATCATCGATCTGTCGTTCAACCTGTCGACGAGATCGGAGATCCGCCAGTCCGGCCGGTGAGCGAGGCGGGTGCCGGCCAGCCTGACCGCGAGGGGCAGACAGCCGCAGATGCCGACCAGGCGGCGTGCGGCCTCCCGTTCGGCTGTCACCCGCCCGTCCCCGACAAGTGTCGTGAGCAGTTGCAGCGCCTCGGGCTCGGAGAGAACGGCGAGGGATACCGGCGGCCGTTCGGTGAGCGCCAGCAGGCGACGCCGGCTGGTGACGAGCACCACCGCCGGCCCGGAGGTGGGCAGCAGCGGTTCGACCTGCCGGCTGTCGGCGGCGTTGTCGAGCACCACCATCGCGGCCCTCGTGGCGAGTTCTCGCCGCCACATTTCCAATCGATCGGGCAGTTCCATCGGTATCCGGCCGGCCGGCACACCCATTTGGCGAAGAAGGATGTCAAGCGCTGCGGTAGGCGTCATCCGCGTGTCCTCGGTGTGCCCGCGCAGGTCGACGAAGAGCTGCCCGTCGGGGAAGCGTTCGGCCAACCGCGAGGCCACGTGCAGGGCGAGAGTCGTCTTGCCGCAGCCCGCCATGCCGTCGATCAGGCGGATCGTCGGGACTCCGCCGGACCGCTCGCGCACGTCGTGCAACAAGCGATCGACAATTTCCTTCCGGCCGACGAAATCCGGCACCGTGCGCGGCAGCCAGTCATGCGTACGGGATCTTTTCCGAATTGTTTCCGCCTCGGTGACGGAGTTCGGGACCCGCCGACGGGCGAGGGCGGCCGCGACCCGCAACTGCTCCATCTCCTCGCTGGGCGGCACGCCCAGTTCGCCGGTGAGGGCCTCGCGCGCGGCGCGGTAGACGGCCAGCGCGCCACCCGCGTCACCGGCCGCGGTGAGGGCACGCATCAGGAGACACTGCGCGCGCTCCCACAGAGGCTGACGCGAAACCTCCTCACGCAGCAGCGACGCCGCCGATTCCGGGCGCCCCAGGATGAGATGCGCCTCCGCCAGCGACTCCAGGGCTGCCCGGCGTTCCTGGCTCGCGGCCTCTCGCCGGGCGGTCAGCACCGGCCCCAGCGTCAGCCCGGCGAGCAGCGGGGCCGCCGCGGCGCCCACATCCTCCAGCAACGGGACCGCCTGCGCCGGCGCTCCCGCCCGCATCAGTTCCCGAGCGTGGCGCCAGCGCGCGGTCAGCCGGTACAGGTCGATGAGGCTCTCGTCGGCGAGGAGTCGGTAGCCACCGGGCTCACGGACGATCCTGAGCCTGTCATCCGCGTACGAGTCGAGGCTGCGACGCAGGTTGCCGGCGTAGGTCCGGACATTGGCGATCGCGGAGCGAGGCGGATCGTCGGGCCACAACTCGTCCACCAGGTCGTGCATGGGGACCAACTGATTGGCCCGCACGACCAGCAGCGCCAGAACCAGCTGCTGTTTGGGGGTTCCAAGCGAAAGGCCCGCGGCGCCGATCCGCACCGCCAGACCACCGACCACTTGGATTTCCATGCTGCTGTTCCGGCCCCAGTCGGCTCTTGTCCACGGGCACACGGGAGCGTAATCGATTAGTCACAAACCCGTTGCCCCGGCAGCGGTCTCGCACACCGACATCACTCTCGTCCGACCCGGCGGTGAAAGCCGCCCAAAGCACGGTTGTAATGTTCCGCCGCCACGACGACGCTACAGGCGACGTAAGGCTCCTCAGGCCATTCCCATGGCGCTGAGCGACTACGCGGGTACATGAAGGAGACGATCGGCTCCGCTCCGCATACACCCCGTGGACACAACGTCATTTACTCCGCAATAGTTACTTATATTGCGCATACCGACATTAATGCTTCCTTATCGCCCTACCTACGCTCTAACCTGCTCTTCCAAGACAGGGGGCGCCACGAAGCGCCAAGAGAGATATGCGAGGAGGGTCGTGACAATGCGCAGCACCGAATGGAACTGACGAACCTTTTGGTCATCAAGCAACCACGACCCGTTTCGATATCCGAGGAGGCGGCAAAATGCGTAGCACCGAATGGAACTGAGAGTTCTCATATTTCCGGCGAAGGGGTAGGCTGCCGCTCATCGCATTCCGACGGTGAGCGGCGGGTGATGCCGGTTGAGCCGAACAGCGGACGGCCGACAAGCCGTCGAGCCCATGCTGCGCGTGATCGTGTCCGTCTTGAGCGTGTGCGCGACGTTCGTCGCGCTCGCCGCACTGATCGCCGTCTGGACAGAGCCACCGGACTCCGTACGTGACCTCGTCACCGTCACGGCCCTGGTGGTGACGGTCGCCCTGGCCACAGTCATCAAGACGCCGGTGCGAATCCGGTCGACCACAGTGGCCTTCGCCTGGGTCGAGACTGCGATCGTCGTCGGTCTCGCCGTCGCGCCGGCCTCCTGGCTGATCCTGGCAACCGGCATCGGCGTAGCCTGCGGCTCGGTCACGCGACTCGCGCCCATCAAGACCGCATTCGGCGTCGCGAAGCACACGTTGGTCGCCGGGGGCAGCGCTCTCGTCATCCTGCTGCTCGGCAACGCGTGGCCGCCCCGCGAGCCGCTCCAGATCGTTCTGCTGCTCGGAGTCGTCTACCTCGTCGCGGCCGTGCTCGACGGCCTACTCGCGATGCCGGTCATCGCGCTCGCGTCCGGCACGCCCATCGTGCGGCAGTTCCGCACCGACCTCGACCTGCGGGTGGCCGGCTTCGCGGTCCGCTTCCTGGTGGCCGCCTGCACCGTACTCATCCTGCGGGCCGATCCCCGGCTGCTGCTCGCCGTGCCGGCACTGGTGCTCAGCCTCCACCTGGCCTATTCCACGCGGATCCGCACCCGCACCGAGCAGCAGGCGTGGCAACGACTCGCCCGCGCCACCGACGCGCTCAACGTGGTCGACCTCGACCAGGTGCTGACCACCGCAGTCACCGAAGCCAGCGAACTCTTCTCCGCCGACGAGATCGAGATCGAACTGCGCGACGGCGGACGCACCGTCCGCGGCAACGCCGCAGGCATCGCGTACGACGGAACGTCGCCCCAGCCCAGCGACATCGACGGCCGGGTCATGCCGGTCGCGCTGGAAGGCCACAACCGCACCGACGACCTCGGCGTGCTGCGGCTACGGTTCGCCGGTCCGGTCGAACTCTCCGAGCGCGAGCAGTACACCCTGCGTACCTTCGCCTCCGCCCTGTGCACCGCGGTCCGCAACGCCCAGGCGTACGCCGAACTCGCCCGCATCGCCGAGGACCACGCCTACGCCGCCACCCACGACGCCCTCACCGACCTGTCCAACCGGCGCCACCTGCTGGACGAGGGCAGCGCCCAGCTCACCACCCGGCACGCCGACGGCGTCACCGCGCTGGTGCTGATCGACCTCAACCACTTCAAGGAAGTGAACGACACCCTCGGCCACGGCGCCGGTGACCAGGTGCTGATCCAGGTCGCCGAGCGGCTGCGCGACGCCGCCCGCCCCGACGACCTGGTCGCCCGGCTCGGCGGGGACGAGTTCGCCGTGCTGCTGCGCGGCCTGCCCGCCCCGGCCGTCGCCTCCCACCGCGCCGAGGCCCTGCTCAACGCCCTGCACGACCCGCTCGACGTGGACGGCATGCGGATCAGCGTGGAAGCCAGCGGCGGCATCGCCGTCGCCCCCGCCACCGGCGGGATGCCCGAGCTGCTTCGCCGCGCCGACGTGGCCATGTACCAGGCCAAACGCGCCGGCCAACGACTCGCCACCTACGCCCCCGCCCGCGACACCGCAGACCTCAGCCGGCTCACCCTCGGCGGGGAACTGCCCCGCGCCGTCGCCGACCACGAGTTCACAGTCAACTTCCAGCCCATCGTCGACCTCGCCGGCGGCGAGGTGATCGGCGCGGAGGCCCTCGCCCGCTGGCACCACCCCACCCACGGGCTCATCGACCCACTGCGCTTCCTCGAAGCGGTGGAACGCTCCGGCCTGCTGCCCGCGTTCGCCGAGGCGATCCTCGACCAGGCGCTCATCGCCGCCGGCTCCTGGCGCGACGCCGGCTTCGACCTGCCCGTCTCGGTCAACGTGTCACCCCGCAGCCTGCTCGACGCCCGCTTCCCCGGCGCGGTCCTGGCCCGGCTGCGCGCCCACGACCTCCCGCCGGACCGGCTCGTGCTGGAACTCACCGAGACGCTCACGCTCAGCCAGCTCGACGTCGTCGACCGCGTCCTCAGCCGCCTGCGCGACTCCGGCGTCCGCCTGGCGCTCGACGACTTCGGCACCGGATATTCGTCGCTCTCCCTGCTCTCCCGCATCCCCGTACACGAACTGAAGATCGACCGCAGCTTCGTCACCGCCATGGAGACCGCGCCCGAGGCCGCCGCCGTCATCCGCTCCACCCTCGACCTCGGCCGCAGCCTCAACCTCACAGTCGTCGCCGAGGGCGTGGAGAGCGAACCCCAGCGCCGCGCCCTCTGGGAACTCGGCTGCGCCGCCGGCCAGGGCCACCTGTTCGCCCGGCCACTGCCCGCCGCCGCGCTGCTCGCCAGCCTCCAGCGCGGCCACGGCGGCCGCACCGGCGCGCTCGCCCCGGCCCTGCACGACGCGGGCGCCGTGATCCGCCTCCCCGGCCGCCGCGCCGGCGGCGCCCGCACCCGCCCGAACCCGTCCGCCGCCGGCGACTCCCGGCAACCCTGACCCCGCCGGGCCACCGCGCCGGTCTGCCAGACTGGCCCGCGTGACCGCCCACGCCGACCCCGCAACCACCGTCTCCCGCCGCTGGTCGGCACTCGACACCGCAGCCGGTGGTCTCGCCCTCGACCTGGGCCTCTACGCCGCCGCCACCGTCTTCGCCGCGGTCACCGCCGCCACCTCCACGCTGCCGCCGCACCGCGCCTGGGGCGCCGTCGCCACCATCGGGTACGCGCTCGCCACCCTCGCCGCGACCACGCAACTGCTCGCCCGCCGCCGCGCCCCCGGCACGCCCCTGGCCGCGCTGCCCGCACGCTGGACGGTCACCGGAATCACCTGGGCCACCACCGCGCTGCTGCCGATCGTCACGCAGAGCCTCGAACGGGCCGGCGGGCGTACCGACCGCGCCCAGGAGGAGGTGATCGTGGTCGAACACGCCGGCGCCCGCCTCGCCGAGCACGGCACCCCCTACCTCGGTCCCGACGCCATCGCCGCGCTGCCCCCCGGCGAACAACTCCTCGGCTACACCCCCTACCAGCCCGGCATGGCCCTGTTCGGGCTGCCCCGCGCCGCGGTGGACGCCTGGTGGACCGACGCCCGCGTCTGGTTCGCCGTCGTCACCGCGCTCACAGTGATCGCCCTCGTCGCCACACTGCGCGCAAGCGGCGGCCCGGCCGCGCCCCGCCGCGACGCCGCCGTACTGCGCGCCGTCCAAGCCGCCACCGTCCTGCCCGTCTGCGCGCTCACCCTCGCCACCGGCGGCGACGACCTGCCCGTACTCGCGCTCTGCCTGCTCGCCCTCGCACTCGCCGCCACCGGCCGACCCGGCCGCGCCGGTCTCGCCGTCGGCGCCGCCGGCGCGCTGAAACTCTTCGCCTGGCCGATCGCCCTCGTGCTGCTCTTCTGGGCCGCCACCCGCCGCGCCACCCTGCGCACCGCCCTCGGCGCCCTCGGCCTACCAGTCCTCGCACTGATCCCGGTGCTGCTCGTCGACCGCGAAGCCCTCGTCGAGAACGTGCTGCGCTTCCCCCTCGGCCACGGCCTGGTCACCAGCCCCGCCCAGTCACCCTTCCCCGGCCACCTGATCGCCGAGACGCTCCCGGCCGGCCGGGCGATCGCCGCCGCGCTGCTCGTCGCCGCCGGAGGAGCCATCGCCGTCCGGCTGCTGCGCCGCCCGCCGCGCACCGCCGCCGCCACCACGATCATCTGCGGGTACGGGCTGCTCGCCGCGATCCTGCTCATGCCCTCCACCCGCTTCGGCTACCTGCTCTACCCGATCGCGCTGCTCGTGCTCGCCCCGGCGCTGGCGCTCACCCGACCAGGCGACCCGACGGCATTCCCGGCAACCGCCCCGCGCGATGCGGCCGGAAGGCGTACACCTGAGGAATGACCACCTACCGCGACCGGGCCGAGGCGGGACGGCAACTCGCCGAACGTCTGACCGACCTCGCCGGCCGACCCGACGTCATAGTGCTCGGCCTGGTCCGCGGCGGCGTACCCGTCGCCCGGGTGATCGCCGACCGGCTCGGCGCCCCCCTCGACGTGCTGGTCGTCCGCAAGCTCGGCGTCCCCTGGGCGCCCGAGGTCGCGTACGGCGCGCTCGGCCCCGGCGGCGTGCAGATCCTCAACGAGATGGTTGCCGGCCGGATCAGCGAGAACGACCGCGCCCAGGTCCGCCGCCGCGAACAGGCCGAACTGGAACGCCGCGAACAGCGCTACCGCGGCGGCCGCCCACCGCTGGACCTGACCGGACGCACCGCCGTCGTCGTGGACGACGGACTCGCCACCGGCGCCACCGCACGCGCCGCCGTCCAGGTCGCCCGCCACCTCGGCGCCGCCCGCGTCCTCGTCGCCGTCCCGGTCGGCTCCGAGCAGGCGTACGAGATGCTCGCGCCCGAAGCCGACACGGTCGTGAGCTGCCAACTCCCGCCCGACTTCGCCGCCGTCGGCGCGTACTACGAGGACTTCCACGAGGTCACCGACGACGAGGTCACGCAGGCGCTGACCGCCGCTGCGTGAAAACACCCGGTACCGTCGTTGTCATGCAGATGACCTGTCCCAAGTGCCGCGGAGAAATGCGCCAGTACGAGCGCAGCGGAGTAGTCATCGACCAGTGCGGCGAATGCCGGGGCATCTTCCTCGACCGCGGCGAGCTGGAAAAGCTGTTCGATGCCGAGGCCAACTGGAACCAGCAGCACGGCGGCGCCCTCCAGCCCGCGCCGTCCGGCGCCGGTTACCCGCCGCCTCCGCCGCCGCCCGGCCACGGCTACGCCCAGCCCGCGTACGGCCACGGTCAGCAGCACTACGGCTACCACGGCCACTACCGCCGGAAGAAGAAGCACGGCTTCCTCGGCGAACTGTTCGACTGACCGCCGACGTCGCCCACGCCGGGCCGGTGCGCCGCATCGACCCGGCGTGCCCGTCGTCGTACTTCTTCACCGTGCCGGGCGCGGCGCGCCGTGGCAGGCTGCACGGCATGAGCCCGATCCGGCAGCACGAGGCGCTGGCCCAGGCGTACGACGGCATCACCGCCGTGGTCACCCCGCTCGACGACGCCGCCCTGCAACGCCCCACCCGGTGCCGCGGCTGGCTCGTCGCCGACCTGCTCTTCCACGTGCTCTGCGACGCCCAGCGCGCGCTCGTCGCCCTGGCCAGCCCCGCACCCGGGCCGCCCGACGTGGACGACGTCAGCTACTGGCGCGCGTTCCCTCCCGGCGACGACGACGCGAGCGCCCGGCACGCCTGGTGGGCACGCCGCTCCGCCGTCGCCTTCGACCGGCCCACCGGCGTGGTCCGGCTCTGGTCCGACACCGCGCCCGCCGCCGTCCGCGCGGCCACCGCAATAGACCCCGACGGGTACGTGACCACCCAGGGACACGTGCTGCGCGTACCCCATCTGCTCGCCACCCTGACCACCGAGGCGGTCATCCACCACCTCGACCTCGTGGTGGACCTGCCGGACGCGCCGCTGCCGGCGGCCGACCCGACGCGGGTCGCGGTGACCACCATGGACGGGCTGCTCAGCGACGAGGCGGTACGGCCGGCGGGCTGGGACGACCACGAGTACCTGCTGAAGGCCGCCGGCCGGGTGCCGCTGACCGACCGGGACCGGCTGGAGCTGGGCGAGGCCGCCGGCTGGTTCCCGCTGCTCGGCTGACGCCGCTCAGTTCATGCTGCTCCGCGTTGCCGGGCGATCATGCGCGCGGCGATCTCCGCCTTACGAGCCAGCGCCATCACCGCATCCTCGTAGAGCAACCTGGCTATCCGCTCGGCCGGCCCGCAAGTGGTTCCTACGGTGAAGATGCTCCGGTGCGGGCGCACGGACAAGCCGACGATGCCTTCCCGCTCCAGAAACGCCACGAACTCCTCGAGCACGTGCCGTCGGCCCACCACTCTGAACTGGGTGAGCGAACGAGTGCTCGGCGCGGGGCGCCGGTAGATGCCGAGGGAGCCGTCACCGTCGACGACGCCCCGCCAGAAGTCGCGTGAGCCGACGAGCCGCCCATCGACCGCCTGCTGGTACCGGCCCAGCTCGACGATCCGGTCTGCCAGGCGGTGAGAACGTACGGAGAACTGGCAGGAGCCGTGGGTCGGACTGGTCGCCGAGATGCTGTTGTCACATCCCAGGAAGCTGCGGAGCGCGACGAGGTGTTCGCGGTCGCGCGCGGCGAGACCGACCGAGATCTGTGGGATGTGGCCCGGGCGGTAGCTGACGCACCCGTCAGCGAACAGAAAGCCGATCCAGTAGCAGGTCTCCGGGTCGAAGTTGTCGAAGGCGTCGTGTCGGAGACCATGAGACACCGATCGGATCTCGATTCCTCTGCGGGTGAGCAGGCCACGCACCGCCGGTGCGGTGACACCGAACTCAGCCGCGATCTGGTTGAGCGACGCTCCACCGAGAAACCTGTGCAGAACCTCGTTGCGTTGGTTGTCCGTCAACGTGCCGGTACGGCGGGGCGGCACTCCGTTACGACGGAGGACCGCCCGGATCGCTTGCCTCGTGACGCCGTAACGCGCGCCGATGGCAGTGAGACTCTCTCCGGTGGCCGCGCAGCTGATGATCTCCTCTCGCTCGGAGGGAGTCAGCCGGCGCCCGCCGTTGGTCAAACGATCGCCATGTCCACGAAGCGCGACAGGTGCAGCTGCGCCGCGACCGTCACCGTGTCGGTCGGCCCATTCCTGTGCTTGGCGATTATGAAGTCCGCCTCGCCCGCGCGCGGCGACTCCTTGTCGTAGTAGTCGTCGCGGTGCAAAAGGATAACAACGTCCGCATCTTGCTCAATTGATCCCGATTCACGCAAATCGGACAATTGCGGACGCTTGTCGGTGCGCTGCTCGGGGCCACGGTTCAGCTGACTCACCGCGATCACCGGGCACTCGACTTCCTTGGCCAGCAGCTTCAGGCCACGGGACAGGTCCGCGACCTCCTGCTGCCGGCTCTCGGTGCGCTTCGGTGAGGTCATCAGCTGGAGATAGTCGACCACGATCAGCTTCAGGTCGTGCTTCTGCTTGAGCCGCCGCGCCTTCGCCCGGATCTCCATCAGGTTCATGCTCGGTGTGTCGTCGACGAAGAGCGGTGCCTCGCTGATCTCGCCCATGCAGCGGGCCAGCTTGGTCCAGTCGTCGTCGGAGAGCTGCCCGCTACGGAGCACGTGCAGCGGTACACGCGCCTCGGCCGAGAGCAGTCGCATGACGATCTCGACCTTGCTCATTTCCAGCGAGAAGATCGCCGACGCCTGGTTGGCCCGGATCGCCGCATTTCGGGCAAAGTCCATAGATGCGGTTGATTTGCCCAAACCAGGCCTGCCGGCCACGATAATAAGTTGGCCGGCGTGCAGGCCGTTGAGCAGTCGGTCCAGGTCGGTGAAGCCGGTCGGCACACCGGTCATCACGCCGCCCTGGGCGCCGACCGCCTCGATCTCGTCGAGCGTGGGCTGCAGCATGTCGGCCAGGACCGCGAAGTCCTCGCTGACGCGCTTCTCGGTGATCTCGTAGACGGCCTGCTGGGCGAGGTCGACGATGTCGTCGACGTCGCGGCTGCCGCTCGGCCCGGTGCCGTAGCCGAGCTGCACGATCCGGGTGCCGGCCTCGACCAGGCGGCGGAGCACCGCCCGTTCCCCGACGATGCGGGCGTAGTAGGCGGCGTTCGCGGCGGTGGGCACGCTGGCGATGAGCGTGTGCAGGTAGGGCGCGCCGCCGATGCGGGCGAGGTCGCCGGAGTCGGCGAGCGCGGCGGCGACGGTGATCGGGTCGGCGGGTTCGCCGCGTCCGTAGATGTCGAGGATCGCGTCGAAGATGGTGGCGTGGACCGGGCGGTAGAAGTCGTTGGTCTTCAGGATCTCCACGACGTCCGCGATGGCGTCCTTGGACAGCAGCATGCCGCCGAGTACGCACTGCTCGGCGGCCACGTCCTGCGGTGGTGTCTTCTCGAACGGCGCGTCGCGCGGCGGCGGCTCGGACGACGGTTGCCCCCCGGTCCGTTCCGTACGCGCCTCGTCGGTGACCGACACGGGTGCCCCCCTTGCTGCGTCGGATCGAGTCCAGCTCTATCGCTGGGGTGTGACAACTTCCGCCGACCCCTCCGGTCGATCGGGGGTCATCGCCCGGCGGTCGGGGGGACCACGATACGGAACCCGAGGTCAGCGACTCAACAAGGCCGGTGGATGAGCCTCGGGACAACCTGTGGACGCCTGGGGACCGGCATGTGCGCAGGGTGTGCACAGGGTGTGGAAAAGTGATGGGGAATTCCGGGCGCATCGCCTCTGACCTGCACTTTTACTGTCCCCACCCTGTGGACGGAAGATTTCCGGCTGAGCTTTGTCGTCGTTCGTCCCGTACTATCGCTGCGAACGGCGACACCTGGGACAGCGGGTTTACTTTCGGGTTGAGAGAGGTCACGCTCCGGCCGTGAGACACCGGGACTGGGGAAGCGGGGAGGACAGCCCGCGCGAGCGACGGCCGAGCGGTTCCTGGGACGAGCCCGCCGGGCCGCGCCGGGCCGACTCGTACGCGCCGGAGAGCTACCGCACGCCGAGTCGGCGGCGGGCGATCGAACGCGGCCAGGACGAGCCGGTGGACACCTACCTTCCCCGCTGGGCTCTGGAGTCCGGGGTGAGCCGCGCGGACGGTGGCGGGCGGCACGCCGCGCCCGACGACGACGAGATCGAGGTCGAGACGCCGTCGTCCGAGGGTGGCCGGCGCACGGAGGCGGGCCGCCGTCGGCGCGATCGGCCGGAGCCGCGGGCGATAGGTGCGGGTCCGTTGTCGGACCACACCGCCGAGTGGACGATGGATGCCCCCCAGGAGCGGGGGTACGTGGGGAACAGGCGTGCCGACTCGGACGACGAGCCGGTGTCGGGGGTGTCGCCGCGTAGTCGTCCCCGTCGCGCGGCGACCCGGCGTCCGCAGGTGATCTGGTCCGGGCTGCCGGATTCGGCGGGCTCGGGCGACGAGGAAGCCGCGCGGGACAGCGGGCGGCCGGGCGGGCGGCGTCGTTCGGCGTCGGGTTCTTCCTGGCCGCCGCCGGTGGCGTCGGACTCCGCCTGGTCGCGTTCGGCGGTTGCGGGCTCGGACCGGTCCCGTCCGGCCGCGTCGGATGCCGACTGGCCCGCGTCGGCGGTGCCGGAGTTGCGGCGGCCGGCGTCGGAGTCGGAGTCGGGCTGGTCGCGGTCGGCGTCGTCGGGCCGGTCGGCTTCGGAGACGGGCTGGTCGTCCTCGGCGGCTTCGGAGACGGGCTGGTCGCGGTCGGTGGCCCCGTCGGGTTCGGAGCAGTCCCGGCCGGCGGCGGATCCCTGGCAGCGGCGTCGGGCGGCCGACCGTGAGCCGCCGGAGCCGCCGCCTGCGGTCGACCCGTGGGACGCGTCGGGCGTGCACGCCTGGGGCCGGTCGGCGCCCGGTGGCCGCTGGGAGCAGGCGGAACGCCGGTGGGACCGCACGGAGCACACGGGCGAGTGGGACCGGTTCACCGACACCGGTTATCTGGAGCCGGTGCGCGACGAGGTCGATCCGTGGGATCGCACGGCTCCGCCGGTGCGGGAGGGATGGGCGTCACCGGAGCGGGCCGAGGCGTTCTGGTCGGGTACCCGGCTGGCCGGGGACGATCCGCGGTGGATGGAGACGCCGCCGTCGGCGCCGAGGTCACCGGCGGTGGCGTACTCGGCTCCGCGTCCGCGTGCCGTGCCGCGCGGTCGGCC
Source organism: Micromonospora chalcea (assembly GCF_002926165.1). Classification (GTDB taxonomy): domain Bacteria; phylum Actinomycetota; class Actinomycetes; order Mycobacteriales; family Micromonosporaceae; genus Micromonospora; species Micromonospora chalcea. Next base: position 95,513 of record NZ_MAGP01000002.1, on the reverse strand, counting down.
GGTGGCGCCGGCCGGGTCGACGCTGCGCCGGCGGGTGGAGACGATCGGTGGCGGCTCGTGGGGCCGGCGGTTGGAAGACGACCTGCTGGATCCGGATCCGGGCGGTCCGCTGCGGCCTCTGGTCTACACGGTGGCCTGCTATCTGGTCCCGGCCGTGCTGCTACTCGTCGGTCTGCTGTTCCTGAGCGGTCAGCCGCCGGAGGGTTGCGTCACCGACATCACCGGTGGCGGTTGCGACTCGCCGCGTACGCATGCCCTGGATTCGCTGGTGTCGGCGGCGCCTCGGTTCGGCTTGGCGTTGGTGAGCAGCCTTGTGGTGGCGGTGCTGCTACGGCAGGTCGGGACGACCTGGCGGGCGGCGACGGTGGCGCTGGCGGCGGCCGTGGTGGGCGGTGGCCTGTCGACTGTGGTGATCAGCGCGGTGACGGGTAACCCGCTCGGCTGAGCCCCGGCGGTAACCCGGGGGAACGGAGATGCGGAAGGGCCCGCACCACCGTGTCCGGTGCGGGCCCTTCGCGTCGTGCTACGGGTGTCAGCCCTTGACCACGTTCAGGTCGAACTTGGCGGTCACCTCGGGGTGCAGCCGGATGCTGACCGGGTAGGAGCCGAGCGCCTTGATGTGGCCGGGCAGCTCCAGCCGGCGGCGGTCCAGGGTCGGGCCGCCGGCGGCCTTGACGGCGTCGACGATCTCGGCCGGGGTGACCGAGCCGAAGAGCCGGCCGCCGTCGCCGGCGCGGGCCTTCAGGTTGACCTTCAGACCCTCGATCTGGGTCTTGACCTCGGTGGCGTGGCCCAGGTCGCGGATCTCGCGGGCCGAGCGGGCCCGCTTGATGACCGTGACCTGCTTCTCCGCGCCCTTGGTCCAGGCGATCGCGAAGCCCTGCGGCAGCAGGTAGTTACGGCCGAAGCCGTCCTTCACCTCGACGATGTCGCCCGGAGAGCCGAGGCCGGACACCTCCTGAGTGAGGATGATCTTCATGTCCGTGCCTCCTCTCAGCGGGCCGTGGCCGTGTACGGCAGGAGCGCCATCTCGCGGGCGTTCTTGACCGCACGGGCGATCTGCCGCTGCTGCTGCGAGGTCACGCCGGTCACCCGCCGAGCGCGGATCTTGCCGCGGTCGGAGATGAACTTGCGCAGCAGCGCGGTGTCCTTGTAGTCGATGTAGGTGATCCCGTCCTTGTCGAGCGGGTTCACCTTCTTCTTCGGCTTGCGAAGTGCCGCAGCCTTAGCCATTGCTCGTGCTCCTGGTTTGCGATCGCGGGCGCTCGGCGCCATTAGAACGGAGGCTCCTCGTCGAAGTTTCCGCCCGAACCACCGCGGGAGGGGGCGGGGGCAGCAGAGGCCCAGGGGTCGTCGAAGTTGCCTCCGCCGCCACCCTGGCCGCCACCACCACCGAAGCCGCCGCCACCGCCGCCGGAGCGGGACATCTTCTGCACCTTCGCCGTGGCGTAGCGCAGCGACGGGCCGATCTCGTCGACCTCCAGCTCGATGACGGTGCGCTTCTCACCCTCACGGGTCTCGTACGACCGCTGACGCAGCCGGCCGGACACGATCACCCGAGCGCCACGCTGCAGCGACTCGGCGACGTTCTCGGCGGCCTGGCGCCAGACCGTGCACGAGAGGAACAGCGGCTCGCCGTCCTTCCACTCGCCGGAGGCCTTGTCCATGAAGCGGGGCGTCGAAGCGACCCGGAACTTGGCGACCGCCGCGCCGGAGGGGGTGAAACGCAACTCGGGGTCATCGGTCAGGTTGCCGATGACCGTGATGGTGGTGTCTCCTGCCATGACCATCTCCTCGCGCACTCATCTTTGTGCCGTACAGGCTCTCAGAGCCGTACGACAGCGTGGATGAGGCTTGATCCGGACGTGCCGGGACTAGATGCTCAGCGCATCTCCGGACGGATGACCTTGGTGCGCAGCACCGACTCGTTGAGTCGGAGCTGACGGTCCAGCTCGCCAACGGCCTCCGGCGTCGCCTGGAGGTCGATGACGGCGTAGATGCCCTCGGCCTTCTTGTTGATCTCGTACGCGAGGCGCCGGCGGCCCCACACGTCGGTCTTCTCCACCGAGCCACCCGCGGTCCGGATCACGTTCAGGTACGTGTCGAGCGACGGGGCGACGGTGCGCTCCTCGAGGCTGGGGTCGAGGATCACCATGACTTCGTAATGACGCAAGACGTGCTCACCTCCTGTGGGCTAAGCGGCCACGGTCCTTCCGTGGCAGGAGGTCGTGCGTCGTTGCCGTGACCGGTTCCGGGGGAACCCGGCTGGACACGGACAACCGGACCAGGATAGCCGGTGCGGACGATCATGGACGGACCGGTCGGCCGGCACGGCCCGGACGCGGCGACAGGGGCCCACCTTCGGCCTCGAGAGCCGGCAGGTGGACCCCTGTCCACGGGACCGCGGGGCGTCCCGTCCGCATTCCTTGGGTGGGACCTGGGGAGGAACGACCACACCGATGAGGTTGGATCGAAGACGCCCCGCGGAGCTTTATCGTGTTGTCACCTGTGCTGACCATACAATGGCTCTCGTCACCACTTGGGGTAAATTGAGGATTTAGTCCGGACTTCCATTTGGTGTGCCGGATTCCTGATGGATCCCGCCCCGTCGTGCCGGGCCGCACGCCGGGGCGTCCCGTCACCGGGCGTCGGCCCCCTCACCCGTACGTGCTGTGGACCACGTCCGGGCGGAGCGTCGACCATCGATCCCACCTCGGACAACGACCGCCGGGCCGGGTGGTGACGCCTCCGACCCGCCGGGCGTCTCCGGCGAGCGCGGCGACCGTCGCAGGCGCGACGTAGGCTGCCCTGCATGCGAATCGGAGCCCACGTCGATCCGACCGACCCGCTGGCCGAGGCGGCCGCCCGGCAGGCCGAGGCGGTGCAGTTCTTCCTGGCCGACCCGCAGGGCTGGAAGGCCCCGAAGCCGCGCGAGGACGCCGAGCGCCTGCGCGCCGCCGACGTCGACCTCTACGTGCACGCGCCGTACGTGATCAACGTGGCCACGCTCAACAACCGGATCCGCATCCCCAGCCGCAAGCTGCTGCTCGCCCACGCCACCGCCGCGGCGGCCGTCGGCGCCAAGGGCCTGATCGTGCACGGCGGCCACGTCAACGCCGGCCAGGACGTCGCCGTCGGCTTCGACAACTGGCGCAAGACCTTCGCGTACGCGGCGGAGTCCGGCGGATTCCCGCTCCCGGTGCTGATCGAGAACACCGCCGGTGGTGACAACGCCTGTGCCCGGCACCTCGACTCGCTGGCCCGGCTCTGGGACGCGCTCGGCGACCACGAGGTCGGCTTCTGCCTCGACACCTGCCACGCCCACGCGGGCGGCGAGGAGCTGCTGGGCCTGGTCGACCGGGTGAAGGCGATCACCGGCCGGATCGACCTGATCCACGCGAACAACTCGAAGGGCGCCTTCAACTCCGGTCAGGACCGGCACGACAACCTCACCGGCGGCACCATCGACCCGGAGCTGCTGGTGGCGGTGATCCGCGCGGCAGGCGCGCCGGTGATCGTGGAGACCCCCGGCGGCGTCGAGGGCCAGGCCGGCGACATCGCGTTCCTGCGCGGGCAGTTGGGTGCGGCGGAGTGACCGCCGAGAAGTCCGGCACGACCGGCCGCCGGTCCGGCGCCGAGACCCGGGCGGACGGGACCGGCGCGAAGAACCCGCCGGACGACGCGGCCGGGGCCGGGCCGGGGAGCGGCTCGCCCGACGAGCGCGCGTCCGGCGCGGACAGCTCCGGTGAGGACGACACCGCGGGCACGGTGACGAGTGCCGGCAAGGCGAAGCGGACCCGCAAGGCTCGCCGCACCGGCGCGGCGAAGGCGGCAGGCACGGCGAGCACCGCCGACAAGACGAGCACCGCCGACAAGGCGGGTGCCGGCACCGACAAGGCGGAGGCCGGCACCGAAGCCGGGACCGAGGCCGAGGCCCGGGACAGAGCGGACGCCGCCAAGAAGGACGGCGACGCCGCGGAGAAGAACGACGCCGCGAAGCAGGACGGTACGGGCGACGACGAGCCGGCCGACCCCTGGTCCGCGTTCGGTCCGGCACCCGAGCCAGTGCTCGGCCGCCCCCGCCGGGCCGTCCGCGCCGTGGGCCGGTTCCTGGTGCACGAGTGGACGCTCGTCGTCGTCGCCGCGCTGGCGCTGGCGGCGGCGATGACCTGGCCCACGCTGCGCTATCCGCGGCACACGCTGCCGCAGGACTACTGGGACCCGAGCCTGCAGGCGTGGCAGATGGCGTGGTCCGGGCACATCCTGCGGACGAACCCGGCGCAGCTGTGGCACTCGAACACGTTCTATCCGGAGAACTGGAGCTTCGCGTTCTCCGACACGCTCCTCGGGTACGCCCCGGCCGGCCTGATCGGGGTCGGCCCGGAGCACGCCGTGCTGCGCTACAACATCATGTTCGTGCTGGCGCACGCGCTCGCCGCGTTCGGCGCGTACGCGCTGGCCCGGCAGCTCGGCGCGGGCCGGATCGGCGGCGCGGTGGCCGGGGCGAGCTTCGCCTACGCGCCGTGGCTGCTGGCCCAGGCCGGCCACCTGCACATCATCTCCAACGGCGGCATCCCGTTGGCGCTGGCGATGCTGGCCCGGGGGCACGGCTGGTCACTGCGGTACGGGTACCGGCCGCGCCGCCGGCACGCGGGCTGGGCGTTCGCCGGGTGGCTGGTGGCCGCTTGGCAGCTCAGTCTCGGCTTCGGCATCGGGCTGCCGTTCGCGTACATGCTGGCCGGGGTGGTCCTGGTCTCGGTGGTGCTGTGGTTCGTGCGGCGGCGCAAGGTGAAGCGCCCGTTCGGCCGGCGGCTGTTCCTGGCCGACGTGCTGGGCGGGCTCGTCTTCGCGGCGGTGGGCGCGGCGCTGGCGGTGCCCTACTTCAAGGTCGCCGAGCTGCACCCGAACGCGGAGCGCACGATCGGCGACATCGGGCTCTACTCGCCGCCGGCGAGCGGGTTCTTCACCGCGCCGGCCGAGTCCCGGGTCTGGGGTGGTCTGCACGAGGGTGCCCGGGCCGTGCTGCCCTGGCATCCGGAGATGACGTTGCTGCCGGGCTTCGTGCTCTACGCGCTCGCCGCCGGGGGGCTGTTCTTCTCGGTGTGGCGGGTCCGGCACCGGATCTTCCTGCTCGCCGGTGTGCTCGTCACGATGGCGCTGGCGATGGGCACCCGGTTCTTCGGCGGCCGGTTCACCTACGTGCCGTTGTTCGACTATCTGCCGGGATGGAGCGGGCTGCGCACGCCGGGCCGGATGATGCTCTGGACCACGCTGCTGCTGGGTCTGCTCGCGGCGGGTGCGGTCACCGCGTTCTGCATGCGCGTACGCGAGCTGGCCGCCGAGCGGGTGCCGCCGTGGCCGGGTCCGTGGCTGCGGCTGGCCACGCTGCTGCCGTTGGCGCTGGTGATCGTGGAGGGGCTGAACGCGACGCCGCAGCCGGTGGTGCCACGGCAGCCGGCGGCGCTGCGGACCGTGGACGGGCCGATGCTCGTGCTGCCGAGCAGTCAGAACCTGGATCAGCCGGTGATGCTCTGGTCCACCGACCGGTTCCAGCCGATGGTCAACGGCGGCAGCGGCTTCACGCCCCGGTCGCAGGCCCGGATCCGCGAGGCGACAGTCAGCTTCCCGGACTACGCGAGCGTCGACTACCTGCGGCAGATCGGCGTGAAGAACGTGGTGGTGTTGCGCGACGAGCTGGAGGGCACCCCGTGGGAGGGGATGCTGGACCGGCCGGTCGACGTGCTGCGCGTGGCCCGGGAGCAGGTCGGCGAGGCGGTCGTGTTCCGGCTCTAGACCGGCCTGCTCCCGTCGCTCAGACCGGCACGGGTTCGGCGGGCTGTTCGGCGGCGCGCGCCCGCCAACGCTGGTGCCAGGGCGCGTCGGGCGCGCCGTCGAGCACCCCGCCGTCGGGGTCGTCGGCGTAGGTCTGCCGGACCGCGTCGAGTTCGGGCCGCATGATGTCCCGGATGATGAATCCGCAGAGCACCGCCACGGTGATCAGACGCAGGCTCGACGCCAGCACGAAGACGCCCTCGGGGAAGACGGGCCGGGACATGGCCGTGCCGAGCAGTTCACCGTAGAACGCGGCGAAGTAGCCGACCTCGGCGATCTGCCAGGCGAGGAACGCGCCCCAGCGCGGCCGGGCGAGCACCGCGAGCGGCAGCAGCCAGAGCACGAACTGCTGGGACCAGACCTTGCTGAAGATGAGGAACGCGGCGACCACCAGGAAGGCGAGCTGGGCCAGCCGGGGCCGGCGCGGCGCCAGCAACGCCAGGCCGGCCACGCCGAGGCAGGCCAGCCCGAAGAGCAGGTACGACACCCAGTTGAGCGTGGGGATGTTGGCGTTGAGCCATTCGAACGGCCCGAGTTCGCCGGGTGCGGACGGGCTGATCCGGCCGTCCAGGTAGCGGCCGATGTACCAGAGCGTGCCCCAGTCGATGGGCCGTGTGGTGTTCAGGTCGAAGAAGCGTTCCCAGTTCTCCCGGTAGGGGATCGCCACCGGCAGGTTGACCGCCACAAGGGACACCAGCGCGGTGGCGGTGGCGACGAGCCCGGCCGCCAGCTTCCCGGCCCGCAGCGCGAGCACCAGGATCGGGCCGAGGAGGAACAGCGGCCACATCTTGGCCGCGCCGCCGAGTCCGATCAGGACGCCCGCCACTGCGGGCAGCAGCATCGCGTACCGGTCGGGGCGGGCGCGTGCCCAGGCCAGCAGGCCGAACGCGGCCAGGCCGATGGCGAGCAGGTCCCAGTTGACGGTGGCGGTGAGCACCAGGATCGGGGAGAGCGCGAACAACGCGGCGTCCCAGGGTCGTCGGCGGCGCAGGCTGAGGATGACCGCGACGGTGGCGACGGCGAGCGCGCCGAGCACCAGCGCGTTGAGGTTGTAGAACCACTGTCCCTGGTTGATGGCGGGGTTGTCGACGCCGAGGGCGTGCACCGGCAGGCCGAGCGCGCCCATGAAGTAGCCGGTCAGCACCGGGTACTCCACCGGGTGGTCGGCGTAGGGCACCTTGCCCTCGTTGAGCCCTTCGGCGTAGTAGAGCGCCAGCACGTCGGTGTAGCACATGCGGGTGTACTGGATGTTGTTCTGCCACGCGCCGTCCTGGCAGGGGGATTTCTGCACCCAGTGCAGTGCCAGCGTCAGGCAGACCAGCGCCAGCACGATCCGGCCGGCGGTCCAGAACCGGCTCTCGCGGTCGGCCGGCCGGTCCAGGGCGGCGGCGTGGTCGCCGAGCGGCCCGCCGATCAGACCGGAGGCGCCGCGGACGAACCAGTCCGAGCGGGACGGATGGTCCACCGTCTCTGATCGCGGCGCCGCCTCGGACGCGCCGGGCTCATCGATGCCTGCGGGCGACTGGGTGCTCATGGAGAGGCATCCTGCCGTACACAGGGGGTCGCCGTCCCGTCGCGCGCGGAGAAATTCCGGTACGCGAAACGCCGGCGGCGGCCGGACCGCTCGGGTCCGGCCGCCGCCGTCAGGTCGTGCGCGTCAGTTCTGGCGTGTCGGTGGCGTGCTCGGTAGCAGCCCGCCACCACCACCGCCGGGGCGTCCGCCGCCGCCGGGTAGCCCGCCCCCGCCGGGGTTGCCGCCCTGGTCGCCGCCGCCGGGCGTGCCGCCGGGGCAGAACAGGCCCAGTGGGTCGCAGCCCGGTCCGCCCGGCTGGCCCGGCTCGTTCGCCGGCGGCGGCGGGGCCTCGCCGTTGCCGGCGTCGTCCTTGCCGACGTTCGCCGCGGGCGGGAACTCTTCCTTGTCCTTGCCCTTGAGCGCGTCGTCCATGAAGCGCTTGAAGATGTCACCGGGCATCCGGGCGCCGCTGATGTCCCGGCCGTCCTTGTACTGGATCGCCTTGCGGTCCTTGACGTTGCCGACCCAGACCGCGGTGGCGAGTTGTGGCGTGTAGCCGATCATCCAGGCGTCGCCGTTGCGGGTGGTCTTGTCGCCGAGTTCCCAGGTGCCGGTCTTCTCGGCGACCTGACGGCCGTCGTCGAGCCGCTTGTTGATCTGGGCCGGATACTGCTTCAGCACGGAGGTGACGTCGGCGACGATGTCCTTGTCGATCCGCTGCTGCCCCTTGAGCTTCTCCCCGCCGACCACGTCCCACTTACCGGTGTCCGGGTTCTGCTTCTCCACCTTCCGGATGAAGTGCGCCTTGTGGTACATGCCCTGGTTCGCGAACGTGGCGACACCGTTTGCGTGGTCGAGCACCGTGATCGGGTACTGGCCGTAACCGAGGACGTGGAAGAACGGCGACGGTGCCAGGTCCTTCGGGTCGGCCTTGGTCAGATCGTGCGCCTTGGCCGGGTTGGTGTCGGTCTGCCACATCGTGGTGACGCCGGCCTGCTTGGCCATGTCGAGCACCTTGTCCGGGCCGATCTGCTCCGTGATGTAGTAGAACGGCACGTTCAGCGACTTCAGCGTCGACAGTTCGAGCGTGCAGGAGTCACCGCAGGAGACCTTGTCCGCGCCGGCGTTGCTGACCTTGAACTTGGTGCCCTTCGGCGTGAACGCCGACCCCTTCCACCGGGACTTGAGCGAGATGCCTTCCTTCAGCGCCGCCGCGAGCGTGTAGATCTTGAAGCTCGAACCCGGTGAGTGGCCACCGCTCACGACGCCGTTGTCGACGTTCTTTCCGGCGTAGTCGGTGCCGGTGCCGTTGTCGCCGCCGTAGTAGGCGAGCACCCGGCCGGTCTTCGGATCGATGGCCACCACGGCGGCCATCAGGTTCGACGGCTGGCCGGCGAGCTCGGAGCCCTTCTTGGCCCGCTGGGCCGCGTCGAGCGCCGCCTCCTGCATCTTCTTGTTGATGGTGGTGGTGATCTTGTAACCACCCCGGCTCAGCGCCTTGGAGCACAGCGGCTTCTTCTCGGTCGCCTCGGCCTCGTTGTCGGTGCAGAGCTTCATCTCGCGCAGTTCCTGCGAGACGTAGTTGACGATGTTGCCGTACGGGGTGTCGATGCCGAAGCCCCCGCCGCTGTTCTTCGACGGCTTCTGGATGTTCTTCGGGTACTCGGTAGGGTGCTGCGGCGTGTTCGGCGCGTCCAGCCACTTCTCCGTGATCATGCCGTTGATCACGTAGTTCCACCGGTCGACTGCGGCCGGCTGGTTGATGGCCGGGTCGTAGCCCTTGTGCGTGGCGCTGGGCTCCGGCTGCTTAATCAGTGCCGCCAGCACCGCGGCCTCGGCCACGGTCAGGTCCTTGACGTTCTTCTTGAAGTACGTCTGCGACGCGGCCTGGATGCCGTACGCGCCGCGACCGAAGTAGATGACGTTCAGGTAGTGCTGCATGATCACGCGCTTGTCGTACTTGTCGTTCAGCTTGGAGGCGAGGATCGCCTCCTTCACCTTGCGGCCGTACGTGTCCTGGTCCAGGTGGTCGAACGCGTTGCGCGCGTACTGCTGGGTGATGGTCGAGGCGCCCTGCTTGTCGCCGCCGGTGAGGTTGTTCCACGCGGCGCGGGCGATGCCCTTGTAGTCCACACCGGAGTGCTCGTAGAAGTTCCGGTCCTCCGCCGCAGCGACCGCGTGCTGGACGTGCTCCGGGATCTGGTCGATGGTGACCAGCTGGCGGTTCTGGTCGCCGATCCGGGCGATGGCGGTCTTGCCGGTCGAGTCGTAGATGGTGGTGGACAGCGGCGGGATGGTGTCCTGGGGGAGCACCACCTTGGTGGAGTACCAGGTAAAGCTCACCACGCCGATGCCGGCGAGCATGATGAACACGGCGAAGCCGGCGATCAGCATGTTGATCCGGCGGCGCTTCTTCGCGCGCGCCGGGTCCTCGCCGCGACCGCCCCGGCCGGGGCCGGTCGGGCCGCCGGGACCGCCGGGACCGCCACCGGCGGAGCCGGGCACCCGGGCGCGGCCGCCCACCGCCGCCGCGCCGACGCTCGCCCGGGCGCCGACACTCGCGCGCCCGCCCACGCTCGCCGCCCCCACGCTCGCCGCGCCGACCGCGGCACGTCCGGCCGGAGCGGCCGGGGAGACCGGAACCGACGCCCGTCCGGCGCCCGCGCGCCCGGAGGCGCCGGGTGCCGGCGAGACGGGCACCGAGGCGCGGCCGCCCGCGCCGGCCCGGCCCACCGAGGCCGAGCCCGATGCCGGGCGCGGCGCCGGAGCGGCGCCACCGACCGAGGCCCGGCCGCCCGAGCCGTACGGTGTCGCGGAGGCGCGCGCCGAGGCGCCGCCGTCCGGGGAGCCGGACCAACCGTTCCCGCCCTGGTTCCACTCGGAACCGGGGTCGCCGTTCGGGCCCGGGATCTGGGCCCGCCCACGCGAAGAACTGGGATCGCCGTAGTTCATTCCTCACACCCTGCCGGTCGCGGTGGGGCGCGGGGGCGCCGCCACCGGGTTGCCGTGAGCTGGAACACGGGACGTTACCCGCCGGCCGTGCCCGCGGTTGCCCGTCAAATCCGATCTATTCGGACTAATTACGTCTAAGGGCTGTCGATTCCGCCACCCGGGGAATGGGCCGGCAGAGATCGGGACAGCCACGTTCACCGTTGCGCCTCTCGCCTTCGCCGAGGGGTGGAGCCGTTGGCCGCGACGGAATCCTCCGCGCCCTCCGCCTCGCCCGCGAGACCGTCCCGGCCGAGCAGGAACTGCTCGACGAGATGGTTCCAGTCGCAGCCGGGGCAGACCTCCACCACGAACACCTGGAACTCACGCAGCGTCATGGCCAGGACGGGCAACTCGGCCCGGGTACGCGCCTGGCCGGCCGACTGCTTGAGTTCGTCACCGTAAATGTAGTGGACGTGGATCAGGTTCTCGCTGCGGCAGATCGGGCAGCGGTGATCGGTCGGCTCGCCGTGGAAGCGCGCAGCGTTCTTCAGGTACGGCGAGGCGTCGCAGACGTCGTACGTGCCGATCCGCCCGGCGAGCAGTTCACGCAGCACCGCCCGCTTCTGGAGCGAGTAGTCGACGACCTGGCGCTGCGTACGCATGCGGCAAAGGGTACGCGCTCCGACGAACCCAGGCGACCATGGTCACGATGCGTGATGATCGCGTCGCGTAAGACAGGGTTTGCCCCGTACATCGGCGTCCGCTAACGTGCGATGTATCGGTCCGATACATCGCGGTGGTTAGTGCTCCGCGCAGGGGGAAAGAAGGGATGGCCCGTGCTCGAGCTCGCCATCCTCGGCCTCCTGCAGGAGGCGCCGATGCACGGCTACGAACTGCGCAAGGAGCTGACCGCCAAGCTCGGCGCCATCCGGGCGGCGATCAGCTACGGCTCGCTCTACCCGACCCTGCGCCGGCTGCAGGCGGCGGGATGGATCACCGAAGCCGCTGAGACACCCGCGACCGCCGAGGAGGTTCCCGCGCTGACCAGCCGACGTGGTCGGGTGGTCTACACCATTACCGCGGAGGGCAAGGAACGCTTCGCCCAGCTGATAGCGCAGGCTGGACCCGAGACGTACGACGACACGGGCTTCGGGGTGCACTTCGCGTTCTTCGCCCGGACCGACCAGGCCACCCGGCTCCGGATCCTGGAAGGTCGTCGTCGCAAGATCGAGGAACGTCGCGAAGGTCTTCGCGACGTGCTCGGCCGGGCAGCCGAGCGACTCGACGCGTACACCCTGGAACTGCAACGCCACGGGCTCGACGCCTGTGAGCGCGAAGTCCGCTGGCTGGAGGAGCTCATCGCCAACGAGCGCTCCGGCCGGGCCCCGGCCGACCCGCGAACCGGGACGGCCGACGGCCGACGAGACAACGACAGCCCGCCCACGCCTGGAACGTCCAGGACAGAGCGGCCGTGATGAAGAAGAAGGAGGCAGACGCTATGGGCTCCGTCCGCGTCGCCATCGTCGGTGTGGGTAACTGCGCCTCGTCCCTGGTCCAGGGCGTGGAGTACTACCGGAACGCCGACCCGAACGACCGCGTCCCGGGTCTCATGCACGTCACCTTCGGCGACTACCACGTATCCGACGTGAAGTTCGTCGCGGCGTTCGACGTGGACGCCAAGAAGGTGGGCATGGACCTCGCGGAGGCGATCGTCGCCAGCGAGAACAACACGATCAAGCTGTGCGACGTGCCGCCGACCGGCGTCACCGTGCAGCGCGGCCCGACCTTCGACGGTCTCGGCCAGTACTACCGCGAGATCGTCGAGGAGTCGGACGCCAAGCCGGTCGACGTGGCGCAGGCGCTGCGCGACGCGCAGGTCGACGTGGTCGTCTCCTACCTCCCGGTGGGCTCCGAGGAGGCCGACAAGTTCTACGCCCAGGCCGCGATCGACGCCGGCTGCGCGTTCGTGAACGCCCTGCCGGTCTTCATCGCCTCCGACCCGGAGTGGGCGAAGAAGTTCACCGACGCCGGCCTGCCGATCGTCGGCGACGACATCAAGAGCCAGGTCGGCGCCACGATCGTGCACCGCGCCCTGGCGAAGCTCTTCGAGGACCGCGGGGTCGAGCTGCTGCGCACGTACCAGCTCAACTTCGGCGGCAACATGGACTTCATGAACATGCTGGAGCGCAACCGCCTGGTCTCGAAGAAGATCTCGAAGACCCAGTCGGTGACCTCCCAGATCCCGCACGAGATGCAGAAGAGCGACGTGCACATCGGCCCGTCCGACCACGTGCCGTGGCTGGACGACCGCAAGTGGGCGTACATCCGCCTGGAGGGCCGTTCCTTCGGCGACACCCCGCTCAACGCGGAGCTGAAGCTCGAGGTGTGGGACTCGCCGAACTCGGCCGGTGTCATCATCGACGCCGTCCGGGCCGCGAAGATCGCGCTGGACCGGAAGATCGGTGGCCCGATCCTCTCCGCCTCCTCGTACTTCATGAAGTCCCCGCCGGAGCAGTACGCCGACCACGACGCGCACGCCGCCGTCGAGGCGTTCATCGCCGGCGAGATCGAGCGCTGACGCGCTGAAACGCTGAAGAAGGAAGGCCGGGTCCGCGCGGACCCGGCCTTCCTTCTTCGGGTACGTCAGGACCAGGCGCGCCGCAGCGCCACGGCCGCCTCCAGCTCCAGCAGCGTCACCTTGCGCGGCAGCCCGCCGCCGAAGCCGACCAGCTTGCCGCCCGCGCCGACGATCCGGTGACAGGGCACGATCACCGGCACCGGATTGCGGTTGCAGGCCACCCCGACCGCCCGCGCGCCGCCCGGGTCGCCGACCGCCTTCGCCACCTCGCCGTAGGTCTTCGTCTCCCCGTACGGGATGCCTGTCATCTCCCGCCAGACCGCGCGTTCGAACTCCGAGCCGCGCGGGGCCGACACCGGCACCGTGAACTCGGTCAGCTCACCGGCGAAGTACGCCCGCAGCTCCGTCACCGCCAACCGCGCCACCGCGTCGCCGGGCTCGTCGGCCGCCCCGTCCACCCGGCCGAAGTGCGCGCCGCGCACCGCGTCGTCGTCGGTGCCGACGGAGAACTCCCCGATCGGTGAGTCGAGCACTGTCCAGCGCATGCCACCCATTGTCGCGCGACGGGCAAAGATTTCCCCGCCCCGGGCGTCTGGAGATGCGGAGGTGGACGGTGGCAGAGGTCGACGGGGAGTTCACCGCGTTCGTCAACGAGCGGGGAGCGGCCCTGCTGCGGGTCGCCTACGCGCTGGCCGGCAGCCAGCACGCGGCGGAGGATCTGCTGCAGAACGCGCTGGCCAAGGCGTACGTCCGGTGGCCCCGGATCCACGGCGACGCGGAGCCGTACGTGAAACGGATCCTCTACCACGACCAGGTCTCCGGCTGGCGGCGGCGGGCGCGGCGCGCGGAGGTGCCGGTGGCCGAACTGCCGGAGCGACCGGCCGCCGGCGACGACAGCGACCTGCGGCTGCTGGTGCGGGACGCGCTGCGGACACTGCCGCCGCGTCAGCGCGCGGTGCTCACCCTGCGCTACCTGGAGGACCTGAGCGTCGAGCAGACAGCCGCGCTGCTCGGCTGCCGCCCCGGCACCGTGGCCAGCCAGAGCACCAAGGCGCTGGCCCGTCTCCGGAAGCTGGTGCCGGGGCTGGACGGGCTGACGAACCGGACGGAGGTGACCCGATGAGCACGTCGCTGGACGAGACGCTGCGGACAGCCGTACACGATCTCGCCGACGGCGCCGCGCCCGCGCCGGACCTGGCGTGGCGCGCGCTCGGCCGGGGCCGCAGGCTGCGCCGCCGACGGCGGGTGGGCACCGCCGCTGCCGCGCTCGTCGCCGTGCTCGCGGTGGCGCTGCCGTTCGTCCTGCTCCGGCCGCGTCCCGCCCCGCCGCCGACCGCGCCGCCGGTCACCGTCGACCCGTCGCCCGTCATCAGGTCGGCGCCCGGACCGAACTGGGCGGACGGGCCGCTGGTGCTGCCCGGCGACTGGGTGGTCACCGGCACGCGGGCGAGGGCGGGCGCCGCCGGGCCGTCGTACCTGCTCGACCGGGGACGCGGCCGGTACTACGGCAACGACCGCTACGACGCCGTCCTGCCCGCGCCCACCGGCTCGCTGGTGGCGGTCTGGGACGACGGCCGGCCCCGGCAGGTCGGCCTGGTCGACGTGGTCCGGGGCACCACCCGCTGGTACGAGCCGGGCCGCGCGCTGGGCTCGCCGAACTGGTCGCCGGACGGCCGCAGCCTGCTGTTCACCAGTAACCGGGTCGGTCACCCCGGTTTCGTCGTGCTGAGCGCCGCCGGCACCGTCCGCTCCCACGCTGTCGACACCGGCCGCTATCCCTGTACCGATTCCTGCCCCTTCCTGTGGAGCCGGGACGGGCGGGAGGTGCTGCTCCCGCAGACCGACCCGAACGGCCCCCGGTCCGAGGCGGTCCGGCACCCCCGGCGCGGCGTGCAGTTCTTCGCCGCCGACAGCGGCCGGCCCACCCGGTTCGAGCCGCTGCCGGGCGACCCGGCCGGGCCGTGGGCCTGGTCACCGGACGGGCGGCTGGTGGTGGTGCAGGGGCAGAAGGAGCCGCTGCTCGTGGAGGCGGCGACCGGCCGGGTGGTGAACCCGTTGCCGGTGGCCGACGTCGTCTGGGTCGGCGACGACCGCCTGCTCTACCGGCTGCCGTACGGGTCGCGGGACTTCGTGCTCGCCGACACCACCGGCCGCGAACTCGTGCGTCAGCCGCTGCCGGAGGACCTCGCCCTCGCCGAGGTGACGATCGCGCCGCGCTGACCCGGCGCTGAACCTCTGCTGGACGTAGTGGATGTTGCACGGCGTCGATACCGTGCAGGTCATGGCCACCGGGACGCTCATCTTCCTGATCATCGGCGGGGTCGGTGTGGGCGTGCTGACGCTCGCCCTGCTCGGCTCGGGAGTGCTCCACCTCGGCCAGCCGGACGTCGACGGGCCGGTGTCGCTGGAGGCGGCCGCCGGGTTCACCGGCGCGTTCGGCTTCGGCGCCGCGATCGTCAACGAGCTGCTCGGCGGGCGTACCCCCGGGATGATCGCGGCGGCGGTGGCCGGCGGCGCGCTCGCCGCCGTGCCCACCGGCTGGCTGGCGGCCCGGCTCAGTCGCGCGGCCCGCAACATGCGCACCGACGCCACCCCCACCCGCGACCACCTGGCCGGCGCGATCGGCCTGGTGGTAACGCCGATCCCCAGCGGCGGCTACGGCGAGGTGCGGGTACGCCTCGCCGGCCAGCCGGTGAAGCTCAACGCCCGCGCCGACGGGCCGATCCCGGTCGGCACCCGGATCTTCGTGGTCGAAGCACTGAGCGAGACCAGCGTGCACGTCGAGACCTACTGACACCAACAGACGGGAATGCCCATGCCCCTGCTCGTCGCCATCGGCGGCGCGGTCCTCCTCGCCGTCGTCCTCGTACTCTTCGTGTTGTCCCGGATCAAGGTGGCCGGGCCGAACCAGGCGTTCATCGTCACCGGCCGCAAGGGCCGCACCACCCAGACCGCCGACGGAGCCCGCTCCACCGACATGTCCGGGCAGAAGGTCGTGCTCGGCGCCTCGGTGTTCGTCCTGCCGGTGGTGCAGAAGCTCCAGTCGCTCGACCTGTCCAGCCGCCGGATCGACGTCAGCATCCGCGGCGCGGTGAGCAAGCAGGGCATCCGCACCGAGCTGCACGGCGTCGCGATCGTCAAGGTCGGCGGCACCGAGGACGCGATCCGCGCCGCCGCCCAGCGCTTCCTGAACCAGCAGGAGGAGATCGACAACTTCACCCGCGAGGTGCTGGCCGGCGCGCTCCGCTCGATCGTCGGGCGGCTCACCGTCGAGGAGATCATCCGGGACCGGGCGGCGTTCGCCAGCGCGGTCGCCGAGGAGGCCGAGCACTCGATGACCAACCAGGGTCTGGTGCTGGACACGTTCCAGCTCCAGGACATCCTGGCCGAGGGCTCCTACCTGCAGGACCTGGGGCGGCCGGAGGCGGCCCGGGTGCTCAAGGACGCGGCCATCGCCGAGGCGCGGGCCCGCCAGCAGGCCGAGCAGGAGCGGCTGCTCGCCGAGGAGGCGATCGCCGAGGCGAACCGGAACCTGGCGCTCAAGCAGGCCGGCATCCAGGCCGAGATCGACGCGGCCAAGGCGAAGTCGGCGGCGGCCGGGCCGCTCGCCCAGGCCGAGCGGGACCAGGCGATCCTCTCCGAGCAGCAGAAGGTGGCCGAGCGCAACGCCGAGCTGAAGCAGCGCCAGCTCGACACCGAGGTGCGCAAGCCGGCCGACGCGGCCCGGTACAAGGTGGAGCAGGAGGCCGAGGCGAACCGCAACGCGGCGGTACTCAACGCCGACGCGCAGCGGCAGGCGACCATCGCCGCCGCGCAGGCCGCCGCCGAGCAGGCCCGCCTCACCGGTGAGGGCGAGCGGGCCCGCCGGGCCGCGCTGGCCGAGGCGAACGCGATCGAGGGCGCCAAGGAGGGCGAGGCGGAGCAGCGCCGGCGTTCCGCGATCGCCGAGGCGGTCGAGCGGGAGGGCCAGGCCGAGGCGGCGGCCATCCTCGCCAAGGGTCAGGCCGAGGCCGACGCGATGGCCCGCAAGGCCGAGGCGTTCGCCGCGTACGGCGAGGCGGCCGTCCTGGACCTGCTGGTCAAGGTGCTGCCCGAGGTGGTCGGCGCGGCCAGCGCCCCGATCGGCGCGATCGACAAGATGACGGTGATCTCCACCGACGGCGCGTCGTCGCTGACCAAGTCGGTGGCCGGGAACGTCGCCCAGGGTCTCCAACTCGGCAGCGACCTCACCGGCATCGACCTGGCCGCGCTGCTGGCGCGGCTGGGCAGCAGCGCGCAGAACAACGGCAAGAACACTGTGGACGGCAGCACCGTCGACGCGTGACGAACGACGGCGCCCGCCGGGTCTCCCCTCGGGGAGCCGGCGGGCGCCGTTTCGGTGTGGCGGGTCAGAGCGCGGCGAAGACGAACTTCTCGCCGGTGCTCAGGCCCAGGGTCTCGCTGTTCCAGTCGATGACGCGGCTGGCGATGAGCTGGCTGCCCCCGGTCGCGCCGGCGGTGACCGCCTTGCCGTTGGCGTTCGCCCGCAGGTAGACCGAGCCGTCGGTGTTGTAGTCGAGGAAGTCGAAGACCTCCCAGGCGTCGATCACGGTGGCCTTCGCGATCAGCGCCCGGTTGCCGCCGGCGTCCGCCGTGACGAACTGGTTGTTCGCCAGCGCGCGCAGGGCGAAGAACCCGTCGCCCACGCTGACGACCTCGTACCGCTCCCAGGCCCCGACGGTCGCGGCCCGGGCGATCAGGGGCCGGGTTCCGCCGCTCTCGGTGGTCACGTAGTTGCCGTTTGCCACCGCCTTGATGCCGACCACCGGGGGCGCCGCGTCGAAGTCGAACTTCTCCGCCGCGCCGATGGTGGTCTTGCTGGCGATCAGCGGGTTGGTGGTGTTCGAGGCGGTGACGTACTTGCCGTTTGTGACGGCCTTCAGACTGACCGAGCCGTCGGTGTTCGTGACGATCTGGAACTTCTCCCAGTCTCCGATCGCGGCGGACCGGGCGATCAGCGGACGGTTGCCGCCGCTCTCGGCGGTGACGAACAGGTTGTTCGTGACGGCACGCAGGCCGTAGTAGCCGTTGCCGGCGTCCACCACGTCGTACCGCTCCCAGGCGCCGACCTCGGTGCCGCGCGCGATCAGCGGCCGGTTGCCGCCGCTCTCCGCCGTCACGTACAGGCCGTTGCCGCGGGCCTTGAGGCCGTACGACTCGCGCGCCACCACCGCGTCGCCGACGTGCAGCAGCCGGTCGGGCGAGCCCATGATGTCGTGCACCGCGCCGCTGACGCTCGTGCCCACGACCGAGTCGCGCACCTGCTGCGGGGTCCAGCCCGGGTGTGCCTCCAGCACCAGCGCCGCGGCGCCCGCCACGTGCGGGGAGGCCATCGACGTGCCGTTCATCGTCTCCGTGCCGGTGGCGGTGCCGGCCTTGGCCGAGACGATGCCGGTGCCCGGCGCGAAGGTGTCCAGGCAGGTGCCGTAGTTGGAGAACCAGGCCCGGAAGTCGATCTGGTCGGTGGCGCCGACGGTGATGGCCGCCGGCACCCGCGCCGGTGACTCGCCGCAGGCGTCCTGCATGCTGTTGCCGGCCGCGACGGCGTAGGTGATGCCGGAGGCGATGGAGCGGGCGACCGCGTCGTTCACCGCCTGGTCGATGCCCCCGAAGCCGAGGCTCATGTTGGCCACCGACGGCCCGGTGGCGTGCGAGGTGACCCAGTCGATGCCGGCGAGCACCTGTTCGCTGCTGCCGCCGCCGTCGCAGTCGAGCACACGTACGGCGACGAGCGCGACGTCCTTGGCGACCCCGTACTTCGTGCCGCCGATCGTGCCGGCCACGTGCGTGCCGTGGCCGTCGCAGTCCTGCGCCACGTCGTCGGACTCCACCGCGTCGTAGCCGTTGCGGGCCCGGCCGCCGAAGTCCTCGTGGTCGATGTCGATGCCGGTGTCGATGACGTAGGCGGTCACTCCGGCGCCGGTCGCCGGGTAGGTGTACCGGCCGTCGGTCTTCGTCCGGGACTGGTCGATCCGGTCCAGCCCCCACGGCGGGGTGGTCTGGGTGCCGGTGGCCTGGTAGCGCTGGACCTGCTGCACGTAGGCGACGGCCGGGTCCGCGGCGAGGCGCTCCGCCTGCCGGCGGTCCATGCTGGCGGAGTAGCCGGACAGCGCCTTGCCGAACACCCGACGTACGGAGCCGCCGTGCTCGCCGGCGAGGGCCGACGCGGTGGACTTCACCTTGGCGGGACCGGCCTTGCCGTCCTTGAGGACGACGATGTAGCGGCCGGGTACCGCCGCGGCGGTGTCGGCGCCCCGGACCGGGGCACGCTTCGGGCCGGCCGGGTCGGCCGAGGCGGCGCCGCCGGTGGCGGCGCAGATGATGGAGGTCGCGGAGGTGAGGGCAAGCCCCACCAGCGCGGAGCGGCGCAGCGCGCCATGACGTGACACTGAATGCTCTCCCCGTGTCCAGCGGCCGTCCCTTCGGGACGGGCGGATGTGATCAGGACAGCCGTACCCGTCGATCCGGGTGGCTGATGATGACCATCATCATGCGCGAGACATCGACCGATACACGTCAACCTTTCGGTCGACACGCCGCCGTATCGTCGTGGAGCTTCCCCGCGCGGGGAGGTCAGCCGATGATGCCCTCGTCGCGGGCCCAGCGCAGCAGCGCCGCCTCGGCCTCGTCGCGGTCCAGCGGCCCGCGCTCCAGTCGCAGCTCCTTGAGGTGCTGCCAGGCACGGCCGACCACCGGTCCCGGCGGTACGCCGAGCAACTCCATGATCGCGTTGCCGTCCAGGTCGGGCCGCACCCGGGCCAGGTCCTCCTCGGCGGCGATCCGGGCGATCCGCTCCTCCAGCGCGTCGTAGTCGGCCGCGAGCTGCGCGGCCTTGCGCCGGTTGCGGGTGGTGCAGTCGGAACGGGTCAGCTTGTGCAGGCGGGACAGCAGGTCGCCGGCGTCGGTGACGTACCGGCGCACCGCCGAGTCGGTCCACTCGCCCCGGCCGTACCCGTAGAAGCGCAGGTGCAGGCCGACCAGCTTGACCACCTGGGAGGTGATCTCCTTGGAGTAGCGCATCGCCTTCATCCGGGCCTTGGTCAGCCGGGCCCCGACCACCTCGTGGTGGTGGAAGCTGACCCGGCCGTCCGCGCCGACCGCCTTGGTGGCCGGCTTGCCGATGTCGTGCATCAGCGCGGCCATCCGCAGCACGAAGTCGCAGCCGTCGGACTCCAGTGACATGGCGTTGCTGACCACTGTGAGCGTGTGCTCGTAGACGTCCTTGTGCTGGGCGTGCTCGTCGATGGTGAGCTTCAGGCCGGTCAGCTCGGGCAGGAAGCGCTCGGCCAGGCCGGTGTCGACGAGCAGCCGCAGCCCGGTGATCGGGTCGGCGCCGCAGAGCAGCTTGGTGAACTCGTCCCGGATCCGTTCCGCGGTGATCCGGTCCAGGTCGCCGGCCATCTCGGTCATCGCGGCGCGGACGTCCGGGTGGACGGCGAAGCGGAGCTGGGCGGCGAACCGGGCCGCGCGCAGCATCCGCAGGGGGTCGTCGCGGAACGACTCCTGCGGCGTGCCGGGGGTACGGATGATCTTGGCGGCCAGGTCGGCCAGCCCGCCGTACGGGTCGGTGAACCGGTGGTCGGGCAGGCTGACCGCCATCGCGTTGACGGTGAAGTCGCGGCGCTTCAGGTCTTCGACCAGGCTGGTGCCGTACTGCACCACCGGGTTACGGCTGACCTGGTCGTAGACCTCGGCCCGGAAGGTGGTGATCTCCAGGTTGAGGCCGTCGCGCTGGCAGGCGATGGTGCCGAACTCACGCCCGGTCTCCCAGATCGACTCCGCCCAGCCACGGATGACCTTGACCGTCTCGTCGGGGTGGGCGTCGGTGCAGAAGTCGAGGTCGTTGCCGAGCCGGCCGAGCAGCGCGTCGCGGACGGATCCGCCCACCAGGTGCAGTTCGTGACCGGCCTGGGCGAAGCGCCGGCCCAGCTCGTCGGCGACCGGTGAGACTCGGAGCAGTTCGGCGACGGCGTTGCGCTGCGCGGCGGTCAGCTCGCGGCGGTCGGCGGCGTGGGAGGCGGAGGCTTCGGACATGGGATCGCCAGCCTATCGGGCCGAGGGTGGATCGACCGCGCCGGGCGCGGGTAACGGGCGGAGGTTGACTAAGGTTCCGGTTGGGCGGGGCCG
The DNA here is from genome assembly GCF_002926165.1 of Micromonospora chalcea. GTDB lineage: Bacteria > Actinomycetota > Actinomycetes > Mycobacteriales > Micromonosporaceae > Micromonospora > Micromonospora chalcea. The sequence goes on along the minus strand of NZ_MAGP01000002.1, from coordinate 74,493 downwards.
GCCGGACCCGGTTGCGACGTACCCCTTGGAGGCTGGCAGATGAGCGGCGGGCTCTACCGCAGCGCGAACGCGCACGGCGGCGGCCTGCCGCCGGACGACGGCGCCACCTTCATCTCCGCCGAGCCGCTGAACCAGCCGGGCGTCGAGGCCGTCGCGCCCCCGCAGGAGGTGGTGGCCGAGACCAGCGCCGCGGCGAACAGCGCGGTGATGGCCATCGGCAGCCTGGTCAGTCGGGGTACGGGCTTCATCCGCAACCTGATGATCGGCGCCGCGCTCGGCACCATGGTCGGTGACGCGTTCACCACCGCCCAGTTCCTGCCCAACCAGGTCTACGAGTTCCTGCTCGGCGGCGTGCTGACCAGCGTCCTGGTGCCGGTGCTGGTCCGCCGCCGCAAGATCGACGCGGACCGGGGCGAGGCGTACGCGCAGCGCCTGCTGACCCTCGCGGTGCTGGCCCTGGCCGCGACCGCGCTGATCGCCGTGGTGCTGGCCCCGGTGCTCACCGCCGTGTACGCGGCCGGCAGCGACGACCCGGCGTACACCACGCTGGTCACCCGGCTGTCGTACCTGATGCTGCCGATGCTGTTCTTCACCGGCATCAGCGCGCTGATCGCCGCGGTGCTGAACACCCGGGGGCACTTCGCCGCCCCGATGTGGGCGCCGATCCTCAACAACATCGTGTCCATCGGCACGTTCGGCCTGTACATCGTCGTCTACAGCGCGAAGGCGCTGCCGCCCGGCGAGGTGGGCTGGGACCGGATCCTGCTGGTCGGCGGCGGCACGCTGCTGGGCGTCGCGGTGCAGGCGATCGGCCTGCTGCCCGCGCTGCGCAAGGTCGGCTTCCGGTGGAAGGCACGGTTCGACTTCCGCGAGCTGGGGCTGCGCGAGCTGGCCCGGCTCGGCGCCTGGATGTTCTGCTACGTCGCGGTCAACCAGCTCGGCCTCTTCGTGGTGGTCAACCTGCTCAACCGGGCCACCGGCGGGGACGGCCAGAACGCCGGCCTGCTGATCTACAACAACGTCTTCCTGCTGCTGATGATGGCGCACGGCATCATCGCCGTCTCGATCATCACCGCGCTGATGCCGCGGATGAGCGCGGCCGCCGCCGAGAACCGGTTCCACGACGTCACCGCCGACCTGTCCCGGGGCACCCGGATGGTCACCGCGGTGCTCGCGCCCATCGCGGTCTGCTACGCGGTGCTGGCCGCCCCGATCTCGGTGGTGGTGTTCCGGTACGGCGCGTTCACCGGCGACAACGCGGTGGCCACGTCGACGGTGCTGCTGGTGGCGGCGCTCGGCCTGGTGCCGTTCGCGGTCAGCCAGCTCTTCACCTTCGCGTTCTACGCGCTGCCGGACACCCGTACCCCGGCTCTGGTCAACATTCCGGTGGTGGCGCTGCGCGTCCTGCTCCAGGTCGGTCTGTTCCTGATCTTCTCGAACACGTTCGCGGCGGCCGGGATGATGCTCGGCAACGCCGTGTCGTACCTGGCGGCGGCGATCATCTCGGCGATGCTGCTGCGGCCCCGGGTGGGCCGGATCGGGCGCGGCGGGATCATGCGCACGCTCGGCCGGGTGGTCGTGGCGGCCCTCGGCGCGGCGGTCGTCGGCCTGCTCGTGGTCGCGGTGCTGCCGGGCGACCCGGCGAGCCTGAGCTGGCTCGCCGCGGCGGTCCAGTTGGTGATCGGCGGCGCGGCGATCGGCGCCACCTACCTCGGGCTCGCCATGGTGCTGCGGATCGGCGAGATCACCGAGGTGGTCGGGATGGTCCGGCGGCGCCTTGGGCGTTGACCCCCTCGGTGACCGACGGTGAACGAGGATCACCAGGCTGGGGATACGGCTGTGGATAACTTGGAATTCCCCCGTCCACTGGGCCTCTCGGCCTGTGGACAACCAACCGTACGGACGAGGGAGCGCAGGCCGGGAAGGGGAAAACCTCCCCGTCGCCGCACCGGTACGCCCCTGTGCCACCTCGTTGCCGTCAACCTCTAGATTGGCGGTGCGTGTCCGGCTCGCCCGCCGGGTGGGCGGGCGACCCGGCCGGGAGCCCGTGGCGACTGGCCTTCCGGCCGGTCACAGCGGGAAGATGACATGTCGGAGAACCGGGCATCCCGGGTAAGGTCGCTCTCGACGGGTACGACCGGGATCGACGCGGGCGTCGAGACCGCGGCCGTTCCACCGAAGGCAGAGCGGGAAGCCACATGCCCAGCAGCACGGGTCCATCGATCGACGCGATCACCGAGGGAGGACGGGTGACCCAGGTCGGCGAGGGTCAGGAAGCGGAGGAGACCTCTCCTGCGGTCGTGACCTTCGGTGCTCCCACGGTCGGTGAGCTGCTCGCCGAGCGGTACGAACTGGTCGAGCACATCAACAACGACAGCGCGGGCCGGTTGGTCTGGCGCGGTGTCGACGTGGTGCTCCGCCGTCCCGTCGCGGTGGTCCTCCGCTACCCGGGTGGCGACTCCGCCACCGAGATGCTTCAGGCCGCGGTCGCCGCGAGCCGCGTCATCCACCCCAACCTGGTCGGCGTCTACGACGCGATCGACGAGGACGACCGCGCCTACGTGGTCCGCGAGTGGGTGGACGGGCAGTCGCTGCGCGAGATGGTCGCCGCCGACGGGCCGCTCGACCCGGCTCGGGCCACGGCGATCGGCAACGCCGTCGCGAGCGCCCTCGCCGCCGTACACGCCACCGGCATGGTGCACGGCAACCTGCACCCCGGCACGGTGATGATCAGCGACGACGGCCGGGTGGTGCTCGCCGACGCGCGGACCGACGGGGCGGACAGCCAGCAGAACGACCTGCGCGCGGTCGGTGGGGTGCTCTACTTCGCCCTGACCGGGCACTGGCCGCACGGCGAGGCCCCGCTGCACGGCGCCACCGCCGGGCACGGCCGCGGTGAGCAGCCCGACGCGGTCCGCGACGCCACCGGCGCCATCGCCGCGCCCCGGCAGGTGCGTGCCGGCGTGCCGGCGTACCTCGACGACCTGACCATGGACCTGCTCGACCGGGAGATCGACCCGCCGGCGTCGGACGTGCTGGCCGCCGAGCTGAGCCGGCTCGACATCCCGGCCGACGAGCAGTTCCTGGAGCAGGCCGGGCCGCTGCGTTTCACCGCCGAGCCCGGCGAGGAGCCCTCGCCGCTGGCCGCGGCCGGCGGGCGCAAGGTCGCCATCGGCATCGCCGGCATGCTGGCTGTCGCCCTGGTCGGGCTGCTCATCGGCATCAACGCGCTCGGCGGTGGCGACGACGGCGACAAGGAGCCGGTCGCCCAGCCGTCGAACAGCGCGCCGGCCAGCGCCGGCGGTGGCGACGAGCCCGCAGCGCAGGTCCGCAAGCTCACCATCCAGGACGTACGGATCATCGACCCGGACGGCGATCGCGCGGAGGTGCGCAACGCCGAGAAGGTCATCGACGGCGACGACGACGAGGGCTGGGAGACCAACACCTACCGGACGAACGCCAAGTTCGGCGGCCTCAAGAAGGGCATGGGCGTCTGGATCGACCTGGGTGCCCCGCACTCGGTCAAGCAGCTGGAGGCGACGCTGTCGGCCACCGGCGCCACCGTCGAGCTGCGTACCGGTGCCCGCGGCGACTTCCCGTCCACCTCCGCCGGCGACAAGCAGCTGGTGAACGCCTACTCCACGGTGGTCGGGCCGGCGAACGAGAACGGCGGCACGAAGATGATCTTCGACGCCTTCCAGCCGGACCAGAAGTACCAGTACCTCCTCTTCTGGATCACCAAGCTGCCGGTGAAGGACAACGGCAGCACCTGGAAGCTCGGCGTCCAGGAGATCACGGTCCAGGGCTCGTGACCCGTCGGCCGCGCCCGCCGCGCCACCTCCGCCGGACGTGGTGATGGCGGAACGCGACGACCCGCAGCCCGGCCGCTCCGACCTGGACCTGCTCCGGGCCCACGTGGCGGGCGACCGGGACGCCTTCACCGAACTGTTCCAGCGGCACCGCGACCGGCTCTGGGCGGTCGCCCTGCGTACGATCGGCGACCGCGAGGAGGCGGCCGACGCCCTCCAGGACGCCATGCTCTCCGCCCACCGCGCCGCCGCCCGGTTCCGGGGCGACTCGGCGGTCACCACCTGGATGCACCGGATCGTGGTGAACGCCTGCCTGGACCGGATCCGGCGGCGGCAGACCCACGCCACCGTCCCGCTGCCGGACGGGACGCACACCGACGGCGAACCGGGCCGGCACACCGGCGGGCGGGAACCGGCCGCACCGGCACACGATCACGACACCGCGCTCGTGGTCCGGCAGGCTCTCGCGGCGCTACCGGCCGAACAGCGGGCCGCGCTGGTCCTGGTGGACGTGCAGGGCTATCCGGTCGCCGAGGTGGCCCTGATGCTCGGCGTCGCCGAGGGGACCGTGAAGAGCCGGTGCGCCCGGGGCCGGGCGAGGCTCGCCGTCCTGCTCGGGCACCTGCGGACCGGTTCCGACTCCCCTGCGGCCGACGTGCCGCGGGTCACCTCCGGGAACCGGCGGGGCCCCGAGGGCGTCGGATCCTCGTCGGGAGCGTCCCGTCAGGCCGTCAGCCAGGAGGAGCCGTGACTTCCCGGGAGTTCAGCGAGGTCGACCACGACCTGCTCGCCGACTACCTCGGCGGGGCGCTGGACGGCACCCCCGAGCAGGCGACAGTGGCCCGGCTGGTCGAGCAGGACCCGGCATGGCGGGTCGCGTACGAGACGCTCGCCGAGGCGGTCGACCTGGTGCACGCCGACCTGGCCGGCTGGGCGGCGGCGCCCACGCCGGAGATGCCCGTGGCGGTGACCGACCGGATCACGGCGGCGCTCGCCGGGGCCGGACCGGGCGCGCTGCGCGACGGTACGCCCGTCGTACCGGCTCAGGCCGGCGGCGCGGCCCGCCCGCCCGGCGCCGCGTCGCGTCCCGAACGGCACAGCGGCCCCGGTCGTCGTCCCCGGCGCTGGGCCCGGATCGCCGGGCCGGTGGCCCTGGCCGCGGCCTCGGTCGCGGCGGTGGGGCTCGGCGTCGGCCGGCTGGCCGACCCGGGCGACGGCGGTACGGCCGACCGGGCGGCCGGGGAGGCGGCGCTGATGGCCGCCGCGCCGTACCGGACCACCGGACCGGCGCTGCGCAGCGGCACCGACTGGACCCCGGAACGCCTCGCCGCCGCCCGCGTGCCCACCGGGGCGAAGTCGACGCCGCAGGACATGGCCGCTCCGTCCGGCGCAGCGCGGGAGAACGGCCCGGAGACGCCGCTGTACAGCGACAAGTACCGCGCCGGGGGGTTCGCCGGGCTGGACCGGCTGACCCGGCCGGAGACGCTCGGCGCGTGCCTCACCGCGATCGGCGCGGAGCACGGCGCCACCCCGCTCACCATCGACATGATCGACTACGCCCGGTACCAGGGCGCTCCGGCGCTCGTGGTGACGTTCGCCGACGCGACCGGCGCCCGCTGGGGCTGGGCGAGCGGGCCGGAGTGCGGCGTGCCCGGGTCCGGCGCGGACACGCGCTTCCGTACGCGGGTAGGGTGAAAACGCGGTCATCACGCGTGTCCCGCCACGTGACCTGACCCACCGGATGACCGGCTCGGGAATCCCCGCTTCGTACGATGACGTTCTGCAAGTCAGGCGCCGGCGCCGCTGAGCCGTCGGCACTCGGGATCGACATCGGTGCGGCCGGTGACGAACACACACATCGGGAGACGGCAGTGGACGAGGTCCGCAACCTGATCATCATCGGCTCCGGTCCGGCCGGCTACACGGCTGCGGTCTACGCCGCACGCGCCAACCTGAAGCCGCTGGTGATCGAGGGCGTGCAGTCGGGTGGCGCGCTGATGACCACCACCGAGGTGGAGAACTTCCCCGGCTTCGCCGACGGCATCCTCGGGCCCGAGCTGATGGACAACATGCGCAAGCAGGCCGAGCGTTTCGGCGCCGAGTTCCTCACCGACGACGTGACCCGGGTCGAGCTGAAGGACACCGGCGAGATCGGCTCCGACGCGGTCAGCACCGTGTGGGTGGGCGAGACCGCGTACCGCGCCCGCGCCGTCATCCTCTCCACCGGCTCCGCCTGGCGGCCGCTCGGTGTGCCGGGCGAGCAGGAATACCTCGGCCACGGGGTGTCGTCCTGCGCCACCTGTGACGGCTTCTTCTTCCGCAACCAGCACATCGTGGTGGTCGGCGGCGGCGACTCGGCGATGGAGGAGGCCAGCTTCCTCACCCGGTTCGCCGAGTCGGTGACGATCCTCCACCGCCGCGACTCGTTCCGCGCCAGCAAGATCATGGCGGACCGGGCGCTGAGCAACGAGAAGATCAAGGTCGAGTGGAACACCGTGGTCGAGGAGATCCTCGGCGACGACGGCAAGGTCAACGGCGTACGGGTGCGCAACGTGCACACCGGCGAGAGCAAGGTGCTCGACGTCACGGGCGTGTTCGTGGCGATCGGGCACGACCCGCGCAGTGAGCTGTTCCGCGGCCAGGTGGAGCTCGACGACGAGGGGTACGTGAAGGTCGAAGCGCCGAGCACCCGTACCAGCGTGCCGGGCGTGTTCGCGGCCGGTGACGTGGTCGACCACACCTACCGGCAGGCCATCACGGCGGCCGGCACCGGCTGTGCCGCCGCGCTGGACGCCGAGCGCTTCATCGCCACCATCCAGGGCTGAGAGTTCGACGAGCAAGGTTCGGAGGAGGAGAGTTCATAGTGGGAGCAACCAAGGCGGTCACTGACGCGAGTTTCGTCAGCGACGTGCTGCAGTCCGACAAGCCGGTCCTGGTGGACTTCTGGGCGGAGTGGTGCGGCCCGTGCCGCAAGGTCTCGCCGCTGCTGGAGGAGATCGCCGGCGAGATGAAGGACCAGGTCACCATCGTCAAGCTCAACATCGACGAGAACCCGGAGACGGCGCGCGCCTACCGGGTCATGTCGGTGCCGACGCTGACGATCTTCAAGAACGGCCAGCCCGTGCAGTCGATCGCCGGCGCCAAGCCGAAGGGCGAGTTGCTCAAGCTCATCGAGTCGGCGCTCTGAGCCGTACCGGCAGCGCCGGAACCCCCGTCACCCCGCCCGGGTGACGGGGGTTCCGGCTTTCCTGACCTGCATGAACACGAACCCGCCGGGTACCGGTCACGGTACGCTCCGTAAGCATCTCGTCGGAGTTCCGGTCCTGCCAACGTCCGTGCATAGGGGGTCGTCGTGCATCCGATCCGACCCGGTGACCAGGGACCGGCGGTGGCCGAGATCCGTACCGTCCTCGTCGGCCTGGAGCTTCTTCCCGCCGAGGGCGGAGGCGACGACTACGACGCCGAGACCGAACGCGCGGTCCGGGCGTTCCAGCAGTCCCGCGGCCTCAGCGTCGACGGGCGCGTCGGCGCCGAGACCTGGCGGGCGCTGGACGCGGCCCGCTGGCGGTTCGGCGCCCGCGCGCTCTTCCACGCCGTGCCCGAGCCGATCACCGGCGAGGACGTCCGCTCGCTCCAGGAACGTCTCCTGGAGATGGGGTACGACGTGGGGCGCGCCGACGCCATCTACGGCATCCGCACCTCCCGCGCGGTGGCCCAGTTCCAGCGGGAGATGGGGCTGAAACCGGACGGGTCGTGCGGGCCGCACACCGTCAACGCGCTGCGCCGCCTCGGCCGCAAGGTGGTCGGCGGACGCCCGCAGTGGCTGCGCGAGTCCGACGCCATCCGGCAGGCCGGGCCGGAGCTGGTCGGGCGGACCGTGGTGATCGACCCGGGGCACGGAGGCACCGACCCGGGCGTGGTGGTGCCCGACGGCCCGCTGCACTGGACCGAGGCGGACCTCGTGCACGACCTCGCCAGCCGGCTGGAGGGGCGGCTCGCCGCGGCCGGCGTACGGGTGCAGCTGACCCGGGGCCCCGCGCCCGCGAGTTGCCTGCCCGACGCGGACCGGGCCCAGCTCGCCAACTCCCTCGGCGCCGACGTGTTCATCTCGCTGCACACCGACCACCACGCCAACCCGGCCGCCGAGGGGGTCGCCACCTACCACTACGGCACCGACAACGGCGTCACGTCGGCGACCGGCGAACGTCTGGCCGGGCTGGTGCAGCGGGAGATCGTGGCCCGCACCGGGCTGCGTGACTGCCGTACCCACGCCAAGGCGTGGGAGCTGCTCCGGCTCACCCGGATGCCCGCGGTACGCGTCGAGGTCGGCTACCTGACCTCGCCGGACGACCGGGCCCGGCTGGTCGACCCCCGGTTCCGGGACCGGGTGGCCGAGGCCATCGTCGCCGCGGTGCAGCGGATGTACCTGCCGATCGAACGCGACGTGCCGACCGGCTCGATCGACGTGACCGAACTGCGGGCGGCACTCGCCGCCCTCACCGTCGTCGACTGATCCCCGCTCAGCTGGTCGAGCGGGTGGCCGGCGCCGGGCGGACCGGCCGCAGCAGCGTCTCCGGGCTCATCGAGCCGAGCAGCTTCTCCAGCGCGTACTCGACGTCCGACTTCCAGCTCAGCGCCGTCCGCAACTCCAACCGCAGGCGCGGGTAGCGCGGGTGCGGCCGGACCGTCTTGAAGCCCACCGAGAGGAAGAAGTCGGCGGGCGCCACGCAGGCGCGGGCCGGGTCGTCCGCGTCGTCGCCGAACTTGGCGTCCCCGAACGCCTCGATCGCCTTGATGCCGCGCTTGGTCAGGTCGCGGGCCACGCCCTGGACCAGCATCCGGCCCAGGCCGCCGTCGGCGAAGGCGGGCACCACGTGCGCCGTCATCAGCAGCGCCGCGTCCGCCGAGACCGGCGAGGTGGGAAACGCCATCGAGCGCGGGACGTACGCCGGCGGCGCGTACATGACGAAGCCGGCCGGCATCCCGTCGACGTAGACGAGCTTGCCGCAGGAACCCCACTCCAGCAGCGTCTGGGAGACCCACGCCTCCTTCTCCAGGCCCGGGTCACCTGCTGCGCAGGCCCGCTCCGCGGAGACCGGATCCAGCTCCCAGTAGACGCAGCGCCGGCACGATCGAGGCAGGTCCTCCAGCGTGTCCAGGGTCAGGCTGACCAGACGTCGCGACATGAGCGCACCCCACCAATAGGCTCGGAGCGCCGGTTCCTCCCGCGCCCTCCTGCTCCCGACGAGCGATCGTACGCCCCTGTCCGGCGGTACGGGAGGGAACGCGTGAACCCCCGCCCGGACGGCCGAGTGGCGGGTCCGGGATGTGGACGTGTCCACACGGCCGGTGCCGCTACCGTCACCGGGGACTACGATCGACCAACCGGCCCTCGCCGCCAATGGATGTCGGCATCGCGGGTACCACACCGGGCGGCAGCCCCGCCGACACCCGATCGAGGTGATGTCATGACCGGCACGACGCTCGACGACTACACCGACAGGTACGCCCGGCGCGTCCGCGGGATGACCGCCTCGGAGATCCGGGCGCTCTTCGCGGTGGCCAACCGGCCGGAGGTCGTCTCGCTCGCCGGTGGGGCACCCTACATCGCGGCGCTGCCGCTCGACGCGGTCGGCGAGATGCTCGGCCGGCTCGGCTCCGAGCACGGCGCCACCACCCTCCAGTACGGCGTCGGCCAGGGCGCCCCGGAGCTGCGCGAGCGGATCTGCGAGGTGATGTCCCTCTCCGGGATCGACGCCTCGTGCGGCGCCTCCCCGGAGGACGTGGTCGTCACCGTCGGCGGCCAGCAGGCCCTCGACCTGGTGGCCCGGCTCTTCCTGGACCCGGGTGACGTGGTGCTCGCCGAGGGGCCGACGTACGTCGGCGCGCTCGGGGTGTTCCAGGCCGCCCAGGCCCAGGTGGCCCACGTGCCGATGGACGACGAAGGGCTCATCCCGGAGGCGCTGGAGGTGGCCATCGCCGACCTGGCCCGGGCCGGCCGCCGGGTGAAGTTCCTCTACACCATCCCCACCTACCAGAACCCCGCCGGCGTGACGCTGAGCGAGGAGCGGCGCGAACGGGTGCTCGACATCTGTGAGCGCGCCGGGCTGCTCGTGGTGGAGGACGACCCGTACGGTCAGCTCGGCTTCGAGGGCGAGGCGCCCCGGCCGCTGCGGGCCCGGCGGCGCGAGGGGGTCTTCTACCTGAGCACGTTCTCCAAGACGTTCGCGCCGGGCCTGCGGGTGGGCTGGATCCTGGCCCCGCACGCGGTCCGCGACAAGCTGGTCATCGCCAGTGAGGCGCAGATCCTCTGCCCGAGCGCCTACGCCCAGTCGGCCGTCTCGACGTACCTCGGCACCATGCCCTGGCGGCAGCAGCTCAAGGTCTACCGCGAGATCTACCGCGAGCGCCGGGACGCGCTGCTCGACGCGATGGCCGACCTGATGCCGGAGGGCACCACCTGGACCAGGCCGCAGGGCGGCCTGTTCGTCTGGGCGACGCTGCCCGACGGGCTCGACTCCAAGGCGATGATGCCGCGGGCAGTGGCCGCCCGCGTCGCGTACGTGCCGGGGACCGGCTTCTACGCCGACGGCACCGGCGCCGGGAACATGCGGCTGAACTTCTCCTTCCCGACGCCGGAGCGGATCCGCGAGGGTGTCCGCCGGCTGGCCGGGGTGATGGAGCAGGAGATCGCGATGCGGAAGGTCTTCGGCGCGGTCGGCGGTGCCGGACCCCGCCGACGCCAGGGCGGCTCGGACGCGCCCGGTCCCGACTTGGCATGATGCCCGCATGTCCGACAGCCCTGCCGCACCGCCTCCCGTGACCGGATCCGCCGTCGACGAGCTGCACGTGCTCGTACTCGCCGGTGGCCTCTCCTACGAGCGGGACGTCTCGCTGCGGTCGGGCCGCCGGGTGCTCGACGCGCTGCGCGCGGTCGGCGTGCAGGCGGAGCTGCGCGACGCCGACGTGGCGTTGCTGCCCGCGCTGACCGCCGACGCGCCGGACGCGGTGGTGATCGCCCTGCACGGCGCCACCGGCGAGGACGGCTCGCTGCGCGGCGTGCTCGACCTCTGGGACGTGCCCTACGTCGGCTGCGACGCCCGGTCCTCCCGGCTCGCCTGGGACAAGCCGTCGGCGAAGGCGGTGCTGCGCGAGGCGGGCATCCCGACGCCCGACTGGGTGGCGTTGCCGCACGACCGTTTCTCCGAGCTGGGCGCGGTCGCCGTCCTGGACCGGATCGTCGACCGGCTCGGGCTGCCGCTGATGGTCAAACCGGCGCAGGGCGGCTCCGGACTGGGCGCCGCCGTGGTCCGGGAGGCGGCGTCGCTGCCGGCCGCCATGGTGGGTTGTTTCGCGTACGACCAGACCGCACTCGTGGAGCGCTACGTGCCCGGAATGGACGTGGCGGTCTCCGTGCTCGACCTCGGCAAGGGCCCGCAGGCCCTGCCCCCGGTCGAGATCGTGCCGCGCAACGGCGTCTACGACTACGCGGCCCGCTACACCGCCGGCCGTACCACCTGGCACGCGCCCGCCCGGCTCGACGCCGCGACGACAGCCCGGGTGACCGAGGTGGCGCTCGCCGCGCACACCGCGCTCGGCCTGCGCGACGTGTCCCGGGTCGACCTGATCGTCGACGCCGGCGGTGACCCGCACGTGCTGGAGGTGAACGTCTCCCCGGGCATGACCGAGACGTCGCTGCTGCCGCTGGCGATCCAGGCGGCCGGGCTGGACTTCGGCCGGGTGCTCGGCACGCTCGTGACCCGGGCCGCCGCCCGCCGCTGAGGTCAGCCCTCCCGGGTACGCCCCGCCCGCGGCTGGTCGTCCTCGACCACGTCCTCGGCCTCGCCCGCAGTCGGGGCGCCCCCGGTCTCCTGCTCCTCGGCCGCCTCGGATCCGTCCTCCGGCTCCGGGTCGTCGACCGACGGGCCCGCGGAGGGGTCTGAGACGCCCCCTGCCGCCTCGGACTCCGGGATCTCGTCCGCAGCCTCGATCACTGATGCGGGCTCGTCCTCGGGCTCCTCAGCGGCGTCCGCAGCCGAGGCCGGGGCAAAGCTCGACGGGGCCTGCCACTGGATGCGCGGCGGCTCGGCGAGCGGCCGGCCACCGAACTCGGCGAGCCACGCGGCCACCAGGGCCAGATTCTCCCGCCACTTGTCCTCGGAGATGGGGGGCAGGATCGAGTCCCACAGCGACAGGAACGTGCCGCGCAGTTGCAGCCGCCCGTACGGCCGGGCCAGGAACCACAGGTGCAGGTGCGCGGAACCGTCGCCCCAACGATTCACGTGGACCCGGGCCACGCCGTCGAGCGACCGGACGGCCCGCTCCAGGCGCACGGTCATCACGCCCAGCTCGGCGGCGAGCAGATTCGGCAGGTCGCCCAGATCCAGGTGGGACCGGGACTCCAGGATCAGGACCATCGGCAGACCGGTGGGCCGATCCATGGCACGGACCCGCCACCGCTCACCGACCCAGATGTACGCCTCGTCGGGCGCATTGCAGGCGGTGCACTCCCGGTCCGCCTCGCCGCGGCGGGGAGGTTCGAACGGTACGGGCTCGTCGAGCTGCTTGACGCGGAGATCGCCCTCGAAGGGAAAGGACGGCCACTGGGTGAAGTCTGGAACTGAGGGAGGGGTGTCCGGCACGACGCTGACCCTAACCGAGTTGGCGACGCCTGTCCCTACCCGTTCCACTGGCCGCGCACAGGTTGTCCACCACGTTGTCCACAGGGTGCCGAGATCACCAGTACGGTGCGTCATCCACTGCTCAGCAAGGGTTTCCGCGCTTCGTTTCACGTGAAACGGGACGAGCCTGTGGACAACTGCTGTGGATAACTGGAGGGCGTGTGGATCCGTTCTTCCAACGATCGGGCGCGCGATCCGTACCGGGTTCGGGAAGGGCTTCTTGCGGTCGGTTTCACGTGAAACGACGGCGGTCGGATCGTCCGTGGTTCCTCGCCGGTCCTCGGTACGCCGGAGGCTGGGTCCTACGTCAGCCCGGCGGGGGGGCCGGGGTTCTCGATGGCCGGCTGATCCACGGTGGCTCTCGACCGGTCCGCCCGCCGAGTCGACCAACCGGTCTGCAACATGAAGGCACAGCCCGGCCGGACACCCCGTCGAGTGCCAAGCAGCCGGGACGGCGGCGTCCGCCAGGCCGGCACACGAAGCGGCATCCGAGCCACCTCGGCTCAGCGGCGCACCGCGGCTCACCCCGAGCCACCGGGGCCAGCCGGGTCACCGGGGCTCCTGCCGTTCCCGGCCGCCCCGCCGCTTTGGCTGCCCCGGCCGGACGGCCCGCTCCGGTCGCTCCGGTCGCTCCGGTCGCTCCGGTCGCTCCGGTCGCTCCGGTCGCTCCGGTCGCTCCGGCGAGCATTCTCGCGCCCGCTTCGAACCTGCGAGGGATCAGCGGCTAGCGACAACTCATCCGGCTCCTGTGCGGGTGGTCTGGAGGCGTTGCTGACAGGGTGGTCATCGGCCGGGGCGACGGGGACATCTTGGGAAACGCGCGCCCCCAGACGGAACCACTTCGGTCCGAGCTCGCCAACGCCAGCCGCCCCGGGGTGCGGTGGAACACCATGGGTGTCTCCGAGGCGTTTTGACACCCATGGTGTTCCACTCGGTCCAGCTGCCGCTCTGGCGGGATGGCAGCGCGCGGGGCGGTGAGTGTCGGGGCGGTGAGTGCGCAGCGGCGGCGGCTGCACCGACGGCCACCGGCGCGGGGCATCGGCGAGACGGCCGCATCGGCGACGCGATGTCAGCATCGACGCGATGGACGCGCGTCATCGTTTGGCCGGGTGGCCAGTAGCGGCCGGCATGGAACTGGGCCGCCCGAAGGGCGGGCCACGGTAGCCAAAGGCGACGAGCCCAGGTCTGCAACCCACGTGGTTGCCCTTTGCCCACGCCCGAGCGGAGGTTCACGTTCGGCAGCGGCCGCCGCTTCGTGGGCAGTTCGATGTACAGCTTCGACCAGTAGCGTCGCGCGCCGCATCGGCGGGGCGGCGGGAGTGCTCGGCGGCCTCACGCGGGCCTACCCGTTTCACGTGAAACGCCGCCGCCTACCGACCGGGCTGCACCCCGTCCTTGCCCTCGTTCTGAGGCGAGTCTGCGAGTTCGGCACCCCAGCCCGGAAGCAGAAGCGAACCAGCCGCCCAAGTTGCGCCAGTCGCCTTAGCCACCCGGCCTATCCCGCCGCCGCGCGCGACCGCGTCGCCTCGGCACATCGCCACCGCGCTACCACCGCTACCCCCGCCACCCGCATTACGGCGCCACCGCGCCACCGCGCCACGACGTCACCGCGTCACCCGCGCCCCCTCGCCACGCGCCACCGCGCCACCGCGCCACCGCGCACCGGGCACCGGGCACCGGGCACCGGGCACCGGGCACCGGGCACCGGCATTCTCGTTTCACGTGAAACCAGCGGGAAGGACGCCGATCCGGCCACGCCCTCGCGCGGGCAGCAGCAGACGGTTCGCAACCGAAACCGCGTCCTGGAGAAAGAGAACCGGCCGCACCCCCTCGCGGGCGGTGCGGCCGGCCGGACAACCTCTGACGGCTACGCCTCGGGCTGCTCCTCACCGTCCATGCCGATGATCCCGACGATCCGCTCCAGGTCGTCAACGGTGGCGAACTCGATCGTGATCTTGCCCTTGCTCCGGCCGATGTCGACCTTCACCCGGGTGTCGAACCGGTCGGAGAGCCGGTCCGCGAGATCGGTGAGCGCCGGGGCGTGCGGCTTCGGCCGGCGCTTCGCGGCAGCCGTCTTCGCCGGCTCCTCGGCGAGCGCCAGGTGCACCAGTTCCTCGGCACCGCGTACGGAGATGCCCTCGGCGACGATTCGCTTGGCGAGCTGCTCCTGCGCCTCGGCGTCGTCGAGGCTGAGCAGTGCCCGGGCGTGACCGGCGGAGAGCACTCCGGCGGCGACCCGGCGCTGCACAGCGGCCGGCAGGTTCATCAGCCGGATGGTGTTGGAGATCTGCGGGCGGCTGCGGCCGATCCGCCGGGCGAGCTCCTCGTGGGTGGCGCCGAACTCCTCCAGCAGCTGCTGGTAGGCCGCCGCCTCTTCCAGCGGGTTCAGGTTGGCGCGGTGGATGTTCTCCAGCAACGCGTCCCGGAGCATCGCGTCGTCCTTGGTGTCCCGGACGATCGCGGGGATGGTCTCCCGGCCGACCGCCTGGGCGGCGCGCCAGCGCCGCTCACCCATGACGAGTTCGTACTTCTCGGTGTCGAGCTGGCGGACCACGATCGGCTGGAGGAAGCCGACCTCCTGGATCGAGGTCTTCAGCTCCTCCAGCGCCTCCTCGTCGAAGACGTGCCGGGGCTGCTTCGGGTTCGGCACGATGGCGTCGACCGGGATCTCGGCGAAGCGTGCGCCGGGCACCGGGCTCAGGTGCGACTCGGGCTCGACGGCCGGCGACGGGGTGCTCCCGACACCGCCGGTGATGGCGGCGGTCGCGCCTGCGACCGGAGCCGAGGGCGACGCGGCAACTGCCGACGACTCCGGTTCGGTGGCCGCCGGTTCGGCGCCCGGTACCGGTCCGGTGGGGATGAGGGCGCCGAGCCCTCGGCCCAGTCCGCCGCGGGGACGGTTCTTCATGCGACGCCTCCCAGCGACATCTCCGCACTACGCATTCCGGCTCACCGGCTCCTTGACGCCTCGTTCCGCGATCTCCTGGGCGGCCTCGAAGTAACTCGTGGCTCCCCGCGAACCGGGATCGTAGGTCATCACCGACTGGCCGTAGCTCGGTGCCTCGGAGACACGCACGTTGCGCGGGATGACGGCCTGGAGCACCTTGTCGCCGAAGTGGTTCCGGACGTCCTGCTCCACCGCGTCCGCGAGCCGGGTGCGCCTGTCGTACATGGTGAGCAGGATGGTGGAGACCTCGAGCTTCGGGTTGAGGTGCTGACGCACCAGGTTGATGTTGTTGATCAACTGGTTGAGCCCTTCCAGCGCGTAGTACTCGCACTGGATCGGGATCAGCACCTCCTGCGCGGCGACGAGCGCGTTGACGGTCAGCAGGCCGAGCGACGGCGGGCAGTCTATGAAGACGTAGTCGAAGTGCCCCGGGTACGCGGCGATCGCCCGCGCCAGGCGCGACTCCCGGGCCACCACGGAGACCAGTTCGATCTCGGCGCCGGCCAGGTCGATCGTGGCCGGTACGCACCACAGGTTGGGGATGCCCTCGACGGCCTGGGCCACCTCTTCGAGCGGCACACTGTCGATCAGGCAGTCGTAGACGTCGGGCACGCCGGTGTGGTGCGGGACGTTCAGACCGGTGGAGGCGTTGCCCTGGGGATCAAGGTCGACCACGAGCACCCGGTTGCCGTGCAGCGCGAGCGCCACGGCCAGGTTCACGGTGGTGGTCGTCTTACCCACGCCGCCCTTCTGGTTGGCGACGCACATCACCCGGGTCCGGTCCGGGCGGGGCATGGTGACCTCGCCACTGGGATTCAGGATCTGCACGGCGCGCATCGCCTCCATAGCCAACGGTGGATCATCCTCTTCGCGCGTCGGGGTTTCACGTGAAACGTACGTGCTGGCGTCTACCTCGTCGCCGTACCCGCTCGCCTGTGGCGTGTCGGACGGCGTCACGGTGACCTCGGGAGCGGCCTGGTGCGGCACGGCCGAGACGGGCGGCTGGGGTTCGAAGCGAGCGGGCACCGCGACGTTCGCCCGCACCGCGGGTGGCCGAGCCGTCGGCGCGTTCGCCGGGCCGTCTGCCGGGTCGAGCGGGTCGCGGGCCGGCGGGACGTTCGCCGGCGCCGACGAGACGGGCCGTACGGAACCGGCGGGCGGCGTGTCCCGCCGCTGCGGCGGCGGCTCGGCCGGCGGGTAAGAGGCGGACGGATCGCGGGGCTCGTTCACCGTCCACTCCCGGTAGTTGGTTTCACGTGAAACGGGGCCGGGGGATTTCCCTCCGGGCCCGGTCAACCGTGGATCGTCGTACCTGCCGTCGTCATGCACCTGTCATCCCTACCCGCTCCGGATGGTCGGTCCGCACCCGTCGAATCGAATACCGGGCCCTCGCCCGGCGTGGTCGGCTCGGCGGGAACCGTCGGGTTCGGGTGCCGCCCGGCACCGCCGTTCCACACTATCGACGCGCGGTCAGCCTACGGCCGACGGGCGCGGTGGGTCCATGTCGGGTTGTGATCGATCGCGTCACGCCCACCCGGTCCAACGACCGGGTGGGCGTCCGGACAGCCGTTTCGGTCAGCGGTCGCCACGACGGCGGCCGCCACGCGACCGCTTCGGCTTCTTGGCCCGGCGCGGGTTCACCACGCGCTCACGGACCACCTCGATCACGGTCGCCGGGGACTCGACCACCCCGTCGCCGCAACGGTGCAGCTCCGGCGTGCCGCCGCCGAGGCGTACCACCGCTTCGGTGTGCTCGGCGATCTCCTCGGCCGCCGAGGCGCCCTTGAGTGCCACCAGGCGGCCACCGGAGACCAGCAGCGGCAGGCACCAGCCGGCGAGCCGGTCCAGCGGCGCCACCGCGCGGGCGGTCACGATGTCGGCGGAGAGCGGCTCCCGGTCTCGCGACCCGGCCGCCGCCTCTTCGGCCCGTCCGCGGAAGACGCGGACGTCGCGGGTCAGGCCGAGGCGTTGCACCGCCTCGATCAGGAAGGAGGTACGCCGCGCGAGCGGCTCCACGAGCGTCACTGTGAGATCGGGACGCGCGATCGCCAGCACCAGGCCGGGTAGTCCGGCGCCGGAGCCGACGTCGATCACGCTCGCCCCCTCCGGGATCCGCTCGGCCACCACCGCGCAGTTGAGCAGGTGCCGGTCCCAGAGCCGCGGCGTCTCGCGGGGGCCGATCAGACCGCGCACGACGCCGTCGGTGGCAAGCAGTTCCGCGTACGCGGCGGCGAGGTCGAGCCGGTCGCCGAAGAGCGCGCGGGCCGCCTCCGCCAGTTCCGGCGGCAGCGTCGCGGACGCCGGGTCGGGGACGGCCGTCGACTCCGCACCGTCCACAGGGGATGGCGTGTCCTCCGCCGGCTCCGCGAACACCGGGTCGGCCGCCGCACCCGCGGCCACCGGTGCCACGTCCGCCGCCGGCTCACCGGAGAACGCGGGCATCACGTCCACCGCCGGGTCGGCGGGCTCGACCCCGGTCACCACCGCCGGCTCGGCCGAGAAGGCGGGCTCGCCGGGGTCGGTCGCGGCCCTTTCCGGGTACGCCGGGTCGGCCGGCCCGTCGTCGTCGGAGAAGACCGGGTCGACTGTGGGATCGGGGCGCACAGCCGACGGCCCGGGCGGCGTACCACCCGGGCCGGCCACGGCGCCTGCCGTCGTCTCGTCGGAGATCACGGACCTCAGTCCGTCACCGGACGGACGACGATGCGGCGGTTGGGCTCGACGCCCTCGGACTCGCTCTCCACGCCGCTCATCGCGTTCACCACGTCGTGCACGCACTTGCGCTCGAACGCGGACATCGGCTCCAGGCGCACCGGCTCACCGTGCTCCTTGACCTTCTCGACCGCGTTCTTCGCCACGGCGGCCAGTTCCTTGCGCCGGGCGGCCCGGTAGCCGCCGACGTCCAGCAGCAGACGGCTCGGCGTGCCGGTCTGGCGGAACACGGCCAGCCGGGCCAGTTCCTGGAGCGCCTCCAGGGTCGCGCCGCGCTGGCCGACCAGGTTCTGCAGCCGTCCGCCGACCACTTCGACTACCGGACGGCCGCCGGAGACCAGCTCGTCGATGTCGCCGTCGTAGTCGAGGATGTCCAGCAGACCCTCGACGTAGTCGGCGGCGATCTCACTCTGCCGGAACAGGTCGCTGTCGGCCGGGGCCTTCTTCTCCCGGGCCTCGCCCGAGGCGTCCTCGGTCTCGGTGGCGGCGGTAACGGGGGTCTCCTCGTCCAGGGACTGGTCGGCGCTGGGGATGCTGGTCTCGGTCACGGGTCTCATCTCCGTACTCGCTCGGCCGGACCGTTCGGGGGTCCGCTGGTCTCCCGGGGCCGGCGGGAGGTTCGCCGGTTGCCCTCGGGCACGTCTGTACGGGCCAGTTTCGCCCGCGGCCGCGCGTCGCGCGGCGATTCCGGCCCGGCGCCGACTCCTCGGATGGCAGCACGTGACCGGAACGGGCCACCGCCGGTGTCGCGGCGGTGGCCCGGTGGAACTCAGCCCTGTCGCTTGGCGGGCCGGCTGCCGCCCTTCTTCGGGTTGACCGGCTTGGCGCCCGGCTTCGGTCCGGCCACCTTCGGCGCCGCGGCCGGGGCCTTCGCCGCCGGCTGGGCCGCCTTGCGGCCGAACAGGCCACCGGTCTTGGCCGGCTGCACCGGGCCCTTGCCGCCGGTGTTCTTGGCGGCGGTGGTGCTCTTCGCGGTGGGCGGCGGCGGGAACTTCCGCAGCACCCACTGCTGCTGGCCGAGCGTGAAGAGGTTGTTGGTGACCCAGTAGATGATCACACCGATCGGGAAGATCGCGCCCGAGATCAGCAGCGACAGCGGGATGCCGTAGAGCATCAGGCGCTGCACCATGCGCTGCTGCGGGTCCTCGGCCCAGCCGGTCTTGAGGATCATCTGACGGCTGGTCAGGTAGGTGGTGGCGATCATGATGATCACCAGGATGCCGGCGACGACCTTGACGGTGCCGGTGTTCGCGCCCAGCCGGCTGAGCTCCTCGGCGGTGGAGCCGAACTTGCCGGAGATCGGCGCGGTGAAGAGCGTCGCGTTCGAGGCGCTGTTGAACTGGTCGACAGTCCAGCCGTACAGGGTCTTGCCCTGGTTGTCCGGGCTGAGGCGGCGCAGCGTGTGGAACAGGCCCAGGAAGACCGGGATCTGGAGGAACATCGGAAGGCAGCCCATGAGCGGGTTGGCCTTTTCCTTCCGGTAGAGCTCCATCATCTCTTTCTGGAGCGTCTCCCGGTCACCCTTGTGCTTCTCCTGGAGCTCCTTCACCTTCGGCTGGAGCGCCTGCATGGCACGCTGCGACTTGATCTGCTTGACGAAGACCGGGAACAGGATCACCCGGACCGTCACCACCAGGAAGATGATGGCGAGGATCCAGGCCCAGTTCGTACCGATCACGGCCCCGACCGGAACTCCGATGGCGTCCCAGGCCGAGTGCCAGGTCAGCAGGATCCACGAGATCGCGTAGTAGATCCAGTCGAGACTAAACACTCAGGCTCCAGTCACGTCGGCACGGCGGCGGTCGCCCGGCTCCGGAACCGGGTCGTGTCCACCTGGGTGGAAGGGATGGCAGCGCGACAGCCGACGGACCGTCAGCCAGGCGCCCCGCAGCGCACCGTGCCGGGACACCGCCTCCACGGCGTAGGCACTGCACGACGGGTAGAACCGGCAGCGGGCCGGCAGAGCCGGACTTATCCACCGACGGTACGCGATGATAGGCGCCAGCAGCATGCGGGCACCGCTTGTGGGCGACGGAGTCGCGGTCGGGCCGGTCACCGCGACCGCCGTCCCCGGGGGGAACGCGCGGCGGCGAGAGCGGCGTCGAGGTCGGCCCCGAGCCGGGTGTACGTGGCGTCGGCGGCTGCCGGCAGCGCGCGTACCACGAGGGTCGTGCCGGCGGGCAGCTCGGCCAGCCGCTCGCGGACCAGGTGCCGGAGTCGGCGGCGGACCTTGTTCCGGACCACCGCGCCGCCGACGGCCTTGGACACGACGAAGCCGGCGCGGCTCGGTGCGGAGGTCTCCGCACCGCTGGTCCGCGCCGGCTCCGGCGAAGGTGTCGCGGTGGTGCCGATCGGCTCGGGGATGGTCAGGTGGACCACGACGGCGCCACGGCCGACGCGTCGGCCACCGCGAACCGCTGCGGCGAAGTCGCTACTGCGCCGCAGTCGTTGCGCGGCGGCCAGCACGACTGCCCACGTCCCCGGACCGGACCTGTCGGCCTCAGGCCGACAGGCGGGCGCGGCCCTTGGAACGACGGGTAGCGATGATGGCGCGGCCGGCACGGGTGCGCATGCGCAGCCGGAAGCCGTGGGTCTTCGCGCGCCGGCGGTTGTTCGGCTGGTAGGTGCGCTTGCTCACGTCAGGCTCTCCGTTGTCGTACGCCCCGCGCGGCGGATCGCCCGGGGTCGTGTGCTGGTCCAGGCCACCTTGTCGGTGACCTCCGATCGGCGCTGCCGTGACGCGCTCCCCGGCGATGCGAGGTGACAGCCACGGACAGCAAGCATCAATCACCCTAGCAGAGGGCGAGAGAGCAGCCGCTCCAGCCTACGCAGGGGCGCAATGACCGTCAAACGTCACACTCGGGCGTCCGACCTGCGTCGGAACGACGACCGAAGGGGCGGTTTTCACTGATGTTGCCAACGTCGTCAGGGTGTCGCCGGTTGATGGCGTGGGGTCCGCGCTGTTAGCGTGCCCGATTGCGGTCGGCGTCGGGGGTCCGGGGTTTGTCGCCGATCGGCAAGACCGGACACGCTGTTGAATCGTTCGGCACGGTGAACCCGCTTCAGCGCCTCCGTGGATCGAGGGGGGCAGGTCCGACCCGCGTCCGGTGGGCGGTCACAATCGGTCGGTACACAGGCTGTGGATAACTTGTGGATGACGACCGGTCAGCCGTCCGGGCGGGCGTGAGGAGCAGGCGAGGGGGTGGCACGACGGTGACCGGAGCGACCGACCTGGCCGCGGTGTGGACGGCGACCACCGACGAACTCGCCGACGAGATCATCTCCGCGCAGCAACGGGCGTACCTCCGGCTCACCCGGCTGCGGGCGATCGTCGAGGACACCGCGTTGCTCTCGGTGCCGGACGCCTTCACCCGCGACGTGATCGAGTCACGGCTCCGCCCGGCCATCACCGAGGCGCTGAGCCGCCGGCTCGGACGGCCGATACAGGTGGCCGTCACCGTACGGGTCACCGAGGACCCGGGCGCCCGCCCGGCCGGCACCGTCTACCGCAGCAGCCCGGAACCGCTCCCCGAGCACGACGGCGCCGCCCCGCTGCCCGGCTTCGACCAGGCCGCCCCGACCTTCCCGTCGCCCCGCCCGGAGCCCGGCTACGCCGACTCCCGCCCCGAGCCCGGTTACGCCGAGTCCCGCCCGGAACAGCAGGTGGACGAACCGGCGCCCCGGCAGCGGACCGCGGACGGCGGCCGACCCCACCTGATCCCCGCCGGCCGGGACGCGCAGGACACGCTCTTCAGCGCCACGTTCGCCGAGCCGCTGCGCGCCGCGCCCGAGCGCCGCGCCTTCGACGAGCGCACGCGCATCGAGCCGTCCGCTCCCGACGCCGGGGGTTACGAGCCGCGCTACCGGGAGAACCCGGCCGCCGACCCGGGGCCGATGCGCGGCCTGCCCCGCGACGGCGCCACCGACAACGGCCCCGGCCGCGGTGGCGCCGACCACCACCGTCCGGGTGGCGGCGGCCAGGCCGACCGCAGGCTCCCCGGCGGTACGGAGAGCGGCGGCAACCGGCTCAACCCGAAGTACATGTTCGAGACGTTCGTCATCGGCTCGTCCAACCGGTTCGCGCACGCGGCGAGCGTGGCGGTGGCCGAGTCGCCGGCCAAGGCGTACAACCCGCTGTTCATCTACGGCAGCTCCGGGCTGGGCAAGACCCACCTGCTGCACGCCATCGGGCACTACGCGACGACGCTCGGCAACGCCCGCTCGGTCCGGTACGTCTCGACCGAGGAATTCACCAACGACTTCATCAACTCGCTGCGCGACGACAAGACCAGCGCGTTCCAGCGCCGCTACCGGGACGTGGACATCCTCCTGATCGACGACATCCAGTTCCTGGAGAACCGGGAACGGACGCAGGAGGAGTTCTTCCACACCTTCAACACGCTGCACAACGCCAACAAGCAGATCGTGATCACGTCCGACCGCTCGCCGAAGCAGCTCGCGACGCTGGAGGACCGGCTGCGTACGCGCTTCGAGTGGGGCCTGCTCGCCGACATCCAGCCGCCGGACCTGGAGACGCGGATCGCGATCCTGCAGAAGAAGGCCGCCCAGGAGCGGCTGTTCGCACCGCCGGACGTGCTGGAGTTCATCGCCTCCCGGGTGTCGAACTCGATCCGCGAACTGGAGGGGGCCCTGATCCGGGTCACCGCCTTCGCCAGCCTCACCCGTTCCTCGGTCGAACTGTCGCTGGCCGAGGAGGTGCTGCGGGACTTCATCCCGGACGGCGCCGGCCCGGAGATCACCGCGGACCAGATCATGGTGTCGACCGCCGACTACTTCGGGGTGAGCCTGGAGGACCTGCGCGGCCACTCCCGGTCCCGGGTGCTCGTCAACGCCCGCCAGGTGGCCATGTACCTGTGCCGCGAGCTGACCGACCTGTCGCTGCCCCGGATCGGGCAGGCGTTCGGCGGCCGGGACCACACCACAGTGATGCACGCGGACCGCAAGATCCGCCAGCAGATGGCGGAGCGGCGCTCGCTCTACAACCAGATCGCCGAGCTGACCAACCGCATCAAGCAGAACACCTGACCCCAGCTCTCCCGCGGTGCCCGCGCGCCGCCCGCGCACCGCCCGTCCGGTGGCTCCGGCGGTGATCAAGGAGTTTGTGTCGGGACGACACGTCATTCCTGCCCCGAACTCCTTGGTCAACAGGGCGGGGCTGCTGCGCAGGAGTCCGCCGACCCGAGCGCCTCACCCAGCGTCTGCACGGACCCCGACCGCAGATCTTGGAAGGAAACGGCCGCTACAGGGGCCCTCGCCTTCCAAGATCTCTGCGGAGCCGGGGCTTGGCCTCGCACGAGTCGACCGGGGCCCCGAGCCCCATCGAAACTTTGCGTCGATCATGAGGTTGACGGCGACAAACCGGGCGCCAACTGCCGCCAACTTCATGGTCGACACGTGCGAGGCGGGAGCCGGAGGGCGGGCGGGGACGGGGGCGGCGCGCCGAGGAAGGCTCGTGCCGACGCCCTGTTGACGTGATGAAGGTGACCACGGGACGCCCGACAGGCGGCTGACGGCAAGCCGACAGCACGGTTCGTTGACCCTCGACCCGGTGGAGGGCCCAGGATCGGCGCTGTGTTCGTCCACAGCTCGTACCTCTTGTCCACAGCCCCTGTGTCACAGGCAGTGGACAACCACCGTCCGCACCCGGCCGGTTACCCACAGACTGTGGACAACTCCTGGGGACGAGGCTGTGGACGCCTGGGGATGACGATCACGTTGTCCCCAGATGACAGGTCGCCTGTGGGCGAGCTGTTGAAGGTTCTGGGGATTAAGGCGGTCGACGCTGTCGGCGCTGTCCACAGCGCTGGGGAGAAAACCGGTGGATTAGCGGTGGACAACCGGTGGACAGCCGTGGAAAACCCGGCGGCTGGCGGGGGCTGTGGACCGGGACACGAGTTTTACCCCCGGTTCTCCACAGCCAAACCACCGGTGGATAACGTGTCTGACCTGCGCAGACGTTGGTTCTCCACAGTTTGCACAGGTGCGATGAAGACGATGAGTTATCTCTTCTAAACAACAAAAACCAATCATCACCGTTGGACTTCCTGTGGATCGGGCCGGAGCGCTGCCGTCGGCAGTCACCCCGGGCACCTGGATCCACGGGGTCGGGCGCACAGCCGATGCCCGCGCGCCCTAAGGTGCGATGGGTACCCGCACGGTCGGGCGGGACGGGTGGCAGCGGTCGGCATGAGAGAGTTGTCGCTGACGTCGACGCGGAGGCATTGATGAAGTTCCGAGTGGAGCGCGACGCGCTCGCCGAGGCGGTCGCGTGGACCGCCAAGAGCCTGCCCAACCGGCCCTCCGTACCGGTGCTGGCCGGGGTGATGCTCCGCGTCACCGACGGCAACCTGCAGGTCTCCGGCTTCGACTACGAGGTCTCCAGCCAGGTGACGGTCGAGGTGCAGGGTGACGCGGACGGCGCCGCCCTGGTCTCCGGCCGCCTGCTCGCCGAGATCACCAAGGCCCTGCCGGCCAAGCCGGTGGACATCGCCGCCGTCGGCGCCCACCTGGAGCTGGTCTGCGGCAGCGCCCGCTTCACGCTGCCCACCATGCCGGTGGAGGACTACCCGACGCTGCCGGAGATGCCGGAGAGCGCGGGCACCGTCGACGCCGCGGCCTTCGCCACGGCCGTGGCCCAGGTTGCGGTGGCCGCCGGCCGCGACGAGACGCTGCCGATGATGACCGGTGTACGCCTCGAGCTGAGCGGCGGCACGATGGCCATGCTGGCGACCGACCGATACCGCCTCGCGCTGCGCGAGATGGAGTGGAACCCGGACGACCCGGAGATCAGCCTCAACGCGCTGGTGCCGGCCCGTACGCTGCACGACACCGCCAAGGCGCTCGGCCCGCTCGGCGGCCACGTCACCATGGCGCTCTCCTCCGGCGGCGCCGGCGAAGGCATGATCGGCTTCTCCGGTGGCACCCGCCGGACCACCAGCCGCCTGCTCGACGGCGCCAACTACCCGCCGGTGCGTTCGCTGTTCCCGGCCGACCACAACGCCGAGGCCCGCGTCGCCGTCGCCACGCTCATCGAGGTGGTCAAGCGGGTCGCTCTCGTCGCCGAGCGCACCACCCCCGTGCTGCTCAGCTTCAGCGCCGACGGCCTCGTGGTGGAGGCGGGCGGCACCGAGGAGGCCCGGGCCAGCGAGGCGATGGAGGCCACCTTCACCGGTGAGCCGCTCACCATCGGCTTCAACCCGCAGTACCTCATCGACGGCCTGTCCAACCTCGGCGCCCAGCACGCCCTGCTCCGGTTCGTCGACGCGTTCAAGCCCGCGGTCATTTCCCCGGCCGGCGAGGATGGCGAGGTCATACCGGGGTACCGGTACCTCATCATGCCGATCCGCGTGTCCCGCTGATCGCAGGCAGCACGACCCTGACGTACGGAGGTAGGAGCAGATGCAGCTCGGCCTGGTAGGACTCGGCCGGATGGGCGGCAACATGCGGGAGCGGCTGCGCGCCGCCGGGCACGAGGTGGTCGGCTTCGACCACAACCCGGAGATCAGCGACGCCGCGAGCCTGACTGAGCTGGCCGAGAAGCTCCAGTCGCCCCGCGCGGTCTGGGTCATGGTTCCCGCCGGCGTCACCGACGCCACCATCGACGAGCTCGCCGAGGTGCTCGGCGAGGGCGACATCATCATCGACGGCGGCAACTCCCGGTTCAGCGACGACGCCCCGCGTGCCGAGCGGCTGAACGAGCAGGGCATCGGCTACATCGACGTCGGCGTCTCCGGCGGCGTCTGGGGCCGGCAGAACGGGTACGGGCTGATGGTCGGCGGCGCGCAGGAGCACGTCGAGCGCCTGATGCCGATCTTCGAGGCGCTCAAGCCCGAGGGCGAGTTCGGCTTCGTGCACGCCGGCCCGGTCGGCGCCGGCCACTACGCCAAGATGGTGCACAACGGCATCGAGTACGGCCTGATGCACGCCTACGCCGAGGGCTACGAGCTGCTGACCGCCTCCGAGCTGGTCACGAACGTTCCCGGCGTGTTCAAGTCGTGGCGCGAGGGCACCGTGGTCCGCTCCTGGCTGCTCGACCTGCTGGACCGGGCGCTGGACGAGGACCCGGAGCTGGCCGAGCTGAGCGGCTACACGGAGGACACCGGCGAGGGCCGTTGGACCGTGGACGAGGCGGTACGGCTCGCCGTGCCGCTCAACGTCATCACCGCGTCGCTGTTCGCCCGGTTCGCGTCCCGGCAGGACGACTCGCCCGCCATGAAGGCCGTCGCCGCGCTGCGCCAGCAGTTCGGCGGCCACGCCGTCCACAAGCGCTGACCGGTATCCACAGCCTGTGTACGTCCGCCGGCTCGAACTGGTCGACTTCCGCTCGTACGAGCGCGTCGGCGTGGACCTGGAGCCGGGGCCGAACGTGCTCGTCGGCGCCAACGGCGTCGGCAAGACGAACCTGGTCGAGGCGCTCGGCTACGTGGCGACCCTGGATTCGCACCGGGTCGCCACGGACGCCCCGCTGGTCCGGATGGGCGCCACCTCGGCGGTGATCCGCTGCGCGGTGGTGCACGAGGGCCGGGAACTGCTTGTCGAGCTGGAGATCGTGCCGGGCAAGGCCAACCGGGCCCGCCTCGGCCGGTCCCCGGCCCGGCGCGCCCGAGACGTGCTCGGCGCGCTGCGCCTGGTGCTGTTCGCGCCGGAGGACCTGGAACTGGTCCGCGGGGACCCCTCGGAACGTCGCCGCTACCTGGACGACCTGCTGGTCACCCGCCAGCCCCGCTTCGCCGGGGTACGCGCCGACTACGAGCGCGTGGTGAAGCAACGCAACGCGCTGCTGCGTACCTCGTACCTCGCTCGCAAGACCGGTGGCACACGCGGCGGTGACCTGTCGACGCTGGCCGTGTGGGACGCGCATCTGGCCCAGCACGGCGCGGACCTGCTCGCCGGCCGCCTGGAACTGGTCGCCGCGCTCACCCCGCACGTGGCGAAGGCGTACGACGCGGTGGCGGCCGGCCGCGGCGCGGCGGGCATCGCGTACCGGCCCTCGGTCGAGCTGCCCGAACCCGGCGCCGACCGCGCGGCGCTGGCGGAGGCGCTGGCCGCCGCGCTGACCGCGAACCGCGCCGCCGAGATCGAGCGCGGCACCACGCTCGTCGGCCCGCACCGCGACGACCTGGCGCTCACCCTCGGCCCGCTGCCCGCCAAGGGGTACGCGAGCCACGGCGAGTCGTGGTCCTACGCGCTGGCGCTGCGCCTGGCCGGGTACGACCTGCTGCGCGCCGACGGGATCGAGCCGGTGCTGGTGCTCGACGACGTCTTCGCCGAGCTGGACACCGGCCGGCGGGACCGGCTGGCCGAGCTGGTGGGCGGCGCGAGCCAGCTGCTCGTCACCTGCGCTGTGGACGACGACGTGCCGGCGACCCTGCGCGGCACCCGGTACGCGGTGGGCGACGGGACGGTGCGACGTGTCTGACGACGAGGTGCAGCTACCGCCCGCGCGGCTCGGGCCGGGACGCGACGCGCGTACCCCGGGAAAGCCCGCGGACGGCGAGCCGGGCGCGAACCTGCCGGAGGGCGCGACCGGGCCGGAACTGGCGCGGGCTGTGCTTGACGCGGCGAAGGCCCGGCGGCAGGCGGCGGCTCCCCGGCGGCGCGGCGCGGTCCGCGGCGACGGCGAGAAGCGGCTGCGCGGCTACTCCGGCCCGGGGCCGGACCCGCGCGACCCGCAGCCGCTGGGTGCGGTGCTGGACAAGCTGGTCAAGGCGCGGGGCTGGCAGCAGCCGGCGGCCGAGGCGACGGTGTTCGGCGCGTGGGAGAAGGTGGTCGGCCCGGAGGTCGCCCAGCACAGCCGCCCGGTGAAGCTGGAGGACGGCGAGCTGACGGTGGAGGCGCGCTCGACGGCGTGGGCGACGCAGTTGCGTCTGCTGGCGGGCTCGCTGTTGCAGCAGATCGCCCGCGAGGTCGGCCACAACGTGGTGCGCAAGCTGCACATTCACGGCCCGGCTGCGCCGTCGTGGTCGCGCGGCCCCCGGCGGGTACGCGGGCGCGGGCCCCGCGACACCTACGGCTGACCGTCGCCGCCCGAGCGCTGGGCCTCCCGCCGGGCGCGCTTGAGTTCGCGCTGCTCGCGGCTCCACTGCTTGCGGCGTTCCAGGTCCTGCTTCCAGGCTTCGCGGGCCAGCCGGGAGCCGCCCTGCACCGCGCCCTGGACCTGGGAGGGGCCGGCGAGGTTCTGGAACACCCAGCCCAACAGGCGGCCACCCTTGCCGGAGGCGTCGCCCACCTGCTCGTCGTCGCTCATCCCGCCGCCCTCCAATGGTTCGTGTGCAAACCATTGGTACACCAATCGTTGCTAGGATCGCAACGACGACGAGGAGGACGAGGTGACCGACCCGATCGAGGAGGACCCCCTGGCGCTGGAGCAGCAGGTCTGCTTCGCGCTGTCGGTCGCCGCCCGGAGCGTCGTCGCGGTCTACCGCCCGCTGCTGGAGCCGATGGGGCTCACCCACCCGCAGTACCTGGTCATGCTGGCACTCTGGCAGCACGCGCCGCTGTCCGGGCGGGATCTGAGCCGGCTGCTCCAGCTCGACCCGGGCACGCTGTCACCGCTGCTCAAGCGGCTGGAGGCGGCCGGCTACATCCGGCGGGAACGCGACGCCGCCGACGAGCGCAGTCTGGCCGTCTCGCTCACCGCCGAGGGGCAGGCGCTGCGGACGCAGGCCGAGCGGATCCCGCCGGCCATCGTGCAGCGCCTGGGTCTGCCGCTGGCCGACCTGCGGCACCTGCACACGGCGCTGACCGAGGTGATCGCGGCCGCCAACCGGGCCACGTCTTCTTCCGGCGCTGCGGCGCCCGGTCAGGCGTCGGCGTAGACCGCGAAGCCGCGCTCCGCGCAGCGCCGGTAGAAGGCCGCCAGCACGCTCAGCTCGGCGCAGGTGAAGTTCCACTGCGGCGGGTCGCCGCTCTCGTCGCGCAGCCGGTCCAGCCGGCTGTCCAGCCAGCGGAGCTGCTGCTCGGCGAGCCGCCCGTCACCCAGCAACGCGCGCAGCACCTCGCTCACCGACTCGAACGTGACCGCCTCGCCGTACGGCCGGTGCCGGGCGACGAACTTCTCCAGGCCCTCGGCGATCCACGAGCAGCCGTCCGGGTCGATCACCGGGTCCTCGTCCTCGGCCGAGTTCTCCGTGGCGTAGAGCACATTTTCCAGCCCGAGGATCAGGTCGACCAGTTCGGTGTACGCGGTCGCCCGTACCGTGCCGGTCTTGGCGATCAGCTCGGCGAGCGCGGCGGTCGGCGCGGAGATCCGGGGCACGTCCACGATCTCGCCGAAGTCCACGAACTCGGCCGGCGCGACCGGGTCGTAGAAGCGGCCGGTCCGCGGCCAGTGCACCGCGACGTTGTCCAGCCCCATCGGGCGTCACCTCTCACCAAGCGTTTTCGGACCATCTTCGACGATCGTCCCGGTTGCGGGTGCGAAAGATCAAGACCGCAACGGCGGCGCCGCAAAAGCTACGGCACGCCGGACCCGGCCGCGACCCCCGGTCGGGACAGCAGCCGATCACCGGTCGGATGATCGTCACGGCTCACGGTGGCCGGTGGCGCGGCGGTGCCCCGTTGGCGTGTAGGGGGAGTCGCGGGAGGCGCGGTTCGTCCGGCTACGGCATTCTCAGCCGCCTCGGAGAGGGTGCCGAGTGGCGGTTTGGTCGGCTCCGCACAGTAAGATTGGGAGCGAGACGAAAGACCCGAGACGGAGCGACGGGCAGGGGCCCTCCGGGCCCTCGATCATAGTCCCGCCTCGGGTCCGAGCCGATCGCGATCCGCGGGCAACCGTGGCGCCCGGCGTACACGATCCGTGCCTGGTGATCCCAGGGGCGGTCCGTGCGCGCCGACGTCGCGTCCTGTCCGCCGAACCCGCGCCCCCGCGCCCACGCGCGGCCGGTGCGAGAAAGTGGCCGAGCGTGGCAGCGGAGGACAACAAGAAGTACGGTGCCGAGTCCATCACCGTTCTCGAAGGCCTGGAAGCGGTCCGGAAGCGCCCCGGTATGTACATCGGGTCCACCGGCGAGCGCGGTCTGCACCACCTGGTGTGGGAGGTCGTCGACAACGCGGTGGACGAGGCGCTGGCCGGGCACTGCGACACCATCGACGTGGTGCTGCTGGCCGACGGCGGCGTCCGGGTGACCGACAACGGCCGTGGCTTCCCGGTCGACCTGCACCCGAAGCTGAAGAAGCCGGGTGTCGAGGTCGCGCTGACCGTGCTGCACGCCGGCGGCAAGTTCGACGGCAAGGCGTACGCGGTTTCCGGCGGCCTGCACGGCGTGGGCGTCTCCGTGGTCAACGCGCTGTCCACCCGGATGGCGGTCGAGATCCACAAGGACGGTTTCGTCTGGCGCCAGCGCTACGACCACTCCAAGCCGACGCCGCTGGAGAAGGGCGAGGAGACCGACCGCACCGGTTCGGCCGTCTCCTTCTGGCCCGACCCCGACGTCTTCGAGACCGTCGACTTCGACTTCCACACCATCTACCGGCGCCTCCAGGAGATGGCCTTCCTCACCCGGGGCCTCACCATCCACCTGCTCGACGAGCGGGTGCCGGAGGACGAGGACGGCAAGACCCGCGAGGTCACCTTCCACTACGAGGGCGGCATCGCCGACTTCGTCCGCCACCTCAACGCCTCCAAGAGCCCGATCCACAAGACGGTGGTCGAGTTCGGCGCCGAGGAGACCGGCATGTCGGTCGAGATCGCCATGCAGTGGAACGAGTCGTACGGCGAGTCGGTCTACACGTTCGCCAACAACATCAACACCCACGAGGGCGGCACCCACGAGGAGGGCTTCCGGGCCGCGTTGACGAGCGTCGTCAACCGCTACGGCGCCGACAAGAAGCTGCTCAAGGGCGACGAGCGCCTCTCCGGTGAGGACATCCGCGAGGGCCTGGCCGCGATCATCTCGGTCAAGCTCACCGACCCCCAGTTCGAGGGCCAGACCAAGACCAAGCTGGGCAACACCCCGGTCAAGGGCTTCGTGCAGCGGGTCTGCAACGAGTCGCTCGTCGACTGGTTCGACCGCAACCCGGCCGAGGCGAAGATCATCATCCAGAAGGCATCCCAGGCGGCCCGGGCCCGCATCGCCGCCCAGCAGGCGCGCAAGCTCGCCCGGCGCAAGTCGCTGCTGGAGTCCGGCTCGATGCCCGGCAAGCTGGCCGACTGCCAGTCCACCGACCCGCGCGAGTCCGAGGTCTTCATCGTCGAGGGCGACTCGGCCGGCGGCTCGGCCAAGCAGGGCCGCGACCCGCGTACGCAGGCGATCCTGCCGATCCGCGGCAAGATCCTCAACGTGGAGAAGGCCCGCATCGACCGGGTGCTGAAGAACAACGAGGTGCAGGCGCTGATCACCGCGCTGGGCACCGGCATCCACGACGACTTCGACATCGAGAAGCTGCGCTACCACAAGATCGTGCTGATGGCCGACGCCGACGTCGACGGCCAGCACATCCAGACGCTGCTGCTCACGCTGCTGTTCCGGTTCATGCGGCCGCTGGTGGAGCTGGGGCACGTCTACCTGGCCGCCCCGCCGCTCTACAAGATCAAGTGGAACAAGAAGGGCGACGACGCCCAGTACGCGTACTCGGACCGGGAACGCGACGGGCTGATCGCGCTGCGCCAGCAGAAGAAGCCCAACGCCCGCCCGGACGACATCCAGCGGTTCAAGGGTCTCGGTGAGATGAACTACCCCGAGCTGTGGGAGACCACGATGAACCCGGCGACGCGCACGCTGCGCCAGGTCACGCTCGACGACGCCGCAACCGCGGACGAGCTGTTCAGCGTCCTGATGGGTGAGGACGTCGAGGCACGTCGGTCGTTCATCCAGCGCAACGCCAAGGACGTGCGGTTCCTGGACATCTGACGGACGCGCCGGGCCGGCCGTTGATCCACCGGCCGGCCCGGTAGTCCACAGAGTTATCCACAGTCTGAACGCTTTCCACAGCCGTTATCCACAGCGAGACCATGACTGAAGAGTCTGATAAGGGTTAACAGTGACCGATACTCCCGAGTCCACCCCGAACGAGCCGGAGACCCCGGAGACACTGGCCGCGGTCGTCCAGCACGACCGGATCGAGCCGGTCGGCCTCGAGGTCGAGATGCAGCGCTCGTACCTCGACTACGCGATGAGCGTCATCGTCGGGCGGGCCCTGCCGGACGTCCGGGACGGGCTCAAGCCGGTCCACCGCAAGATCCTCTACGCCATGTTCGACTCCGGCTACCGGCCGGACCGCGGGTACGTGAAGTGCTCCCGCGTCGTCGGCGACGTGATGGGCCAGTTCCACCCGCACGGCGACTCGGCCATCTACGACGCGCTGGTCCGGATGGCGCAGCCGTGGTCGCTGCGCTACCCGCTGGTCGACGGCAACGGCAACTTCGGCTCGCCCGGTAACGATCCGGCTGCCGCCATGAGGTACTGCGTCACGGCAGATGTCCGGGTTCGTACCGTTGACGGCACCGTCCGGATCGGCGACATCGTGCCGGACGCCGCGCCGAGCAGCGAGACCGACGTCGACCTCAAGGTCCGCGACCGCAACGGCGACCTGGTCCGCGCCTCCAAGTTCTTCCACTCCGGCGAGCACCCGACGCTGCGGCTGCGCACCCGCGAGGGGTACGAACTGACCGGCACCCACAACCACCCGGTGCTCTGCCTGGTGAACGTGGCCGGCGTGCCGACCCTGCTGTGGAAGCTGCTCGCCGAGATCGCCCCGGGCGACCGGGTGGTCCTCCAGCGCACGGTGCCGGACGAGATCGGCTACCCGATGCTGGAGCACGTCGAGGCCGCCGTGCTGGCCGGCGCCTTCGTGTCCGAGGGCTGGGTGTCGGAGAACCGGGCCGGCTTCAACAACGTGGACCGGGAGTTCTTCGTCCGGGTCCTCACCGCCTACGACCTCGCGGTCGGCGGCCCCCGGTACGTCGCCGAGCGGGTCATCGCCTCCGGCAGCACGCTGCACGAGCTCGACGTACAGGACCTCATCGCGCTCCGGGCAAGCGTGCTCGGCGAGATGGTGGGCGCGCGGAGCGCCGGCAAGTTCGTGCCGGAGTTCGTCTGGCGCGGACCGGCCGCGGTCAAGCGGGCCTTCCTCCAGGCGCTGTTCGAGGGCGACGGTTCGTCGTCGCTGCTGCCCCGCCACACGATCCAGGTCTCCTACTCGACCCGCAGCGAGCGGCTGGCCCGCGAGGTGCAGCAGTTGCTGCTGGAGTTCGGCGTGGTCAGCCGGCAGTGCCGGTACGACAACGGCGAGATCAAGGTCGTCGTCACCAACCGGCGGGACGCCCGGATCTTCGCCGCCCACGTCGGCTTCCTCGGCCGCAAGCAGGCCAAGCTGGAATCCGAGCTGGCCCAGGTGCCGGCCAGCAGCACCGCGCTCTCCGGCGATCACGTGCCGTTCGTCGGTGAGTTCGTCCGCGAGCACGGCGCTAGCCGCTGGACCGAGCGCGACTGGCTGCGCCGGCACAACGTGGACCGGATCGAGCGCTGGGAGCGGGACCGCGACGAGATCGCGGCCCGGATCACCGAGCCGGGCATCCTCGACGTGGTCGAACCGCTCGTCGACGGCCGCTTCTACTACGCCGAGGTGACCGAGGTCACCGACGCCGGACTGCAGCCGGTTTACAGCATTCGGGTGGACACCGAGGACCACTCGTTCGTCTCCGACGGCTTCGTCAGCCACAACACCGAGTGCAAGCTCGACCCGCTGGCGATGGAGATGCTGCGGGACATCGACGAGGACACCGTCGACCTGCAGGACAACTACGACGGCCGGGCCAAGGAGCCCACGATCCTGCCGTCGCGGATCCCGAACCTGCTGATCAACGGCTCCGAGGGCATCGCGGTCGGCATGGCCACCAAGATCCCGCCGCACAACCTGCGCGAGATCGGCGCGGCGGTGCAGTGGTGCCTGGAGCACCCGGAGGCCGACGAGGCCACCACGCTGGAAGCCCTGCTGGAGATCGTCAAGGGCCCGGACTTCCCGACCCACGGCCTGATCGTCGGCCAGGCGGGCATTCAGGACGCGTACCGGACCGGGCGCGGCTCGATCCGGATGCGCGCCGTGGTCGAGGTCGAGGAGGACAAGCGCGGCCGGCCGGCGCTCGTGGTCAGCGAGCTGCCGTACCAGGTCAACCCGGACAACCTCGCCGAGCGCATCGCCGAGCTGATCAAGGAGGGCAAGCTCGCCGGCATCGCCGACATCCGCGACGAGTCCTCCGGGCGTACCGGCATGCGGATCGTGCTCGTGCTCAAGCGCGACGCGGTCGCCAAGGTGGTGCTGAACAACCTCTACAAGCACACCCAGCTCCAGGAGACGTTCGGCGCCAACATGCTGGCGCTCGTCGACGGCGTGCCGCGCACGCTCAACCTGGCCCAGTTCATCCGGTACTACGTCGAGCACCAGATCGAGGTGATCCGGCGGCGGACCGCGTTCCGGCTGCGCAAGGCCGAGGAGCGGGCGCACATCCTGCGCGGTCTGTCCAAGGCGCTGGACGCGCTGGACGAGGTGATCGCCCTGATCCGGCGTTCGCCCACGGTGGAGGACGCCCGGCAGGGCCTGATCCGGCTGCTGGACATCGACGAGGTCCAGGCGACCGCGATCCTGGACATGCAGCTGCGCCGGCTGGCCGCCCTGGAGCGGCAGCGCATCCTGGACGACCTGGCGAAGCTGGAACTGGAGATCGCCGACCTCAAGGACATCCTGGCCAAGCCGGAGCGGCAGCGGCGGATCGTCTCGGAGGAACTGGGCGAGATCGTCGCGAAGTGGGGCGACGACCGGCGTACGAAGATCGTCCCGTTCGACGGCGAGGTCTCGATGGAGGACCTCATCGCCCGCGAGGACGTGGTCGTGACGATCACCCGCACCGGGTACGCGAAGCGGACGAAGGTCGACCTCTACCGGTCGCAGCGGCGTGGCGGCAAGGGCGTCAGCGGGGCGACGCTCCGCCAGGACGACATCGTCAGCCACTTCTTCGTATGCTCTACCCACGACTGGATCCTGTTCTTCACGAACAAGGGTCGGGTCTACCGGGCGAAGGCGTACGAGCTTCCCGAGGCCAGTAGGGTGGCCAAGGGCCAGCACGTGGCCAACCTGCTCGCGTTCCAGCCCGACGAGCAGATCGCGCAGATCATTGAAATCCCGAACTACCAGGTGGCGCCCTACCTGGTACTGGCCACGAAGAACGGCCTGGTGAAGAAGACGCGGCTCGAGGAGTTCGACTCCAACCGTTCCGGCGGCATCATCGCGATCAACCTGCGCGATGAGGACGAGCTGGTCGGTGCGGTCCTGGCCGCTCCGGAGGACGACCTGCTGCTGGTGTCGAAGAACGCCCAGGCGATCCGCTTCAACGCCACCGACGAGGCGCTGCGTCCGATGGGCCGGGCCACGTCCGGTGTGATCGGCATGCGCTTCAGCGGCGAGGACGAGTTGCTCGCGGTCGAGGTGGTGCGAGAGGGTCTGGACGTTCTGGTCGCGACGAACGGGGGTTACGCGAAACGTACCCCGATCGAGGAATACCCGGTGCAGGGCCGGGGAGGTAAGGGCGTGCTGACCGCGAAGATCACCGAGCGACGCGGTGGCCTGGTCGGCGCGGTAGTGATCGATCCGGAGGACGAGCTGTTCGCCATCACCAGCAACGGCGGCGTCATCCGGACTCCGGTGAAGCCTGTACGCCGTACGCGTGACCGGAACACAATGGGGGTCAAGCTGATGGACCTCCCGGACGGCGTGACTATCGTGGCGATTGCTCGCAATGCCGACGAGCCTGACGAACAGGACTAGTTGATGACGGAGACACAGGCGAAGTCGGGGAACAAGGGGACCTCGGCCACCCCGGCCGAGGAGGAGGCTGCGCAGGGCGGTACACCAGCTACCGGCCGTGCGGCTGTGGGCCGGGCCACGGTTCCCGCCGATGCGCCTGCCCCGAAGTTCACCCGCGCCCCCGGCATGGCGCCGCCTCCGGACAAGCCGGGCGAGGACTCGGGTTCCCGGGACTCGTCGGCCGAGACAAAGGTCGACGCGCCGACGTCGGCCAACGGTCTGGCCGCTCCGGCGGCCAAGCCCGCGAACGCCACGAGCACACAGCCGATCAAGCCACCGGCCGCGGCCGGCCGGGCCTCCACCGGTACGACCGGCACCCAGCCGCGTATCGGCGCCGGCCTGGGCACCGCGCCGAAGACATCGCCCGACGGCGCCCGGCCGACCACCACCGGCGCCACCGGCCAGTCCCGGCCCGCGAACGGCGGGGGCCTGCCGCCGGGCGTCAGCGGCGCGGCCGCAGTCGGCGCCGCGCGCGTGGGCGAGGCGGTACGCGCCGCGCGTACCTCGGTCAGTTCGGCCGCGTCCCGCGGGCCGCGACGGGCCCGGCTGAACCTGAAGCGGATCGACCCCTGGTCCGTGATGAAGTTCGCGTTCGCGGTGTCCGTGGTGCTCTTCATCGTGGTCGTCGTGGCGACCTCGGTGCTCTACCTCGCGCTGGACGCGATGGGCGTGTTCAAGAGCGTCAACGACAGCCTGACCGACCTGGTGAACGCCGGCGGCGGCCAGGGCGGCGGCGGCTTCCGGATCACCGCCAAGGGCGTGATCCTGACGTCGGCGCTGATCGGCCTGGTCAACGTCGTGCTGTTCACCGCGCTGGCCACGCTCAGCGCGTTCGTCTACAACGTCTGCGCCGACCTGGTCGGCGGGATCGAGCTGACGCTCGCCGAGCGGGACTGATTCGGTCGACGCCGGGGCGCCGCGCAAAGCGGTCGCCCCGGCGTCGTGCGTCCGGGTAGGTTCGGGGTGGCGCGGGTGCTTCCGCCACGGACCCCCCGATTTGGGCGCGGCGGAGGCGATGGGTTAACCTTGCTCGTCGCCACGCGGGGCTATAGCTCAGTCGGTTAGAGCGCAGAGCTGATAACTCTGAGGTCGCTGGTTCGATTCCAGCTAGCCCCACCGCACATCGTCCGACGGCAGTCGAGCACGAGGGGTCAAGCACATGTTCAAGAAGCTCCTGATCCTGGCCGGCATCGTCGGTGTGGCCGCCGTCGTGGCCAAGAAGGTCAAGGCGTCGAACGACGAGCGCGCCCTGTGGCACGAGGCGACCACCGCGCCCGACCTGCGCTGAGCGCGCCGACACGGGGCCCTAGCTCAACTGGCAGAGCACTGCCTTTGCAAGGCAGGGGTTAGGGGTTCGAGTCCCCTGGGCTCCACCACATCATCTGGCCAGGTCAGGGCCCGTGACACGTCCGGCTAGACGCTCTTGCACCGTTGACGGTGGGACTACCGTCGGAGGCGTGATCGTGCGTACGCGCTGGACGATCCCCCACCCGCCTGAGGTGCTGTGGCCGGCACTCTGCGACTCACGCCTCGAACTGCAGCCCCGGTGCCCGGTGTTCTACCTGGGTACGCCTCGACCGACGATGTGCCGGTTGCCCGATGGCCCAGGCGAGGTAGACGCGGCCCGGCAGTGTATCTCGGAGCAAGGGGTGGTGCGGCAGCGCATCACCGTATGGGAGCCACCAGCCCGGCTGGCGTTCCACATGGAGTCGACGGATCTCGGTTTCCACCGCTACGTTGACTATCTCGGGGATCTATTCGAGATGGCCCCTGCTGGCCGTGGCACGCACGTCACCCGGACCACGATGGTGACAGTCCACGGGTTCGGCCGCGCCGTGCTCTATCCGGCGTTATGGGTCGGGTTGAAGTCGGTGCACCGCTTCGTGTTCCGCAACTGGCAGACGATGGTGTTATCGCCCCCGCGGCCGGGTGACGCTCCCTCGCCTACTAGGTGACGGCCGTCTGCCGCATATGGAGTCTCCTGACCTGCCACCACATGCTTGACGAATCCGTCCCAGCACATGCTTTACGTTTGGCCTAGATTCCGTGGTCGGCCTTGCGGGCCCGCCTGTGCTTCCAGGCGTAGATGAATGCTGCCAGGCCGATTACGGCGAGTGCGCCGGCGATGGCTGCGTGGACGGCGAGTCTGTGTTCGGCTGCGGTGATGTCGGTGGCTTGCTTCTCCAGCATCTCGGGAGTGGGGTCCTGGTAGGGCATCGAGATCCCGGACAGATCCAGGAACGGCAGGCACGGCAGCAGGCACGAGGCGATGAGCAGGAGAACCCCGGCGGTCAGCGCTAGGCGGGCACGCGACATCGCGACAGGCTTTCACAGGGCTCGTCTTCTGCGTTGACCGCCTCACGCCGTGGTCACCTTGCGGGGCCGGCTGGTTGAAAGAAATATGACGCAAGATGTCAGGTTTCGGGTGAAGCATGGGTTCATCGGTCGGCGCCGGTGAGAGGCGCGGACCACGGCGCAGATAGATGCGGAAAGACAAGGACCTCTTGATCGGCGGGAACTCACTCGCTCCCGCCTCACCCCATAGGCTCCGCCACTCGGAGTCGTCGCCGAGGACCCGGTCAAGTGCTTCGATCGCCAGTTGTGGCAGGTCGTCGTCCAAGCCAAGGGCTTTGCAAGGAAGAAGTTCGGGGTTCGAGGACCTCAGGCCGGGAACGGACGGTTGACGCGTGCGTCGGTGAGGACGGCGGTCCACCAGGCCCGTTCGGCCAGCGCGCTGGCCAGCGCCTTGTTCGTGCCGTCGGCGGGTGTGAAGCGGTTGCTGTCGTCCAGGGCTTCCCACGGGGCAGCCAGTCCGAGGCAGCGTCGCGTGGTGACCATGTTCAGTTCGGCCAGGACACCGCGCAGGTGTTCGATCGCCGCGTACCCGCCCTGGACTCCGTAGGCGACGACGGTGGCCGGCTTCAGCATCCAGGCGGCGTAGTGCCAGTCGATGAGCCGCTTCAGCGATGCGGGGTAGGAGTGGTTGTACTCCGGGGTGACAAACACGAACGCGTCGGCGGCTTCGATCCGGTCGGCGACCTCGGTCCTCGGGCCGCCGCCGGGAGAAAGCCGGGTGTCGTCGGGCAGGGTGATCCTGGCGAGGTCGATCAGGTCGACGTTGACGCCACTGCTCTGCTGGAGCGCGGCGACGACCCACTCGGCGATGGTCGGGCTCATCCGCCCGTTGCGAAGGCTGGAGGCGATCACCGCGACTCGCGTCGTGGTCTGCGCGGCGGTGGTGGAGTGGTGATTGGCATGTGCTGTCGGAGCGGTCATGTCCACCACGCTGCGGGTTGAACATATGTTGAAGTCAAGCCGGATCGACGCGCATCGTCGGGGGGAAGCAACCCCTCGCGGCGTACGGTGAGGGCATGACGCTCACGAACCCGGTCGTGGCATAGGCGACCGTCAGCGAGGTCGCCGCCGACAGTGGAGTGGCGCCCTCGGCGGTGCGGTTCTACGAGAAGCACGGCGTGATCAACGCGGTGCGTACCGCAGGCAACCAGCGCCGGTTCGACGAGTCCGCGGCCTGCCGCATCCATGTCGCCAAGCTCGCTCAGCGGGTCGGGTTGACGGTGCGCGAGATCGCCGAGTTGTTCTCCGCGCTTCCCGCCGACCCGGGACCCGAGGATTGGGGTCGGGTCGCCGAGCACATCGTCACCGAGGCCGAGCAGCGCGTGGCCGACCTGAAGGCCCGGCTCGAACTGCTCGGTTCGGGCGCCAGGCTCTGCGATCTGGGAGCGGCACTGGACTCCTGACGCCGCCGGCTCGGCACCCGGCTGGAGGCGCTGGACCCTGACCGCCGCCGGAAGGCGCTACCGCCTCGTCGCGTACCTGCTCAGGGTCACGCCGCCGGGAAACGTCCGCGTCTCCACCAGGTCGAGCTTCGACCAGCCGTCCAGCGCGCCGAAGAACGGCGCGCCGGCGCCCACGAGGACCGGGTGGGTGACGATCTCGTACTCGTCGATCAGCGCGGCCCGCATGGCCGCCCCCGCGAGGGCTGCGCCACCGACCCTCATCGGGCCGCCGTCCCCGGCCTTGAGCCGGGTTATCTCGGCGATCGCGTCCCCGGTGAACAGGCGGGCGTTCCAGTCGACCTTGTCGATGGTGGAGGAGAACACCACCTTCGGCGTGTCCCGCCAGTTCCGGGCGAACTCGATCTGCGCCGGGGTGGCGCCCGGCTGCTGGTCGCCGGTCGGCCAGTAGCCGCTCATGTTCTCCCACAGGCGGCGTCCGTACAGGAACAGGCTGACCGCCCGCTCCTGATCGAGCCACCACTGGAACAGTTCGTCGCTCGATTCGCCCCACCCGATGTCGTCGCCGGGCGCGGACACGTAGCCGTCCACTGTCAGGTTCATGCCGTAGATCAATTTCCGCACAGCGCATGCCTCCGTCGGTCGGTCCCGCAACACCGGACCCCGCAGGTCAGTCGTGGCGGTGACGCAGAATGTAGTCGATGTGGCGGATGGTGTCCCGGCGGTCGTACTCGCTGATCGAGTCCCACAGGTCCGCCAGCCAGTAGAGCGATCCGGACAGCATCCAGGCCCAACCGCGTACCCAGGTCGCCTCGTCGAACCCGAGCGCCTCCCGGTAGGCGGCCCGGGCGCGGGCGTCGAACAGGCTCCAGCCGGGTCGCACCTCGACGGCCGGATCGCCGCGGCCGAGACCGCCGAAGTCGATCACGCCGGTGAGCCGGCCCCGGTCGACCAGCAGGTTGCCCGCCAGCAGATCACCGTGCAGCCACACCGGCGGTCCCGGCCACTCGTCCGTCGCCATCGCCTCGTCCCACGCCGCGGTCACTGCCCGGCCGTCGATCCGGTCGCCCAGCTCCGCGATCGACCGGCGGGTCAGTTCGTCGCGCTGCACCAGGGGTACGCCGCGCTGGATGCCTTCCTTGACCGGCCCGTCCATCGGGTCGATCGCGATCATCGCCCGTACGAAGCGGGCGAGGTCGACGGCGAGGTCGACGTGATCCTGCCCGGCTTGCGGGTTGTGCCCGTCGAGCCACGGGACGACGGTCCACGGCCACTGATAGTTCCCGCCCGGTTCGCCCACGGCGACCGGCACCGGCACTGGTACCGGGAGATGAGGGGCGAGCCGCGGCAGCCAGGTCGCGTCCGTCGTCACCTGGTCGACCGCCCACGGCGCCCGGGGCAGCCGTGCCGTCAGGGAGTCGCCCAGCCGGAACAGCGCGTTGTCGGTGCCGGTCAGCGGCTGCGGCACGATCGGCAGGCTCGACCATTCGGGGAACTGCTCGCTGATCAGGGCGCGTACCTGCTCGACAGTGACGACGATCTCTCCCGGGCGCATCGACGCGACCGTAGGACCCGCCGGATCACACGGTCAATCGAATTCGGAGCGCGGCGTGATCCTGATCATGAACCGATCGGTACAGAACTCTGCTACGGTTGGCTCCGAACCGAGCGGTACAAAATATGCGGAGGGGAACGAGCGATCATGAGCGCCACCACTGAGGAACTGCGTGACTTCTACCTGCGGTACGTCGATCTGGCGAACAAGCGGGAGTTCGACCGCATGGCCGACTTCGCCCACGAAGAGGTGATCATGAACGGCACGCCGGTCCGGATGGCGGACATGGTGGCCGAGTTCTACAAGCACGTCGAGGCGGTGCCGGATCTCCACTGGGAGATCCAGGATCTGGTCGTCGAGGGCGACCGGATCGCCGCCCGCCTCGTCGACACCGGAACGCCCGTCAAGGAGTGGAACGGCCTGGCGCCTACCGGCGCCTCGGTCTCGTTCGTCGAGACCGCCTTCTACCGGCTCCAGGACGGCAAGTTCAAGCACATGTCGTACCTGATGGACACCGACTCGGTGCGGCGGCAGCTCGCCGGCTGACCGGGGGAATCCGGAAACGCGGCGCGCCCAGCCCGATGCGACATCGAGCTGGGCGCGCCCAGGAAGCTATGCGACGAAGCGGGAACGACGTCGGCGTCCGATGACGTAGCTGGCGCCGCCGAGGAGCAGCAGCGCCCCGCCGATGCCGGCCACTGTCGCGGTGTCGGAGCCGGTCACCGGCAGGCCGCCACCCTCGCCACCACCGTCGCCGCCGGGTACGCCCACGCTGGCGGAGGGACTGAGGGGCGGCACGACTGTCGACGTGGCGCTGGGCGTCGCGGTCGGCGTGGTCGTGGGCTGAGACGGCGTCGGCGTCGGCTGGGATGCGCAGTCGAGCGCGCGAGCCTCGTACAGGCCGTTGTTCAGGTAGGCGAGGTAGGCCTCGACGGACGGGTTGTCGAGCACCTTCTGCGCGGCGGCCCGCACGTTGGGGCCGGCACCCGTCATGGTCTGGCCGATCGAGACGCGCAGAGCCGTCGCCCAGCGATTCTCCACGTTCTTGAGGTATGCGCGAAGGTCGTCCGAGGTGCCCTTCAGCCGCTCCTCGATCTCGCCCGGCAGAACGGGCAACGATTCGGCCTGCGCCTCGGCCAGGAGCCGGTAGGCCAGCAGCCGCAGCTCGGAAACGTTGGCCGTGTCCAAGTCGATGGTGACGAGCTCGCGGAAATCCTTGTACACCTTGCGTTCGACTGTCTGGCAGGCGTCGTTCAGCCCGGGCACTGCGGTCTGCGCCGCCGCGGGCGCCGCCGGAATCACAAAGGCCAGCGCCACCAGGGCGCCGGCCGGGATTTTCCATCGCATGTGGACTTTCCTCCCCGTGTAGATCAAAACATGGAGATGTTACCGGCGTCCCTTCGAAATGCAAGGAGCATTGATTGCGCTAACGGTGCAGTCGATCAACCGCCTCTCTTATCGCCGCGACCCGGCTCGCCAGTGGGCCGGCCGGCGCGTCGGCGAGGTCGAATCCGGCCTCGCGATAGGTCAACTCGTGGATCCGCTCGAAGACGAGTGATTCCTCGAAGGTGATCCGGCGAGCGGCGGTCGCCTCCACGAAGCCCTGATGGCGTACGAAGAAAGCGGTTTGTTCGTAGTGGCGATTCGCCGTCATGTCCTTGATCTCGGCGAGCAGCGCGGACGGTGCGGCCCGGCCCAGATAGCGGCACAACGCCAGCGTGCAGACGGGCGAACGGTCGTGGAAGACGACCTCGCCGGCGTTCGCCGCGGCTCGGCGACGGCGCTCCCGTTGGAGATTCAGCACCCGGTCGGCGAAGCCCGGCTCACGCCACGGCTCCGGTCGTCCGAGCGCCTGGTGAAGCGCGATCACGTCGGTCGCCGCCTCCTCCACGACGGGGTACCCGTCGATCTCCAGGTGCCGGAGGATCGCTGTCTTACC
The DNA here is from genome assembly GCF_002926165.1 of Micromonospora chalcea. Classification (GTDB taxonomy): domain Bacteria; phylum Actinomycetota; class Actinomycetes; order Mycobacteriales; family Micromonosporaceae; genus Micromonospora; species Micromonospora chalcea. The sequence goes on along the minus strand of NZ_MAGP01000002.1, from coordinate 31,275 downwards.
GGAGCCGGGAGCGCCGGTGAGGATGTATCCGGGCATGTCGTCCTCCGAATGGCGGGCAATCCGCTTGATAGGCAAGCCGTCACTTGCATATGGTGGGTGACGTGGGCGATCTGTACCAGGCGCTGGCCGACCACACCCGCCGCCTGATCCTCGACGAGCTGACCGAGCGCGACGGTCAGACCCTGTTCGAGATCTGCGGGCGGCTGGCCACGAAGCACCAGGTCACGTCGTCCCGGCAGGCGATCTCCCAGCACCTCGACGTCCTGGAGGCCGCCGGCCTGGTCGTCACGCGGCGGCAGGGTCGCTACAAGTTCCACCACCTCGACACCCGGCCGCTGCGGGCCGTCACCGAACGATGGCTCAGGTCCGCCGAACCCACCCAGGAGAACCCATGAGAATCAACCTCACCAGCGTGTACGTCGACGACCAGGACAAGGCGCTGCGCTTCTACACCGAGGTGCTGGGCTTCGTGAAGAAGACAGACGTGCCGACCGGGGAGTACCGCTGGCTGACAGTGGTCTCGCCGGACGCCCCGGACGGCGTGGAACTGCTGCTGGAGCCCGACGCGCACCCGGCCGCCAAGGCGTTCAAGGAGGCGCTCGCGGCCGACGGCATCCCGCTGACGCAGTTCGCGGTCGACGACGTGGCCGCCGAGCACGAGCGGCTGCGGGGCCTCGGCGTGCTGTTCACCCAGGAGCCGGTCGACATGGGCCCGGTGACCACCGCGGTGTTCGACGACACCTGCGGCAACCTGATCCAGATCGCACAGTACCGGTAGCCGGGCGCTGACGCCGCGCTGAACCGCTGGACACGATCGGTCACCCTGGCGGCATGACGGTGTGGCGGCGCCCGTACTCGCTGGACCTGGCCACCTCCGGCTCCATGGTCGTGGCGGGGCTGGCGGTCGGCTACTTCGTGCTCATCGTGTTCGGGGTCCGTAGCGGCAGTCTCCTGGAACGGGAGGCGGTCGTCCTCGGAGTGTGGAACGCCGGCGTCCTCGCCGTCGCGGTCCGCCGCGCGATGCTCGGCGTCTGGGTGAGCCCCGTCGGCATACGTTCCCGTTCGCTGCTCCACACGACCACCGTGCCGTGGGCGTCGGTTGTGGATATCCACAGCGGTGCGAGTTCGATAATGGGTCTGGACATGGGACGCGACGCGATCGTCATCGAGCGGACCGACGGCGCGCCGGTGCAGACGCCGATCCAGTCCGGCGCCATCGTCCGGCCGTTCCGCCTGGAGCTGACCCGGCTGGTCACCTGGCCGGAGCACTACGACGAGATCCTCGCGAACCTGCGGGAGTGCCACCGCGAGGCCCGGCCCCCGGAGCAGCGCGCGGCGGCGAGCCCGGCGCCGGGTCCGGTCCGCGTCGACCGTCCGGACCGGACCCGGCCGCCCGCGCCGGCCGCCGGGCGGCGGCGTGACATCCACGCGCTGACCCGGCAGTACGAGCGCGGGGTGCTGACCGACGCCGAGTACGCGGCCGAGTTGGCGCGGCTGCGGGGTGACGAGTAGGCGTCAGGCGAGCCGGTCGAGCAGTTCGCGGCTGCGGCTCACCACGAGCGCGGTCGCCTCGGCGTCGTACGAGGGCAGCGAGTTGTCGGTGAACAGGTGCCGGTCGCCGGGGTAGACGTACAGCTCGCCGCGTTCGGGGCCGACGATCGACACCAGCTCACGGGCGGCGTCCACGTCGCCTTCCAGCCCGAAGAACGGGTCCTGCTCCATGCCGTGCACCTGTACCGCCACGCCGTCGGGCCAGGGGCCGATCGCCCACTCACCGGTCACCGGCAGGCAGGCTTCGTAGAGCAGGGCGGCCCGGGCGCCGGGCCGGGTCTGGGCGAGCCGCTGGGCGATGGCGGCGCCCCAGGAGACACCCGCGTGGACGAGGTCGGCGGGCAGGTCGGCGACGACCGCGTCGGCGCGCTGGTCGAGGACGTCGCCGCCGATGCGCTTGACCAGCGCGGCGCCGTCGGAGATGGTGGCCGGCCGTTCGCCGTCGAATAAGTCCGGGGTGTGCACGGTGTGTCCGCCGGCGCGCAGGGAGTCGGCGAGGGCGCGTACGCCGTCGGTGAGCCCTTGAATGTGGTGGAAGAGCACGATCTCGGCCATCACTACACTCCTGAGTTGTCAGACCAGAGTTATCGAACGAACCAGAATTTTAGAACGGTCGAGAAATGTCGGTCAATCAGCGGATCCCGGACTACGACCTCGAGGACCTGCTCGTGGTCACCGCCCCGGAGCAGTTGCGCGCGCTCGCCGACCCGCTGCGCAGCACGCTCCTGGAACTGCTCCTGGAACGCGCCGCCACGGTGAACGAGCTGGCCCGCGCGGTCGACCGGCCGAAGAGCAGCGTCGCGTACCACGTGAACCAACTGGTGGACGCCGGGCTGCTGCGCGTGGTGCGGACCCGGCGGGTACGCGCCATCGAAGAGCGGTTCTACGGGCGTGTCGCCCGCACCTTCTACGTCGGCACGCTCACCCGGACAGAGGACAAGCAGGTCGTGTCCCGGATCAACGGCCTCGCCGAAGCAGCCGCCGAGGCGGCCGCCGCGGATGCCGCCGACGAACTGCGGTGCACGCTCGTGCACGCGCGCATCCCGATCGAGGACGTCCGCGAATTCTGGGCGGAGGTGCAGGCGCTGGCCCGGCGGTTCGCGCAGATCCCCCGCGCCGGGGACCAGGTGTACGGCTTCGCCGCCGGCCTCTACCCCACGGACGCGCCCACGCTCCCCGACACGGACGCCGGGTAACGCCACCCGACGGGGTCTTGCCGGGGCGGCGAAGAGAGCAGGCTAGCGTCGGAAGCGTGAGCACCGGATCCCCGCGCGTCCTGCCGGCCGAGCGCGGCATCGACGAGGCCGCCGCTGTTCTGCGCGCCGGCGGGCTGGTCGCCTTCCCCACCGAAACCGTCTACGGCCTGGGCGCCAACGCGCTCGACGCGCGGGCGGCGGCCCGGATCTTCGAGGCCAAGGCGCGGCCCAGCTTCGACCCGCTGATCAGTCACCTGGCCGACGCCGCCGACCTGGCCGCGCTGGTGGGCGAGGTGCCGGCGGCGGTGGCCGAGCTGGCGAAGCGCTTCTGGCCCGGCCCGCTCACCCTGATCGTGGACCGACCGGAGATCATCCCGCCGATCGTCACCTCCGGCCTGGACACCATGGCGGTACGCGTACCGGACGAGCCGTCGGCGCGGGCGCTGATCGCGGCGGCCGGCGTGCCGGTGGCGGCGCCGAGCGCGAACCGGTTCGGCCAGCTCAGCCCGACACGCGCCGAGCACGTGGTGGCCGGGCTGGGCGGCGCCGTGGACGTGGTGCTCGACGGCGGGCCCACCCGGTGCGGCATCGAGTCGACGATCGTGGACGCCCGGGGCGACCGGCCGGTGGTGCTGCGGCTGGGCGCGCTTCCGGTCGAGGCGATCATCGAGGCGGTCGGCCCGGTCGAGGTGCGCCAGGGCAGCTCCGGTCAGCCCGTCGCGCCCGGGACGCTGGCCGCGCACTACGCCCCGCGTACCCCGTTGCGGTTGGGCGCGGCGGCCGAGCCCGGCGGCGGCCGGCGGGGGTTCCTGGCCTTCCGGGAGCCACCGGCGGACGGCGACTGGGCGGCGGTGGAGGTGCTGTCGCCCGACGGCGACGTGACCGCGGCGGCGGCGCGACTGTTCGACGCGCTGCACCGGCTGGACGCGGCCGGGGTGACCGAGATCGTCGCCGAGCCGGTGCCGGACACCGGAGTGGGCCGCGCGATAAACGACCGGCTGCGCCGGGCCGCCGCCACCTGGCACTAGAACTGTTCCGCGTCGGGACGCCCGTGCGAGCCGGGCTGCGGCATGCGGTCCATCAGCTTGGTGAGCGTGCCGTTGGCGAACGTCGCGCCGAGCGCCGAGCCGGTGGCGATTGCCCAGCCCACCGGTCCCATCGGGGTGCAGCCGAAGAACTGGCTGACACCAGGCGTCTGCACCACCGCGACGAGCGCGCCCACCGACGCGGCGGTGGCGGCGAGCACGCTGGGGCTGGTGCCGCCGGCCAGTACGGTCTGGCCGAGCTGAGTGCCGATCAGGGACGCCAGCGCGACGGTGCTGGCCCGCCGCTGGGTGCCGGTCCACCTGGCGATCGTCCAGCCGGCGGTCGCGCCCAGCGTGGTCGACGCCGCCCGCAGCCCGATCTCCCGGGTCATGGTCACACCGAGCGAGGAGTCCGGACCCTCGCGTAGCAGGTGGTCGGCGCGGTCGTCGGCCGGCGGCCGTACCGCGATGGCGAGCGCCGGCGCGAGATCGGTGAGCAGGTTGACCAGCAGCAGTTGCCGGCCGTTCAGGGCGGAGCGGCCGGTCGCGGCGGCGCTGAGCACGCTGAACGCGATCTCGCCGAGGTTGCCGCCGACCAGGATGCTGAGCGCGTGCCGCACCGACGACCACATGGCCCGGCCCTCGACCAGCGTGGCGATGATCGTCTCCAGCCGGTCGTCGGTGACCACCAGGTCGGCGGCGGCGCGGGCGGCTGGTGTGCCCCGTTGACCGAGCGCGATACCGACGTCGGCGAGCCGGATCGCCGGGGCGTCGTTGGCGCCGTCACCTGTCATCGCGACGGTCCGGTCCTGGCGCTGCAAAGCCTGAATGATCCGTACCTTGTGCGCCGGCGTGCAGCGCGCCACCACGTCGGTGGCCATCAGGCGCTCGGCGAGGGCGGCGTCGTCCAGCCGGTCCAGGTCGGTGGCGGTGACGACGCGCTGGCCGCCGTCCTCCGGGCTGATCGTGGCGGCGATCGCCTCGGCGGTGGCCGGGTGATCGCCGGTGATCATGACGGTGTGTACGCCGGCGGCCCGGATCCGGGCCACCGCCGGCCGGGCGCTGTCCCGCACCCCGTCGGCGAGCGTCAGGAAACCCACGAAGACCAGACCGTTCACCTGCTCGTCGCTGACCTGCTCGGTGGAGACCCGGCACTCGGCCACGGCGAGAATGCGGTGCCCGGCACCGGCCCGCCCGGCCAGCATGGCCTGCACCTCCTCGCGCCCCGCCGCATCGAGCGGCCGGTCCCCCTCGGCGGTGCGCCGCGACGCGCAGCGCGGCAGCACCGACTCGGGGGCGCCCTTCACGCTCAGCAGCAGCCCGCCGGAGGAGCGGCCGACAGCGGCGCTGTAGCCCCGGGACGGCTCGAACGGCAGCCCGGCCGTGGCGGTCCACTCCGCGGCGCCGGTCCGCTCGGTCACCTCGGCGGCGTCCGCGCCGTGGCGTACCGCCCGGTCGGTCTGCTGCGGCAACTCGTCCGGGTCGGCGGCGGACGGGGTGGCCCGCACCGCGGCGGCCAGCGTCGACCGCAGCGGCTCGTCCAGTTCGCCCAGCACAGCGTACCGGCCGTCACCGGTGCCCACCCCGGCCAGCAGCAGCTTCCCCTCGGTGAGCGTGCCGGTCTTGTCGAAGCAGAGCACGTCGACGCGGCCCAGCGCCTCGATGGTCCGGGGGTTGCGGACCAGGGCGCCGTGCTCGGCCAGCCGCCGCGCCGCCGCCAGCTGCGCGGCGCTGACCAGGAACGGCAACCCCTCCGGCACCGACGCCACGGCCAGGTTCGCGGCGGTCGCCGCCGTTTCGGCAAGGGGTACGCCCCGAAGCAGCCCCGCACCGGCCACCGAGATCGCCGAGGCGGCCGCCAGCGGTACGGCGCTGCTGGTCAGCTTGCCCAGCCGCGCCTCCACACCACTGGCGGGCGGGGCCTGCCGGGCCATCGCGAGGCTCCGCCCGGACTCGGTCTCCGCGCCGGTGGCCACCACCACAGCGGTGCCGTGCCCGGCGGCGACTGTGGTGCCCTCGAACAGCATCGAGTGCCGCTCGGCGATGGCCGCCGCGACCACCGGATCGGGGCTCTTCGCCACCGGCAGCGACTCACCGGTCAGTGACGACTCGTCCGCCTCCAGCCCGTCACTCGTCAGCACCCGGCAGTCGGCCGGTACGGCGTCCCCGGAGCTGATCGTGATCACGTCGCCGCGTACCAGCTCCTCGGCGGGCACCACCCGTTCCGCGCCGTCGCGCAGCACCCGGGCGGTGACCGCCGAGCGGGACAGCAGCTCGGCCAGCGACCGTTCGGTGTTGCGCTGGTGCACCGCGCCGACCAGCGCCGACCCGCCCACCACGCCGCCGACCAGCGCCGCGTCGACGAGTGAGCCGAACGCGGCGGAGAGCACCGCACCGGCGGCCAGCACCGGGGTGAGCGGGTTGGACAGCTCCTCGACGAACGAGCGGAGCAGCCCGGCCGGACCGTGCTCGTCGCCGACCTCGACGCGCCGCCGCCGGGTCGCCTCGCTCTCGGTCAGCCCGGACGCGTCGGTGCCGAGCTGTTCGAGGACGGTCTCCACCGGCATGAGATGCCAGGCGCTGAGCGCGGGCACCGGTACGCCGGTGCGGTCCGGCAGCCGGTGCGCCCGGAACACGCCGTGCGCGAACGCGAGCGCCGCCGCGCCGTTCACCGCCGCGAGCGTCGGGCGGGGCAGCCGCCGACGGTCGGCGGTGAATGCTCCGAGCGCGCCGAGCCCGGCGCCGGCCATGGCGATCCGGATGTTCTGCTCGGTCATCCGGCGGGCCACCCCGGCCGCGTCGATGAGCAGTGCCGGTACCCGCAGGTCGTCGCCGACCAGCAGGTGCGCGCCCCACGGGGGCAGGTCCTCCGGGCCGTACACGCCGAGGCCGCAGTCCGAGGCGGCGAGCGCCGACCGCTCGCCGGAGACCACCATCACCACCGCGCCCTCGCGTTGCAGGTCGTGCACCGCGTCGGCGAGCCGGGCGCCACCGGGTACGAGCAGGTCGGCGAAGTCGTACCGGCCGTCGTCCGCGCCGCCGACCACGAGCCGCAGGCCCGCCTGCCGGGCGGCCGACGCCAGCGCGTCCACGCCCGGTGCGGGCTCGGGCTCTACCCGCAGTACGGCGGCGAGCCGGCCGTTCTCGGCCAGCCCGAGCAGCCGTCCACCGTCGGCGCGCAGCCGCGCGCTGTCCGCGGTGTCCCCGGGATCGTCGGCGCCGAGCCGGTCCAGCGGGCCGATCCGCCAGCCGTCGGCGGCGCGTACCGCGTCCGGCTCGGCCGGGTCGAACAGCGCGAACGCCCGGGCGGCGACCTGCCCGGTGTCGGCGTCGGCCAGCGGCGCCAGGTCGGCCAGCACCCCCCGGTCCGAACCGAGCACCGCCGCGTCCAGCACCACCGTGTCGATCCGGTCCAGCTCACGCAGCACGCTGCGGTCCATCGCGATCACGCCGCGCCGGGCGAGCATCCGGCCCAGTTGGGCGCCGTAACCCTCGCGGCCGGAACCGGGCGCCTTCGGCAGCGAGGACAGTGCCAGCGCGGCGGCCCGCTTGGGTCCCAGCACCGGCAGCGCCGCCGCTCCGGCGACCGCGCCGGCCGGGAGTACCCGCTTGGCGTAGCGCTCCGGCTGCCCGTCCGGCACCGGGCACGGCCGCTCGCCGTCCGGCACCCGGGCCACAGCCCGTTCCGGGTCACCGGTCAGGTGTGGCTCGGCCCGCCGCCACGCGGCCAGTTGAGCGGCCCCCTCGCCCCACTGCACGACGCGCTGCGCGCCGTCCAGCACGATCCCGGCCCAGCCGCCGGTGAGACCCTGCACCACCGCCTCGGCCAGCGGGAACAGCACCTCGGCGCGCGGGTCGGCGCGGATGCCCAGCCCGGCCAGCGCGTGCAGCTTCGGGTGCAGGTCGACAGCGCCGAGCAGCCCGGCGACCTCGGCCGGCACGGGGGTGAGCGGCAGCACCCGGGTGGCGGCGGAGATGCCCAGTCCGAGCACGTCGGACAGCAGCGCGCCGAACGTGCGCGCGGTACGCGGGCCGTCCTCGGGCGGCTGTGGCGGCTCGATCTCCGGGTCCGGCTCGTACGGGCAGGTCTGCTCGACGCGGGCCACTGTGGCGATCAGATCGCGCAGTTTCGGCGCCGGCTCCCCGGTCGCCACCACCACCCGGCCGGACGGCGCGTTCACCCGCGCCCAGGTCACGCCCGGCATCGACTCCAGCGCCGCCTCGACCTGACGGGCGAGCCGGTCGCCGCCGTCCTGGCAGACGCCGTGCACCTCGATGTGGTGGCGGCCGTCCTGCGACCACACCCGGCGGCTGGTCAGCCCGGTGAGCCGGGCCAGCCGGGCGGCGGCCGTACCCACGCTTCCCGCGACCTCGGAGACCTTGGTGGGTACGACCGTCGGGGACAGCAGGAGGCCGGCGAAGCGTCCCAGCGCCATCTCGCCTCCCGGTCTCGTCCCGGCGGCCCGACTTCCCGGCGCGGCGTCCGTTATGCCACCCGGACGGCAGAAGTTCGGGGTCCGGTCGTTCCCGCCGGACGAGACGGGGACCACAGTTGACCTCAACCCGGGGTGAGGTCCGAGGCTGTAGCCCATGACCAGCACCGCCGCCCTCCCGGCCGATCCACCCGTCGACCTGTGGTCGCCGCGCCTTCGGGCGATGACTGTGGGCAGCGTCGCCCTGGTGTCCCTGCTCGCGTTCGAGGCGCTGGCGGTGGGCACCGCCATGCCGACGGTGGCCCGCGCGCTGGACGGGCTCGGCCTGTACGCGCTGGCGTTCGGCGGCTCGTTCGCCTCCGGCGTGGTGGCGATGGTCGCCTCCGGCATCTGGTGCGACGCGCGCGGACCACGGCCGGCGATGTGGCACGGCGTCGCCTGGTTCGTCGCCGGGCTGGTCGTGGCCGGTTCCGCGACGACCATGGAGATGCTGGTCGTCGGGCGGGTGGTGCAGGGCTTCGGTTCCGGACTCGTCTCGGTGGCGCTCTACGTGGTGGTCGGTCAGGCGTACCCGGAGCAGTTGCGGCGGCGGATCTTCGCCGCGTTCGCCGCGGCCTGGGTGGTGCCGTCGCTGGTCGGCCCGGCGCTGGCCGGCCTGATCGTGGAACATCTGGGCTGGCGATGGGTGTTCCTCGCGGTACCGGCGGTGGCGATTCCGGCGGCGCTGCTGATCCAGCCGGGTCTGAAGGCGCTGGCCGGCACCGTGCCGACCCGGCCGCCCGTGGGCGCGATGGCCCGCGTCGGCTGGGCCTGCGGGGCGGGGGCGAGCGCCGCACTGCTGCACTACGGGGGGCAGCAGCGCGGCGTGCTCGCCGCCGCCCTGACCGCCGGGGCGCTGGCCGGGCTGTTCGTCTGCGTACCGCGTCTGTTGCCGTCCGGGTTCCTGCGCGCGGCACGCGGTCTGCCGACGGTGATCGGCCTGCGCGCGCTGGCGTCGGCGGCGTTCGTGGCCGCCGAGGTGGTGATCCCGCTGATGCTGTCGCGGGAGCGCGGCTTCTCGCCCACCGGCGCCGGCCTGGTGCTGACCGTGGGGGCGCTGTCCTGGTCGGTGGGCTCGTGGATCCAGGGCCGGATCGCTTCGCCCCGGTCGGCGGCGAGCCTGCCCCGGGCCGGGCTGGCCTGCATCACCATCGGTACGGCGGGCGTCGCGTCGGCGCTGCTGCCCGGGCTGCCGGTGTTGCCGGCGGTGTTCTCCTGGGCCGTGGCCGGGCTCGGCATGGGACTGCTCTACCCGTCGCTGTCGGTGCTCACCCTGGAGCAGTCGGCCCCGGCCGAGCAGGGCCGCAACAGCTCGGCGCTGCAACTGGGCGACTCGCTCGCCGCGGCCACCGTGCTGGCGCTGACCGGCGCGGTCCTGGCCGCCGGTGCGTCACCCGGCCCGGCAAGCTACGCGACCACGCTGGCGGTGGCAGCGGGCTGCGGCCTGCTCGGCCTGACCCTTGCCGGTCGAGTGGTGCCTCGCCCGGCGGGCTGAGGCGTCGCCGGCCCGGTCGCCGCTCACGCGCAGTAACGCTCCTGCCGAAGGCATCGCCTGACTGCGGTATGACTCCTGGTCATGATTATGACTCTCAGGTATATCGCTCAACAGTGGTAGTCGCCTGCGCCGGGCTCACACACTGTGATGGAGCAGCCCGGCAAGCGCGACGTCGGGCCGACAGCCCGGCGAGCGGTCACGATCCCGGCCGGGCTGCCGTCCTGAATGCGGACCGAGTGGGCAGGGCGTGGCTGGGAGGAGTGGCGATGCGGGTGCTGGTGACCGGGGCGACCGGACGGCTCGGGCGGGTGGTGGTGCCCCGGCTGCGGGACGAGGGCTTCACGCTCCGGGCGACCAGCCGTCGGCCCCGTACCGGAGACGGGGTGGAGTGGGTGAGCACCGACCTGGCCACCGGCGCCGGGCTGGCGGAGGCGGTCGCCGGGGTGGACGCGGTGCTGCACCTGGCCTCGTCGCCGCAACGGCGTACCCACGAGATCGACGTGCTCGGCACCCGCCGACTGACCATGGCCGCCGGCCACGCCGGGGTGCGCCACCTGGTGTACGTCTCGATCGTCGGCGTCGACCGGGTGCCGATCCCCTACTACCGGCACAAGCTCGCGGCCGAAGAGGTGGTGGCCGCCGGGTCGGTGCCGTGGAGCGTGCTGCGCGCGACCCAGTTCCCCGAGTTCCTGGCGGACCTGCTGAAAGGCGCGAGCCGCCTCGGCCCGGTGATCGGGGACCGGGCCGTACTCGCCCAGCCGGTCGACCCGGCCGACGTGGCGGACCGGCTCGCGGTGCTGCTGCTCGCCGGACCGTCGCACCGGGTCGAGGACTTCGCCGGGCCGCAGGTGCTGCGCTTCGACGAGGCGGCCCGCACCTGGCTCGCGGCCCGCCGGGTACGCCGTCCGCTGCTGCCGGTCCGGATTCCCGGCCGCCTCGGGCGGGAGTTGCGCGGGGGCGGACTCACCACGACGGCCACGCCGACCGGCACCCGGACCTGGGCCGACTACCTCGCGGACACGTACGGGGGAACCGGCGGAAGATGAGAACCGGTCGGGTCCGCACCGGCCTACCGTGGCCGCATGCTGGTCTTCGTCGCCACAGTGCTCCTCTATGTCTTCGGTTTCGTCTTCCTCTACGGCGTGATCCGGGTCGGCGTCCGGCACGGCATCGAGGACGCCGAGGCGAACCGTCCCGAGGTGCTGCGCCGCCGGCAGCTCACCACCGCCGAGAACCGGGACTTCGCGCAGGAGAACGCGTTCCTCAGCAATCCCAACTGAGGGGCGGAGCCGGGGCCCGGAGGGGCGATCCGCGAAGCGGGTGCGAGGATCGCGACATGATGGGGACGCTGAAGACGGAGCCGGCCCGGGCACGGCTCGACCTGCTGGCCCCGCCGGTCGCCGCGGCGCTGCAGGAGTGGCCGGCCGAGGCCCCGGTGGACGTGGACGACGTACTCGTCGCCCCGATCGACGCCGATCTGGCCGACACCGCCGCGTTCTGCGAGGCGTACCAGGTGGGGCTGGAGGAATCGGCCAACTGCGTGGTGGTCGCCGGTAAGCGCGGCGGCGAGACCCGGTACGCGGCCTGCGTCGTGCTCGCCACCACGCGCGCCGACGTCAACGGCGTGGTCCGCAAGCTGCTCGACGTGCGCAAGGCGAGCTTCGCGCCGATGGCCGAGGCGGTCGAGTTGAGCGGAATGGAGTACGGCGGCATCACGCCGATCGGGCTGCCGGCGGACTGGCCGGTCCTCGTCGACTCCCGGGTGATCGCCACCCCGCACGTGATCATCGGATCAGGCGTACGGCACAGCAAGATCGCCCTGCCCGGGCCGGCGCTCGGCGCGCTGCCCGGGGCGAGGGTGGTGGAGGACCTGGCCAGGCCGGCCTAGGTCCTCATTCGCATCGATCTTGTTCCACGTGAAACATCAGGCTGCCGCTTCGCGCTGCGCCACCTCGCGCAACGCGGCGAGCAGCGTCTCCGGCTCCTGCGCGCCGGTGACCGCGTACTTTCCGGCCAGCACGAACGTCGGCACGCTGGAGACGCCGAGCTGGTGCGCGGCGCTCAGGTCGGCGGCGACCTCCCGGCGGCCCAGGTTCGACTCCAGGTACTCCCGCGCCTCGGTCTCGTCCAGACCGGCCTCGCCGGCCAGCGTGACCAGCGCGTCGATCGATCCGACGTCGATGCCGTCATGGAAGTGCGCCCGGTAGAGCCGCTCGACCATCTCGGCGGAACGGCCGCGCTCGGCGGCGAAACGCACCAGCCGGTGCGCGTCGAACGTGTTCGCCGCCACCGCCCGGTCGAACCGCAGGTCCAGGCCCGCGCTCGCGGCGACGCCGGTGACGTGCGCGGCCATGCCCTCGGCCTTGTCCCGTCCGCCGAACTTGTCGCCGAGCGCCTCCAGCAGCGGCTTCGGCTCGGTGACCGGCGTCGGGTCGAGCTGGAACGGCCGGAACCGGACGTTCACCTCGCCGTCGTACGACTCCAGCGCCTGTTCCAGTCGGCGCTTGCCGATCCAGCACCAGGGGCAGACCACGTCGGCGTAGATCTCGATGTCCATGACCAGCGACAACCCGCCGGTCAGGAGATCTGTTCCCGGACCTGGCGCTTGAGCCGGGCCAGGATGGCGGTGCCGCCGCGTACCCGCAGCGGGCTGATCGCCTGGGCCAGGCCCATCCGCTGGTAGAGGTCATCCGGTACGGCCAGCACCTCCTCGGCGCTCGCCCCGGCCAACCCTTCGGCGAGGATGCCGGCGAACGCCCGGGTGGTGGGCGCCTCCGGCGGGCAGTCGAAGACGGTGCTGACCGTCTTGTCCGCGTTCACCTCGGCGCGCAGGAAGAACGCGGTCTGGCACTCGGGGACCTGCTCCAGCTCCTCCCGGTTCACACCCTCGGGCAGGGGCGGGATCACGTCGGCGAACTCCAGCAGCATCTCCAGCACGACGTCGCGCGGTGCGGCGGCGAACTCGTCCACGATCTCGGCCAGCTTCGTCGGCATCTCGGGCATGGGTCGAGGCTATCCGCCGCCGCGCGCCGTCATGCGACGGCGGTGGCGGTGCCCCGCGTCACGCGAGCGGGCCCGCTCTCACGCGTTCGGCGCGGCCTCGCTGATGTCGCTGAGCGCCGACTGGGGGTCGAGCTGCATGGCGAGGTCACCGAGGGAGACGATGCCGACGAGCTTGCGGTCGCTGTCGCAGACCAGCACGCGCCGGATGTTGCGCTCGCGCATCAGCGCCGCCGCCTCGTTCGCCGTGCAGTGCTGCTCGATCATGACCACCTCACGGGTGATGATCGAGCCGATCGTGGTGGTGCCCGGGTCGGCGCGTTCGGCCACCGCCCGCACCACGATGTCGCGGTCGGTCAGCATGCCGGCGAGCGTGGCGCCGTCGGTCACCACCACGTCGCCGATGTCCGACTCCTTCATCACCCGGGCCGCCTCGTCCAGCGGGGTCTCCGCCGGGAGGTAGATCACCTGCCTGGTCATCACGTCACTGACGCGGTACATGAGAGCCTCCGAACACCTCGGTCGATCCGTATGCGGTACCCGGTACCGCGTTCGCTACACCCCGTCGTGGCGCGTCGCGCGTACCTCGTCGCGCAGACGCTCCACGATGTCCTCCACCGGCACCTCGGCCCGTTCACCGGTGGCCCGGTCACGCAGTTCCACGTACCCGTCGGCCAGACGTCGGCCGACCACGACGGCGCGCGGAATGCCGATCAGCTCGGCGTCGGTGAACTTCACCCCGGCGGACACGTGCGTGCGGTCGTCGACCAGCACCCGCAGGCCGGCGGCGGCGAGGCGCCGGCCGAGGTCGAGCGCCGCGTCGAGTTGCGGCCCCTTCCCGGCGGCGACCAGGTGTACGTCGCACGGCGCGACAGCCGCGGGCCAGACCAGCCCCCGGTCGTCGTGGTGCTGCTCGGCCACCGCGGCGACCGCCCGGGACACGCCGATGCCGTAGCAGCCCATCGTGGGCCGGACCGGCTTGCCCTCCGGGCCGAGCACGTCGACCGCGAACGCGTCGGTGTACCGGCGTCCGAGCTGGAAGATGTGCCCGACCTCGATGCCCCGCCGGATGGTCAGCTCACCGGCGTCGCAGGCCGGGCAGGGGTCACCGGGCCGCACCTCAGCCGCCTCGATCGTGCCGTCCGGTACGAAGTCGCGCCCGCAGACCACGTCGGTGGCGTGCCGGCCCGGCTCGTTCGCGCCGGTCAGCCAGGCGGTGCCGGGCACCACGCGGGGATCGACCAGGTAGCGGATGCCGTGCTTGGCCAGGATCTGCGGCCCGATGTAGCCGCGGACCAGCTCCGGGTGGGCGTCCCAGTCCTCGAAGACCGCCACCGTGGCGGGGGCCAGCACCGCCTCGACCCGCTTCAGGTCCACCTCGCGGTCGCCGGGCAGGCCGATGACCAGCGGTTCAGCCTGCTCGGCACCGGGCCTGCGGACGGTGAGGACCACGTTCTTCAACGTGTCGGCGGCGGTCCAGCCGGTGCGCCCGCCCAGCTTGCGGGCCTCGGCCAGCTCGACCAGCGCCGCGATGGTGGGCGTCTCCGGGGTGTCGTGCGTCTCGGCGGGCGGGTGCGCGTCCGGGTCCTGGGCGGCCGGGGCGCGGGTCACCACCGCCTCGGTGTTCGCCGCGTAGTCGCAGGCGGTGCAGCCGACGAACGTGTCCTCACCGACCGGCGTGGCGGCCAGGAACTCCTCCGACGCCGACCCACCCATCGCGCCGGACATCGCGTGGACAGTGGTGAAGTCCAGCCCGAGCCGGGTGAAGACGCGCTCGTAGGCGGCCCGGTGCCTGTCGTACGCGGCCTGGAGCCCGGCCTCGTCCAGGTCGAACGAGTAGGCGTCCTTCATCAGGAACTCGCGCCCGCGCAGCAGACCGGCCCGGGGACGGGCCTCGTCGCGGAACTTCGTCTGGATCTGGAACAGCGTCACCGGGAAGTCCCGGTACGAGGTGAACAGGTCCTTCACCAGCAGCGCGGCCAGCTCCTCGTGGGTCGGCGCGAGCAGATGGTCGGCGCCCTTGCGGTCGGCGAGCGTGAAGATGTCGTCCCCGTATTCGGTCCACCGCCCGCTGGTCCGGTAGGGCTCGGCCGGGAGCAGCGCCGGGAAGTGCACCTCCTGGTCGCCGATCGCGGTCATCTCGTCCCGGACGATCGCGGTGATCCGGTCCAGCACGAGCTTGCCCAGCGGCAGCCAGGTGTAGCCGCCCGGCGCGGCCCGGCGGACGTATCCGGCGCGCAGCAGCAGCCGGTGGCTCGGCACTTCCGCGTCGGCCGGGTCCTCGCGCAGGGTCCGGAGCAGCAGGGTCGACATGCGCAGCAGCATTGCCGCAGCTTATGGCGCGAGCGGAGGACCGGGCGACCCCTTTCGGTGTCCGTGCGGGCCGATCGTCGCCGGCTCGGCGAGGTGGCGGTATCCGACTGGTGTCGATGCCGCCACCCCGCCGAGATGGTGCGGATGGGCCGGTAAATGTCGCGGGTGCCGGGTAGGAATGCGGCATGGCTGAGCGACCGCTGATGAAGCTGACGACAACGGTGCTGGACGCGCCGTCCGCAGAGGACCTGGCCGCGTTCTACGAGCGGCTGCTCGGCTGGATCCGGCGCGAGAAGGAAGCCGACTGGGTCCTCCTCGCCCCGCCGGAGGGCGGCCACTGGCTGGCGTTCCAGGACGAGCCGGCCTACGTGCGGCCGGTGTGGCCGGCCGGTCCCGGCGACCAGCAGATGTCTGTCCACCTGGACATCAAGGTCGACGACCTGGAGGCAGCCGTGGCGTACGCGGTGTCCGTGGGCGCGACGCTGCCCGACTTCCAGCCGCAGGACGACGTCCGGGTGCTCCTCGACCCGGATGGTCACCCGTTCTGCTTCTACCTCTCATGACGGGCGACGCCACCGCGTCGGCGCGCGCGACCAGCCAGTACGCGACGACAACCGGCAACCTGACCGCTCGCATCGCGCTGCACGCGTACGGCACCAATCCGCAGAACTGGTACGCCTGGCTGGGCGAGCGGCTGCCACTGGCCGGGGACGTGCTGGAGGTCGGGGCCGGCACGGGCGAGCTGTGGCACCGGATCGGCCCACACGGTGCTGATCAGCGCGACGCGCGGCTCCCGCTGAGCCGGACGAAGGCCCGCCAGGCGTCGGGTGTGAAGGTGAGCACCGGCCCGGCCGGGTCCTTGCTGTCGCGCACCCCGACCACAGCGGCCAGGTTGTCCGCCACCTCGACACAGTCGCCCTGGGTACCGCTGCGTGTGGACTTCCGCCAGATCGCTCCAGTCAGCTCCACGAGGTCATCACGTCCTTCATCAGCTCGACCGACTGCCGGCGCGGTAGTGCCTCGCTGCGGACACTCTCCCATCTGGACAGCAGGATAGCCACGTCCTCGTCCTTGTCGACCACGACGCCGCCGAGTTGGTTCTCCAGGTGGCCGACCCAGCCGCCGTCTGTGCCCCGGGCCAGCGCGAACGGTCCGACCAGGCCGACGTGCACGGTAACCGAGGTCGGCACGATGTGAATGTCGACGTGCGGGCGCTCGGCGCACTCGACGAGGTGCGCGATCTGCTCGGCCATGAGTCCGCGGTAGCCCTCGTCGGCGCGGCGTAGAACGGACTCCTCGATGACGGCAATGTACTTCGGGCGGCCCGGGTCGGAGAGGATCGACTGCCGGTCCAGCCGCACTCCGAGGCGTCGTTCCACCTCGTCATCGGTGATCAGGTCATCTGTGCGGATCATCGCGCGGGCGTAGTTCTCGGTCTGGAGCAGTCCGGGAACCAGGGTCGGTTGGTAGGTGCGCAACTGTTGCGCCTGGCGTTCGGCTTCGAGCCAGGGGCGGAACCAGCTCGGCTGGCCGTCGCGCTCGGCGAGCTTGAGCAGCGACATCAACAGTCCGCCGGTGCCGAGCACCTCGTCGGCCCGGGCGAGGAAGAACCTGTCGAGCGGCCGGTGGCCCAGCTCGACCGCCGACACCTGGGAGCCGGAGAAGTGCACGAGCTTCCCGAACTCCTCCTGGCTCAGTTCGGCCCGCACCCGCAGCCGCCGCAGTTGCGCGCGGATCAGCTCGGCGGTCGGCTCGTTCTCCACACGCCCTCCTCAGATTGCGGCCGGTCTCCCGGCCTCTCCCCGGACCGGCAGCGAGGACTTCCGAGCGTAGTGGCGCGATCAGCAGACTGTCACGCATGAACCTTCCCGTACCGCGGCTCGGGCCGTACCCCGATCGGCCCCGCCCCTACCCGCCGGACCACCCGGCCCACCTGCCGATCCGGCCGCTCTGGCTGTGCCGCGCCTGCGGCGCGCCGTGGCCCTGTGCGCAGGCGCGCCTACTGCTCAAGGTCGAGTACGCGGACCACCCCGTCGACCTGGCCGTCTACCTGTCCGGGCTCTACCACGAGGCCACCCACGACCTGTTCCGCCTCAACCCGCAGGACGGGCCGACCCCGCGCGAGCTGTTCGAGCGGTTCGTCGGCTGGGGCCCGTACCGGCGCGGCATCACCGATACGATGCCCGCGACATGACTGCGCCCGGGGACTTCGACCTGACGATGGACGAGTTGCGCGAGGTGGCGCGGTACGCGGTCCGGCACGCGGAGGACGTCCTCCCGGTCTACGAGCGGGCGGTTCCCGGCGATCCGCGTCCCCGTGCGGCTGTCGACGCGGCGTGGACGTTCGCGCGCGGTGCCGCCCGGACGAAACTCCAGCGGGTCACGTCCCTCGACGCGCACCGGGCCGCCCGGTCCGCGCCCACCGAGTCCGCGCGCCTGGCCGCCCGGGCCGCCGGTGACGCCGCCGCGGCCGCGTACCTGCACCCGATCGCGAAGGCCACCCAGGTCGGCCACATTCTGCGGGCCGCCGCCAACGCCGCGCGCGTCGCCGAACTGGAGGCCGGCGGTGACGAGATCGTCGGCATGGCAGCGCTGGACCGGTACCGGCAGCTCGCCACCCCCGTGCTGGTCGACGTGCTCCGCCGCTATCCGCCGGTGACCGGCGGCGGCAGCCGGGTCGCCCGGCTGATGAGCGCACTCGACCACGACCTGCGCCAGGGCGCCGCCGGGCCGGAGGCCGCGTCGTGATCCTGCCGAAGGTCCGCGATCCCCGGTTCACCACGATCCGCCGGGGCGGCACGCTCACCGACGAGCACCACCATCTGCTGGCGCTCTGGGCCGCCACCTGCGCGGAGCACGTCCTCGGCCTGTTCGAGGCGGTCCGGCCGGACGACAGCCGCCCGCGTGAGGCGATCGCGTACGCCCGCGCCTGGGTGCGGGGCGAGGTCAGGATGATGGAGGCGCGCGCGGCGGGCGGGCACGCCATGGGCGCGGCCCGGGACCTGCGCGGGGCGGCACGCAACGCCGCGTACGCCGCCGGACAGGCCGCCGTCGTGGCCCACGTGGCCGCCCACGAACTCGGTGCCGCCGCGTACGCGATCAAGGCGGTACGCGCGGCGGTGCCCGCCGGTCTCGGCGAGGCGGCCGGGCGCGACGAGTGCCGGTGGCAGCGCGATCAGCTTCCGGCCGAGATCCGCGAGCTGGTCCTGGACGACCAGCGGCTGCGCAACGACATCTGCTGGTCGGTCTTCGACTGCTGACACCGGCCGGAGCCTGTCGGGAAAGTGCCATCGGAGGTGGCAACCATGGCGTGGCCGGGTGGCGTCTCGGAAGGCGTCACGCCGATGCACCACCTGACCCCAAGGACCGGCTCGTGTGGATCTTCTCCTGACTGAGTTCGACCTGTTCGTCCGAACTCGTACGCCCGCGCTGCTGCGCTCCGCCTACCTGCTGACCGGCGACCAGCATCTGGCCGAGGACCTCGTCCAGTCCGCGTTGGCCCGTACGCACCGTGCCTGGAATCGGTTGCACGAGACCGGCAACGCGGAGGCGTACACCCGGAAGGTCATGTACCACCTGCAGGTCTCCTGGTGGCGACGCCGCCGGGTGGCCGAGTCGATGCCGGGCGACGTGCCCGAGCCGCGCGGAGGCGACTCGGCCCCCGACCACGCCCAGCAGACCACGCTCCGGCTGACCCTCCGGGCCGCGCTGGCCCGGCTCTCTCCCAAACAACGGGCCGTGCTGGTTCTGCGGTTCTTCGAGGACCGCACCGAGACCGAGGCCGCCGACCTGCTCGGTGTGACAGTCGGCACCGTCAAGAGCCAGACCTCGAAGGCGCTGGCGAAGCTGCGCAGCGTGGCACCGGAGCTCGCCGAGCTGTACGTCACGGAAGGAACCGCCCGATGAACCAGGACCGACTGCGTTTCGACCTGGCCGATCTGGCCGAGGAGGTCACCCCGGTCGACCTGCGGGACCGGGCACTGCGTACCTCGCGGCGGCTCGGCCTCCAGCGGGCGGCCGCCACTTCTGCCGCCGTGCTGGTGGTGCTGGCCGCCGCGACCGGAACGGCACTGGCGATCCGGCCGAACAGCCAGACGCCCGTGCCGGCCGGGCCGTCGGTCACAGTCACCGCCCCGCCGGTCGAGCCCACCCCGACCCCGTCCGCCGAGCCGTCGAGCACGCCGTCGACCAGTCCCAGCGAAACCACAGGCGGGGGGCCGAACGGTGACGCGACCTTCGGGCGGCTCGTCTACGGCCCGTCCGACCTGGCGAACGCCCCGTCCCCGACGAGCACCGTCCGGCTTCAGTCCTGGCGTCCGGGCGACGACCCGGTCCGCCTGCTCGGTCTCCCGTACGGGCCGGCGCAGGTCAACGTCTCGGTGTCCCCCGACGGACAGAGGGTCGCCTGGGTCGAGACGACCGGTGCGGTGTGGGTGTCGGCCATCGACGGCTCGGGGCGGCGCAAGCTCCGGGACGGCGTCGACGACGTCTGCTGGTCACCCGTCTGGCTGCCGAACTCGCAACAGCTCGTCGTGCGTCTGAACGCTGGCGGAGACGACCCGGCCACCGGCGTGCTCGACGTCTCCTCCGGGAAGTTCACCAGGGTGACGGGCCTCGACGGCTGTCACGCCGTGTTCGCGGCGGACGGGACGCTGGCGTTCGCCGACGGCTCCGACGGCACGATCGTCCTCACCGACCGGAACGGCAGGGCGCGCCGGACGGTGCCGGGCCTGGGCACCAAGGGCAGCCGGTACGTCTCCTTCGACCTGTCCAGTCTCTCCCCGGACGGCCGGCGGGTCGCGCTCCTGCGGATCGACCGGAACGGCACGTACGGGGACGCGGCACGGGAGCTACTGGTCAACGCCGTGCTCGACACCCGGACCGGCGCGGAGGTGTCGCTGCCGCTGGAGGGACGTCAACTGCGGCAGGTCTTCTTCCAGCCGGACGGGTCGATGGTGGTCCGGGTGCGCAGCGGTGACCGCTACACGGTGGTCCTGGTGGATGCGAACGGCAAGAAGATCACGGAGCGGGCGGAGCCCTCGGCGCTGCGGGACATGCAGATCATCACCGCAGGACCGTGATCGCCGCGTCCGCCGTGACCTGCTTCCACGGCACCAGCACCACTGTGCCGTCGCGCTCCAGCACCTTCGCGTCGCTGCCCTCGGTGCCGGCCGACAGCGGCGCCTCGGCCACCACGCCCACCTTCCCGGTGGCGGGGTCGATCCGGACCAGCCGTGGGGCGAGATCCCGCCGGTCACCCACCTCCCACGCCAGCACGCCCTGCCCGTCGAGGCGGACGAGTTCCACCTCGCTGTCGGTGTGCCCGGCCGACACCCAGCGCCGCTTCCCGGTGGCCAGGTCGATCGCCACCACCTGGTTGGCCTGGCGCATCTTGTCGCCCACCGGAGAGGGCTCGGTCGGCAGGTAGAGCGTGTCCGCGTCGGCCAGGTACGGCCGGACCGCCGGCCCGCTCACCGTGTTGGAACGGTTGACCGGCAGGTCGCTGAACCGCGTACCGTCGACGGGGTTGCCGAACGCGGCCCGCTCCTTGCCGGTGGCGTCGCGCGCGACGAACGTCTCGGTGTTCAGGCCGGGCCGGCTGACCAGCGGGTCGACGCTGAGCACCCCGTCGCTCTGCTGCGCGGCGGGCAGGTCCTGCTTCCAGCGCGGCTTGCCGGTGGCCGGGTCCAGGCCGAGCAGCGCGCCCCGGTCGCCGTCGCAGAGCGTGGTGACGACGGCCTGGTCCCCGGCGGCCTGCGCGTCGGTCAGGCGGCAGTCGCGGCCGGGCAGCAGCCGGTCGGCGTCGGTCTGCCACAGCCGCTTGCCGTCGGCCAGCGAGTAGCCGAGGACGTTCCCGCCGCTGCGGACGACCACCTGCCCGGCGGCCACCGACAGGTCGGGGGCGACGGTCTCGGACCGGCCCGTCCGGCGTTCCACAGGGAACGTCACCCGCCACGTCTGCGTGCCGGCGGCCGCGTCGAACCCGACGAGCGTGTCGCACGAGTCGGCCGGGCCGAGCGCCACCACACCCCGCCCGTCGGCGAGGGTCTGCGCGGCCGCGCACAGCGAGGCCCCCTGCGGCGCGGGCACGCCCCACGCCTGGCCGCCGTCGCCGAGCCGGTAGGCGATGATCCCGTCCGGCTGCGCGCGGACCACCGCGTCACCGACCAGCCAGGCGCCGAACATGTCCTGCCCGTCGTACGTCTTCAGGCCGTTGCGCTGCAGCTCCGGGAAGTCGAGCACCCACGCGGCACGCAGCTTCCTCCCGCCGTCGTCACCGCCGCCGACCAGCCGGGACACGCCGTAGGCGGTGCCGGCCGCGACCGCGAGCACGGCCACCAGCCCACCGGCCACCAGCAACGCGACGCGCCCGCGCCGCTTCGGCGCCGCCGGCGGCGCACCGCCCGGACCCGGCCGGCCCACCGGTGGGTACGCGGGCGGCGGGTACTGCTGGTGCTGATACGTCATCGGTCGTCTCCCGTTTCCGTCAGCCCGCCAGTTCGCGGACGTAGTCGGCCCAGCCGGCCTGGAACTCGTCGAGCGACACGCCGAGCACGTCCCGGGCGGCGCGGTCGGTCGGGGCGCCGGCGTAGACGGCCTCGACGAAGCGGAACAGCTTCGGCTCACCGTGCTTCTCGGCGAGGTGCGTCATCGCGGTGTGCCCGAGCCAGTAGTGGAAGGTCAGCAGGCCGCTCTTCTGCCAGTCGGCGTTGCTGGGCAGCGTGCCGTTCCAGCCGTTCCCGCCGTCGCGGACCAGTTGCAGGGCGGGCGCGGTGCGCTCGCTGGCGGCCAGCGGGCGGCCGTGGAAGGCGATGTACTCGGCGAACCCCTCGACCACCCACTCGTCGAGCTTGCTGAACTCGTCCACGGCGGCCGGGTCGGTGCGGGGCGTCATCAGCGAGTGCGCGATCTCGTGCCGCAACACCATGTGGGCGTCGTTGTCGCCGCCGGAGCGGGTGAAGTAACGATCTCCGGTGTCCACCACGATGCGGGTGCCGCCGATCGTGTTCCTGCCGTCCTTGCGCTCGGCCGCGACCATGCCCACCGAGTAGCCCGCCTCGGTGGCCTTCTCGGTGCCGATCCGGTAGAGCGAGGTCATCTCGTCCTTGCCGGCGGCGAGCGTGACGACGAACTTGTCAGACGCCGGCTCGGGCGGCGCGTTGGCCCGCCACACGGCCAGGTTGCTCGTCACCGCCTTGTCGACGGCCGGGGCGTACCGCCTCGCCACGGCAGCCCGGGCCGCATCGGTGATGATCAGGGCGTACGGGGTCCGCTCGACATGGATGTCCCGCCACTTGTCCCACGGCCCGGGGTAGTAGACGGTTTTCGAGTCGCCGTTGCCGCCGGCCGGTGCGCCGGTGACGGCGGTGACCTGGATCGGCGCGTCCTTGCCGGCGCGGACGACCGTCCAGCGGTACCACTCGGCGACCGGCGCCAGGTCGAAGCCGTCCAGCTGGTGCACGAAGGAGACGTCGAGCTGGAACGTGACGCCCTGCCCGAAGGCGTCGCTGACGCGGCCCTGCTTCTCGATCGTCTCGTAGCGGGCCACCGACAGCGGCAGTTTGCCCAGGTTGCGGAACAGCTGGGTCTGCCCGGCGATCAGTTCCTTGCGGGCCGGGTCGAACGCGGCCAGGTAGCCGTCCAGGTCCTTCGCCGCCAGCGCCTTGCTGTGCCGGTCGAGCAGGGCGGTCAGCTCGGCGTCGGTGACGGTGACACCGTTCGCGCCGGCTGCCGCCTTCGGCGCGGAGCCGTCCTCGTCGTCGCCGCGCAGGCCCAGCCCGACGCCGACCGCCGTGCCGGCGCAGACCGCCAGCGCGAGTGCGCCCGCCGCGAGCCCGATCCAGAGCCCACGGCGGGACTTCGGCGGCGGGGGCGGCGTACCCCACGGCACCGGCTGCGCGGGCGGCGGCGGTCCGCCGTACCGGGGGTCGGCGTTGCCGGGCGGTGGCCAACCTGCCGCCGGTGGGTGCCCCTGCGTCATGTGGTTCCTCGCTCGTGCCGGATGCGGGACCGGCCGGACGGTTTCGCGCGGCCGGATGACGGCAGCCATCATCCCCGGTCCGGACGACGGATTCTGCCCCGCCTGGACGGGTCGGGGCTTTTGTCCCCGGGGGGTGGTTGTCGTGAACAGGACGTCGAGACATCCGCCACGTCCGGCGTCCAGGGCCAGCGGGAGCGGCCCGCGCGGTGACAGACTGTGCGACGCACTTCTGCCGGGACGTCTGAGGGAGGCGCCGTGCGCTGGCGCAGCTACGTGGCGGTGGGCGACAGCTTCACCGAAGGCATGGACGACGCGTATCCGGACGGCAGCTACCGGGGCTGGGCCGATCTGGTCGCCACCCGTCTCGCCGTCGAGGCCGGGCCCGACTTCGGCTACGCCAACCTGGCCATCCGGGGCCGGCTGTTCCCGAACGTGGTGGCCGAGCAGGTGCCGTCCGCGCTGGCCATGAAGCCCGACCTGATCAGCTTCGCGGCCGGCGGCAACGACGTGCTGCGCCGCACCTTCGACCCGGACGCGTTCGTCCCCCGCTTCGACTCGGTCGTGCAGCGGCTGCGCCTCGGCGGCAGCGACGTGGTGCTGTTCCGGTTCGCCGACGTGATGTCCCGGCTGCCCGGCCAGCGGCTGATGGCCCCGCGCGTGACGCTGCTCAACCGGGTGGTCGGCGAGGTGGCCGAGCGGCACGGCGCGATCCTGGTCGACCTGTACTCCGACGACACCTACCTCAACCCGCTGCTCTGGAGCACCGACCGGATTCACCTGTCGGCGGCGGGCCACCGCCGGGTCGCCGCCCAGGTGCTCACCGCGCTCGGCGTCGGCTGCGACGAGGAGTGGCTGCTGGTCCCGCCGCACCCGGCGCCCAGCCCGTGGCTCGCCGCGCGCGCCGCCGACCTGCGCTGGGCCGGCAAGCACCTGGCGCCGTGGATCAGGCGCCGGCTGACCGGGCGGTCCTCCGGCGACTTCGTCACCGCCAAGCGGCCGGTGCTCGGGCCGGTCGAGCGCGACTGAGTGTGCGTACCGTCCACGCCGCCGACCTGCTGCGGCTGACAGCCGACGACCCGCCCCGAGCGGGGCTGGCCGTCGTGGTCGCCGGTGACCGGGTCGAGGCGATCGTGCCGACGGACGAGCTTCCCGGCGCGTACCCCGGGATGCGGGTGCGGCGGTGGGCCGGCACGCTCGGGCCGGCGCTCGTGCACGACGGTCCGCTGCCCCCGGCGCCCACGCCGCGCGAGCGGGTGCACGCGCTGTTCCGGCTCGGCGTCGCCGCGGTCGTCGAGGAGCACGTGGCCGACCCGGCGCTGCGGGCTGCCGCGGCCCGCAACGACGTGGCGGTGCTGCCCGGCGTGCGGCCGCCAGCACTGGTGACCGGCGGGCGGGCCGACCTCGCCGTGTTCGGCCCGGACGGCGCCTGCCTGGCCACAGTGGTCGCCGGCCGCCTGGTGCACCGCCGCGCCTGACCCCGCCGCACGGCTCGACCTTCACCGCCGTTCGTCCGATGTGTCCGGTTGCCCGCTTATCGGGATCGCCCGATGTCCGCCCCACTGGATAGCATCCGCTACCCCCGTCGATCGAGTACGGGGCGAAATCGGGGAAAGGTGGATGAGGGATGACCCTCATGCCTGACAGAAATCCACGTCGAACCGCCCGGCGAGGCGTGCTCGCCGCCGCGCTGTCGATGGTGGTCGCGGCCGGAACGGTGGCCGCCACCGCGGTGCCGGCAGCCGCGTACGACATCCGCTACGAGACGAACACCTCGTGGGCCTGGACCGACTCGCACTCGCCCACCACGGTCGACATCGACCGGTCCGGGGACGTGCCGGTCGGCACGTGGAAGGACGGGAAAGGCCGCCCGCACACGTCGCGCGCCTACTTCACGTTCGACATCTCCCGCTACCGGGGAGCGGACATCCAGTCCGCAGTCCTCGACGTGAAGGAGACGGCAGGCGGCGACTGCACCAGACGTCCCGTGGTCGAGTTGCGGCGTACCGCCGCCTACACCGCCCGGTCGAGCTGGCGGAACCCCCCGGCCGACCTGGGGCTGGTCGACAGCCGCCAGCTCACCGACCAGACCGTCTGCCCGGCGCCCCGGGTGGAGTTCGACGCGGTCGACGGGCTGCGCCAGGCGCTCGCCGAGGGCCGGTCGACGCTGACCCTCTCGCTGCGGCTGCCCGCCGACGCCGAGCGGGACCCGGCACTGGCCCGGCAGTACGCCAGCAAGGTCGGCATCTCGATCGACTACAACTTCCGCCCCGGCGTGCCGACCGACCTGCGGAGCGAGACCGGCACGGCGTGCACCACCACCGAGCCGTACCAGGTGATCCGCTACCCAGTCCCCTCCGGAGTGGTGCACGACCGCGACCGCAGCGACAGCGGCGGCACGGACCAGCTCACCGTCTCCTTCGCGGCCTGGCCGGTCGACCAGCCGGAGGCGCGGATCGAGCAGACCGACTACGCGCGCGACGGCGAGCGGGCCGTCGGCCGCTACGACACCGTCTATCCGTCGCCGTTCGAGCACGACCGGACGTACGCCTGGCAGATGCGGGCGGCGGACAGCCGGGCCACCGGCGAGTGGAGCCCGGTCTGCTACTTCCGCCTCGACGTCCGGGGGCCGGCCACGCCGCCCGTCGTGACGTCGACCGACTTCCCCGACGACGACGGGTGGTACCCGGCTCTGCCGGGTGAGTTCACCTTCACCGCCAACGGCGCGACCGACGTGGTGCGGTACGGCTACTCGCTGGACTCCGGCGTCGAGAAGACGATCGACGCGGACCGGACGGGCGGCACGGCCACCGTCACGCTCACCCCGGACAGCGGCCCGAACACCCTGCGGGTGTGGAGCCTCGACGCGGTCGGCAACCGCTCGGCGACCACCGAGTACACGTTCCGCGCCTCGGACGTGTCGCCGGTCGTGGAGGGACGGCTGAGTGAGATCGGGGTGCCTGCCACGTTCCAGCTGCGTCCGCAGATGGACGGCGTGGTGCGCTACCGCTACGCCCTCGACGGCGACCCCGAGCAGACGGTGGACGCGGCGGCGGACGGCTCCGCCGCGATCACCGTCACCGCGACCCGGGGCGGCTCCCGCACCCTCACCGTCACCAGCGTCACGGCCGACGGTGTGGAGGCCACCAGCAGCCGGCAGTTCAGCCTGCCGACCGCGCCGAAGGTCTCGGCCACCGTCTACCTGCCCATCCCCAGCGGTGGGCAGGGCATTCCGGGCGTCTTCACCTTCACCCCCCGCCTGCCCGGCACGGTCAGCTACCGCTACCAGTTCACCGGCGAGGACCAGCAGGTGGTGGCCGCGCAGGCCGACGGCACCGCGTCTGTCACCTGGGCGCCGACCGAGGCGGGCGTGGTCAACCTGGTCGTGCGCAGCGTGAGCGGGGACGGCACCGTGTCGGAGCCGGCGACCTTGTCCTTCCGGGTGCGGGACCTGCGCACCGCCGTCACCGCCGACCCGTACCGGACGGACGTGCCCATGGGCGGTCCGGGCCAGCCGGGCGAGTTCCGGTTCACGTCGCAACTCACCACGACGGTGGCCTTCCTCTACCGGTTCGACGACGGCGTCGAGCAGCGTGTCGAGACCGGCAGCCGGGCGACGGTGAGCTGGACGCCCACCGAGGGTGGGACGCACACGCTCACTGTCGTCGGGGTCACCGCGGACGGCACCCGCTCGCCCGAGCAGGTCTGGACGTTCCTGGTGGCCGAGGGCTGAGCACCTGACCGCACCGGCCCCACCACCTTTCCGAGGCGGTGGGGCCGGTGTCACATCCGTGGCCCGCGATCCGGCGTACCTTGGGGATCATGCCTGTGCCGAGCGATCCGCATCCTGATCTCCAGTCGTACGCCGACCCGCAGCGCCTGGTCACCACCGAATGGCTGGCCGAGCACCTGGGCGACGAAGGGCTCGTGGTGGTCGAGTCCGACGAGGACGTGCTCCTCTACGACACCGGCCACATCCCCGGCGCCGTCAAGGTCGACTGGCACACCGAACTCAACGACCAGGTCACCCGCGACTACCTGGACGCCGCGAGCTTCGCCGAGCTGTGCGCGGCCAAGGGCATCGGGCGGGACGACACGGTCGTCTTCTACGGCGACAACTTCAACTGGTGGGCCGCGTACGCCCTCTGGGTCTTCACCCTCTTCGGTCACCCGGACGTACGGCTGCTCGACGGCGGCCGGCAGAAGTGGATCGCCGAGGGGCGGGAGCTGACCCGGGACAAGGTGAGCCGGCCCCGCGCCTCGTACCCGGTGCCGGAGCGCAACGACGCGCCGATCCGCGCGTACCGGGAGCAGGTCATGGCGCACGTGGCGGCCGGTCGGCCGCTGGTGGACGTGCGGTCGCCGGGCGAGTACACCGGCGAGATGCTGCACATGCCGGACTACCCGCAGGAGGGCGCGCTGCGCGGCGGGCACATCCCGGGCGCGGTGAGCAAGCCGTGGAAGTCCGCCGCGAACGACGACGGCACGTTCAAGTCCGCCGACGAGCTGCGCGCCATCTACGCCGACCAGCTCGGTCTGAGCCCGTCCGACGACGTGGTGGCGTACTGCCGGATCGGCGAGCGGTCCAGCCACACCTGGTTCGTGCTGCACCACCTGCTCGGCTTCCCGCAGGTGCGCAACTACGACGGTTCGTGGACCGAGTGGGGCAACCTGGTCCGGGCTCCCGTCGTGAAGGGCGACCAGCCCGGCGGCCTGACCCGCTGAGCGTCCCGGCCGGTCCCGCCGTCACCGCGGCGGGACCGGCCGCGTTCCGGGCCCGTCAGCGGGCGGCGATCGACAGGCTCCCGGGGACGTCGGCCGCCACCAGGTCGACAGCGCCGGTCTCCGGTCGCCAGCGGGCCAGCCCGGCGTCGTAGCGGAACAGCAGGCCGCCGTCGGCGGTCCAGCCGTACACCTCGCAGCACGCCTTGGCCCGGCCCTCCCGGCCCAGGTCGAGCAGGCGCGTCACCGCGCCGGTGCGGGCGTCCAGCACCGCCACGCCCTCGCCCCCGCTCATCGTGCCGGCGCCACTGGCGGTGGTGGTCCACCCGGCCTGGCCGATCCGGTCGCCGCGCTGCCAGCCCCGCCCGTACACCTCGTCCAGCCGGTAGCCGGGGGGAAGCGCGCCGGTGGTCACCGGCCGCCGGTCCGGCGCGCCGCCGGAGGCGGGGAACCGGCGTACGGCCAGGCCGCCGTCCCCGGACCAGCCGCCCACTGTGAGCAGGTCGCCGGACCGGGCCGGCTCGGGTACGACGAGCGTCCACGGGTCGACTGTCAGCTTCGGCGCCGCTCCGGTGCGCCGGTCCAGCTCGTACGCGGTGTCGTTGTCCCCGACGATCAGCCGGTCACCGGCCCAGACCACGTGTTCCAGGTAGCCCGCGAGCGGATAGCGACGCACCTCGGCGTCGGTCAGGTCGACCACCACCACCTCGCCGGTCTGCGCGAACGCGGCGGTCCGGCCGTCCGGCGACAGGCTGCCCGGCTTGAGTGCCGTCGCCTCGTTGCCCCCGGCGTCGCGGGTGGGCGCGAGCGTGACCACGTCGAGTTCCCGGACGATGCCGTCGTCACCCAGCACCCGGACCGTGCCCGCCTCACCGGTGGCCGGGTCGACCGGCTGGTACAGCGCCAGCGCCCGGCTCACCGGGCGGTCGGAGAGGTCGGCGCCGACCCGGTCGCCGAGCCGGCCGAGCGGGTCGCCCGCCTCGCCGAGCCGGTCCGGGGGCCGCTGCACGACCGGCGCGTTGGGGGCCGAGGTCACCGCCGGGCGGGGTGGCGCCGCGGGGGGCGGGCCGGAGCGGTGCAGGAGCGCTGTCGTACCGCCGCCGACCAGGACCACGGCGACGGCGGCGGCCCCGGCGGCGCGGCGGGCACGACGGACCCGCCCGGCCCGTTCCCATCCGGCGGCGGCCGGCCGGGTCGGGTGGATCTCCTCGGTGGCCCGGGTCAGCAGCCGGGTCAGCTCCGTCTCGTTCACGGGTTCACCTCGCTTCCGGCGGCCAGGCCGTCGCCGGACCGGCCGGGGGCGGGCACCACGTCGCGCAGCCGGCGCAGCGCGTCGTGGCACTGGCTCTTGACGGTGCCGACCGTGACGCCGAGCGCCTCGGCGGTGGCGACCTCGGTCAGGTCCTCGAAGTAGCGCAGCACCACGACGGCCCGCTGGCGTGGCGGCAGCCGGTCCAGCGCGGCGCGCACGGTGAGCCGCAACGCGGGGTCGCCGTCTCTGTCCGGCCGTTCCGGCGGGTACGCGCTGAGCCACTCCCGCCGCCGGCGTCGCCACCAGGACACGGCGTCGCGGTAGAGGATGGCGCGCACGTACGCGGCCGGGTCGCCGTCGCGCACCGACGGCCAGCGCAGCGCCAGCTTGAGCAGCGCGTCCTGGAGCAGGTCCTCGGCCTGGTGCCGGTTGCCGCAGATCAGGTACGCGGCGCGCAGCAGCCGGTGCTGGTGCGACTCGACGAAGGCGAGGTAGTCCGCCCGCCCGTCGTCCGCGTCACGCCCCATCCGGCTCCTCCTCCGTCACCGGCCAGACGCGCGGGACGGGGGCAAAGGTTGGGTCAGGTAGCGCTGAATCGTCGGGCCGACCCAGGCGGTCAGTTCCTCCGGGTCGAGGTCCACCACGGGTGGCAGCCGGACGACGTACCGGGTGAGGGCGAGTCCGAGGATCTGGCTGGCCACCAGACCGGCCCGTCGCTCGGCGGTGGCCGGGTCGGCGCTGGACCGGGCCACCGCGGTGGCGAGCTGGCCGGCGAAGATGCCGCGCATCCGGTCGGCCGCGCCGGGGTTGGTGGCGGCGGCCCGGAGCAGGGCGACGAGCGTCCCGTCCGCCTCCCAGCGGCGTACGAAGTGCCGGATCAGCGTCTCGCCGAGCCGGTCCGGCGGCACCTCGGCCAGGTCGGGCAGGCGCAGGTCGAACTCGGCCGCCGCGGCGAAGAGTCCCTCCTTGCTGCCGTAGTAGCGCATCACCATCGACGGGTCGATGCGGGCGTCGGCGGCGATGGCCCGGATGGTGGCCCGGTCGTAGCCGTCGGCGGCGAAGCGTTCCCGGGCGGCGCGCAGGATGGCCGCCCGGGTGGCGTCCGAGCGGCGGGTGCGGGTGGCGGGTTCGGTCACGTCCACGACTGTAGGCCAACACGTGTTGACATCGGCTCTACAGTTAAGTCAACACGTGTTGGCAAACATTTGTTGACCGAGTCCGGAGGTGGAAGCGATGCTGCCCGAACGCACCGACGTCCTCGTGGTGGGCGGCGGGCCGACCGGCCCGCCGCCGGCCGTGACGCTGGCCGGGCACGGGGTTGCCGCGACTGTCGTCGACCGGCTCGCCGAGCCGCCCGTCACGTCGCGCGCCGCAGTCGTGCACGCCGGCACCCTCGAAGTGCTGGACCGGATCGGGGTCGCCGCGCCGCTGGCCGCCCGAGGGCTGCGCTCGGCCCGGTTCAGCGTCCGCGACCGGGACCGGGTGCTGCTCACCGTCCCCTTCGACCGGTTGCCGTCGCGCTACCCGTACGCGCTGCTCATCTCGCAGGCCGAGAGCGAGGCGGTGCTCGCCGACCGGCTCGCCGCGCTCGGCGGGCGCGTGCTGCGGCCGTACGAGATGACCGGCCTGGACCTCGACGGCGACGGCGCCGTCGCGCGCTTCGACGGCGGCCGCGCGGTCCGGGCGCGGTGGGTCGTCGGCGCGGACGGGATGCACAGCCGGGTCCGCGAACTCGCCGGCATCGGCTTCGGCGGCCCGGCCGACCCCGGGGAGTCGTTCCTGCTCGCCGACGTCCGGGTGGACAGCGCGCTCCCGCGCGACCAGGTGAGCCTCTTCCTGTCCCGGCGGGGCCCGCTGGTCTGGGCGCCGCTGCCCGACGGCACGGTCCGGTTGGTCGCCACGGTGGACGACGCGCCGCGGGACCCGCAGGCGCACCACTTCCAGGCGCTGCTCGACGAGCGCGGTCCGGCGCGCCGGCCGGATCGGATCACCGGCATGGCGTGGTCGTCCCGGTTCCGGATCCACCACCGGATCGCGAGCACCTACCGCCGCGGCCCGGTGCTGCTCGCCGGGGACGCGGCGCACGTGCACAGCCCGGCCGGTGGGCAGGGGATGAATCTCGGCCTGCGGGACGCGGTCGCGCTCGGCGAAGCGCTCGCCGCCGGTCCGCGGGCCCTCGACGGGTACGCGGCCGACCGCCGCCCCCGCGCCGAGGAGGTCCTGGTCTTCGCCGCCACCCTGACCCGCCTAGCCGCTGCCCCACCCCCACTC
>NZ_MAGP01000001.1 GCF_002926165.1 Micromonospora chalcea | reverse complement strand
TGCCCGTGCGCCGGGCTGTCGTCCGCGCGGGCCCCCGCCCCGGGCGGCCCGCGCGGACGACAGCCCGGCGCACGGGCACGACGCGGACCCCCGGCCGACCCACCGCCGCCGACCGGCGCGGGCGCACAATTCCGTGTACGGAACCGGCGCTGCGGAAATTCGATTTCCGCCCCGGGCGGCGAAACCAATTCCCGGCTCCGGAGCGCCGATTTCCGCACATCAATTCACCTCCCCGATCCGGCGCATGACCCTCGGCGCGCTCCAGGCCGTTCGCCGGACCGCACCCTGCGCTCGGACCAGCGCGGACGGGGCCAGCGAACGCCCACCTCGCACCGGCAAACAAAGGCTTTCCTTACAAAGGTAAGCCTCATCTTCGCCCGCCCGGGAGTTCGCGCGGGATCGACGGTTTACCGCCGCCGACGCCGCATTCCGCTGCTATGGTGAGCATGATCCTCACTTCGGGCGGACAGGTTTGAAGCCCCGCTCGCAGGGCTAATACCGAATGGCATTCGAGCACCACGAGGCCGGCCGTCGCACCGCCGGCCCGCATGACTTGGAGGCACCATGAAGACGCTGTTGCAGTCTCCGCCGGTACGTGAGTGCGCCGCCACGGCGTGCAGTTTCAACGACAACGGTTGTCACGCGCCCGCGATCACCGTGGCGGCGAGCGCCGACGCGGCGTCCTGCGCGACGTTCGTCGAGTCGTCGCTGAGCGGCGGGATCGCGGAGGTCACCGGCGCGGTGGGCGCGTGCGCGCGGGCCGAGTGCGTGTTCAACACCAACCTCGCCTGCACGGCCGAGTCGATCACGGTGGGCCCCGGCGCCACCGTCAGCGACTGCCTGACCTACCAGCCCGCCTGACAAAGCGGACACCCACGCCCGTACGGGTCACGACGGTCACCGTCGTGACCCGTATGCGTCTCCGGCACCCGACCCGCCGTTGCACAGGTAAGGCTTACCTACTACCGTCTGACCTGGGCCGACTTCACCCCTTCCGGCCGAGGAGACAGACATGGCGTTGCACCCCGCCGGGCGCCCGGCCCCGTCGACCGGCGTCACCCCGGTCGCCGCCGGGCCGTCTCCGGTCACCTCCACGCCCCGCGACGCCGTCGCCGCCCGGTGCGTGCTGAGCGCTGCCTCGTCGCTGCGGCTGACGCTCGGCGACACCACCGCCGACCTCCTGTCCGCCCACGCAGTCCTCCCCGACGGCACGATCGTCCTCGCGGTCGACGCGATGAGCCGCACCGGCGGCCTGCTGGTGGCCGCGCGCGGTCACCGCGGTGCGGTACGCGTGGACGTGACCCACCTCGCTCCGGTCGCCGTACGCTCGCGGGTGCGGGACCGGCTGCGGATCCTGGGCACCGCCCGCCGCTTCGACCCGGCCGCGCTCGACGCCTGCGACCCGGCCACCGTGATGTCGCTGCTCGACCTGCCGCCGGTGGCGCTGTGGGCGATCGAGCCGGACGAGATCCTCCTCGACCGGGCCACCGAACCCGTCGCGGTGGACCTCGGCACGTACCGTGCCGCCCGCCCGGACCCGATCGCCGTCGACGAGGCCGCCCACCTCGCGCACCTGACCCGGTGCCACGGCGACCTCCTGGACCGGCTCGGTGCGCTCGTCGACAGCGCCGTCAGCGCCGGCGCGACGCGGATGGTCCCGGTCGCGCTCGACGCCGAGGGCATCGTGCTGCGCGCGGAGCGGCCGGACGGTCACGCCGACATCCGGTTGTCCTTCCTCCACCCGGTCACCGCCGGCGCCGGCCTCGCCGGGGCGCTGCGGACGCTGCTCGGCTAGGGCTGTCCGCTCCCTACCGAGCGCATCGCGGCGGCGGCGAGAAGGCGGGCGGTGGTGACCGCGGCCAGCAGGCGATGGAGGGTGCCGTATCCGATGGTGCTGGTGACGGCGAGGGCGGCGACGAGGCGCCACCCGTGACGCCCGCCGGCCGTGGGGCCGGCGGGCGCCGTCGTGGTGGTCATCAACTGGTGCAGCAGCCGCCGGTCTCGCCGTTGGTCGGGGTGTCGAGGCTGACCAGGCTGAGCGGCGCGGAGAGCAGGCCCCCGGAGATTCCGGTCGCCAGCCCCTGTGCGGCCGGCGTGGCCGCCGGGTCGGGGCCGCAGCAGCTGTCCGCGCCGGTGGAGTCGGCGGGGTTGCTGTTGCAGACGCCGGTCTCGGGCAGGTCGAGCTGGACGTCGCGGGCGGCGTCCCAGTCGCCGGCGAGAGCGGCGACGACGGAGCGGACCTGCTCGTAGCCGGTGGCCATCAGGAACGTCGGCGCGCGGCCGTAGCTCTTCATGCCGACGGCGTAGTAGCCGACCTCGGGGTGCGCGAGTTCGGCGGCGCCGTGCGGCGGGACGGTGCCGCAGGAGTGCTCGTTCGGGTCGATCAGCGGGGCGAGGGCGCGGGTGGCTCCCATGACCGGGTCGAGGTCCAGGCGCAGCTCGGCCGCGATGGAGTGGTCGGGGCGGAAGCCGGTGGCGGCGACGACGCGGTCCACGGTGACGGACTCGTCGGTGCCGTCGGCGTGCCGGACGGCCACGGTGACCCGGCCCTCGGCCGGGGTGAGGGCGTGTACGGAGAATCCGGTGAGCAGCCTGATCCGGCCGGCGTCGACGTGGTCGCGCAGCCGGGCGCCGAGCGCGCCGCGGGCGGGCAGGGCGTCGGCGTCTCCGCCGCCGTAGGTGCGGGCGGGGCTGGCCGAGCGGATCGCCCAGGTCACCTCGGTGCCGGGTTCGGCGGTGGCCAGCTCGGCCAGGGAGAGCAGGGTGTTCGCGGCGGAGTGGCCGGCGCCGACGACGAGGGTGTGCCGGCCGGCGAAGCGGTCCCGGCCGCTGCCGAGCACGTCGGGCAGGGCGTGCTCGAGGAACGCCGCGGCGTCCGTCTCGCCGCGGGCGGGCAGGCCGGAGGCGCCGAGGACGTTGGGGGTGCCCCAGGTGCCGGAGGCGTCGATGACGGCGCGGGCGAGCAACTCGTCGCCGTCGGCGAGGCGGATCAGGAACGGCGTCTGTTCGCGGCCGGCGGTGCGCAGCCGGTCCAGGCCGAGCCGGCTGATCGCCTCCACCCGCGCGCCGTAGCGCAGGTGGGGCTTGAGCTGCGGCAGGTCCGCGAGCGGCTGGAGATAGTCGGTGACCAGCTCGGCGCCGGTGGGCAGGGCATCCTCGACCGGGGCGACCCAGCCGGCGTCGTCGAGCAGCCGGCGGGCGGCGGGGTCGACGTTGTAGCGCCACGGGGAGAACAGCCGCACGTGCCCCCACTGCCGCACCGCCGCGCCGGTGGTGTCCCCGGCCTCCAGGACGAGGAAGGGCAGCTCACGCTCGTGCAGGTGGGCGGCGGCGGCGAGACCCACCGGGCCCGCGCCGATCACCACGACGGGCGACTCGTCCAGGACACTCATCGGGAACTCCTCGGTGTTGAGAATGGCGGATCAAGAGGTGCGGGTGACGCCTGCCTCAGCAGGCTCCGACCGGATCGGGGGCCGGGCGGCCCATGACGACGTCGGCGGCGGACGGGAAGCACCCGACACAGGCGTCGTTGATGCGGTAGTGGCGTGCGGTGCCGACCGGCTCGACGAGCACGAACCGCACCTCGGTGAGGATCTTCAGGTGCTGGGAGACGGTGGACTGGGCGAGCCCGACGGCGGCGACGATCTCCCCCACACTCATCGGCCGGGCGTGGCGGGCCAGGTACTCCACCACCTGCACCCGCGTCGGGTCCGCGAGGGCCCGGAACCACGAGGCATAGGTCTGCGCGGTGTCGCGGTCGAGGAGGTCCCCCATCATCTCTCCCTCCATCGTTAATCGCCGATTGACGATGGAAGCCTAGCAGGCGCCGGAGCGGGCGATCCGCAGGGCAGCGGTCCCGCTTCTCAGCGGGGTGCCGTCAGCGCGTAGGCGGTGGTGCGGGCGCGGTCGCGGAGGCGGGCGATCCTCTGCGCGGGAGTGGACACCCGGGCGCAGGAGTCGCAGAACCGGACCCCTGCCACGGATGACGGCCGGCGACGCGGGAAGCCGAACATGACGAGCCTCATTTCCTGGGAGCACCTTGTCTTGACATATGTCTAAACAGAGAGTTGCACGCTGATTAGATGGATGTCAACCTAGAGGCATGCCGAAGCGCCAAGCGCCGATCCCCCTCGTCGACCTCGACGCCGACGCGCCGTGCTGCCCCCCACTGGCGCAGCGCCGGGTCCCGGCAGAGACGGCCGCGATCCTCGCGCCCGCGTTCAAGGCCCTCGGTGATCCGGTACGGCTGCAGCTGATGTCGATGATCGCCTCCGCCGACGGCGGCGAGGCCTGCGTGTGCGACCTGACGCCGGCGTTCGACCTGACCGGGCCGACGATCTCTCATCACCTCAAGACCTTGCGCGAGGCAGGCCTGGTGGACGCCGAACGGCGGGGCACGTGGGTCTACTACCGGGCGCGGCCACAGATCCTGCGCCAGCTCGCCGGCCTGCTGTCGATCGAGCCGACCGCCGCGGCGCAGCGGTAGACCACCGCGCGGCGACTCGCGCTCCCGGGGGATCCGGCCGCGCGGCTTGACGCCTCCAGATTAATCAGAAATCATTGAGTCAATGGACATTGAGTCTTACTCGCTGGTCGAGCGCGCGCGGGTCCATGCCGCGTTGGGCGACCCGGCCCGCCTGGCCATCGTGGACGCGCTCACCCTGGGCGACGCCTCACCCGGGGAGATCGCACACACCCTCGCCATGCCGACGAACCTGGTCGCCCATCACGTCAAGGTCCTCGCCGACGCGGGCCTCGTCGTTCGGGGCCGGTCGGAGGGCGATCGGCGACGCATCTACCTTCGACTCCGACCGGCCGCCCTCTCCGCCCTCACGCCGCCACCACTGGCGGGCGCGCATCGGGTCGTCTTCGTCTGCACCCACAACTCCGCCCGCTCGCAACTGGCCGCGGCGCTGTGGAGGCAGCGCGCCAACGGCGACGCCGCATCCGCCGGCACCAGGCCGGCACCGCGGGTCCATCCCCGCGCGCTCGCCGTGGCCCACCGTTACGCCCTCGACCTCGGCCCGGCCGGCACCGCACACGTCGACGACGTCGCCCGGGACGGCGACCTGGTCATCGCCGTCTGCGACAACG
Source organism: Micromonospora chalcea (assembly GCF_002926165.1). Taxonomy (GTDB): domain Bacteria; phylum Actinomycetota; class Actinomycetes; order Mycobacteriales; family Micromonosporaceae; genus Micromonospora; species Micromonospora chalcea. The sequence goes on along the minus strand of NZ_MAGP01000001.1, from coordinate 389,112 downwards.
CCCACGAGGAACTCACCGGGCCGGTCCGCCCCCGCCTGCACTGGTCCGTGCCGGACCCGGCCCGCGTCGACACCGACGAAGCGTTCGAGGCGGCCTACGCCGACCTCGCCGACCGCGTCGATCGCGTCGCCCCGCACACCGCCGCACCCTGCGGGAAGCCGGCCTGATCACCGCCTCAGTCTGCGGGCGCCCGACGCAGCCGCCCGGCACAGGGCGACCTCACCCGACGCGCACGCGCCGGCACCGACGATCCACGGGAGCAGACCGATGAGCACCGCCACCAGAGCCGAAGACGCCCCACCGTTGGTGGCACGCCTCTCGCGCCTCGACCGGTTCCTGCCGGTCTGGATCGGCCTGGCCATGGTCGCCGGCCTGCTGCTCGGCCGGATCGTTCCCGGCCTGGACGACGCTCTCGACGCCGTCGAGGTCGGTGGCATCTCCCTGCCCATCGCCCTCGGCCTGCTGATCATGATGTATCCGGTACTGGCCAAGGTCCGTTACGACCGCCTCGACACCGTCACCGGTGACCGGCGCCTCCTGGTCTCGTCGCTGATCCTCAACTGGATCGTCGGTCCCGCCGTCATGTTCGCCCTGGCCTGGATGTTCCTGGCCGACCAGCCGGAGTACCGCACCGGTCTGATCATCGTCGGCCTGGCCCGCTGCATCGCGATGGTCATCATCTGGAACGACCTGGCCTGCGGCGACCGGGAGGCGGCAGCGGTCCTCGTCGCCGTCAACTCGGTGTTCCAGGTCCTCGCGTTCGGCCTGCTCGGCTGGTTCTACCTGTCGGTGCTGCCGGGCTGGCTGGGTCTGGACGGCGCCGCGCTGCAGGTCTCCGGCTGGGAGATCGCCGGCAACGTGCTCGTCTTCCTCGGCATCCCCCTGCTCGCCGGCTACCTGTCCCGCCGCCTCGGCGAACGGACCAGGGGCCGCGACTGGTACGAGCGGCGATTCCTGCCCAGGGTCGGACCCGTCGCCCTGTACGGACTGCTGTTCACCATCGTCGTCCTGTTCGCCCTGCAGGGTGAGGCCATCACCGACCGGCCGGTCGACGTGGCCCGCATCGCCCTGCCGCTGCTGGCCTACTTCGCCCTCATGTGGGCCGGCTCCTACCTGCTCGGCCGGGCCATCGGCCTGAACTACGAACGCACCACCACCCTGGCCTTCACCGCGGCGGGCAACAACTTCGAACTGGCGATCGCGGTCGCGATCGGCACCTTCGGGATCGCCTCCGGCCAGGCCCTCGCCGGCGTCGTCGGCCCGCTGATCGAGGTCCCGGTTCTCGTCGGCCTGGTCTACGTGTCGCTGTGGGCCCGTGCCCGCCTGTTCCCCGCGCCGGGAACCCGGCCATGAGATGCCCCGACCGCGCCGCGGCACGCCACGGCAACCATCAGGATCATGGAGACCCGATGAGCGACAAACCCAGCGTCCTGTTCGTCTGCGTGCACAACGCCGGCCGTTCCCAGATGGCCGCCGGGTGGCTGCGCCACCTCGCCGGCGACACCGTCGAGGTCCGCTCCGCCGGAAGCGCGCCCGCCGACCAGGTCAACCCCGCCGCCGTCGAGGCCATGCGGGAGGTCGGCATCGACATCACCGACCAGACCCCCAAGCGCCTGGAGTACGAGACGGCGGAGTCCTCCGACGTCATCGTCACCATGGGCTGCGGTGACGCCTGCCCCGTCTTCCCGGGCAGGCGATACGAGGACTGGAAGCTGGAAGACCCCGCGGGCAAGGGCGTCGACGCGGTACGCCCCATCCGAGACGAGATCCGCGCCCGGGTGGAACGGCTGCTCGCCGACCTGCGCCCCGCCGCCTGACACCCCTGTCGTGCGACTCACCATGATCCGGTCCTGGTTGCACCGGCATGCGGCGGCCGTTGATGCAACGATGCAAGCGTGGGAACTGCGAAAACTGCCACCCCTGCCATCTCGCCGCTGACCGGCGAGCCGATCAAGCGTGCCGATGCCGAACGCCTCGCGGGAGTGCTGAAGGCGTTGGCCGACCCGGCCCGGCTGCGCCTGCTCAGCCTGATCCAGTCCGCTCCGGAGGGCGAGGCGTCCGTCAGCGACCTCACCGCGCCGCTCGGGCTCTCCCAGCCGACCGTCAGCCATCACCTTCGGATCCTCACCGAGGCCGGTCTGATCGAGCGGGAGAAGCGGGGTGTGTGGGCGTACTACCGTCTGGTGCCGTCCGCGATCTCGGCGATCGCCGAACTGCTGACGCCACCTCGTAAGCGACCGACGAGGAAGGTCCGCTGAGCAGGCGACCGCGGGGCTGCCGCGAGCACCCGCCGACCTGACCGGGTCGTCCCCGCCGGCCCCCTTGAGGAGCGCCGTCCGGCCCGGTAGAAACGGCGGGACCGACGGGAGATCAGCCATGACCGATGCCGACGGGCAGTTGTCCGCGACGCCCCGCACGAGCCTGCGCCGGATGAAGGAGAAGGGGCACCGCGACCGCGCCGCCCTGTTCGACGTGCTCCGGGCCGGGTTCGTCTGCCACCTCGGCGTCCTGGTGGACGGTCACCCGATGGTGGTGCCGACCGTCTACGGGTTCGACGACCGCCACCTCTACCTGCACGGCTCGGTGGCCAGCCGGAGCCTCACCACCGACGCCGACGTCTGCGTCACGGTCACCGTGGTCGACGGCCTGGTGCTGGCGCGCTCGGTGTTCGAGCACGGCGTCAACTACCGCAGCGCGATGATCTACGGCCGGCCCCGGTGGGTGACCGGCACCGAGGAGAAGCTGCACGGACTCCGCCTGCTCACCGAGCACGTCGCCCCCGGCCAGTGGGACCACGCCCGCCGCCCGAACCGGCGGGAGCTGGCGGCCACGGCCCTGCTGGCGCTGCCGCTGGCCGAGGCGTCGGTGAAGACGCGCAGCGGCCCGCCGGACGACGGCGACAGCCCGGACGCCGCGCTCGGACTCTGGGCCGGCGAGCTTCCGCTCGTGGCCCGCTGGGAGCAGCCGGTGACCGACCCGGCGCTCCCGCCGACCGCGCCGGTGCCGGCCCACGTGGCCGCCCGCGCCGGCACCCGCGCCGACCGGCGCTGACCGGGGCGCCCGCGCCGCGCGACCGCCCCGGTCCGCCGGTCCCTACCGCAGTTGGCGGGCCACCTCCGCCAGCGGCAGCCGGGGCGCGACGGCGGCGCGGGCGGCGACCACCGCCAGCGCCCGGGGCACCCCCGCGCAGTGGGCGATGATCTGCCGTACCGCCTCGCGTTCGGCGGTGAGGCGACGCTCGCCGAGACGGGCCGCCAGCAGCTCCCACGCCTCACCGGCCGCCAGCTCGTCCACCACGACCGGACGCGCGGCCTCGCCGACGACCAGTCCGGTGAGGCGGTCCCGGCTGGTCACCACCACCATGCAGCCGGGGACACCGGGTAGCAGCGGCCGGACCTGTTCGGCGTCGCGCGCGTCGTCGAGCACGATGAGCATCCGGCGCCCGGCGAGCACGCTGCGGTACAGCCCGGTGCGCGCGGCCGGACCGCAGGGAATGCCGCCGGGCACGTCGAGCGCCTCGATGAGGCCGGCGAGCGCCTCCGCGGGCGCCACCGCCGGCCGGCGCGAGTCGCTTCCGCCGAGCTGGACGTGCAGCACCCCGTCGACGAACCGTGCGGCGGACCGGTGGGCCCAGCGCAGCGCCAGCGCCGTCTTGCCGATCCCGGAGCGTCCGGACAGGACGCAGACCACCACGCTGGACATCCGCCGCGGTCCGCCGTCGAGCAGCCGGTCGAGTTGCCGTAGTTGTGCCGAACGGCCGGTGAAGCCGGGAATCTCCAGCGGCAACTGCATGGGGCGGATCCGGGCCGGCGCCGGGTGGGCCGGCAGGCCGAGCACGTCGCGCAGCAGCCGCACTGTCGCCGGGCGCGGGCGGGTCACCCGCGACGACTCCAGGTTGCGGATGCTCCGGACGCTCAGTCCGGTGCGGGCGGCCAGTTCCTCCTGAGTCAGGTTGGCTCGTCGCCGAGCGGTAGCAATTTCGTCACCCAACGTATCCATGTAGCCGATCACAGCGTCGTCTCCGTACCGGTTCTGGTGGATTCGTACAGGCGGACCACCACTGCGCGGCCACTGAGCGGGCAATCAGTAGCGCCATTGCCGGTGATCTGCCGGTGTAGCTCCTGTTGGCCAGCCGAGGTTAGGTCCACAGTGGGTCCGACGCTATCGACCGAAGTCGAATTGCCACTCCGGCAGGCGGTTGGCTCTGCGTCGCAGAAGCACCACTTCCGGTCACTCTCCGCAAACCCAGATCCGTCCGGCGCGCCCGACGGGCATCGCGCCGACCAGGAGGACGAACATGCGAAGGTACGTCAGCGACACCGCCGAGCTCACCGACGAGTACGGCATCCAGATCGGCCGCTGGACCCAGTACCGCGATCTCGGCCCGTTGCCGTTCGACGCCATGTGGTGCGTGATCCCGCCCGGCGGCAGCAGCACCGAGGACGTCCACCCCGAGGTGGAGTTCGCCGTGGTGACCCGCGGCACCGCCATCTACGAGGCGGGCGGCGAGAAGGTCGAGGTGCCGACCGGCGGGGTGATCCTGCTCGAACCCGAGCAGCGCCACGTCATCCACAACCCCTCCCCCGAACAGCCGCTGACCATCCTGAGCGTCTACTGGATGCCGCGCCCCGAGACCGGCCGGACGGACGCGGGCGACGGGACCGGCCGTGGCTGACGATCCGGCCGGGCGGGGCGCGGTGCTCCTGGTCACCCCGCCGCCCACCCCGAACGGTCCGCTGCACCTCGGGCACCTCAGCGGCCCGTACGTCGCCGGGGACGTGGCGGCCCGCGCGCTGCGCGCCGCCGGCCGGCGGGTGGTGACCCAGTGCGGGCTGGACGCCCACCAGAACTACGTGCTCGCCCGGGCGGAGGCGAACGGCGAGACGCCGGCCGACACGGTCGCCCGCTACGGGTCGCTGATCCACGCCGCGTTGCGCGCCGCGCGGATCCGGTACGACGTGATGGCCGACCCACTGGCCGACGAGGCGTACCGCCGGGCGGTGGCCGGCCTGCTCACCGAACTGGTCGAGGCGAAGGTGGTCGAGGTCGCGCCGGTGTCGCTGCGCGCCTGCGCGGCCTGCCGGCGGACCCTGCACCACGTGCGGGTCGCCGGGCGCTGCCCGGCCTGCGGGGCAGGCGCGAACGGCGGCACCTGCGAGGGGTGCGGCGGTTTCTGCAGCGCCGCGAACCTGGTCGACGCGCGGTCCACCTGCTGCGACGCGCCACCGGAGCCGGTCACCCACACGGTGCCGGTGCTGCGGCTGGACGAGCACCGGGAACGGCTCGCCGGGTTCTGGTCCGGGGCGGTGTTACCGCCCCGGCTGCGCCGGCTCGTCGCGTCGTACCTGGACGACGGGCTGCCGGAGGTGCCGCTGGCGTACCCGACGGACTGGGGCATCGAGTGGGACGACGGCCTGCGCATCGACGTCTGGGCCGAGATGGCCCTGGCGAACCTGCTGCTGCCCGCCCGCCACCTGCGGCCGGACGCGGACACCCTGGCCGGGTACCTCGACGCGTGGCGGGACGTGGACGAGCAGTGGATCTTCCTCGGGGTGGACAACGCCTTCTACTACGCGCTGCTCATCCCCGCCCTGCACCTGGCCGCCGGGCTGCCCGACCGGCCGACCGGCCTGGTGGTGAACGAGTTCTACCGGCTCACCGGCGCGAAGTTCTCCACCAGCCGGGGGCACGCGATCTGGGCGCACGAGTTCCTCGCCGACGAGGACCCGGCCGTGGTGCGGGCGTTCCTGAGCTGGGACCGGCCGGACCGCTACGAGTCGGACTTCCGGCCCGAGGCGTACGAGGCGTTCAAGGCGCGCTACGCCGCCACGCTCGCCGGGGCCGTACCCGGTCTGGACGGTGTGCTCGCCGACGTCGAGCTGACCCGGGGTGAGCAGGCGCTGCGCCCGGCGCACTTCGACAGCGCCACCGTCGTCCGGGCGGCGCTGGCCGCGTACCCCGGTGACCCGGACCGGGCGGCCCGCCTGCTCGACGTCGTCGGCGGCGCGGAACCGGCGGCCTCCGGTGGGTGAGCCCCGCGTGCTCGTCGTCGGCGCGGGCCTCGCCGGTGTCCTGCTCGCCCGGCGGCTGCGGGACGCGGGCGCCGAGGCGGTGCTGGTCGGCCCGCACGGCGGCGACCCGGCCCGCGGGCACGCCGACGCCACCGCCGCCTCCGGTGGCCTGGTACGCGCCTTCGAGCCCGATCCGGCCGCCCGGGCCCTGGCCACCGCGAGCCTCGCCGAACTGCGGGACGACCCGGCGCTCGCCGCGGCCGCCGGGTGGCGGGCCACCGGCTCGCTCTACCTGCTCGACGCCGTCGACGCCGGTGCGGCGGCCGGCGTGGCCGGGGCCGAGGTGCTGACCCGCGACGAGGTCTCCCGGCGGTTCGGCTTCGACCGGCTCCCGGACGGCACTGTGGGGGTCTGGGAACGCCGGGCCGGCCACCTCGACCCGGACCGGTTGCGCCGCAGTGTCCTGCGGGGCCTGGACCGGACCGAGACCACGCCGGTGGCCCGCCTCGGCGACGGCGCGGTCGACCTGCGCGACGGCCACCGGCTCACCGGCGACCTCGTCGTGGTGGCGGCCGGAGCCTGGACGCCGGGCCTGCTGCGCGCCGCCGGGCTGCCGAGCACGCTGCGCACCAAGCACATCCAGTACGCCCACCACCGCACCGGCCGGGCCGACCTGCCGTGTTTCGTCGACGAGACGAGCGGCCTGTACGGGCGGCCCGCCGGTCCGGGGCGTGTCCTTCTCGGGCTGCCCAGCGACCGCTGGGACGTCGACCCGCCCGCGCCCAGCCCGGACTCCGGGCTGGCGGCGCGGGTCCGGGCGGTCGCCGCGCGGCGGCTGCCCGGCCTGGACCCGCGCCCGGACGGCCCGCCGGTCAGCGCCGTCGACTGCTACAGCGACCCGCCCGGCCTGGCACTGCGCGCAGTGGCCGGCGCCGTGCACACCTTCACCGGCGGCAGCGGCGGCGCCGCCAAGACCGTCCTGGCCGCCAGCCGGCTCGCCGCCACCGCCCTGCTGAACTCCCGATCCGCGATCCGTGTCCCGCACGGCTAGACACAGAGGCAGACTGATGACGCAGACCTATCACACAGTGGGAATTGGCGCGGGGCCGGCGAACCTGAGCCTCGCCGCGATGTACGACGCGCTCGCGCCGCACGACATCGCGCTGTTCGAGGCGCGGGACCAGCCGGGCTGGCACGACGGGATGCTGCACAGCGGCGTGCGCATGCAGACCGGCTGGGTCAAGGACCTGGTCTCGCTCTACGACCCGACGCACCCGCTGTCGTTCCTCAACTACCTGGTCACCACCGGCCGGGTCTACGCCCTGCTGGGCGCCGGTTTCGACACCATCCCCCGGATCGAGTACCAGCAGTACCTGGTGTGGGCGGCGGAGCAGTTGCCGCGCATCACCTACGGCGCCCGCGTCGACCGGGTGGAGTTCGACGGCGCGATAGTCACCCGCAGCGGCGGCGTCGAGGTCGCCCGCTCCCAGCACCTGGTGCTCGGCAGCGGGACCGTCCCCTTCGTACCGGACTTCCTGGACGCCCTCGACCCCCGGCACCTGTTCGTCGCCGACGAGCTGAACCGGCGCCTGGCCGGCGTGCCCGACGAGCCGGACGTGCCGTGGGTCGTGATCGGCAGCGGCCAGACCAGCGCGGAGTGCGTCGCAGCGCTGCTCGCCCGCGGCTGCCGCGACATCAAGTGGATCGGCCGGCGGTCCTGGTTCGCGCCGCTGGAGGACTCCCCCTCGGCGAACGACCTGTACCGGCCCGCCTACCAGGAGGCGTTCCTCTCGCTGTCCCGGGACGTGCGGGAACGGCTCGTCTCCGGGCAGATCCTCACCAGCGACGGCATCTCCCCCGGCACGCTGCGCGGCGTCTACCAGCACAACTACGAGGAGCGGCTGCGGACCGGCCGGTTCCCGGTCACGATCATGCCGAGCCGTACCGTGACCGGCGCCCGGCAGCTCGACGGGGAGGTGGAGCTGGAGTGCCTCACCGCCGGCAGCGGCGAGGAACGGCACCGGGCGGTGAACGTGATCGTCGCGGCGGGCCGGCGGCTCGCCCCGCTCCCCTTCGATCCGGAGCTGTCCGCGCTGATCGACGTGGACGAGCGCGGCGAACCGGTGATCGAGTCGGACTACTCGATCCGGTGGAAGCACGCCGACGACCACAAGATCTTCGTGCTGAACCGGGGGCGGTACGTGCAGGGGCTCGTCGACTCCAACCTGAGCATCCTGCCGATCCGCAGCGCGATGATCCTGAACTCGATCGCCGGCCGCACGGTCTGCCGGTTCCGTGACGACTACGTGAGCACCCGGTGGGCGTGAGCGCGATGACGACTTTCGACTACGACGGCCGCGTCTTCGTCTCCGTCGACCACGCCGGTGACCGCGCCGAGCCGCTGCGGGGGCACTACCACCAGCGCGGCGACCTGGTCTGGGCGGAGATCACCGGCGGCCCGGTCCGGCACGGCCGGCTCGCGGGAACCTGCGACGCCCAGGGCGTGGTTCGCTTCGCCTACCTGGAGGTGCTCACCGACGGCACCATAGTGGTCGGCGAGTGCGAGTCCCGGCCCGAGCGGCTGCCGGACGGCCGGATCCGGCTGCGGGAACAGTGGCGCCGGCACGGGCCACGCCAGGACAGCGGTGTCTCCGTCATCGAGGAGGCGGCGCCGGCGCTCGCCGCAGGACAGGAGAGCCGGCCTCGTGTCTGACATCCAGATCATCAGTTTCGTCGCCGCCAGCCTGCTCATCATCATCGTGCCGGGCGTCGACTTCGCGCTCGTCACCCGGCAGACCGTCAGGTACGGCCGGCGGGCCGGGTTCGTGGTGCTGGCCGGGCTGGTCGTCGCCGCCCTGGTGCACGCGTCGTTCGCGACCGCCGGCCTGTCCGCGCTGCTGGTCTCGTCGCCGACGCTCTACACGGTGCTGCGCGTCGCCGGCGCGCTCTACCTGCTGTACCTGGGCGGCACGATCCTCTGGGCGACCCGGCCGCGCCGGGCCGTCCCGGCGGCGCAGCCGGTCCCGGTCGGCGCGGGCGCACCCGGGCCGGGCCCGGACACCGGCCCCGCGCCGGTCCCGGACGCCCCGGCCGCCGACGAGCCGCACGTGGCCCGCCGCTCGTTCGTCATGGGCGTCACCAGTCAGCTGCTGAACGTCAAGGTGGTCGTCTTCTACGTCTCGTTCGTGCCGCAGTTCGTCACGCCCGGCGACGGGGCGGCGGCCCGCACGGCGGTGCTGGCCGCCACGTTCATCGGTCTCGCCGTGCTCTGGTGGGCCTGCTACATCATGCTCATCGACAGGTTGCAGCCCTGGCTGACCCGGCCGTCCGTGCTGGTGGTGATCGAACGGCTGACCGGGCTCATCCTGATCGTCCTGGCGATCCGGATCGCGCTGAGCCGCTGAGCGACGACGGCGCCCGCCGGAAGCGGCGGGCGCCGTCGGTCTCACTGGTTGCGGGGGCGGTGGGCGACGGTGAGGACGTGGGTGGTCGGCCAGTCCAGCGGCCGGCCGTCGAGGTCGGTGAGGGACGCGACCGGTGCGATCCGGTTGTCGATCACCCACTCGTTGCGCACCGGCGCCGACGCCGGGCCGATCTCGAACCCCGCCTCGGTGAGCAGCGCCGTCCAGTCGGCGAAACTCAGGCCGCAGAACTGCTCCTGCGTCTCCGACAGCCAGTTGTCCGTGTAGTCCTTGCGGGTCAGGTAGTCCATCGCCGCGCCCAGCGACAGGCGTACCGCGCCGTCCGGAAGCGGCTCGTGGTCGAACCCGAACGCGAAGTCGACGGCGAACTGGTCCAGCCGCGCCCGCGTCGACAGCCCGCCGACGTGGCGCCGGACCTCCGCCGAGGTCAGCTCGGCGAGATCGCGGCGGGGCGCGGCCGGGTTGTCGCCGTCGTCGGCCGACAGCCGCAGCAGCACCTGCCGCCCGGGGTCGTCCGGACCGCACACGTCGCTGTTGATCCAGACGCCGCCGGGCACCGTGTGGTCGTGGATGCGGCGGGCGAACTGCAGCAGCGACTCCCGCTGCCGCCCGTACGACCAGATCTCATGGGTCAGCGCAAACGTGAGCGTGGTGTCGACCGAGCGGTCCTTGAACACCGCGCCGCCGAGGACGTTGCGGTGGAAGAAGTAGACATTGGCGTTGCGGAACACGCCCTGCGCCTTCTTGTGCAGGCACTCCTGGTAGAGGTGGCGGGCGACCTCCACGCCGATCAGGTCGCTCTCGCGCAGCGCGGCCTCCCGGTCGGCCAGCTCCAGGACCGCGCCCGCGCCGCAGCCGATGTCCACGATGCGGCCGGGCTGCACGTACCCGCGCACCGAGTCCCACTTGCGCTGCGCGGCAGTGGCGAACGCCTCCACGTAGGTGCGGTAGTCGCGGGTCACGGTGAGGCCGCCCTCGTCGCCGACGAGCGGGTCGTTCACCACCGACCGGATCGACTCGACCAGGCGGTAGCGCTCGAACACGTCGATGGTGGCCGGGTGGGTGAGCGCGCGCCAGGTCTCGTCCCCGGCGGCCAGGCGCAGCAGCACGTCCCACGGCCGTTCGGGCGGCTCGGGCAGGTCCGGGTCCGCCTCGACCGGCGCGATCCGGAAGCCGAGCCGCTCGTACAGTTTCGCGACCTCCGGCGTGGAGCAGGCCAGCAACGTGTCGGCGGGGGTGAGTTCGAGCCCGGTGGCCACCGCGATGGATTTCAGCGTCACCTCGGCGAACGCGTCGGTGTACGCGGTGTCGAAGATCGGCACCACCACCGAGCGCAGCCCGCTCAGCACGCTGAACCGCTCGATCGCGGCTTCCCGCCGGTGGTACGGCACCGGGTTGCGTCTGGTGTTCTCGTGGTTGGCCGACGTCACCGCCCAGACCACTGTGGCCTCGTCCCCGGCCAGCCGGCACAGGTAGTCGGCCTGGAACCGGGTCAGCAGGTGGTGCCGCCCCGGGAAGAGTACGAAGCGGGCCGGCTCGTCGGTCATGTTCCCCTCACCTGGGCCGATGGGCGGTGCGCGGTCATACCGGGACGCTCCAGGAGCGCCACAGATGCCCGTACCGGCCGTCGGCGGCGAGCAGTTCCGAGTGCGTGCCCTGCTCCACGATCCGCCCGTGGTCGAGCCGGTGCACCCGGTCGGCGGCGACCGCCTGGCTGAGCCGGTGCGCCACGATCAGCGTGGTCCGTCCCTCGGTGGCGGCCAGCGCCGCCCGGTCCAGGTCACGCGCTCCGGCGCTGCCGGCCTCCGCGGTTGCCTCGTCCAGCACGGCGACGGCGGGCGCGGCCAGCACCAGCCGGGCCAGGGCGACCTGCTGGGCCTGCGCGGCGGTGAGCCGGTGGCCGCCCTCGCCGACCGCCGTGGCCAGCCCGTCCGGCAGCGCGCGCAGCCAGGTGGTGGCGCCGACCCGGTCCAGCGCGTCGAGCAGTTCGGCGTCGGTGGCGTCCGGGGCGGCCAGGCGCAGGTCCTCGGCGAGCGGCCCGGCGAAGACGTGCACCTCTTGGCTGACCAGCGCGACGTCGCGCCGCACGGCGTGCTCGCCCCGCTCGGTCAGCGGCACGCCGCCCAGGCGTACCGACCCGTCGGTGGGCGCGATGATCCCGGCGGCGATGCCGGCGAGCGTGCTCTTGCCCGCGCCGCTGGCGCCCACGAGCGCGACCCGCTCACCCGGGGCCAGGCGCAGCTCGACGTCGGCCAGGACCAGGGGGCCGTCGTCGTCGTAGCGGTGCCGGCGGACCGTGACGTCCAGCGCCGCCGGGCCGCGCCGCCCGGCCGCCGACGGCGCGGACGGGGCGGTGTCGGGCAGCGTGGCCACGCCGACCAGCCGGGCGAGGCTCGCGCCGGCCTGCAGCACCGAGTCGGACTCCATCAGCAGCAGGCCGATCGGGTTGAACAGCCGGTGGAAGTAGAGCGCGGCGGTGGTCGCCGCGCCCACCGTGACCAGGTCGGCGCGGACCAGGAAGAACCCGGCGACGAGCACCGCGGCCAGGCCGAGGAACTCCGACCTGTTGATCCGCAGCCCGAAGCGGGTGTGCAGGTTGAAGATCTCCAGCGACAGGTCGCGCGCCACGCCGGAACGCTCGGCGATCGCCGCGACGTGCGCGTCCTCGGTCCGGTACGCGCGCACTGTCGCCGCGCCCCGCAGCGCGCCGGCCATGGCCTGTGTCCGCTCGCCGGTGGCGACGCGCTCACGGGCGTAGTACGGCGCGGACCGGCGCAGGTACCAGCGCAGCGCCAGCGCGTACGCGGGCGCTGCCACCAGCCCGGCGAGGCCGAGCCGCCAGTCGAGCGCGACCAGCCCGAACACGGTCAGCACCACGGACAGCAGCGCGCCGACGAACGCCGGACCGCTGACCGCGATCACGTTCGTCACCACCGCCACGTCGTCGCCGACCCGGGCCAGCAGGTCACCGGTGCCGGCCCGTTCCAGCGTCGCCGAAGGCAGGTGCAGCGCCCGGTCGAGCACCCGCTCGCGCAGCCGGGCCAGCACCGTCTCGCCCAGGCGGGACGCGAGCGCGGCCCCGGCGGCGGTGAGCAGTCCGGTGAGCACTGCCGCGCCGGCGATCACCGCGACCCGGCCGGCGATCCGGGAGACCGGGGCATCGGCGATGACGTCGTCGACGAGGCGGCCGAGCACCCAGGGCGCGACCAGCCCGCCGGTGGCGGCGGCGACGAGCACGGCGGTCGCGGCGGCGCTGAGGCCGGGCCGCCGCCGGAACTCCGCGCCGAGCGTCGTCCAGGTCCGCCGGGCGGTCGCGGTGGGCAGCAACGCCCGGCCGGGTTCGGCGGTACGCGGGTCAGCGGTCACCGCAGTGTCTCCTCGCGGTAGCGGGCGTCGGTGGCCAGCAGGTGCTCGTGCGTCCCTTCGGCGGTCACCCGGCCGTCGGCGATCACCACCACCCGGTCGGTGATCCGCAGCAGGGCGGGGCTGCTGGTGACCAGCAGCGTGCCCCGGGGCGCGTCGCCGCGCGCGCCGGCGAGTCCGTCGGCGAGTTGGGCCTCGGTGGCGGCGTCCACTGCGGTCGTGGGGTCGTGCAGCACGAGCACCGGCGGGTCGGCGTGCAACGCCCGCGCCAGCCCGAGCCGCTGGCGCTGGCCGCCGGAGAGGTTGGCGCCGCGCTCGACGAGCCGGTGGCCGAGGCCGCCGGGGTGCGCGTCCACCACGTCGTCCGCCGCGGCCGCCCGGACCGCGGCGCGCAGGCGTCCCTCGTCGGTGCTGCGGCCGGCGGCGAGGTTGGCGGCCACGGTTCCCTCGAACAGCGTCACGTCGTGCGGCTCGACCAGCACGGCGCCGCGCAGCGCGTCGATGTCCAGGTCGTCGGCGGGTACGCCGTCGACGCGTACCGCGCCCCGGCGCCGGTCCGCGGGCACCCGTCCGGACAGCAACGCGACCAGCGCGTCCGCGTCGGCCGGGTCGTACGCCAGCACGCCGACGATCTCCCCCGGGTCGACGCGCAGGCACACCCCGTCCAGCGCGGCGTGCCCGACGTGGTCGAGGACGAGCCGCGGCCCGTCCGTACGGTCCGGCCGGGACGCGGCGCCCGGCCGGGTCAGCGGCTCGGCGCCGAGCACGCGCGCGACCCGGGCCGCGGAGGCGCGGGCCATCGCGAACAACTGCACGCAGTAGCCCAGCGTCTGCACCGGCTCGGCGATGAACTGCGCGAGCCCGACCACTGTCACCAGTTCACCGATGGTGAGCCGGCCACGCAGGGCGAGCCAGCCGGCGGCACCGGCGACAGCGGCGAGGAAGAGGCCGTTCGCGGCGGTGGTGAGCCCGAGGTGCAGGCCCTTGGTGTTGGCGGCGCGCAGCGTCACGGCGAGGGCGCGCCGGCTGGCGGCGGCGTACCGGCCGGCGGCGTGGTGCTGGGCGCCGATGCCGCGCAGCACACGCAGGCCGGAGACGAGGTCGACGGCGAGCGCCGTGGTCTCGGCGAGGGCCTCCTGCTGGGAGGCGCTGCGCCGGGACAGCAGCGGTGCCATCCGTTGCAGCGCCAGGACCAGCACCGGTACGCCGATGAGCACGCCGAGCCCGAGCGGGACGTCGATGACCAGCAGCGCGACGGCCGCGACGGTCAGCGCGCTCACCGCGGCGACGCCGAAGCCGGCCACCCGGACCACGTACGCGGAGAGTTCGGCGTCGGAGGCGGCGACCGAGAGCAGTTCGCCGTCGCGTAGGCCGGAGCGGTGCCCGCGCGGGTCGAGCGCGCGCTCGGCCAGTTCCACCCGTAGCAGGTGCGCCTCCCGCTCCACGGCCGCGAACGCCTGGCGGGCGCCGTTGCGGTAGGCGAACGCCAGCACGGTGAACAGGGCGGCGAGGCCGGCGACGGAGTACGCGAGCGCCCACGGGTCGCCGGTCACCACGGCCCGGTCGATGATGACGCCGATCGCCACCGGCACGAGCGCCTCGGTGACCTGGTGCAGCCCGAGCAGGGTCACGCCGATCAGCACCGGGCGGCGCTGGCGGCGCAGCGCCTGGCGGAGCACGTGCCGGGCGGTGACGGCGCTGCCGGGGGGAAGCGGGGACACGAGGGGATGCCTCCAGTGCTTGAAGTGAGGACAGCCTAACCTCAGCTTCGCGGGCAGCCGAACCGCCGGGGGGTGGCCGGGCTCACCACGCGCTCCGCCAGCGGCGCGCGATCACCGCCGGTAATGTTGATCAGGCCGAGAGTGTATGCAAATGTCCACTGCACCGAGGAGTGACAATGTTCGATCACGCAGCCGGCCGCATCGACATCGCACGCCTGCGGGAAACGCTTGACGGCCGGTGGGCCGACGTCCGCCGGGCGCACCGCGAACACCTCGACGAGCGCTTCCTCCCGGTGTACGGCGAGACCGGTGACCAGGCTCGCGAGCGCATCACCCGGCTGCTGTCCGAACTCCCTGTCGAACTGGGCATCGCCTCGGGCTTCCCCGTCGAGTACGGCGGCCGCGGCGACGTGGGCGCCTCGATCGTCGCCACCGAGATGCTGGCCCAGGTGGACCTGTCACTGATGGTGAAGGCCGGCGTCCAGTGGGGCCTGTTCGGCGGCGCGGTCGCCGCGCTCGGCACGAAGCGGCACCACGACGCCTACCTGCCCGACATCGTCGCGGGCCGGCTCTTCGGCTGCTTCGCGATGACCGAGACCGGCCACGGCTCGGACGTGCAGCAACTGCGCACCACCTGCGTGTACGACCCGCAGACCCAGACCTTCGACCTGCACACGCCGCACGAGGCGGCGCGCAAGGACTACATCGGCAACGCGGCCCGGGACGGGCGGATGGCTGTGGTCTTCGCCCAGCTCGTCACCGGCGGGCGCCGGCACGGCGTGCACGCCTGGCTGGTGCCGATCCGCGACGAGCACGGCCGGCCGATGCCCGGCGTGACCATCGGCGACGCCGGACCCAAGGCCGGCCTGCTCGGCGTGGACAACGGGCGGCTCAGCTTCGACCACGTGCGGGTGCCGCGGGACATGCTGCTGGACCGGTACGCGCAGGTCGCCGAGGACGGCACGTACTCCAGCCCGATCGAGAACGACTCCCGGCGCTTCTTCACCATGCTGGGCACCCTGGTCCGGGGCCGGGTGAGCGTGGACCGGGCGGCGTCGGCGGCCACCAAGTCGGCGCTGGCCATCGCGGTGCGCTACGGCGACATCCGCCGGCAGTTCAGCGACGCCGACGGCGACCGCGAGGTGCTGCTCAACGACTACCTGGCGCACCAGCGCAAGCTGCTGCCCGCGCTGGCCACCACGTACGCGCTGACCTTCGCCCAGGCGGAGCTGGTCGCGGCGCTGGACGACATCCAGGGCGGCGACGGGCCGGTCGACGAACACCGGCAGCGGGAGCTGGAGTCCCGGGCCGCCGGTCTCAAGGCGGCGCAGACCTGGCACGCCACCCGCACCATCCAGATGTGCCGGGAGGCGTGTGGCGGCGCCGGCTACCTGTCGGAGAACCGCCTGCCCAGCCTCAAGGCCGACACCGATGTCTTCACCACGTTCGAGGGCGACAACACGGTGCTGCTGCAACTGGTCGCCAAGGGGTTGCTGACCGGTTACCGGGACGAGTTCGGCTCGCTCGACGGCTGGGGACGCGCCTCCTTCGTCGCCGAGCAGGTACGCGAGATGGTGCTGGAACGCACCGCCGCCCGGGCGCTGATCGCACGTTTGGTCAGCGCGGTGCCGGGCCGCGACGACGAGGTCGCGGTCACCGACCGGGGCTGGCAGCTCAAGCTCTTCGAGGACCGCGAGGAGCACCTGCTCGACAGCGCGGTGCGCCGCCTGCGCGGTGGCGCGTCGACCAAGAAGGACCGGCCCTTCGACATCTTCAACGACGTCCAGGACCACGTCCTCGCCGTCGCCGCCGCGCACATCGACCGGGTGACGCTGGAGGCGTTCGTCGCCGGGATCGACGCCACCGCCGACCCGGCGGTCAAGGAGCTGCTGTCCCGGGTCTGCGACCTGTACGCGCTCATCGTGATCGAGGCGAACAAGGGCTGGCTGCTGGAGCACGGCCGGCTCACCCCGGCCCGCTCGAAGACGATCACCAGCGTGGTGAACGGGCTGCTCAAGGAGCTGCGCCCGTACATGCGCACGCTCGTGGACGGGTTCGCCATCCCGGACGCCTGGCTGCACGCCGCGATCCTGCGCGAGGAGCCCGGACGCCAGGAGGCGATGGCCGCGCACGACGCCGCCGCGGATCAGCAGGCCGTGCCGGCCTAGCCGGCCGGCGCCGCGGCCTCCGGGTCCGCCTCCGTGGCCGGGGCGGGTCGCGGCCGGGCCGGTGCGCCGGGCGCCCCGGCGGGGTCGCCGTCGACGGGCGGTGAGGTGGGGTCACCGTCGGCCGCCCGCGCGGTGGCGGGGTCACCGTCGGCTGGCCGCGCCGCCGCGTACCCGGCGGCGCCGAGCGCCAGGTACAGCCCGCCGAACAGCCAGAAGGCGGCGAACAGGAAGCCGCGCTCGGCCATCGCGAGGATCATGACCAGCGCGCCGGCCAGCGCGGTCACCGCGTACCCGGCCCGGAATCCGTAGGCGCACAGCGCACCGGCCGCGACCGGCCCGGCGATCCACAGCGCCGCGCCCACCCAGCCGACACCGACCGAGCCGCCGGCCGACGCGACCGCCACGAGCACGCCGGGCATCGCCACGATCCCACCGGCCAGGACGTGCCACCACCGTCCCCCGGCGCCTCGCCGCACGGCCCACGGCACGAACGCCGCCGCCCAGGCCACCAGCGCGAGCGGGAAGTAGTACAGGCCCGTCTCGCCGGCCGCGCAGGCGAACATGGTCAGCGCGATCGCGCCGGCGAGCCGCGACCCGGCGCGTACCCGGGCGGGCGCCACGAGCGGCGCGGCCGCGACGAGCGCCGGCAGCAGCGTGAGCAGCGCGATTCCCGGACCGAGCCGGCCGAGGACGCCCTGCTCGCCGGCGTCGGCCTGGATCGGCTCGACCGGCACTGTGGACGGCAGCAGGAAGCTCACGCACACGGCGATCAGCACGCCGACCGCCGACGCGACCAGGGACAGCGTCCGGCCGACCCGCTCCGGGCGGTCCTGGTCCGGTAGCCCCAGCTCCTCCCGCGCCTGCCGGGCCACGTCCGGCGCGGCACCCAGGCCGGCGAGGACCTCGTCGGCGCTCCGCCCGCTGTCGAGGGCGTCGGCGATGTGCGCGCGGACATCCGCGACGATCTCCTCCGCCGTGCCGGACGGGACGTCCGACAACTCCGCGTCCAGCGCCCGCAGGTAGGCCCACGCCGCCTCCGGGAGGCCGTCGTCGCTCATCCTTCCTCCCCCATCAACTCGTCCACGTGCGGCTGGATCTCCCGCCACACCGTCGCGAACACCCGCAGGTGCGCCCGCCCCTGGTCGGTGATCGCGTAGTACCGCCGGGCGTGCCCCTGCTCGGGGGCCACCCACCGGGTCTGCACGGTGCCGGCCTGCCGCATGCGGGCGAGCAGCGGATACAGGCTGCCCTCGCTGGCGGTCAGGCCGCGCACGGCGAGCCAGTCGGCCAGTTCCAGGCCGTACATGTCGCGCCGTGAGAGCAGCGCGAGCACGCAGTACTCCAGCACGCCCTTGCGGATGTTCGTGGTGATCCGCTCACGTGCCCCGTCCATGCCTCGCAAGATACCTTGCTATGCAAGACATGTGGTGAGGGGGTCGGAACGCGCGCTGCCGGCCACGCCCGAGGGCATGGCCGGCAGCGCGGACCGGTACAGCGGGGATCAGCGCCCGTTCAGCTTGCGCTGGACGAAGTCGAAGGCACGGTCACCGAGCTGCGGCGCGTACTGGTCGACGGCCGCGACCGAGGCGGGGAAGTTCTCGCCGGCCCAGACCCGGCTCTGCCCGCACTCGGCGGCCCACTCCGAGTAGCTGTTCCAGGTCAGCATCATGTCGGCGGCCGGAGTCACGCCCGGCTCCACGATCGAGGAGCCCTTGCGCACCGGGATCACCACGGTCAGCTTGTCGGTGCCGGTGAACCGGCGCGCGACCTGGGCGTAGGCGACGCAGACCGCCGCGTTTACCGACGGGTACTCCGGAGCTGCGATGGCGACCGAGCTGAGGTAGCTGCGCCATTGGGTGCCGGTGATGTCGTTGACGGTGCCCCGGCCCGGGCCGCCCCACGCGGTCAGCTTCTTGTTCGGGTACAGGTGGCGGATCGCGCTGAACGGCTGCACCGAGTCGTACTTGCGCATGTAGTACCAGGAGGCGATCGCCACGTCGAACCCGGCGACGTCCGTCATCACGATGAACCGGACGGAGTCCTCGGTGTTGTACCGGCCCCGCAGCAGCGTGTGCGCGATGGCGCCGTACGGCGTGATGTTGTCGCTGAAGATCTCCGCGCTCATCTTCTTGCGGTCGTCCAGGCCGGCCGAGGCGCGCAGCACCTCGTCGGCCTGCTTGCGGTAGCCCTTCGGGTTCAGCAGGTGGTGGTTCGCCGGCGGGGTGAGCCGGAACTGCTCGGGCCGGTCGAAGGTGATCGGCTTGACCCGGCCGAACTGGGGCGTCGCGAACTCCTGCGTGTTGACGACCTCGCGCTTGGAGATGGTGTTCGGCTGCCAGCGCGACGGGAAGCGCAGCTCGTACGGGCTGTTGACCGGCCGGTAGCCGGTGTGGTCGGCGTACGGCTCACGGTTGTAGCGGCGGCCGCCCGCGTCGCCGTCCCGGTTCGTACCGTCGTTGTGGCGCGCCGCCATCGCGTTCTTCGCGGCGAGGATGCCGATGCCGCTGGCGGTGGTCCGGTCCTCCGCGGTGACCGCCGGGTCCAGGCCCGCGGTGGCCATCATCCGCTGCCAGGTCGCCTCGTGCTGCGGGTAGAGCTTGCTGAGCGAGGTGTAGGCCGAGTAGATGACGGCGATGTTCTTGTTGCGCGTGGTGTGCTCCTCGGCCGGACGGCGGCCGATGGTGGAGAAGATGCCGACCGCGGTGGGGTGGTACGCCGCCAGGGCGTCGAACCACGGCAGTTCGATGAGCATGGCCCGGTCCGCGGCCCAGGACCCGGGCCGGCCGCTGTACTCGACCCGCGGTTCGGTGTTGAGAGCCGGGTAGATGACGTCGGTCAGGGCGTTCCCGTGGTCGAGGTCGAAGGTCGCTGCCTGCGGGGCCGCCGACACACCGTTCGTCAGCGTCGCCACCAGGGCGATCGCCGCGGCGACGGCCGCGGCACCCCCGAGATGCCGTTTCCGCGGCCGCCTCAGAATCTTCACCGGGAATTCTCCTCTCCATTGGACCGCCGCACAAATGTGCTCACCGAAAATGAGGGCAGCGGATCGAAGGAACATTAACGCGCGTTATTCACGCCGGTCCACTACTCAATCGGGTAGTGGCGGCGGCAGCGCAATTCGTGGTGGGCGTCGGCACCGCCGCAAATATGCGGGCCGGCGTTTTCACGCCCGGTCCTCCAGTTCCTGGGCGAACGCCAGCCAGGCGGCGGCGCACGAGCGGGCCAGCTCGGCCACCGATGTGCGCCAGTACGGCGGCACGGCGTCGACGAACTCGCGCCAGGCGGCCGGGTCGACCACGTGCCCGTCGGCCCACCGGACGAAGGCCCGGCCCACCTCGGCGTACTTCACCGCGGGGTCGCGGATCAGGTTCCCGCGTACCGCCGGCCAGTCGACGGGCGGCGCCGGGGCCTGGCCCGGCCGGCGCCTGCGCGCCTCCGACCCGTCGTCGGCGGCCGGCTCGGGCTCGGCCGCCGGCCGCTGCGGGGTCAGGACCGGGTCCCGGCCCGCCTGCAGCCGGGCGCGCACGTCCCGCGCCGTGCCCACCGACACCCCGGCCTCCTTCGCGATGGCACGCAGGGGCGCGTCCGGCCGGAGCGCGATGACCGCGCTGGCCCGCCGCCGGCCCGCCGAGCCGTCCAGCGGGCGGACCCGGCCGTCCCGTCCCACCCGGCTGCCCTCCCGCGCCGCCGGTTGCAGCAGGCGGCGCCGGATGCCGCTGACCGTGGTCGGGGACAGCCCGGCGGCGGCGGCAACGGCGCGGTCCGACCACTGCGGATACAACCGCAGGATGCGGGTGGCGGCGGCCTCCCGGTCGGCGCGGGACAGCGGCAGCCCGTGTTTGATGTTGGCGTCGACCGAGAGCAGGAACGCCGCGGCGTCGTCGCCGTCGAAGAACGTCACCCGTACGGTCTCGTCGCCGCGCAGCTTGGCGGCCCGCAGCCGGTGCATGCCGTCGATCACCCGCATCGTGCCGCGCTGCACGAGGATCGGGGGGAGGTCGTGCATCGCGGCCAGCAGCCGGATGTGCTCGACGTTCTCTCCCGCCAGTCGCGGGGAGTCGCCGGGCAGCAGCGCGGAAACCGGAACCGTCTCGCCAAGCACAGACCGATCCTCCGTAGCTGCGTCCGGCAGGGGAAATCTCTCGTCGTTGCCCTTCACTTCCAGCGTGTTTGAGTTGCCCCACATTGGAAACACTCGCTTCAGCCGAGACAGGATTCCGTGCGGATAAGATGAGGTGCGCGCGTCACCGATCGAAGGATTACACCTTCCCACACATCATTGCGATGGGATTCCTGCTGGGCAACACCACTGACGGTCCCGGCACGGGTAGTAGACACTACCCACGCAGGTAGTGGACGACGAACTGCGGCGCGGCTAGCCTGGCCGAATTTGCTCCGGCAGGTCTCCTTCTGTCAATTTTCCCGCAGTTCGAAAAAGGTCGGCACCTCAGGGCCGCCTCGGCGCCGGGCCGACCGTCGCGGTGTCCTTGGCCCACGCTTCGATCAACTCGGTGGCCTGCCCCGGGTTGAGCCGGGGGTCGCACAGCGAGGTGTAGTGACGCGCCAGGTCCTCCTCGCCGGCCACCGAACCGCCGACGCACTCGGTCACGTCGGTGGCGGCGACCTCGACGTGCAGCCCGGCGGCGTGCTGCCGCTGCCGGTCGAGGATGTCGCGGAACCGCAGCGCCTCGGTGACCACGTCGGAGAGGTGGCGCGTCTTCAGGCCGACCGAGGCCTTGACGGTGTTGCCGTGCATGGGGTCGCTCAACCAGAGCACCGGGTGGCCCGCGTTCACCACCGCGCGGACGATCGGCGGCAGGGCCTCCCGGATCCGGTCCCGGCCCATCCGCGGGATCAGGACGAGACGGCCGGGCTCGCGCCGCGGGTCGAGCGCCTCGCACACCCGCAGGACCTCGTCCGGGTCGGCGTCCGGCCCGATCTTGCAGCCGACCGGGTTCGCCACAGTGGACAGCATGGCCACGTGCGCCTCGGCGGAGCGGCGGGTCCGCTCCCCCACCCACGGCAGGTGGGTCGACGCCAGGTAGCGCTCACCCGTGTCCGGGTCCCGGCGGATCAGCCGGGACTCGTAGTCGACAACGAGGGCCTCGTGGCTCGACCAGGGCCCCTCGGTCCGCGCTGCCCGCCCGGCCCCCTCCCGGTGGGCGCGCAGCACCCGCTGCACCCGGTCGCTCGCCTCGTACGCCCACCACATGCGGCGCGGGTCGGCCTTGCGCGTACCGGGCGCGGCCAGCTCGGAATTGATCATGTGGCCGCGGAAGGAGGGGATGCTCAGCGCGTCGTGCCACTCCGTCGCCTGCGACCGGGGCTTGGCGAACTGCCCGGCCATCCGGCCCACCCGCAGCACGTTGCGCCCGGTGAGCTCACTGAGCCGGTCCCCCAGCCGGTCGATGACCTCGATCTTGTCCGAGGTGTGCCGGGGGGTGCACTCGTAGAGGCTCTCGGCGCAGTCGCCCAGCTGCAGCAGGAGCCCGCCGGCCGACGCCAGCTCGGACAACGCCTGCCGGAGCCGCCGTACCTCCCCGGGCGGGACCAGCGGCGGGGCCGCCGCCAACGCCGCACAGGTCTGGGCGTACGCCGGGTGGTCCTGCCAGTCCGGTTGCTGGACCGCCGGCTTGCCCTCCCACGGCCCGAGTGGGCTGCGTTCCGCCGTTGAACCGGATTGCTGCATCTGTCCTCCAGTCGAGAGTCAGCCGGACCGCCGGTCGCGTGTGCGCGTGACCCGGCCGCCGGTGACGGCACGTCGCGCCTATCCGCCACCCCGTACGCGCTGGACCACGGCGTCGGGGTCCGGCGGCGCGGTGTTGCCCCGCCAGGCGACGTGGTGGTCCGGCCGCAGCAGGACGAGGTCGCGTTCCCACAGCTCGCGGGCCCGGGCGTCGGTCACCACCGTGTGGGTGACCGGCAGGCCCCGCGCGGCCGCCGCCGCCAGCAGCGGATCGGCGGCGCCGTCGCCGGTGAAGTCCACGAGGGTGAACGAGGCCGGGTCGAACCGGTCGAAGATCTGCTGCCCGCCACTGAGCAAAAGACTGGGCGGGCGGGCGCCGGGCCAGGTCGTCGGGGTGTACACCCGCGGGTCGTCCGGGGGTTCGGCCGGGCCCTCCGGCCGGAGCACCGGCGAGCCGGCATAGCGGTAGCCCAGCTCGATGCCCCGGTACTCGTTCTCGCCCCGCTTGGCGTCGAGGAAGGCCGCGACGGACGGCAGCGGGGCGCCGTCGCGCAGCAGTTCCCCCGCCCGCAGGTGCACGCCCAGGTGCCGGTGCGAGGTGTGCATGTTGCGCCGCCCCACCGGGCGGCGTTCGGCGTCGTAGCTGTCGAGCAGCGCGGGGCCGCCGAAGCCCCGGAGCACCGCGGCGAGCTTCCAGGCCACGTCGACGGCGTCACCGATGCCGGTGTTCATGCCGTACGCGCCGGTGGGGAACATCCGGTGCGCCGAGTCCCCGGTGAGGAGCACCCGGCCGGCGCGGTACCGGTCGGCGAGCATGAAGCCGGGACGCCAGCGCGAGGTGAGCAGCACCTTGTCGATCCGCAGCTCGGTGCGGATCGTGTCGAGCAGGAACGCCTCCGGGTCGGCCGGCGGCTCGTCGAACTCGTTCGGGTCGATCCCGTTGACGTGCGCGGTCCAGGTGTCCACCTCGTCCTGCGCGATGAGCACGTACCGGAACGCGAAGTAGTGCCAGAACCGGCCGTGCCGGTGCAGGCTGTCCAGGTCCCGGCTGGTGAAGTGCACCATGAACGCGCCCGGCAGGCCGGGCACGTCGAAGCCCTCCTCGCCGATGCCCACGGCCCGGCGGACCCGGCTCGACGCGCCGTCGCACCCGACGACGTACCGCGACCGCAGCCGGACCTCGCCGCCGGTGTCGTCGGCCAGCACGCTGGTGACCCCCGCGTCGTCCTGGGTCAGCGAGTCGAACCGTACGCCGAGGCGCAGGTCGACGAGCGGTTCCCGCCGGCAGCGCGCCCGCAGGACCGGCTCCAGGTCGATCTGGGAGATCCGCTGGCCCGGCTCGGCCGGCTGGGTGCCGTCGTTGTGCTCGGCGATGCGGCGCCACTCCTGCGTCACCGAGGGCAGGCCCCACCTGGTGATCGGCTCACCGGCGAGGCCGGTCGACCAGATCACGTCGGACCGGTGCTCGGGCGCGACCCCGGCGGCACGCACGTCGTCGGCGAGGCCGAACTGCCGGAAGAACTCCATGCTGCGGGCGTTGACGTAGTCCAGCTTGGGATGGACGGACGTCTCGAAGCCCTGGTCGACGAGGACGCAGGCGACGCCGTGACGGGCGAGCGCCAGCGCGGTGACCATGCCGACCGGGCCCGCGCCCACGACCAGAACCGGTACCGGATCCACAGTTGCCTCCCGAGGGGGTGTGGGGCGGCGGAGGGGCCGCCCCACACCGTGGCGGATGGTCAGCTCACCGGGCTGGGCGCCCGGTCCTGGCGGCCGTCGCGGTCCTCGTCGTCGACGGCGGCCGGCCGCGCCGGTCCCGTGGCGACAGCGCCGGTGAGGGACCGGACCTGCATCTCGGCGAAGGCGGCATCGTCGCGCTCGCGGCTGGTGATCGAGCCGAGGTAGCCGAGCAGGAAGCCGACCGGCACCGTGATCAGCGCGGGCTCGACGTCCACGAACTTGAAGTTGCGGTCCGGGAAGATGGCGTCCGGCTCGCCCGAGACGCCGTTGGAGAACAGCACCAGGAACGCGGTGAGCGCGAGGCCGCCGTAGACCGTCCACTGCAGGCCGCGGGTGTTGAATCGGCGCCAGAACAGCGCGTAGACGACGATCGGCAGGACCACCGCGCCGGCCACGTCGATCGAGGTCGGGATGAAGATGTGGGTCCGTACCGGCAGCATGGCGACCGCCAGCAGGACGGAGCCGACGCCGATGATCAGGGTGTTGCGCTTGATGTCCTTCAGCTCGGCGGCCGGGTCCAGCCGACGGCCCCGCAGCACGTTCACGTCCTTGGTCACCGTCGTCACCGCGCTGTGCAGCAGCGGCGCGAAGACCCCGACGATCGTCAGGACCGCGACGCCGGCGAGGGAGCCGACCATCACCGGCCCGCCCAGCTCGTCGGCGAGCTTGGGGAAGCTGATGTCGCGGTGGGCCTTGATGACGCCGATGTTGTCCCGGCCGAGGATCGCGACCGCGCCCAGCCCGACGACGGACAGGCACAGGTAGAACCCGACGATGATCATCGACGCCCACCCGGTCGACCGGCGCGCGTCCCGCCCGCTGGTCACCGCGAAGTTGCGCATGAACAGGAACGGGATCGCCGCCACCCCGACCGCGATGGCGAACAGCTTCGACAGGTGCACGAGCGTGGTCGCGCCCTCGCCGAACAGCCGGCCCGGGCCGAGCAGGTCGCTGCCGCTGGGCACCGGCGCCGCGTTGGCCTCGGCCCGCTCCAGCAGGCTGAACAGGTTCAGGTCGAAGCGGGCCAGCACCCAGGCGGTCAGCACGCCCACCACGACCACCGACAGCACCAGCTTGAACACCAGGATGCGGGTGACGCCGAGCATCCCGCCGAGGTACACGTACCCGACGGTGACCAGGCCGACCACGAAGACCGGGAGGACCAGGCCGACGAGGGCGTCGACGCCGAACCAGCGGTTGAAGATGAACGCGATGGCGGCCATCATGATCACGGTCAGCATGACGTACGTCAGCAGCGTGAGCACCGCCGAGGCCATCCGCGCCGGCCGTTCCCGGACGCGCACCGCGAGCAGGTCGCCGAGCGTGTAGCCGCCGACGTTGCGCACCGGCCCGGCGAAGAGGAACAGCGCGAGCATGGTGCCCATGGTGAAGGCGGTCATCAGCAGGATGGCGTCGTAGCCGCTGAGCGCGATGTGGCCGGTGATGATGTACATCGTCGAGTACATCAGCGGCGCGGAGGCCACCGCCAGCGCGTTCTGCACCGGCCCGATCCGCCGGTCGGCCAGCAGGAAGCCGTCCGCGGTGGTGGTGCTGGCGCGCGCCGAGCGGACCAGGTAGAGCACCGCGAGCGCGAGGACGACGGTGACCGGGACGGCGATCGCGGGCGTCGCCCACGTGTTGTCGACCGGGGGTGGCGGGTCGGCGAGGACGACGCTCATCGGGACGCTCCTTCCAGGTCGGCGCGGATCTTCTCGCTGAGCGGGTCGAGCCGCGTGCGGGCGTAGCGCAGGTAGAAGGCGGCGAGCGTCACCACGAAGGTGAACGACAGGAAGACGAAGAGCAGGCCCACGTTGACCGGGCCGGCCACCTTCTCCCGGAAGAAGTCCGGAGCGTAGGTGGCGAGCAGGCTGCCGAGGAACCACCACCCGAAGAAGGCGACGCTGGCCCAGAGCGTGACCGTGCTCGATCGTCGCCGTAGTTCCCTGAACTCTGCGCTGTGATGGACGGCGAGGTAACGACCGCCGTCCGGTGCCGGAGCTGCCGTGTCCATTGCTCTCTCCCCCTGGTGAGAACGTCGCAGACGATGCGGAGATGGCGTGCGGCGTCAGTCTCGGCGACCGCTCACGCTGCGGCATGGCTTAATCACGGGATTTCCGGGAGGCTGCCGGCGCATTGGCGTGCCCGGCCCGGCCGAACCGCGTGAACGGGTGATGCCCGCGCCCGGCCGGCGTCCGATGGTGACTGCATGACGTCGGCACTGAGAACCAGCGCGTGGACGTACGACGACTTCACCGGCCGCGAGCTGGACCCCGCCCGCTGGGCGATCATGTCGATCACCGGCGCGGACGGGCAGACCCACAGGTACCAGGACCGCAACGCCCGCGTCCGCACCGGCGACGGGCGGCTGGAGCTGACCGTCGACCCGTTCACCCGCTTCCACGACACCGATCCCCGGCAGAACAACGCCAAGCAGATGTACCGGTCGGTGCGGCGCTTCGCCGTGCCGGCGGAGGGCACGCTGACCGTCGAGGTGGAGATGGGCGTACGGACGTACCGGCAGATCCCGCACGACCTGCTGGACGCGTTCGGCACGGTGGCCCTGTTCGACCTGGAGACCGGCGTCGTGTTCAACGCCGCCGCGACGAACGACACCGTGTACGCGACTGTCGAGCGCCTCGCGCTGCCCGGCGTGACCCAGCCGCACGAGCACTACGTCCACCGGGTGGTCCTGGATGTGCCGACGGAGCCGGGCCGGGCGCACGGCTACGCCATCACCTACCGGGCGCCGACGTCGGAGGTGGAGTTCCACGTCGACGGCCGGCTCGCCTACTGGGCGCGGGTTCCGGTGCCGGTGACCGGATTCCACGCCGGCATGGCGCTGTTCTCCGCCCGCGACCTGGCCCGGTACTCCCGCGAGCAGCGGGAGCACGGGCAGGGCGCGACCGGGTGGTGGGGGCCGTGGCGGATCGCCGCAGGCGTCAGATGAGCACGTCTCCGCCGTCGATGTTCAGGTTGATCCCGTTTATCGCGCGGTTCGTCAGCAGGAAGTCGATCGCCTCGGTGCAGTCCCGCATGGTGACCGGCCGCCGGGTGAGCGCGCGCGTCGCGGCGGCCTCCCGCGCGGCGGGCTTGTCGCTCCAGAACGGCGTGTCGGAGACGATGCTCGGGTGCAGGGCGTTGACCCGGATCGGCGAGAGTTCCACCGCCAGGGTCCGGACCAGCGCGCTGATCCCGCCGTTGGCGGTGGTGACTGTGGTGGAGCCGGGGTACGGCCGGTGGCTGGCCAGGCCGCCGAGCAGCACGACAGCGCTCTCGTCGGTCATCCGCGGGGCGAGGGCGTGCAGGACCGCCGTGTAGCCGACCAGCTTCACGGTCAGCAGCCGCGCCGCGTCGCCCGGCCGGTACGCGCGGACGGTGTTGTGGTCACGGTCGAGCGCCGCGACCACGAGCCGGTCGACGTGCGGCACGTCGGCCAGCCCGGCCGCGATCCGCTCCGGCTCGGCCAGGTCGAGGGCGAGTCCCCGGGTCGACCCGCCGATCTCGTCCGCGACGGTCTTGGTCCGGGCCGCCGAACGGCCGGTGATCACCACGTCGTCTCCGCGTTCGGCGCAGGACCGGGCGAAGTGCCGCCCGATCCCCGAGGTGCCGCCGACGACCACGACCCGAGTCCGTTCCGACATCGATGCTCTCCTCATCGTTTGATGCTGCTCCGATCCGGACGCGCCGCGCCGGCGTCGCCCGCCAGGCCGTCCAGCACGTCCGCCGTCCACAACGGCACCGCGCAGCGGTCCGCGGCGTAGCGCAGCGCCATCAGGTGGTCCGCACGCGACAGGTCGGCCAGCGCGTCCGCCACCAGGAACGCCTCGATGTCGCGGCTGAACGCGTCGCAGGCGGTGATCAGGCACCCCATGTGCGCGTACACGCCGCAGACCACGAGCTGGTCCCGCCGGGCGCCGCGCAGTCGCTCCTCCAGGTCGCTGCGGAAGAACGCGCTGTAGCGCCACTTGGTCAGCACCGTGTCGCCCGGCTGCGGGGCGACGTCGTCGACGATGCCCCGGTCGTCCTCGTCGCAGCTCATGCCGGGGCCCCACAGGTCGTGCAGCAACCCCCGGTCCTGCCGGCTCATCCCGCCGGGCTGCGCGGTGTACAGCACCGGCACGCCGGCCGCCCGCGCCGCGGCGAGCAGCTTCGCGACGTTGGGCAGCAGCTCGGCCATCGGGGACTCCCCGGCCGCGAACGGGCGCAGGAAGTAGCGCTGCAGGTCGTGCACCAGCACGGCGGCCCGGTCCGGGTCCGGACGCCACGGCAGCGTGGTGCCGGGCAGGTCGCCGTCGCCGGGCATGCGGTACGGCGCGATCGGGGTCATGGCCATCGGTTCTCGCCTCCGGTTTCCGTGCCACGGCGTCACACGTGCAGGGCCGCGCCGCCGTCGACGTACAGGTCGTGCATGGTCACGTGGCCCGCCTGGTCGGACACCAGATAGGCGACCGCCTCGGCCACGTCGCGCGGCTGGGCCAGCTTGCGCAGCGGAATGCCGACGCGGTACGCGCCCGGCGTGCCCTCGATCACCGCACTCGGGTCGGCGCCCTCGCCGAGCATCGCCCGCAGCATGGGGGTGTCGGTGGAGCCGGGCGAGACCACGTTGCACCGGATGCCGTAGCCGGACAGCTCCAGCCCCAGGCAGCGGGTGAACTGGGCGGACGCGGCCTTGGAGGCGGCGTACGCGGCCATCTCGGTACGCGGCACCCCGGCGGCGTTGGACGCCACGGTGACGATCGCGCCCCGGCGGCGGCCGACCATCCGCCGCGCCACCGCCCGGGACACGTGGAACACGCCGTCGGCGTTCACCGAGAAGGTCCGGCGCCACTGCCGGTCGGACAGCTCGACGACCGGTCCGGTGTGCAGCACGCCGGCGGCGTTCACCAGGATGGCGACCGGGCCCATCTCGTCCTCGACCCGCCGCACCAGCGCGTCCACCGCGTCGCTGTCACACACGTCGACGCAGTAGGCGCGCGCCGAGTCGCCCTCGGCGGCGAGCTTCGTCACGACTGTGGTCAGCGCCTCGGCGTTACGGTCCACCGCCGCCACCTGCGCGCCCGCCCGGGCCAGCACACCGGCCACGGCGGCGCCGATGCCCTGCGCCGCGCCGGTGACCAGGGCGACCCTCGACTCGATTCCGGTCAGTTCCATCAGGTGCCTCCGCTGGTCGTGGTGGCCTTCTCGGCGTCGTACCCGAAGAGCCATTCGTGGCGGTCCAGGCCGGACGAGGACTGCGCGGCGACGTCCCGGCGGCGCTGGTCGGCGCCGTCGGCCAGGTGGAACGTCTCGGCGTTGGCCCGGGACTGGCGCTGGATCCGCGTGGTCCGGGGCAGGCGGATCCGTTCGTAGCGGCGCAGCGCGGCGCCGAGGCCCGCCGGCTCCACGCCGGCCAGGCAGACCGCGAGCACCACCGCGTCCTCGACGGCCTGGTTCGCGCCCTGCGCCTGGAACGGCAGCATCGGGTGCGCGGCGTCGCCGATCAGCGTCACCCGTCCCGCGCTGAGCCGGTCGATGCTGTCCCGGTCGTGCAGCGCCCACCTGCCGACCCGGTCGGCCGCGGCGATCAGCCGGGTGACGTCCGGGTGCCAGCCGGCGTACGCGGCCGCGAGCCGCGACACGTCGCCCCGGCCCGACCACGACTCCTGCCGCCAGTCGGTGGCGGGCACCGTCGCGCCGAAGCTCACCTGCCGGCCGGCGGACACCGGGTAGCAGACGCAGTGCTGGTCCGGCCCGAGCCACAACTGCACCCGGGGTTCGGTGAGCAGGAACGGCACCCGCTCGGCCGGCACCAGCCCGCGGTAGATGGACTGCCCGGAGAAGCGCGGCCGGTCCGCCACGATCTGCTCGCGCGCGACCGAGTGGATGCCGTCGGCGCCCACCACGAGATCCGCCGCGACGGTGGTGCCGTTGGACAGGTGCAGGTACGCCTCGTCGGCGGTCTGCGTCACGGCGGTGAGGCGGGCGCCCAGGTGCACCCGGTCGGGCGGCACCAGCGACAGCAGGCTGCTGTGCAGATCCGCGCGGTGCACAACGTAGTACGGCGCGCCGAAGCGGCGTCCGCACGCGCTGCCCAGCGGGGTGCGTTGCAGCAGCGTGCCGTCGTCCCAGCGGCGCATCTCGATCGCCTGCGGCGCCACCGCCACCGTACGCAGGCGGTCACGCAGGCCCAGCCGGTGCAGCAGCCGGGTGGCGTTCGGCGCCACCTGCACGCCCGCGCCCACCTCCGTCAGCTGTTCGGCCTGCTCGTACACGTGGCAGTCGATCCCGGCCCGGCGCAGGGCGGCGGCGAAGGCGAGCCCGGCGATGCCGGCGCCGGCCACGGCGACCCTCATCTGCGGCATGTCGGTTCCCTCAGTAGTAGAGGAGCGCTTTGCTCCAGTCCTCGTCCGGGCCGAACAGGCTGCGTGGCTTCACCACGTCCGGCATGCTGGTCAGCGCGTCCAGCGGGATCAGGCTCCCCGGCGCCAGGCCGGTGACCTCGCTGTCCACGCCGAACGCGGCCCGGATCGCGTGGGTCAGCTCCGCCTCGGCGGCGACCCGGTGCGCGGCGGCCACCTCGATCTGGACCCGCAGCAGCGCCGGTTCCGCCTTGGCCCGCCAGAACATCACCCGGTACGCCTCGGGGAGGGAGAAGACCAGCTCCTCCAGCCGGTGCTGGGTGATGGTGGCGCCGCCGACCCGGTAGCCGAACGCCGACCGGCCGAGCACCCGCACGGTGGGCAGCTTCCAGCCGCACGCGCAGTCGTCGTAGGAGACCGACACGTTGTCCTCGAGGTTGTACCGCAGCAGCGGCATCGCCTCCCGGAACAGCGGCGTGACCACGAGCTGGCCGTCGCCGTCCGCGCGGACGGTCCCGGTGGCCGGGTCGTACACCTCGAACAGCGCCCGGTCGGCCCACAGGTGCAGGCGGCCCTCGGGGCACTCCCCGGCCAGGCTGCCGGTCTCCGTCGAGCCGTACTCCTCGATGACCGGCACCCCCCACAGGCGGCTGATCCGCCGCCGGCGGGCGTCGGTCATCGGCTCGCCGCCGACGAACAGCGCGCGCAGCGCCGGGAAGTCGATGTCGGGCCGGTGCCCGGCCGCGATCGCCGCGGCGGCCCAGATCAGGCACTCCGTCGGCACCGACCAGGTGAGTGTGACGTCCAGGTCGTGCATCACCCGGACCACCCGGGCGTACGGCATGGCCAGCGACCGGTTGTCGCCGGGCACGACGGTGGCCCCGCGCAGCCGGGCGGCGGCGTGGGCGAGGTGCCCGGTCAGCAGCAGCGCGTACGGCGTGCGGACCAGGAAGACGTCGTCGGCGGACATGCCGATCCACTTGCGGGCGAAGCGCTCCGCCAGGTCGGTCCAGTCCTCCGCGGTGTAGTAGGAGGGGGTGGGCTTGCCCGCGGTGCCGCTCGACTCGTGGTAGGTCGCCAGCCGTTCGCGGGGCACGGCGAGCATGCCGAATGGGTAGTTGTCCCGCAGGTCCTGCTTGGTGGTCAGCGGCAGGTCGGCCAGGTCGGCCGGGGTCACCGGCGGCGCCCCGGACGCCAGCCGCGCCCGGTAGAACGGCGACCGGGCCGCCCAGGTGAACGTCTCCGCCAGTTGCTTCTCCTGAAGGCGCCGCAGGTCCTCGGGGCCGTGCCACTGGCCGAGCCGGGGCAGGGTCGAACTCGGCTCGCTCACCGCTTCTCCTCTCCTAGCAATCGATGCGCGTTGTCCCAGGCGACCCGCCGCCACTGGTCCGGCGGCAGTCGCAACGCCTGGAACTTGGCCAGCTCCACGGCCGGGTGCTGCAGCGGGTACTCGGAGCCGAACACCACCCGGCCGTCGCCGAGGCGGCGCAGCGCCGCCTCGGCCACGCAGGTGTAGCCGCCGGAGGTCTCCAGCGAGATGTTCGGCTCGTCCTGGATCAGGGTCAGGGCGTAGAGGTCGATGTTGCCGATGCCGCTGTGCCCGAGCACGAAGCTCACCTGCGGGAACCGGCGGCTCAGGCCGACCAGGTCGGCCACGCCCGCGCCGGGACGGTCCAGGCAGACCACGTACACCGGATGGTCGAACTCCGCCGCCACGGCCACCAGGTCGGCGACCCGCGGGTCGGTGAGGGCGACGCCGTGCACGGCGGGTGAGATCTCCAGGCCGCGGAACTCGGCGGCCCGGGACCGGTACGCCTCGGCGGGCCGGTGCGGGTTGGCGAAGAAGAACGGCACCAGCCGGCCGTCGGTGCCGGCGCAGGCCGCCGCCACCGCGTCGTTGTCGGCGTCGGTCTCGACGTGGCCGCCGGTGACGAGCTGGCGGGACAGCCGGTCCAGGTCGATGGTGCCGCCCGCGCACACCACCGCCCGTGTCAGCCCGCACTCGCGCAGCGCGTCGAGCAGCCGCTCCCGCGCGCCGGGCCGGGGCGCCAGGCGTACGTGGAAGTCCAGCACCGGCTGCGCGGTCATCGCCCCGCTCCCCTTCCCGCCGCCGCTCACTTCTCGATGCAGAACTCGTCGATCGGGTAGCCGACGTGCCGCTTCTCCACCGGCAGGTAGCCGAGCACCTTCGTGCCGGCGGTCAGCTCGGTGACGTTGAGGACCGTGCCGCCGGGCCCGAGCACGCGCACGTGCCAGTCGTCCTGGACGATGAGGTTGACAGGTGTCCCGGAGGGGGAGACCGCGTCGATCGCCAGCAGCGGGCGCGTCTCGATCTTGACCCGTCCCACGGTGACGACCCGGGACTTCCCCTGCGAGTCGACGGCCAGCACCCGGCCGCCGGAGACCAGCTCGCTGAGGTAGTTGGTCCGCCCGCCGGCGGACAGCGTGTACGAGTGCAGCGCGCCGGCGTTGACCCGGAACGGCCGGGTCGGCATGTACGGCAGCGGATGCGTCTCGCTGCAGCACAGGATCATGCCGGTGGAGTGCGAGCCGACCAGGATGCCCTCGTCCAGGCGGAAGTTCGTGCAGGTGTCGACGCAGGCGCGCTCGCCCATGCCCACCCGCCGGATGCCGGTGACCTCCAGCTCCACGAGCGACAGGTCCGCCGCCGTGCTCACCGCCGCGGTCCGCAGCTCGGTGGCCTCCCCCACGGCGCGCGGCGCCAGCATCACGCCGACGGAGCCGTGCTCCAGCACGCCGAAGACGATCTCCGCCTCCTCGACGTCGGCGACCTGCGTGATGATGCTGCCCGCCGCGCCCGCCGCGGCGGCCAGCACGATCTCCAGCGGAATCTTGGTGGGGTCGCGGAAGTACAGCAGGCTCCACCGGTCGTGGCGCGCGGACCGGCAGGCGTCCTCCAGGCTGTCCGCGTCGACGATCTCGACGTACCGGCCGAACTCCACATCCGGGTACCGGGCCGCCAGTTCGGCGGGCTCGCCGTGCCGGGCCGGTTCGACGATCACCAGGTCGGCCGGTTCCAGCTTCTCCGGCAGCGGCCCGCCCTGTGGGAACAGCACCTTCCTCACCGTCGGGGGGAGCGTCTCCAGGTCGGCCGGATCGGCCGCCACGACGGCGTCCACCCGCTGGTGGACCGCCTCCTCGACGATTGCCTCCTTGGCGCCGTTGACGTTACGGATGTCCAGCCAGCACAGCTTCACGGGTTTCTCCTCGGTGGACGGTCAGGGAGTCTCAGGACGTAAGGGCGAGCCGGTCGTCGACGTCGTACCGGTCCGGGACGTGCCGTGGTTCGTGCACCAGCCGCGCCACGGCGGCGGCCATCAGGCCGGGCTGCTCGGCCTGGAACACGTTGCGGCCCATGGCCATGCCGGCCACACCGGCGCGCAGCGCGTCCGACACGTAGGCGAGCACTGTCGGTGTGTCGGCCGAGCGCGGGCCGCCGGCCACGATCAGCGGGATCGGGCAGCCGCGCACCACCTCGGCCATCTGCTCGGGCGTACCCGCGTAGTCGGTCTTGACGATGTCGGCGCCGAGGTCGGCGGCGAGCGTCGCGGCGTGCGCCACCAGTTCCGGCGCCCGGGAGTCGGTGATCTGCGGCCCGCGGGCGTACACCATGGCCAGCAGCGGCACGTTCCAGCGTTCGCACTCCCCCGCCACCGCCGCCAGGTCGGCGATCTGCCGCGCCTCCTGCGGCGAGCCCAGGTTGACGTGCACACTGACCGCGTCGGCGCCCAGCCGCAGCGCCTCCTCCACGTGCGCGACCAGGTACTTCGCGTCCGGGTCCGGCGCGTGCCGGGTGCTCACGCTCAGGTGCACGATCAGCGACATGTCGCCGAACCAGCCGTGGTCGACGTGCCGCAGGCTGCCCTTGTGCAGCACCACGGCGTCCACGCCGGTGCCGGCGAGCTCACCGAGCAGCGAGTTCAGGTCGCCGCGGCGCAGCGGCCCGTCGGTGACAGAGTGGTCCAGCGGGACGACGAGCAGGCGTCCGTCGCCGCGCCGGAACAGTCGGCGCAGACGCAGGCCACGAGCGAACGAAGCGTTGAGTACGGCCACGGTTTCCTACCTCTCTCAGGCGGTGGCGGAACGACGGGAGGTCAGGGACGTGGCGTCCGCCGGCTCGGACCGGTCGAGGCGGAACGCGCGGTGCAGGGCTTCGACGGCGTCCACGGTGCGGTCCCGCGACACGATCACCGACAGCCGCATCTGGGAGGTGGAGATCCAGCTCGTCGAGATCCCGGCCTCGGCCAGCGCCGCCATCAGCCGGGCCGTGTGCTCGGGGCGGCTGAGCAGGCCCATGCCGACCACCGACACCTTGCCGACGTTCTCGTCGAAGTGGACGCCGCCGTCGAAGGACGCGGTGAGGTCGTGCAGCGCGGTCCGCACCGCGTCGGCCTGGCTGCGGCGGATGGTGAACCCCATCCGGAACTCGCTCTCGTACGGCCCGGACCGGGCCACCAGGTCCGCCACCGCGCCGTGGGCGGCCAGCACCTCGAACACGTCGGGCGCCATGTCCCGCCGGCCGTCGCGGCAGTGCACCAGCACGCGCACCACGTCGGTGTCGTGGGTCACCGCCACCACGGCCCGCCGGGTCTCCAGCGGCCGGTCGTCCGGCCGGTCCACGACTGTCGTTCCGGGCGCCTGCGACGACGCGTTGCGCACGCGCACTTCGACCCCTTCCATGGCGGCCAGCTCGATGCATCGGGTGTGCAGGACCCGCGCGCCGGCGAACGCCATCTCCGCCATGACGCCGGGCTCGACCCACGGCAGGCAACGCGCCGCCGGAAGGATGCGGGGGTCGGCGCTGAACACGCCGTCCACGTCGGTGTAGATCTCGCACGCCGACGCGCGCAGCCGGGCCGCGAGCGCCACGGCTGTCGTGTCGGAGCCGCCGCGTCCGAGCGTGGCGACGTCCCCGGCCCGGTCGATCCCCTGGAACCCGGTGACCACGGCGACCTCGCCGCGGTCCAGCCCCGCCTCGACCCGCGCCGCCCCGATCCGCGAGATCAGCGCGTCGCCGTGCCGGTCGGTGGTGTGGATCTCCGCCTGGTGCCCGGTCAGTGAGACGGCCGGCACGCCGAGCCCGGTCAACGCCAGCGCCATCAGCGCCGCCGACTCGGACTCGCCGACTGCGAGCAACTGGTCGAGTTCCCGGGACGGGCCGGCGGCGCCGACGTCGGCCGCGAGCCGCAGCAGGTCGTCGGTGCGGCTGCCGCGGGCCGACACGACAACTGTCACGGCGGACCCGTCCCGCCGCGCCGCGGCGATCCGCAGCGCGGCGTGCCGTACGCGGTCGAGGGTCTGCAACGAGGTGCCCCCGTATTTCTGGACCAGCACGTCCACAGTCGTCTTCACCGCCCTCGTCGTATCGGCATTGCGGTCGACAGTAATCGCGGTCGATCTGCGTGGGCACTACTCGCCCGAGTAGTAGCCCGCCGATTCAGTCGTTCACGCCATAACGTCGGCGCGTTACCGGAAACACGTGATGCCGTCGGCGACAACACGTCATGCGCGACGCCTTTTGCCGGACGCACTATCGACAGGCGATCTCTAGGGCAAAGGGAGCGACATGGACGGGACGGAATCGAACGTGGCCGGATTCCCGGATCTGCTGTCCGGTCTCGGCGACGACGGGCGTGCCTTCGCCCTGCTGCACCGGCCCGGCACGGCCGGGCGCGCGTACGTGGAGGTTCTGACCGGCGAGGTGTGGCAGGTGGACACGCTCGCCGAGCTGCCCCTGCCCGCCGGGCCGGCGACCGGTGGGCGGCACGACCTGCTCGTCGCGGTGCCGTACCGGCAGGTCACCGAACGGGGGTACGACTGCCACGACGACGGCGCGCCACTGCTCGCGATGCGCGTCCACGAGCAGTTCGGGCTCGACCGCGAGCAGGCGCTGGCGGGCCTGCCCGAGCGCGCCGTACCGGTGACCGACGCCGACTTCGACCTCAGCGACGAGGACTACGCGGCGATCGTCAAGCGGGTGGTGGGCGACGAGATCGGGCAGGGCGCCGGATCCAACTTCGTCATCCGGCGCACCTTCACCGCGCGGCTGGCCGACTGCTCGACCGCCACGGAACTGGCGATCTTCCGCCGGTTGCTGACCGGTGAGCTGGGTTCCTACTGGACGTTTCTGTTCCACTCCGGTGCCGGCACGTTCATCGGCGCGTCACCGGAACGGCACGTCAGCATGATCGACGGAACCGTCTCGATGAATCCCATCAGCGGGACGTACCGGCATCCTCCGAACGGCCCGGCGGTTTCCGGTCTGCTGGAATTCCTGAACGACCCGAAAGAGGCGAACGAACTCTACATGGTGGTCGACGAGGAACTGAAAATGATGGCGCGGATGTGCGCCTCCGGCGGCCAGGTGCACGGCCCGTTCCTCAAGGAAATGGCGCGGGTGACGCACTCCGAGTACATCCTGACCGGCCGCAGCGACCTGGACGTGCGCGACGTGCTGCGGGAGACGCTGCTCGCGCCGACCGTCACCGGCAGCCCGATCGAGAACGCGTTCCGGGTCATCACCCGCCACGAGACGACCGGCCGCGGCTACTACGGCGGCGTGCTCGCGTTGATCGGCAGTGACCCGGCCGGCAGCCGTACGCTCGACTCGGCCATCATGATCCGCACCGCCGAGATCGACCACGACGGCACGCTCCGCCTGGGCGTCGGCGCCACCCTGGTGCGCGACTCCAAGCCGGAGTCGGAGGTGGCCGAGACGCGGGCCAAGGCGGGCGGGATGCGCGCGGCGCTCGGCCTCGGCGTCGACCCGGCCGGCCCGGCCGGCGGGCCGGCGACGCCCGTGCGGGCACGCTCGTCCCTGGCCACCGACCCCCGGGTACGGCGGGCGTTGCGCGAGCGCAACGCCACGCTGTCGAGGTTCTGGCTCGACGGCGCGGAGCGGAGAACGCCGAACCGGGCGCTGGCCGGGCGCCGCGTGCTCGTCGTCGACAACGAGGACACCTTCATGGCCATGCTCGACCACCAGTTGCGGGCCCTCGGGCTGCGGTCGAGCATCGCCCGGTTCGACAGCCCGCTGCGGCCGGACGGATACGACCTCGTCGTCGTCGGCCCCGGCCCCGGCGACCCGGGCGACCTGAGCGACAGGCGGATGCGGACTCTGCGCGGGCTCACCCGCGACCTGCTCGCCGGGACGGTGCCGTTCCTGTCCATCTGCCTGGGCCACCAGGTGCTCGCCGCCGAGCTGGGGTTTCCCCTCGCCCGGCGCGCCGTGCCCAACCAGGGCGTGCAGAAGCGGATCGACCTGTTCGGCCGGCCGGAGCTGGTGGGCTTCTACAACACCTACACGGCCCGCTCCGCGCACGACGTGGTGGCCGGTGGCCGGCGGGGCCCGATCGAGATCAGCCGCAGCCCGGACAGCGGTGACGTGCACGCGCTGCGCGGCGCGGGATTCCGGTCCGTCCAGTTCCACCTGGAGTCGGTCCTCACCCAGCACGGCCCGCGGATCCTGGGAGATCTGCTGGTCTCCCTGCTCGCCGAGGGCACGGCCGCCGCCGCAGCCGGGGCGGCGGGCCGGCGCGGGACCCGGCCGTGACGCCCCGGCGTTCAACTGTCCACGATTGACTGCCGTCGTGGCGTCCCCGCATTCTCCCGGAGAACACATCGAGACACCGGACCGGAGGCGACGCCGTGGATGAGGCCACTCCCCGATCCCCCGTCGCGGCGCGGCCGACCCGGTCGCCGGCCACCACCCCGGTGTGGCTGGTCGGCGTGCTGGCCACCCTCGCCGGGGCGGTGGCCGCGGAAGCGTTCACGCTCGCCGCCCGGGCCCTCGGCGTGCCGATGGAGGCGGCCGGGGTCTGGGAGGAGCAGGCGCAGGCGATCCCGGTGGGCGCCATCGCCCGCAGCGTCGTGCTCTGGTCGATCGGCGGGATCGTCCTGGCGGTGGTCGCGGCCCGGCGGGCCCGGCGGCCCGTACGCGTCTTCGTGGCCGGCACTGTCGCGTTCACAGTGCTGTCCCTCGCCGCGCCCGCCTTCGCCCAGGACACCGCCGTGTCCACGCAGCTCGTCCTCGCCGGCACCCACGTGATCGCCGGCGCGGTGATCATCCCCATCCTGGCCGCCCGGCTCTCCGCACCCACCACGAACCGGTACTGATCCCGCCACCGTCCCTCCCGGCCTCCGCGATCTTGCACTTTCGGCCCCCGCAAAAGGGATATCCCCGGCACTGGAAGGGCGGTAAGTGCAAGATCGGCGCGGACGGTCCGGGGTAGACGGGAGGCGGTCGGGTCCGGTGGCTCAGCCGCGGGCGGTCGGCTCGAAGATCTCGACCAGGTTGCCGGCCGGGTCGGCGACCAGGAACTGACGACCACCCGGCCCGGACACGATGTCACTGCGCAACGTCACCCCGGCCCGCTGCAGCCGCTCCCGTTCCGCGTCGACGTCGTCGACGATCAGGTGGATACGGTTGCGCCCGCACCCGGCCGCGTCCGCCGGCGTGACCCGGGCGCCCGAGCTGGCCGGACCGGACAGCAGCAGCCGCAGCGGCCCGCGCACCACGTCCGCGAAGGCCGGCGGGAACGCGGTCGACACCGTGAAACCCAGGTGGGCGGTGTAGAACTCGATCGCCGCCGGCACGTCGTCGACGACGTAGCGGACGCCGGCCAGGGCGTGCACGTCTGCGGTCATGGCAGTCCCCCTCAGTGTGCGTGGCTCGTGCTGTCGAAGGGCGTGGTGACACCGTCGTAGACGAGCCGCAGCATCATGCCCTGCTCCTGGTGCGGCAGGTTGTGGCAGTGGTTCATCCAGACACCCGGATTGTCCGCCCGGAACGCCACGTCCCACACCTCTCCCGGCCGCACGTCGAAGGTGTCCATCCACAGCGGGCTGCCCGAGGAGCGCCGCCCGTCGCGGGACAGGATCAGCACCGGATGACCGTGCAGGTGCCACGGGTGGGTCTCGAGGCTCCGGTTGACCACCGTGAAGCGCACGACGTCACCCTCGCGGACGAGCTGGTCCGGGACGGAGGGGTGCGCGCGGCCGTCGACGGCCTGGGCGTAGGCGGGCTTGCCGTCGACCATGGCCAGGGCGCGGTCGAGGACGATGGTGAAGTGCCGGTCGGCGTCGTCGCGGTCGAACGGCACGGGTGCCGGCTCGCCGTATTCCAGCAGGTCCAGCTCGGGCCAGTCGCCGGTGTCCGGCAGGGTGCGGTCGCCGCCGCCGGCGCCGGCCGGGCGCAGCAGGACGCCCTGGTCGGGGTCGTGGTCGAGCAGCAGCGTGACAGTGGCGTCCGGCATGGTCAGGACCACGTCGTACCGGCCACCGGCGGGCAGGCGGAGGCCGACCTCGCGTACCTCGCCCGGCTGGTTGAGGTCGCGGCCGTCCACGGCCACCAGCCGGAACGCCGAGCCGGCGACGGCGAACCAGTGCGGGTTCGAGTCGGTGTTGATCAGACGCAGCCGCACCGGCTGGCCCGGACGGACGTCGTGGACGGCGCGTCCCTCCTGGTCGCCGAGAATCACGACGTCGTCGAACGTGTGCACCGGCAGCGTCAGGTCCAGTCCGCGCTCCGCGTCCGGCCGGTCCTCGCGCGGCGTCACGACGAGCGTCCCGTACAGCCCCTTGCGCACGGCGGGGTGCGACGCCTGGTGGGTGTGGTACCAGTACGTCCCCACCTGGTCCGCCTGGAACCGGTAGACGAACTCGCCGCCGGGCCGCACCGCGTGCTGCGTGGCGCCCGGCGCGCCGTCCTCGCCGCACGGCACGTCGTACCCGTGCCAGTGCAGGGTGACACCGTTCTCGATGTCGGCGTTGCGGAGCGTCACCTCGATCAGGTCGCCCTCGGTCGCGGTGATGGCCGGCCCGGGCAGCCGGCCCTCGTAGCTCCAGGCGTCGATCGGACGCCCTTCTGGCAGCGTGACGGTGCCCGTCCGGGCGGTGAGCACGTGGCGTCGCGCGGTGCCGCCCGCCGCCGGAGCGCCGGGGCCGCGCAGGTCCGCCACTGAAACCTTCGGGCCGGCGCCACCGGCGTGTCCGGGGCCGCCTCCGGTGACCATCGCCTCGGGCTCCCGGAAGAGCAGGCCGACGCCGGTGGCGCCGGCGCCCGCCGCGACGACGCCCCCGGCCACGCCGAGGAATCGGCGACGGGACAGCGCCGAGGCCCCGGCCGCCACCGGCGCTTGTTCGGGAGAGCCCGCGTCCGCCGCCGCCGAGCGTTCGGCGGAGCCGGCGTCCGCCGCCGCCGAGCGTTCCGGGGCGCCCGCGTCCGCGCCCTGCCCGGCGGGTCGTCCGACCACCCGGGCGGTGAGCAGCGCGCCGGCGCAGACGACGGCGACGGCGATCAGCGAGGTGCTCAACGTCAACGGGTAGCCGGCGGTGAACGTCACCACCAGGCCGGCCAGCGCGGCGTAACCGGCGGTCAGCAGCGCGACGAGCCCGCCGGCCGGCAGGCCCGTGGCCGGCGACTGCCGGGCCGCGAGCAGCCGCGGGCCGGCGAGGAGCACCGCGACGACCCCGGCGGCGAAGAGCAGCGGCAGCCCCAGCAGAACCTTCTCCTGGACGAACCACCAGCCGCGCCCGGCCAGCAGCGCCACGGTGCCCAGCCGGGTGATCGTCACGAGCACCGCGGCGGCGAGCAGGCCCAGCGCGAGGCGGTTGCGGCCGAGCGCGGCGGTGACGCCGGCCGCGAACCACGTCGCGACACCGAGCAGTGCCACGACGTGGTCCACGAGGATCCATTGGAGCGTGCTCATGAGGCCGTTCGCGCCGAGTCGGCCGCCGGGCCGGTCACAGTGGTGTCCACGCCGGGCGTGGTCGTCGTGTCCGGCCCCGGCCGGACGCTGCGCAGGATGACGCGGGCGACCGCCACCATCACCAGCCCGTTGACCGCGTGCAGGCCGAACACGTACCGGCCGACGGCCGAGTCGCCGGCC
Source organism: Micromonospora chalcea (assembly GCF_002926165.1). Classification (GTDB taxonomy): domain Bacteria; phylum Actinomycetota; class Actinomycetes; order Mycobacteriales; family Micromonosporaceae; genus Micromonospora; species Micromonospora chalcea. Next base: position 347,753 of record NZ_MAGP01000001.1, on the reverse strand, counting down.
GAGTCGCCGAACGCCTTGGCGATGACCGCGATCAGGGCCTGCAGGATCCCCAGCCCGGCGACCAGGCCGGACAGGCCGATGATCCGGCCGGGCATCCGCATCACCGCGGCGGCCACCGTCAGCACCACGGCGACGAGGATGCTCCCCAGACCGAGGATCCGGTGGGGGCGGAACGCCTCCTCGTTGGCCTCGTTGCTGAACGCGCCGCTGGCGGCCAGGAAGAACTGCACCACGAGCACGAGCAGCAGGAACGCTGCCAGTCCGGCGAACACTTTGCGCATGGGACTCCCCTTCGGGTCGGTTGGGTCACCGGGGTGTTCGGTCGGCGGCGCCGGTCAGGCGGCGCGCCGGGAGCGGGTGAATGCCAGACCGCCGACGGCGATCCCGATCAGCGCCAGCACGACGGACACGATGGCACCGCCACGGCCGTTGCCGCTGCCGACACCGCCGTCGGAGCCGGCCAGGGCGACCACACCGGCGATCAGGCCGGCCGCCGCGAGCACCAGCGCGGCGACCGCGTTGCCACGACCGCCGCCGCGCCCCGCGGAGCGCAACGCCCACACGCCCAGGACGAGGCCGAGCAACGCGAGCGCGAGCGCCAGCACGGACCCGGCCCGGCCGGAACCACCGTCACCGTCGGCGGCCGTCACCTGCGCGGCCGCCGGCGCGACGAGTGCGAGCCCACCGAGGACGCCGGTTGCGGCGGCGGTGAGCAGACGACGGATGAACATGGGAGCCCCTTCGGCTGCGGGAACAGGCATCTGCGCCAGCGTAGGTAACGACTCCGCTACGGGTCGTCATGCCGATGGAGACAATCGATCTACTGCGGTGACGGTATTCCCGCGGTGCGGCGTCTGCGCGCGGAGCAGCCGTATACCGCAGTCGCAGCACTGCGAGCGACAGACCGGGCCGTGCCGCCCGGTCAGCGATTGCCGGGTGACACCAGGCCGGACTCGTAGGCGAACACCACCAGCTGTGCGCGGTCACGGGCCTGGAGCTTGGTCATGGCGCGGTTGACGTGGGTCTTCGCGGTCAGCGGGCTGATCACCATGCGATCGGCGATCTCGTCGTTGGACAGGCCCCGGGCGGCCAGCGCGACCGCCTCGCGTTCCCGGTTGGTCAGCTCCTCCATGCCGGGCGTGACGTCCGCGCAGAGCGGCTCCGACACGTACCTGTTGATCAGCATCCGGGTGATCGACGGCGCGAGCAGCGCGTCCCCGCGCGCGGCTACCCGCACGGCGTGCAGCAGGTCGTCCGGCTCGATGTCCTTGACCAGGAAGCCGGTGGCGCCGGCGCGCAGCGCGTGGAAGACGTACTCGTCGAGGCCGTAGTTGGTCAGGATGACCACGCGCACCCCGGCCAGCGCCGGGTCCGCGACGATCTGCCGGGTCGTCTCGACGCCGTCCATGACCGGCATCTGGATGTCGATCAGGGCGAGGTCGGGCAGGTGGTGCCGGGCCAGGGCCAGGCCCTCCCGGCCGTTCCCGCCCTCGGCCACCACCTCGATGTCGTCCTCGGCGTCCAGCAGCGCGCGGAACCCGCTGCGCAGCAGCGGCTGGTCGTCGAGCAACATGATCCTGATCATGGGACGCGCACCACCGGGAGTTCGGCCTGGACGGTGAACCCGCCGCCGCTGCGGGGTTCCGCCCGGAGCCGGCCGCCCAGCGCGAGGACCCGCTCGTGCATCCCGAGCAGCCCGACGCCGGGCACCGGGGCGACGCCCGGCCGGGCCGTGCCGTCGTCGTCGATCCGGATGCTCAGCGCGTCCGGGCGGTAGTCGATGCGGACCGCGGCGGCCGCGGCGGAGGCGTGCCGGGCCGTGTTGGTGAGCGACTCCTGGACGATCCGGTACGCGGTGCGGCCCACCGCCTCCGGCACGTCCCGCTGGTCACCCTCGATCGTCAGCGTGGTGGCCAGGCCGATCTTCTCGGCCCCGGCCAGCAGTTCCGGGAGGTGGTCGAGCCCGTGCGACGGGGACTTGGTCAGGTCGCGCAGCGTCTCCAGGGTCGCGCGCAGCTCCCGGGTCGCCGCCCGGCCGGCCTCCTGGATCGCCAGCAGCGACTCCGGCACCTGCTCGCCGCGCTTACGGGCCAGGTGGACCGCGACCTCCGCCTGCACTTTGATGATCGAGATCTGGTGGGTGAGCGAGTCGTGCAGCTCCCGTGCGATGTGCAGCCGCTCCTGGGTCGCGCGCAGCCGGGCGGTCTCCTCGCGGGTGCGCTCCGCCTCGTCCGCCCGCCGCTCGGCCTGCCGCAACGCCTCACCGGCCGCCGCCGCGGCGACCAGCCAGGCCAGTTCGAGCACGCCCCGCGACTGCGCGAGCGCCTCCTTGAGGGCGCCGTCCGCCGGCGAGGCCATGATCGCCAGCGGCAGCACGACGAGCAGGGCCGCGCTCACCCCGAGCGTGACGAGCCGGTGCCCGGCCCGGACCGCCGCGTACACCGCGAACAGGTACGCGATGGCCGGCACCCCGAAGCCGACCGCGTTGTAGCCCACCACGCACAGCCCGGTGGCGACCAGCACGGCGACCGGAGCCCGGCGACTGGCGGCCAGCGCCAGGCCGCTCGCCACCACCAGCGCGTAGCCGAGCAGCCCGAGGCCGTCGGGGGCGGGATGGTCACCGGCCAGCGCGCTGATCAGCAGCACCGCCGCCACACCGACCGCGATGACCCAGTTCTTCACCCGGGCCCACACACTGGACAGTCCAGTCCTCATAATCGCACTTTAGCGGAGGGTGCCAGGGTTGAGCCCCGAGCGAACAGGCATTGATCCCGGTGCCGCCGGCCGGGCGGCACCGGCGGGTGTTCAAATGAAGTTCACCGCGCCCGGCTTCCATTTGTAGTGCGACTCGAGTTTGTAGTACTCGCCCTTCGGGGTCAGCGCCACGCCGTAGACGAACTTGCGGTCCCCGCCGCCGTACGGAACGCTTTTCACGAACTTCTCGATCTCCGGTTCCACGGGTACGGGAAGCGTGGTCAGATCCGTTGTCGCCGCGGCGTAGCAAATCCGTTCGATCTCCGGGGAGTCCCAGCCCAGCGTCACGTAGAGCCCGAACGCCCCGGCGCCGAGCCGCAGCATCTGCTCGCTCGGCTCGGCCATCCCGGTCCGCCGCAGCGTCGACCGGATCGTCTCCGGCTCGAAGCACTCGCGCGGCACGTCGTTGAAGTAGACGTTCACGGTCCGGGCCGGGTAGTCGAAGCCCAGCACGCCGACCCGGTCGTCGAGACCGTGCCGGGTGAAGAACCCGGCGTTCGCGGCGAGGCTGCGGGGCATCGCCGGGATGCCGGCGAGCGCCGAGGCCACCTGCAACTCGTCCGGGGCGAAGGCCGCGTAGATCTTCTTGAAGCCGCCCACCACCCCGAAGTCGATGCCGTGGCTCTCCACCGGGCAGCGCCGGTGCACCTCGGCGAGCAGGCCGCCGATGGGGTGGTCGGTCCGCGGGGTGAGGCCCCGGGCGATCGCCGAGGCGTACGGGTCCCGGTCGTCCGGATGCGTCCGGAACCGGCAGTCCAGCTCGCCCGCGTGACGCAGCGCGGTCGCCACCCGGAAGGCGACCACCGCCTCGGGATGCGCGAACGCGTCGCCGTACGCGGACAGGACGGGCCAGACCCGGTCGCGCGAACAGGGCACGTCCAGCTGCCGGGCCGATTCCTCGATGGTCGAGTAGAGCTCGGCCACCTCGGGAGTTCCGGACATCGATCCTCCAAGCATGTGTCGTTCGGTCGGGGCGCCCGGCGTGGCCGGTCGCTATCGCGGCTCGTAGACGCGCTTGTGGCCGGAGAGCCCGGCCAGCCGGTACGGGCCGGTGGTCACCGCCGGCACGGGATAGTCACCGCCGTCGACCGGGAAGGCGTGCTCGTGCAGCTCCCGGTACGTGTCGTAGTCGACCTCCTGCCGCCTGTCGATCGCCGCGCGGTGCTGGTCGGGTCGCGTGTGCTCGCGGTACCCGGGCACGACGGTGCCGGCGAAGAACTCGGCGACGCTGCCGGAGCCGTAGCTGAGGAAGCCGACGGTCCGGCCGCTCAGGTCGTCGGCGGTGTCGAGCAGCGCCGCGAGCCCGAGGTACATCGACGCGGTGTAGCTGTTGCCGATCTCGGCGTTGTACCCGGTGGTGTGCCCGATGGCGCCGGCGACCAGCGCGTCGTCGACGTCGCGCCCGCAGTAGTTGAGCAGGTGCCGGTGCGCCTTGTCGGCCATCCTGGGGAACGGCTGGTGGTAGCAGAACGCGCCGAACTCGTCCAGCGCGCGGCCGCCGCGCTCGGTGTAGTCCTTCCACGAGCCCTCCACCGCCTGCAGGTAGGCGGAGATGGACTCGTGCCCGTCGACCAGGGCGGTGGTGCGGTAGTTCGGCCGCCAGAAGTCCATGACGTCGGCGGTGAACATGCCCGACGGGTCCTCGACGCGTACCAGAGCCGGGTCCGCGCCGACGAGCATGGCGACCGCCGCGGCGCCCTGGGTCGCCTCGCCGGGCTCGCCCAGCGCGTACTTCGACACGTCGCTTGCGATCACCAGGACCTGCTGCGACGGGTCGCGGTGCACCAGGCCGACGGCGAACTGCAGTCCCGCCGTACCGCCGTAGCAGGCCTGCTTCAGCTCGACCACCCGGGTGGCCGAGGGGAAGCCGAGCAGGGAGTGGACGTGTATCCCGGCCGCCTTCGCCTGGTCGACCGACGACTCGGTGGCGAACACGATGGTCCGGATCCGGTCGGTGCCGTGGCGGGCGACGACCGGCGCGGCGGCGGCAGCGGCCATGGTCACGATGTCCTCGTCCGGGGCGGGCACGCTCATCGCCCGCAGGCCGATGCCCCGGTGGTACTTGGCCACGTCGGTGCCGTTGGTGGCGGCCAGCGTGGCGTGCGTCAGCACGTGGTGCGTCGTCGCGGCGGACAGGTCGTGGATGCCGACGGCGGGTCTCGCGGCCATCGTCAGGCTCCGATCTTCGTGGTCTCGGTGGGGCGTTCGAGCCGGACGTGCGCCCGCATCAGCTCGCCCGGGTTGGTCTGCGCGGCGAGCAGGGACAGTTCGCCGCAGAGCACCGTCGCGGCCGCGATGACCGCGAGCCGCCGGGCGTTCTCGCCCGGATCGCGGGCGGCGCGGCAGCCGAGCCGCTCCAGGTTCTCCTCCACGAAGCCGAGACCCTTGCCGTTGCCGACGGTGCCCACGATCAGGTTGGGCAGCGTGCAGGAGAAGTAGAGGTCGCCGTCGCGGTCCTCGGCGACCGTCACGCCCTGGGAGCCCTCGACGATGTTCGCGGCGTCCTGCCCGGTCGCCAGGTAGAACCCGAGCAGCATGTTCGCGTAGTGCGCGTTGGCCGAGCGGATACCGCCGGCGAGCAATGTGCCGATCATGTTCTTGTGCACGTTCAACTGGGCGATCGCGGCCGCCGTCGTGTGCAGTCTGTCGTGGACGATCTCCCGTGGCACCACCAGTTCGGTGACCACGTTCTTGCCCCGGCCGAGAATGCCGTTTATCGCGGTGGCCTTCTTGTCGGTGCAGTAGTTGCCCGAGATCGAGCCGTACGAGATTCCCGGAATGGTGTCCAGGATGTGCTTCAGCAACGCGTCGGCGGCCAGCGTCGCCATGTTGTGCCCGGACGCGTCACCGGTGGTGAAACTGAACCGCAGGAACAGCAGATTCGCGGTGATCTCGTGGTGGAACCCGATCAGCTCGACGAACCTGCCGCAGGTGCGCACGATGTCGCGCAGCTCGTCGAACCGCGCGTCGACCTCCAGCGAGGCCAGGTAGGCGGTCTGCGCGTCCTTGGCGCGCACGAACACCGAGCGGGTCATGCGCTCGTCGACGAGCGTGGCGACGATGCCCGCCTCGACCAGCCGGGAGATCTTCGCGCCCCGGCCCACGGACGGCCAGAGCGGCGACTCGTACGTGGCGAGCGGGACCTCCGTCTCGACCTGTGCCACGTTGCCCGAGATCCGCACGGGACCCACCCATTTCATGGGCACACCGGCGATGGCGTCGTTCATCGAATGCCTCCGATCATCTCGTGGGTGGCGCCGGAGCGGGTGGCGAGGCGGTGGGTGTCGATGCCCCGGGCCGCGCAGAACGCGCTCAGCCGTCCCTGGATCAGCAGGTCGCACCGGGTCAGGTCGGCCGGTGTGCGCGCGCCCAGGGCGGTCATCAGGGCTTCGATCTGGTCGAGCCAGGTGGAGATCAGCGACAGCAGCGCCGGCACGCCGCCGTCCAGGAGCGTCCGCAGGAACAGCCCGGACACCCCGGCGGCGCCGGCGCCGAGCGCCAGCCCACGGACCACGTCGAGCGGGTGACGGACCCCGCCGGAGGCCAGCACGGGCAGGTCGACGCCCTGGGCGTCGAGCAGGCAGGCGGGTGTCGACTGCCCCCACCCGTCGAGGAAGGAGTAGTCGGCGGCGTCGCGCCGGTCGTTCTCGATCCGGGCGAAGTTCGTGCCGCCCCGGCCGGCGACGTCGGCCACCCGGACACCCATGTCCCGCAGCCGCAGCAGCGTCTCGCGGCTGAGCCCGAAGCCGACCTCCTTGACGATCACCGGGACACCGACGCCGGCGACGATCTGTTCGATCCGCGGTCCCCAGGCGGCGAACGACCGGTCCCCCTCCGGCATCACCGTCTCCTGGATGGTGTTCAGGTGGATCTGCAGCGCGTCGGCCCGCATCAGGTCGACGGCCCGCCGGGCCCGCTCGACGGAGGCGGTGGCGTTGACGTTGGCCATGATGAACCCGTCCGGGTTCTCCCGGCGCATCACGCTGAACGTCTCGGCCACCGACTCGTCGGCGAAGTAGGCGCTCATCGACCCGGTCGCGACGGGTACGCCGGTCTCCCGGGCCGCGATCGCCAGGTCCCGGTTGATCAGGCCGGTCTTGGTGCTGCCGCCGGTCATCGCGTTGATGCACAGTGGCACCGGCCAGTCGATGCCGCCGAACGAGGTGGCCAGCGAGACGTCGGACCGGTCGATGCCGGCCAGTGCGTGGTGCACGAACGACACGTCGTCGAACTCGTGGTGACCGCCGAGCCGGTCCTGCTGCTCGGCGGCGAGCCGGACGTGGTCGTCCTTGCGGTTGGCGATCATCGCGCGCTCCCGTTCGTCTGGTGGACCTGGACCGGCATGGGGAGCACCCCGGCGGCGGCCCACTGCTCGCGCAGCCGCGCGGTCTGCGTCGCGGCGGCGGCGTCCAGCAACGCGATGCCGCAGTCGCCGCCGCCGGCGCCGGACGGCTTGGCCGCGCCGCCGACGGTCTCGGCGGCGTCGCACAGCGCCGTCAGGCGGGGGGTGAAGATGCCGAGCCGGACCTCGTCGTCCAGCTCGGCGAGCACGTGCCGGGCCCGCCGGACCTGGTGCAGAAGTTCCTGGTCGTCGCCCCGCTCCAGCGCGTCGATCGCGGTGCGTACGCACTCCTGGCTGCGGCTGGTGAAGCTCCACCGCGCGGCGCTGCCCCGCCACCGGGAGGCGGCCAGCCGCCCGGTCAGCGCGCTGCTGCTGGCCGGCTCACCGGTCCAGCCCACCTCCAGCGCGAGGCCACGCGGTGGTGGCAGCCGCCGGACCCGCAGGCCCGGCCAGGGCGCGCGCATCGTCTCCTCCACGCCGCGCCGCCGCGCCATGTCGCGTACGGCGGCGCGGTCGGGCGCCTGGTAGGCGATCCAGCCGCCCCAGACGCTCGCGGCCAGGTCACCGCCGGAGGCGTCGGCGCCGTCGCGCACCGTCGCCAGCATCGCCAGCCGGAACCGCGATTCGAGCGACAGCTCCACCCCGTGGTACGCGGCCACGGCGGTCACCGTGGCGACGCTCACCGCCCCGCTCGACCCGAGCCCGAACTTCGTCCCGGCCCGGTGCAGCCGGCTGGTGATCGCCACCCGCATCGGCAGCGGGCGCAGTCCGCGCCCGGCCAGGAGTTCGCCGACCACCTCGATCGCGGAGGTCACGGCGCCGAGGTCGGCGGGCGCCGGCTGCCCGTCGTCCGCGGCGACGAGCCGGCCGTCCTGCCACCGCAGGCGCGCCCGGTCCGGGCGGAGGTCGGAGTCGACCACGAGGTGGGCGTCGGCGCCGTAGACGGTGACGTCCACTCCCCTGTCGACCGCCACCAGCAGCGCCGGGTGACCCGGCTCCAGCACCGCGTACTCACCGGCGATGAACAGCTTGCCCGGCGCGTGGTGGCGCACGGCGCCCGGCCCGGTCACGGCCGGCTGCCCGGGTCCGGCGCGGCCGCCGGGCCCGGTCCGGCGACGACCACGGCGCAGCCCGGCGCGACGTCGCGCAGGGTGTCGGCCACCCGGTCGGCGTCGGCACGGCGGCAGAGCACCTTGACGTTCGGTCCCGCGTCCATGGTGGCGTAGGCGCCGACGCCGTCGGCGCGCAGGCGCAGCACGCTGTCGAGCACGGCCACCGTGACCGGCGCCAGGTAGCGCACCGCCGGCCGGGCCGCCAGCATGGTGGCGTGCATGCCGAGGGCGTTGCGTTCGGCGATCTCGCCGACGGCGTCCAGGTCGCCCCGCAGCAGCGCGGTCCGCATCTCGGCCAGGTCGGCCCGGCCGGAGGCCACCCACGACGGATAGAGCGGCGAGGTCCGGACGGTCCGCCGCATCCCCTCACGGCTCGACACCGCCTTCGGCCCGGCGTCGACGATGGCGACCACCAGCACGACGTCGAACGGCGCGACCGGCACCGGCTCGGCGTAGGAGCCGAGGTCCGCGGCGGCCCCGGCGCCGGGGCCCGCGTGGCAGATCGCGAAGCCGCCGAAGACCGACCGGGAGGCCGACACGGACCCCCGCCGGGCCAGCCGGGACAGCGCGGTGGCGTCCAGGTCGAGGCCGTACGCAGCGGCGCCGGCGAGCGCGAGGGCGGCGAATCCGCTCGCCGAGGACGCCAGGCCGGCGCCGGTCGGTACGGAGTTGCGGGTGTCGACGTGGGCCCGTTCCGTGCGCCCGCCCATCTGCCGTAACAGGTCCAGGAAGGCGACGACGCGCTGTCGCCGCTCGCCGCCGGCGGGTGAGCCGTCGAGGACCACCTCGTCGGCCGGCGCGCCGCTGTCGATCCGGACGGTGGTGGTGGTCGGGAAGATGTCGAGCGTCATCGACAGGCTGTCGGCGTACGGGATCATGAGCTGCTCGTCGCGCTTGCCCCAGTACTTGATCAGTGCGATGTTCGGATGGGCCACGGCGGTCGCCCGCCGGTCCAGCGCCGGCGTGGACTGCTGCGTCCGGTGGTCAGTCGTCATGGCCGGCGAACCTCCCCATCGGGACGACCCAGGTGCGGACGGCGCCCGCCTGCCGGACGCCGCGCACCACCGCCGCGGACTCCCGGCGGTCCCCGGCCAGCGCGATCATGCAGCCGCCCAGCCCGCCGCCGCTGATCTTGGCGCCCGGGCTGCCCGCGGCGAGCGCGGCGTCGACCATCCGGTCGATCCGGTCGGTGCTGATCCCCACGTCGCGCAGCAGCCGGTGGTTCTCGGTCAGCCGCGCGCCGAAGTCGGCGACCCGGCCCTGGAGCAGGTCGTGCGCCGCCGCCTCGGTCAGGCTGGTGACCCGGCTGACGAACTCGTCGCGCGTGCGCGGGGAGCGTTCGAAGGCGCCACGCAGCAACTCCACCGCGTCCCTGGTGCTGCCGCTGACGCCGCTGTCGGCGATGACGAGCACCGCGTCGAACCCGGCCGGGTCGGACAGCCGCGCGGAGCCCGCCAGGGCGACCGGCAGTTCCCGGCCGACGCCGTTGCGGAAGATCAGCGGCGCGGTCGCGCCGGTGGCCAGCGCGTCGATGCCGCTGGCCCGGCCGTGCGCCAGCTTCTCCGAGGCCTGCACCAGATCGAACACCGTGCCGGCGTCGAGGCGGCGGTCGAACGCGTCCGCGAGGGCCAGAGCCGCGGCGCGGGCGCAGGCGGCGCTCGAGCCGAGCCCCCGGCCCTGCGGGATGGCGCAGTCCACGAGCACGTCGACGCGCATCGGCTCGGTGACGGCGGCCCGCTGCCGGAACTCCGTCACCAGGTGCTGCAGACCGTCGGTCGGCAGCGACGTCACCTCCGGGCTCTCCAGCCCGGCGATGGCGAACGAGATCTCGTCCGGGCCGTCGCCGCCGACCCGCCGCGCCTTCGCCACGGCGGTCAGCTGCGGCACCGGTACGGCGAGCGCCGGCGCGCCGTACACGACGGCGTGCTCGCCCAGCAGGATGGCCTTGCCGTGGGCGCGGCCGGCGCCGAGGCGGACCGGTCCGTCACCCCTGTCGTCGAGGACGCGGCGGGCGACGACGGTCACCGGTTCCGTGGACATCACTGCGCCCGCTGGGTGGCCTTGATCGCCATGTCGGCGAGCTGATGTTTCGCGGGGGCGGTGGCGCTGCTCGCCGCCGGCGCGGCCAGCGCGCGGTCGGTGCGCAGCGAGATCTGCCGCTCGATCTCCTCGACCGCGCCGACGTCGCGGAAGATGCCACGGATGCGGGCGACCTCCTCGTCGGCGAGGTCGGTGCCGACCTTGGCCCGCAGGTAGGCCGCCGCGTCCGGGTCCCGTTCGTCGGCGCGCTTGAGCGCCGTGGCGAGCAGGACCGTCCGCTTGCCCTCCCGCAGGTCGTCGCCGGACGGCTTGCCCGTCACCACCGGGTCGCCGAACACGCCGAGCAGGTCGTCGCGGAGCTGGAACGCGATACCGACGTCCGCGCCGAAGGCGCGGTAGGCGGCGAAGAGGTCGTCGTCCGCGCCGGCGATCGCCGCGCCGAACTGCAGTGGCCGCTCCACCGTGTACGACGCGGTCTTGTACTGGTTGATGCGCAGCGCCGCGTCGACGTCCTCGCTCCGGCTGACCTGGCTGATCAGGTCGAGCAGCTGGCCGTACATGACCTCGGAGCGCACCGCCGACCACACCGGCGAGACCCGCACGTGCGCGTCGGCCGGCAGGCCGGAGGCGCGAACCAGGACGTCGGCCCAGATCAGGACCAGGTCGCCGATCAGGATGGCGGTGCCGGTGCCGAACGTGCCCGGGTCACCGGAGAAGCGCCGCGCCCGGTGCCGTTCGGCGTACGCGACATGCGCGGCGGGATGGCCGCGGCGGGTCTGGGACGCGTCGATGATGTCGTCGTGGATCAGGCCGGACGCGTGCAGCAGCTCGAACCCGGCGCAGGCGTTCAGCACCGCGCCGGCCACCGGGTCCTCCGGGTCGCCGCCGGCGCCGATCCAGCCCAGCCAGGCGAAGGCGGGCCGGATGCGCTTGCCGCCCCGCAGCACGTAGCTCTCCAGCTCGGCGACCAGGGCCGCGAAGTCGTCGCCCAGCTCGCGGGCCTCGGCGCGGCGCTCGGCGAAGAAGTCCCGCAGCGCGGCGTCGACGGGCGCCGAGTCGGTGACCGTCCCGAGATGTCCGACGGTCATGCCCGGGTCTCCCGATCGAGGCGGCATTCACCATTACACTCACGCATCTCGGACTCCCCTGGATTCGCTGGACCAGTCACGTCGAGCCGCGATCAGTCGATTCCGTTCCGGACGGTCGCGCCGGCGCGGAAACGACGCCGATCTCCCCATCGGCGCCGCCATTTCGTCCGCGCCGGCATGCCGATTCCGGCATGGCCTGACAGTAATCGCGCTCCGTCACCGTGCCCACTACTCACGCGAGTAGTGGGCGCTGCCAGCGACGTCGCCGACGAACGGCCGCAGATCCCGTATAACTGAGTAGCCCGCACCGATCCGGCGTTCAACTGTCCAGAACAGACGGTCGAACGCCCGAGGACCTCGACTCGCGGCGCGCGTCGGACGATTCAGCAGAGGAAAAACGGGATGGTCATCATGAATCGCATGGCGGGGCGCGAGCGGGAATTGTCCTCATTGGGGGAACTGCTCGACGCCACCGTGCGGGGTTCCGGCGGCTGCGTCGTGGTCGACGGGCCGTTCGGCATCGGCAAGACCCACCTGCTGAAGGTCACCGGCCTGGAGGCGGCAGCCCGCGGGCTGACAGTGGTGGCCGGGCGGGCAAGCGTCACGGACCAGCCGGTGCCCGTTCACCTGCTGGTCAATTTCCTGCGCCACGCGATGCCCGGCGAAGCGGCGGTCGAGCAGCTCGCCGTCCCGGGCGCCAACCCGTTCTGGCTGATCGACCGGGTCGGCGATCTGGTCGAGGTCGCGGCGCGCCGGCGTCCGCTCGTGGTCGCCCTGGACGACGCCCAGCGCATCGACGACGTCAGCGCCCTCGCCCTGCGCGGACTCGTGCCGCGGCTGGCGTCCTCGCCGGTGCTCTGGCTGCTGGCCCGACGGCCGGTCGCCGCCGGGTCGATCGCCCAGCACGCCGTCGACTGGCTGGCCGAGCACGTCGCGGTACGGGTACGGCTGCGCGAGCCGGGCGAGGAGGCGGTGGCCGACCTGTGCGCCGGCGTGCTCGGCGCCCGGCCGGACGCCTCCGTCCTGCGCTGGGCGGCCCGCTGCGGCGGCAACCCGAAGGTGATGGAGAACGTGTTCAGCGCGTTCATCAAGGCCGGCCAGATGATCATCGTGGACGGTGCCGCGTCGGTGGTGTCCGACGGGCTGCCCGACGGTGTCCTCACCGCCGTCCACGGGCTGCTGGAGGAGATGCCGCCCCCGCTGCGGCGCCTGCTCGCGGCCGCCGGCCGGCTCGGCCACACGTTCCCCGCCGACCGGGTCACGGGCCTGCTCGACGGGCCGGCCGCCGACGTGTCCGCCGCGATCGACGAGGCGGTACGGGTCGGGCTGCTGCGGCGCGACGGCGCGCAGCTGACCTTCGCCCACCAGGTCGTCGGCGAGGCGCTTCGGCACGCCGCGTACCCGCGACCGGAGCGCGCCGAGCCCGCCGCCGCGCCGGCGGCGGGCGACGTGGCGGACGGCCCGGCCCCGCGCGGGCGGCTCGGTCCGCCCCACTCCCCCGCCGGCGTACGTGTCGCCCGCTCCGCGCCGGAGGCGGCGATGCCCGTCGCGGCGGCCGGGCCGGCGCCGCGCTCCGGCCGGTGCGGATGCGACGAGGTGGTGGCGGAGGCCGTGTCCCACCTGGAGAACAGGTCCGCCGAGGCGCCGCGGGCGCTGGCCCGTGCGCTGCGCCTGCTGGCCGGGGCGGGACGGCCCACCGAGGCCGGCCGCCTCGCGGAGGTGATCCTGCGCCGCGACCTCCCGGCGGACGTCGAGACGCAACTCGTGCTCGAACTGGGCCACGGCATGCGGGCCGCCGGCAGCCACCGCCTGGCGGCCGGCTTCCTGCGGCGCACGCGCGCCCGCCACGACGTGTGCGAGCTGGACCGGGCCAAGCTGGACCGGGCGCTCGCGGACGTCACGAAGCGCCTGGGCGGCGCGTCGCCCGCCGGGCCGGAGCCCGGGACCCCGTCGCCGGGCTGCGCGCCCGGCGGGCGGCCGCTGTGGACCTGGCTGGTCCGGGCACTGGCCGCGGCCGATCAGCGCGACGAGGCGCAGGCGGTGCTGGACACCGTACGGCCGACGACGCGGGAGTCCTGCCACACCGGCTCGGAGACGCTCCGGCGCGGCCACCGGGCCGAGCTGCTGGCCGCGGCGGGACGGCTGGAGGAGGCGCGCGCCGAGGCGGAGGCGGCGCTGCGAGCCGCCGATCGCGCCCGGCCGGCCGACTGCGTACCGGCGCGCCTGGTCCTGGCCCACCTGAGCGTGCACCGCGGTGACCTCGCCACGGCCAGCGACCAGTTGCGGGCGGCCGAGCGGCTGGCCGGCGCCGACGACACGGCGCGGATGGACTGGGCGCTGGCCCGGTTCCACGCGGCCAGCGGCCGTCCGGCGATGATGGTGCAGACGTTGATCAACGTCGCCGGGCAGGTCGTACCCGATCCGCTGCTGTTCACCGAGGCGCCGGCCGCGGCGGCGGCGCTCGTCCGCCACGCCCGCCGGGCCGGGCTCGACGCGGAGGCCGAGCGGGCCGTGGAGGTCGCCCGGCGCGTCGCCCGCGGCAATCCGTTCGTCCAGTCGCTGGCGGCGGCGGCCGAGCACGCCGCGGGTCTGCTGCGCGACGATCCGGCGGCACTGCTGCGGGCCGCGGATCTGCACCGGCTCGCCGGCCGTACGCTGGCCGCGGCCGGCGCGGTGGAGGACGCGGCCGGGGGCACCCGGGACCGGGCCGAGGCCATCCGGCTCCTCGAAGCCGCGGCGGACGCCTACCGCGAGTGCGGCGCGCGACGCGACCTGGACCGCGTGGAGGCCGAGCTGCGTGGTGTGCCCGCGCACAACGTCCGCCCGCTGGTCCCGGACCGGCCCCGGTCCGGGTGGGAGAGCCTGACCAGCGCGGAGCTGCGGGTCGTGCGGGCCATCGTGGACGGGATGACCAACCGTGAGGCGGCGAGCTCGCTGTTCCTGTCCCCGCACACCGTCGACAGCCACCTGCGGCGCGTCTTCTCCAAGCTCGACATCAACAGCCGGGTCGAACTGACCCGCTGCTTCATCGCGCACGAGGCGGTCCGGCCGGCGCTGGCCACCCCACGCCAGCCGGCGTCCGCCGGCTGAGCGGGCCGTCCGGCGGACGGGCGCGGTTCAGCCGGCGGACGCCGGAGACGCGGTTCAGCTGGCCTTGCCGGTCACGGAGCCCGTGTCCCAGTCCGGCTCGCCGGTCATCGAATAGATCGCCGCACGGCTGGAGTAGGTGGCCGCGGCGTGCGCCAGCTCGGCCCGGGTGTTGAAGCCCAGCTTCCGGTAGACCTTCCGCAGGTGGTAGTTGACGGTGTGCGCGGACAGGTGGACCTGCTTGGCGATCTGCCGGTTCGTCAGGCCCACGCTCACCAGGTAGGCGATCCGCTGCTCCATGTCGGACAGGGTCGACCAGCAGCTCGCCGGTGGGACGCCGGTTTCCTCGGCGCGGGCCGGCGTCACCGGCCGTCCCCCCGCCTGGGCCTGCGCGGCGTAGAGCTTGGCGAGCTCCTCAGTGGCCAGCGCCACCGAGATCGGGTCCCGTGACTGCACGATGATGAGCGCCAGAGCCGCCGGGGCGCTGTTCGCCAGCGCGTGGGCGTGCATGGCGGTGAGGCTGACGACCTGGATCCCGGGATTGTCGGCGGCCAGCCCGTCCACCGTGGCGAGGACGCGGCGTTCGAGGTCACGGTCGTCCACGTCGCGGGCGAGCAGGACCAGGAAGGCGGCGGCGCTCGGCACCTCGACGTACAGGCGGCGTCGCGTCGGCAGGCGGCGGTGCTTGCCCGCCAGCAGCCGGGCGGCGGCCCGCGGGCCCTCCTGCTTGACCGTGATCAGCACTTCCGCCCACGAGTACTGCACCGAGTCGAGGACCACGTGGCGGTCCGCGTCCTCCTGCCCCCGCCTGAGGTACTCGATCGCGGCGGGCACGTCGCCCATGTAGAAGGAGGCGGTGCTGAGCACCGCGTAGGCGAGGGGCCGCAGCATGGGCACCGCGTCCCCGGCCACGGCGGCGGTGGCCAGCCCCGCCTCCCGGCGCGCGTCCCCGATCCGCCCGGCCTGCAGCAGCAGCCGGGACCGCATCACCGCCGGCGCGGCCGTCCAGATCGGCGCGGGTAGTCCGCGCAGGCCGGCCTCCGCCTCGTTGATCAGCGCCTCGGCCTCGTCGAACTCACGCAGGTTCGCGAGTTTGCCGGCGAGCGCGAGCTGGGCGTGCAGACGCCACACCGGTTCGGCCTCCGCGCCGGCCCGCACCGCCGCCCGTCCCAGCTCCAGGCCGTCGGCCAGCTTTCCCGCCGACCACAGCCCGGTGGACCGGGCGGTCAGCGCCATCGCCAGCGCGGCGTCACCGGACTCGGCGTCGCGTTCCCGCAGGATCGCCTCGGTCAGCGGATCGGTGCCCTCGCCGCCGAGCAGGAGATCGGCCAGCACCAGACACGCCTGCGCGTCACGCCGGGCGGCGGGCGACGCGGCCGGGCCGGCGAGAACCGCCTCGGCGACACGGACGCCGGCCTCGGCGTTCCCGCTCATGATCAGGCGGTGCGCGCGGGAACAGGATCCGGTGGCGTCCTCTCCGGCCGCGCTCACCGGCGCGGCAGTCGCGGCGTCCATCCGGCGATTCCGGTCGGCCACCGGGCTGCGTCGCCCGGAAAGGCTCATCGCCTCACGTCGTAAGGCGTCGCGGGCGGGCCCGGGAATGGCCTCGATGATGCCGCGCAGCAGGAAATCGCTCTGAAAGGCGAGCTGATGCTCGGCGGCCACGACGAAGCCCGAGGCGATCGCCTCGTCCACCGGCGGGAGCAGGGCCGCCGACGATCTGCCCAGCATTCTCGAGACGTCCTCCAGCATGAAGGATCTGCCCAATGCGGCGGCAACCTTCAGAAACTGCTGGCAGCCGGCGCTCACGTCATTCAATCGCCGCATGACAAAACTCAGCACACGCCGGGGAATTCGACGGGAAACCAATTCCGCCCGACCATTTCTCTCCCGGATCAATCCCTCTTCGGCGAGCCCGCGCGCCAGTTCGGCGACCAGGTGCGGATTTCCGCCGGCACCGCCCGCGAAGTCAATCAGCTCGCGGTGCACGTCGACCCCGAGGATCTCGCGCAGGACCTGCTCGTCGCTCCCTCCGCCCCCCGGCTGGGACACCGGCCCCCCGGCGGCGCACACCGGATTTCGTGCTGCGGCTGTCGCCTCGTACTCCCGCGGCCGTCCCGTTGTCATAATCCCCCCGGAATATGCGCACACAGCTCAAGAAAAGCCTGGACTCGGTCGATGACGCTACCCCACAGCAACCACATTTGCCATCGATCACCGTCGTCGCTCATCATAACTATCCGGCAGGCCCCGGCGCAGCCGTCATATATCAGGCAGCATCCCGCTGATATCGGACTTACCTAAACAATGCCACGATTGGCAGAACTCGCACGCATGACCGAAACAGCCCTCGCCGCGGACCGTCCCGGACCGGCCGGCCGAACGTCCAGCACCATCGTGACCAGGTGAAACAAGCTCCGCCCGGAACACGGCGTCACTCCTGCCCGGCCCGGACGCGACCGCTCCCGCGGGCGGTCGACGGCGGCGGGTCACCGCACCGCTCTGCCGACAGAGAAAGCGCAGGATACGGCGCTGACCGGATACCGACAGGTGTACTGCAAATGGAGTACCGCAACCGTGGTAGCGACGTCCAGGAAGTGCCTGCATCCGTACGGCGACACAGAAGTGCCTGTTCACGACCATTAGGTAGAGCGCTTATTGACTTGAGGAGAAGATGATGCCTACCGAGACTCCCCGCACAGACGGAGCTCTGGCGGGATTGGCGCGGTTCTGTTACCGGCGTCGTCGACTGGTGCTCCTGACCTGGATCGTCGGCGTCATCGCCCTGGCGTTCCTGGGCTTCCGCTACGGCGCCGCCCCGGACAACGTCTACTCCGGCGGGGACTCCCATTCCGCACGGGCGCAGGCCCTGATCGAGAAGCACTTCCCCGAGCAGCGGGGCGACACGCTCACTCTGGCCATCAAGGCCGAGCGGGGCATCGACGACCCGGCGGCGCGGCAGAAGATCGAGAAGGTCATCTCCGACCTGGACGCCTCACCGGTGACCGGGCCGATCGTCTCGCCCTACGACGACCGCAACCTGGTCACCGCCGACCGCCGCATCGCCCGGACGACGATCCCGCTGACCTCGATGGACGTGGAGAAGGCCGAGGCCAAGCCACTCGTCGACACGGTCAAGGACGCCTCCGGCGACGGCGTGACACTGGGGCTGGGCGGCGAGCGGGCGGAGAAGGCGGAGACGCCCCCGCAGGGTCCGGCCGAGGCGGTCGGCGTGGTGACCGCCGCGGTGATCCTGTTCCTCGCGTTCGGCTCGCTGGTGGCGATGGGCCTGCCGATCGTCACCGCGCTGCTGGCGGTGCTCGGCGGCGTCGCGCTGATGAAGCTCGTCGGACACCTCGTCCCCTCACCGGACTTCACGGTGCTCATCGCCGTGCTGATCGGCCTCGGCGTCGGCATCGACTACGCGTTGTTCATCCTCACCCGCTTCAAGGACAGCCTGGTGGAGGGGGACGATCCCGAGAGCGCCACGGTCAAGGCCATCACCACCGCCGGTCACGCGGTCCTCTTCGCGGGCACCACCGTGATGATCGCGCTGCTGGGCCTGATCGCCATGGGCCAGAAGATGATGAACGGCGTCGCGCTCGGGGCCTCGGCGACGGTGCTGGTGACGATGATCGCCGCGGTCACGCTGATGCCGGCCTTCCTGGGCTTCGCCGGCTACAAGATCCAGGGTCTGCGCGTACCGCGCCGGGGCCCCCTTCGGCAGGCCGGCTCCGACGCGCCGAAGCAGGAGCGCCGCACGCTCGCGGAACGCTGGGCCGGCGTGGTGCAGCGCCGCCCGGTCATCGCCGCGCTCGGGGCAACCGCCATCCTGCTGGTGCTGACCGCGCCGCTGCTGTCGATGCGGCTGAGCCTGCCCGACGCCAGCGTCCAGCCCCGCGACCGCAGCAGCTACACCTCGTACGAGATCCTGTCCGAGGGCTTCGGCCCCGGCTACGGCGCTCCCCTGATCTTCGCCGCCGAGGTCGGCGACGGAAACAGCGACCTCGGTCCGGTCGTCGCCGCGGTGAGCGGCACCGAGGGCGTGGCGTACGCGACGCCGCCCCGGATCAGCCAGGACGGGCAGGCCGCCGTCTTCATGGCCTTCCCCCGCACCGGCGCCCAGGACGAGGCCACCGCGGACCTGGTGCACAAGCTGCGCGACGACGTGCTCCCCGCGGCGTCCGGCGGCCGCGAGGTCTATCTCGGCGGCCCGAACGCCGGCGCGATCGACCTCGCCGAGGAGACCAGCTCCCGGCTGCCCGTGATGATCACCGTGGTCATCCTGCTGTCCCTGCTGCTGCTCGTCGTGCTGGTGCGGTCGGTCACGATCGCGCTGCAGGCGGCGGTGATGAACCTGCTGTCCATCGGCGCCTCGTTCGGTGTGCTGGTGGCGATCGTGCAGTGGGGTTGGCTCGGGTCCGCCCTCGGCTTCCCCACCTCCATGCCGATCACGACATGGGTGCCGATGATGATGTTCCCGCTGCTGTTCGGCCTCTCCATGGACTACGAGGTCTTCCTGATCTCGCGGATCCGTGAGGAGTACGAGCGCACCGGCGACACCCGCCGTGCCGTGACCCGCGGTCTGGCCCGTACCGCCAAGGTGATCACGGCGGCAGCCGCCATCATGATCGCCGTGTTCACCACCGGCATGCTCGGCCCCGACGTCTCGGTCAAGCAGGTCGGCCTGGGCATGGCGGTGGCGGTGTTCGTCGACGCCACCATCGTCCGGATGATCCTCGTCCCGGCCGTGATGGAGCTGTGCGGCAAGGCCAACTGGTGGATGCCCGGACGGCGGGCGAAGACGGCCCCGGTTCCCCCGGCCGGGGTCGAGGAAGCGGCCCGGATCTGAGCCCTTCCCCCACAGGGTGCGGGGAACCCCTGGACGGGGTTCCCCGCACTCGCTGTCGTCCGGAACCGACGTAGGGTCACGCCATGACCGAGCTGCTCCCTCCCCTCGTGGTCGCCCCGATGGCCGGAGGTCCGTCGAACCCGGCGCTGGTCACCGCCGCCGCCCGGGCCGGCTCGGTCGGCTTCCTCGCCGCCGGCTACCAGACCCCCGAGGCCGTCGAGGACCAGGTACGCGCGACGCGCGCGGCCGGCGTGCCGTACGGGCTCAACATCTTCGTGCCGACCCCGGCGGAGCCGGACCCGGCGCGGGTGGAGGCGTACCGCCGGTTGTTGCTGCCGGAGGCACAGCGGTACGGGGTGGACCTGCCGGCGCCGCGCCGGCACGACGACGACCACTTCGCCGCGAAGGTGGACCTGGCGGTGGCGTACGCGGTCCCGCTCGTGAGCTTCGCGTTCGGCGTACCGCCGGCGGGCGTGGTGCGGGCGCTGCGCGGCGCCGGATGCCACGTGCTGATCACCGTCACCTCGGCCGACGAGGCCCGCCGGGCGGTCGCCGCCGGACCGGACGCGCTCGTCGCGCAGGCGGGCACGGCGGGCGGGCACGCCTCGACCACCGATCCGTCCGGCTACCGGCCGCGCGGCAAGGCGCGGGACCTGCTCGCCGCCGTACGGTCGGTCACGGACCTGCCGGTCGTCGTGGCCGGCGGAACCTCGGCCGCCGAGGATGTCGCGGGGCTGCGCGCGGCCGGCGCGGCGGCGGTGCAGAGCGGCACCGCGTTCCTGCTCGCCGACGAGGCCGGTACACGGCCGGCGCAGCGCGCCGCGATGCTCTCCGGCGACTTCCGCCGGACCGTGGTCACCCGGGCGTTCACCGGTCATCCGGCGCGGGCCCTGGCCAACCGCTTCACCGACGCCTACTCCGCGGCGGCGCCGGTCGCCTATCCGGCGGTGCACCACCTGACCGCGCCGATCCGGGCCGCGGCGGCACGTCTCGGTGACGCCGAGGCGCTGAACCTGTGGGCCGGGACCGGTTTCGCGTCCGCCGCGCCGGGCCCGGCCGCCGACATCGTCGCCCGCTTGACGGGCTGACCGTCCGGCCGGCCGGTCACCGGCGCCGCTGCGGCCCGGTGTCGACAGTGGTCAGGGTGCGGTGGGATCGGCGGCGCCCAGGCCGGCGGGGTTGCTGATGACGCAGCGCCAGGCGCCGTCCGCGCCGCGCCGGAGCACGTCGACGGCGGTGCCCTCGATCCGGAGCGGGGTGCCGTCGGGTCCGGTTCCCTCGTGGACGTAGTCGTTGATCACCAGGGCGATGTCGCCGGTGACGTACTGGTGGCGGACGGCCACCTTGATCGGCAGGAAGTGCTGCTCCTCCCGGCTGCGCGCGCGCCTCTGGTCGCCGGTCAGAACCGTGCCGGGGGCGAGGATCAGCAGGGCGTCCGGCTCGTAGAGCTGCTCCAGCTGGTCGAGATCGCGGTTGTTGAACGCGCGCTCGAACAGGGGCAGGAGCGCGGCGGGGTCGGTGGGTGCGGCGGGCGGTTCCGCGGAAGCGTTCGACATGGGCGCAGCACACCCGCACCGGGACGGACCGGTCAACGGTGACGGGCCGGTTCTGTCAGGTCGCGGCCCCGGCGGACATCGAGGTGACTAACTAAGATCCGCGCCGTTTGCCGGGCGGGGCGCGGCCGACAGGATGCCCGTAGATGGCCCATGCGGTGCCCAGGCGCATCGACTCGTGAGGAGCGTTCCTGTGATCAAGGTGGCAATCATCTTCCACTCCCGCAGCGGGAATACCTACCAGATGGCCGTGGCCGCGGCGGCTGCGGCGGTGAAGGCGGGCGCGGAGGCGCAGCTCTACAAGGTGCCCGACCTGCCCAGCCCGATGGTGCTCGACCACAAGGCGTACGCCGAGCTCAACGCCGAGACCGCGGACGTCCCGGTGGCCACGCTCGCGGACCTGGTCGCGGCGGACGCCATCATGATCGGCACACCGGTGCACTACGGGCTGCCGGCTCCGCAGATCCTCGACTTCATCGACCACTCCGGACCGGTCGCCATTCCGGGTGACCTGGCGAACAAGGTGGTGTCCGTGTTCGCGTCCGGCTCGATGCCGCACGCCGGGCAGCAGGCGGCCATCCTGGCGCTGCACAACTGCATCTGCCACTGGGGTTCGCTGATCGTCCCGAACGGCTCCAGCGTCGAGGTGCTCGGCCTGCCGAACAACGGCGCGCCGTACGGCACGTGCAGCGTCTCCCGGCACGAGGCGAACAACGTCCACGAGGACAACCTCGCCGCCCTCGAGTACCAGGCGCTGCGGCTGGTCGAGGTGGCCACCGCGTACAAGATCGGCCGCGAGCAGACCACGTCGGCGATCAAGTACGTGGACCGCCGGCTGCTGGCGGAGAAGTTCGGCCTCTGACTCCGACGTGAACCGGCCCGCCCGGCGCGGGCCGGTTCGGCGTGTCCGGCCTCAGGTGGCGCCGGCTGCGGCGCGGGCGGTCAGACCGTCGAGCACGTACGCCAGCCCGAGCGCGAAGTTCGTGTCCCAGTCGTCGTCGAGCAGGTGTCGCTGCGCGGCCAGTGTGGGATAGCTGGCGCTGTGCCGCTCCAGCATCAGCTGGCCCTCCCGGCGTTCGGCCACCGACCACCGCAGCGTGGCCTGGCTGGCCGCGGAGCCCTGGACGTGGCTGTAGAGCACCCAGCTCGCCGCGGTGACGTCCCGGGAGGTGAACCCGGCGCGGGTCAGGGTGGCCTGGAGGAACTCCATCCAGGACAGGAAGCCGGGGCCGACCGCGGGACGACGTCGCATCACCGCCGACCACGGGTGCCGCAGCAACGCGGCACGGCGCTCGGTCAGCAGCGTCGTGACGTCCGCCCGCCAGTCGTCGCCGGGTGGCGGTGGCGGCGTGGCGGCGAACACCGCGTCGACCGCGAGGTCGATCACGTCCTCCTTGGTGTCCACGTGCCAGTAGAGCGTGGTCGTGCCGACGCCGAGGCGGTCGGCGAGGCGGCGCATGGTGAGCTGCCCGACGTCGTCCTCGTCCAGCAGCTCGACCGCGGCGGCGGTGATGCGTTCGACGGTCAGCGGCGGGTCGGGCCGCGCCGACGTCGTCCGTAGCCACAGGCTCCGGCTCCGCTCCGCCATCCCGTCACCCGCCTCGCCCGAAATCTGCCTGTTCCGCCCGTGAGCGTAGTACATTGGTCGGGCACCGGAACGTTGTTCGACTGCTGGACCGTCGTTCGACCCTCGCGCCGACGAAGAGGTGGGGCCAGATGAGACTCGTGGTGTTCGGCGCGAACGGGCCCACCGGCCGGCTGGCCACCGAGCTGGCGATGGCCCGGGGCCACGTCGTCACAGCAGTGACCCGGCGTCCGGAGTCCTTCCCGGTGCGGGGCGAGAACCTGCGGGTGGTGGGCGCCGACGTGCTGGACGCCGCGGCTGTCGACGCCGCCGTCGCCGGCCAGCAGGCGGTGATCTCGACGCTGGGTGTGCCGTACACGAAGGAGACGGTGCGAACCTACTCCGAGGGCGCCGCCAACATGATCGCCGCGATGCGGGCCCACGGCCTGCGCCGGCTGGTCTGCGTGACGTCGACCGGCACCAGCGGCGAGCACGCCGAGGGCGAGACGTTCACGTTCAAGAAGATCATCGCGCCGATCCTGCTGCGGATGGGACGCACCGTCTACGAGGACATGGCGCGGATGGAGAAGGTGGTGTCGGAAAGCGGTCTGGACTGGACGGTCATTCGTCCGGCCGGCCTCTTCGACGGTGACGGCGTGACCGACTACCGGGCCGAGCCGCGCCGGCTCCCCGGCCGGTTCACCTCCCGCACCGACCTGGCCGACCTGCTCGTCCGGGAGGCGACCGAGGACCTTCACGTCGGCCAGTTCATCGACGTGGTGACCACCACCGGCGCGCCGACCTTCGCGCAGATGTTCATCCGGGAGGCGCTGCACATCGGCAAGTGACGCCCGCCCCGCGGGCCTCCCGGCGACCTGCGCCTCGGCCAACCACTGTGGCCCCGAGGGCGGTGCCGCCAGCACCTCGACCATCCTCGCCGCGGGTTCCAAGCTCGTGTGGATTCGCCGCCGCGCCGCGAGGAGGCAGGATGCTGCTGGACGAGGACCTGACGGATCTGTGTGACGACATCCTGGCCGGGCTGCCGCGCAGCGATCAGCGACGGCGCGGCCGGGAGTACGTCCGCGGGCTGCTGCTGGCCCGGGGACGCAAGTCGATCCGCAACATCGCCGCGATCTCCACGGAACCCGCCGCGGAGCAGGCGCTGCACCATTTCGTCAGCGACTCCACCTGGGACTGGATGCCGGTCCGGCGGGCGCTCGCCCGGCACGTCACGCGCCTCTGCGGGGCCCGGACCTGGGTGCTGCACCCGACCCTGATCCGCAAGGCCGGGACGCACTCGGTGGGCGTCGGCCGCCGGTACTCGCCGGGCCTGGGGCAGTCCCTCAACGCGCAGCACGCGGTTGGTCTCTGGGCGGCCTCGACGAGCGTCGTCACGCCGGTCAACTGGCGGCTGCACCTCAACGAGGACTGGTTGTCCGACGAGAAGCGCCGCCGGCGCGCGGCCATCCCGGACGACCTGGTCGCCCAGTCGCTGGGCGCCTGCACCGTCGAGGCGTACCTGGAACTGGGGGCGCCGGCCGGCGAGCTGGTCGTGGTGGACGCGCGGGAGATGGACGTCGAGGCGGTGGTCCGCCGGTTACGGGCCGCCGGAGCGCCGGTGCTGGTCCGGGTGCCCGCCGGCCTGCGGCTGGTCCCGGCCGCCGGCGCCACCGCCGAGCCGGCCGGCGACCTGGCGGCGACCGTACGGCACCAGCGCAGGCCGGTCTTCGGGCTCACGGCGCGCCCGCCGGTGCTGGCCGGCACCGTCGCGGTTCGGCTGCCCAGCACCCGCAGCTACGATCCCCTGCTTCTGGTGGAGCTGAGCGCGCCGGGGCGCGGTGAGCCCGGCCAGCTGTGGCTGACCAGTCGCGGCGACATCGGCCTCGCCGACCTGGTCCGCCGGGCGGCGCTGGTCCGGCGGGTCACCGACGACCTGGAGTCCACCGGCGACCAGGTGGGACTGCGCGACTTCACCGGCCGCTCGTACCGGGGCTGGCACCGCCACGTGACGCTGGCGTCGGCGGCGCACACCGTGCTCGCGACGCACGGCCGGCCGGAGCCGGCCCTGCGGCGCACCTCCTGACGCGCGACGGGCGCCGATGACCACCGGGCACCGGCGCCCGCCCGGACGGTTCAGCCGGCCTGGAGCAGGGTCATCCCCATGGACATCCCGCCGCCGAATGCGGTGAGCAGCACGAGGTCGCCGACGCGGACCCGGCCGGAGCGGCACAGCTGGTCGTAGGTGATGGGCACCGCGGCGGCGCCGGTGTTGCCGTAGGCGGTGTACGTGCTGGCGACACGGTCGAAGGGCAGCCCGAGCCGCTCCGCCATCGAGGCGAGGATCCGGCCGTTGGCCTGGTGCGGCACCAGATGCCCGAGCCGGTGCGGCGGCACACCGTGCTCGGCCAGGAACTCCGCGATGCCGGCGACCACGTACGTGTCGATGAACTCGCGTACTCCCCGGCCGTCCATCCGGAAGTGGTGCGAGCCGTCCCGGAGCGTCTGCTCCGAGGCCGGCAGGCGGCTGCCACCGGCCGCCACTCCGATCAGCCCGCGCGCCTCGGCGAAGCTGAGCAGCCGGGTGGCCACGACCCGGTGCGCGCCACCGACCCCGATCACCGCGGCGCCCGCGCCGTCGCCGAACAGCACCACTGTCCGGCGGTCCTGCGGCGACAGGATGCGCGAGTAGACGTCCGCGCCGATCACCAGCGCCGGCCGGTCCCCCGCTGCGGTCACCAGCCGCTCGGCGACCGCGAGCCCGTAGCTGAAGCCGCTGCACACCGCGTTGACGTCGAACGCGGCGGTACCCCGTCCGGCGCCGATCTCGTGGGCGACGACGCTGGCCGTGGGTGGTTGCGGCGAATCCGGCGTCGATGTGGCCACCACGACGAGCGCCAGGTCGGCCGGGTCGACGCCGGCGTCCGCGAGCGCGATGCGCGCCGCGCCGATCGCCAGGTCGGAGGTCGCCTCGTCCGGCTTGGCCCACCGCCGCTGCCGGATCGCCGTCTTCTCGAACACCCAGTCGCCGGTCACGCCGGCGTGCTCGGCCGCCTCGTCGTTAGTCACCACCCGGCCGGGCAGGTAGGAGCCGGTGCCGAGCACACCGATCGGCCGGTCGCCACGCGAATATGTGAGCATGCGCCAGGTCCATTTCTTCACCAGCCGTCGATCGCGAAAATTGCGATAGGGACGGGCACCGACTTCGCGGCGAATAGTGTCGACGGTCCTCCAGACCAGACCTGCGGTCAATGTATGGCACCCGCAACGGGCAGGGCAACCGCCGGAACCGACGTGACATATTCACCCGCACCGCCTTGGCCGGGCGCGCTCCGATCACCACGATGCGGATGTGGACGCCAAACCCGTAAACGGTCCGGCCGGGTCACCGTGGATGGACGCCATCGACGTGCACCATCACATAATTCCCGATTTCTATGCGGCCGAGCTTCGCGAATTGGGTGGTTCCACTGTTCTTTCCGGAGTCGACCGCCCCACCTGGAGCCGGTCGGGCAGCATCGCCATGATGGACCGGCAGGGCATACGCGCCGCGCTGGTCAGCCTCTGGCCGGGCGTACCGTCGCTGGACCGCGCCCGCAGCCGCGCTCTCGCGCGGCGGCTGAACGAGTACCTGGCCGAGTTCGTGGCGGCCGGCGACTGCCGCTTCGGCGCGTTCGCGGTGCTGCCCTTCCCCCACCTCGACGACTGCGTGACGGAGTTCGTCCACGCGGTCGACGTGCTCGGCCTGGACGGGCTCGGGCTGCTCACCAACTACGACGGGCTCTACGTCGGTGACCGCCGGCTCGATCCGCTGCTGGCCGAGGCCGAGCGGCGGCGCACGCCGATCTTCGTGCACCCGGCGGTGCCGCCGGCCACCGGCCAGCCCGCCTTCGGGCTGCCGCTGTCGCTGTACGAGTTCCCGTTCGAGACGGTGCGGCTGGTGGCGCAGCTGCTCTACAACGGCACGCTGGAGCGGTTCCCCGAGCTGCGGATCATCCTGCCGCACGGCGGCGGCGGGGTCACCTACTACGCCGACCGGCTCACCTACGGCCCGGTCATCAACCGCGACCTCGCCGACCGCCTGCCGGACGATCCCCTCGCCCTGCTCCGCCGCCTCTACTTCGACGTGGCGATGTGCGGCCGGCACGCGCTCGCCTCGCTGCGGCTGTTCGCCGATCCGGAACGGGTCCTGGTCGGCTCCGACTACCCGTTCATGCCGGAGTCCTTCGGCGCCTCGATCGGTGCGGGAGTGGCGCGCCACGCGGACCTCGATCCGGGGTGGTGGGCCGCGGTCAACCGGTCCAACGCGGCGAAGCTGTTCGCCCGCTTCCCCTCGACAGGAGAGTGACCACATGCTCGACGACACGCTTGTCGACGCGTACCTGAACCGCATCGGTGTGGCCCGGCCGGAGCGGCTCGACGCCGAGGCGCTGCGGCTGCTGCACGCGCAGCACGAGCTGACGGTGCCGTTCGAGACCATCGACTACCACCTCGGCAAGGAGATCTTCATCGACGAGCGGGTGGTCGAGAAGATCGTGTACCAGAACCGCGGCGGCGGCTGCGGTGAGATCAACAACGCGTTCCACTACCTGCTGGAGGCGCTGGGCTTCGACGTCACGCTGCACCAGGGCCGGGTCTGGCTCGGTCACGAGTTCACGCCGCCGTACAACCACTCGGTGACCACGGTGCGCATCGGCGAGCAGCGGTGGCTGAGCGACGTCGGCCTGGGTCGCAGCAGCCGCTACCCGCTGCTGCTGGAGTCGCCGCAGCCGCAGGAGGACCCGCACGGCACCTTCTCCACCAAGCGGGTCGCCGACAACGCCACCGACGTCTTCCGGGCCGACGCGCTGCAGTACCGCTTCTACGACGAGCCGGTCGTGGCCGCCGACGGCATGCAGGTGCTGTGGTGGTACCGCACCTCACCGGACTCGCCTTTCCTGCAGAACCTCTCCTGCACGCTGCCGACCGAGAACGGGCGCATCATCCTGCGGGAGAACAAACTCGTCGTGATCGACGGCGACGAGCGGCGCATCGAACGGATCACCAACGACGACGACCTGCTGGCGGCGTACGACAAGTACTTCGGCATCAAGCTGGACGCGCCGCCGAAGCCGAGTCCGCACGTCAAGAAGTCGATGCGCATGTCGTACGAGCGGGACTGAGCCGTGCTGACCGACGAGCAGGTGCGCGGCTACCTGGACCGGATCGGCGCCGCCCGCCCCGAGCGGCCGGACCTGGCGGCGCTGCGCGACCTGCAGGAACGCCACACGTTCACGGTGCCGTTCGAGAACCTGGACTACCACCTGGGCCACGAGATCTACATGGACGAGCGGGTGCTGGACAAGGTGATCCGCCAGCGCCGCGGCGGCGGCTGCTTCGAGATCAACACCTCGCTGTTCTTCCTGTTGCGGGCGCTGGGTTTCGCGGTGACGCTGCATCAGGGGCGGGTTTGGCTCTCCGGGCGGTTCAACGGCCCGCACAATCATCTGATGCTGACCGTGGACCTGCCCGAGACCGGCTCCCGCTGGCTGGTCGACGTCGGCTTCGGCAAGAACAGCCGGTTTCCGTTCCGGCTCGACGCGGCCGAACCGTACGTGGACCCGCACGGCCGGTTCGCCACCCGGCGGGTCGAGCCGGGGGTCGTCGACGTGTACCGCAACGACGCGCTGCAGTACCGGTTCTACGACGAGCCGGCCGACCTGGCCGACTTCCGGCAGAACCTGTGGTGGTACCGCACCTGCCCGGACTCGCCGTTCCTGCGGAACATGTTCTGCACGCTGCCCACCGCCGACGGCCGGGTCACCCTGCAGGGCGACGTGCTGACGGTCATCGCCGGCGACCGCCGGAGCGTCGAGACGCTCACCGACGGCGACGCGCTGCTGGAGGCGTACCGGCGGTGGTTCGGGATCGTCCTGGACAAGCCGCCGACGCCGAGCCCGTACGCGGACCAGTCGTCGCGCATGGCGTTCTTCCAGAACGACGACGGCGGGCCGGCCCGCCGATGACGACAGTGCGGGCCGCCTACGTCGACCGGCTGGGGCCGGCCACCGAGATCCGGTACGGCGAGTTGCCCGCGCCCCGGCCGGGCCCCACCGACGTGCTGGTCGACACGCTCGCCACCACCGTCAACCACGTCGACACGTTCGTGCGGGCCGGCACGTACCGTACGCCGGTCCCACTGCCGTTCGTGGTGGGCCGGGACGTGGTGGGCGTGGTCGCGCACGCCGGTGACGGCGTGGCCGGCTTCCGCCCCGGCGACCGGGTCTGGTGCAACAGCCTGGGCCACGGCGGGCGTCAGGGCGCGGCCGCCGAACAGGTGGTGGTGCCCGCGGACCGGCTGTACCCGCTACCGGCGGCGGCCTCGGTGGAGGCCGTCACCGTGCTGCACCCGGCCGCCACCGCCTACCTGGCGCTGGCGGTGCACGGCCGCATGCGCCCCGGTGAGACGGTGGTGGTGGGCGGTGGCGGCGGCAACGTCGGCTCCGCGTTGATCACGACGGCGACGGCGCTGGGCGCGCGCGTGGTCGCCACCGCGGCGCCCCGGGACGAGGCGTTCTGCCGGGCCGCCGGCGCGGTCGAGGTGGTCGACTACGCCGCACCGGATCTCGGTGACCGGCTCGCCGCGTCCTGCCCGGAGGGCGTCCACGTCTACCTGGACACCTCCGGCACCAACGACCTGGACCTGGCGGTCGGGCAACTCGCCGTACGGGGGCGGATCGTGCTGCTCGCGGGCGCGCGGACCCGTCCGGCGCTGCCCGCCGGTGAGCTGTACACGAACGACAGGTCGATAGTCGGTTTCGTCATCTCGCTCGCCACGACCGCGGAACTGGCGGAGGCGGCCGGTTTCATCAACCGGCTGCTCGCGGCCGGCCGGCTGCGCCCGCGCGAGGTGGTGCGGCTTCCGCTGTCCGCGATGCGGGAGGCGCACCGGATGGTGGAGGACGGCGAGATGCGCGGGCGGCGGGCCCTGGTCGTCCCGGACGGCGCGGCGTCACAGCTCGGTGAGCAGGCGGTGCAGGCGTAGCGCGAGCTGGATCTCCAGCGCCCGTGCCGGGAGTTGCCAGGTCGGGCCGAGCAGGCGCTTCACCCGGTCCAGCCGCCGGGTGACCGTGTTCGGGTGCATGTGCAGCAGCTCGGCCGCGTTGGTCGGGCTGCGGCCGGCCTCGAAGTACGCGTCGAGCGTGCGGGCGAGGTCGCCGTCGCGGTGCCTGTCGTAGTCGAGCACCGGCTGGAGGGTGGCGTCGATGAACTGGTCGATGCCCTCCCGGCCGGCCAGCAGCATCGGCAGGAAACCCAGCTCCCGTACCGACACGCCGCGACCGGCCAGCTCCATTGAGATCATGACGTCGAGGCAGCGCAGCGCCTGCCGGTAGCGCACCGCCACCCGCTCCGGCCCGGAACCGCTGTCGGACGCCGCGGCCGTCACCGGGCGGCCGAAGAGCGCGCCCGACTCCTCCGCGGCCGTCCGGGCGATCTCGGCCGGGTCGGCCTCCCCCGGCAGCAGCAGCACGATGTCGTCGTCGTGCAGCGCGGACAGACCGTCACCCCGGGCGGCGAACGCCGCGCTCCACATCGACGCCCAGTGCGGGCTGACGCCGTCCGGGCGCAACACCACCACGACGTACGGCCGGTCCAGGCGCACGCCCAGCCGCCGGGCCCGTTCGACAAGCGTGCCGGTGGGCTGCGGCGTGGTGATCAGCTCGTTGAGCAGGGCACGACGGGCCTGGCTCTCCCGGCTGTCGTCGAGCTGGCGCAGGATCACCGCCGCCGCCTGGGCGATCAGGAGCAGGAGCTGCCCGTCCGGGTCGGCGAGCGGGCTGTCCATCTCCAGCAGCAGGTCTCCCATCCGCCGGTCGCCGGCCAGCACCGGGACGACCATGCGGCGGCCGTCCGGCACGCCCGGCTCCGGTCCGGCGGCGGCGGACCGGCTCGCGGCGACCACCAGACCGTCGTCGGTGCACAGCCGCACCGACGCGCCGAGACGCCGGTCGGCCTCCACCACGAAGGCGCGCGCGTCGCCGCGGGCCACGGCCAGGTCGATGAAGCCGTAGTGCGCGGAGCGCAGCGCCCGCATCCGGTCCAGGTCGGCGGCGGTACGGGCGGACTGCTGCTCCAGCCCGTAGAGCCGGGCGATCGCGACGTCCAGCAGTTGCGTCTTCTCCATCGCCGCGCCCGCGAGCCGGGCGAACGAGGTCAACTGGACGCGCTCCCCCTCGGTGACCGTCCGGGGGCGCCGGTCGGCGAGGTACAGCGCGGCGACGGACCGGCGGGGGGCGTATCCGCGCAGGTGGCCCAGACGTACCGCGACCACCGCGTGCAGTGCGCCGTCCTCGTGCGGCCCGGACGTCGCCGGGGCGGATTCCGCGTCACCGCACCACAGCGGCGATCCGTCCAGCAGCGCCGCGCCGGAGGGATGGTGACCGGGCAGGTCCAGCCGGCCGTCCTCGTGGGGGCCGTCCGCCGCCCGTACCGTGATCGTCGGTCCGTCCTCGGACACGACGGCGACGAAGGCGGCCGGCGCGTCGAGCAGCCGCCGGCCCTGCCGGGCGATGTCCCGCAGCAGACCGCCTTCGTCGTGCGGCACCCCGGCGTCGTCGGCGGAGCCGGGCACGGCGGCGCCTTGTTCCGTGCTCCCCCCCATGGCTCTTCCCGTGTCCTTAGTCGCGTCGCGGATCTGCGCCGGATTATAGGCGTCCCGGCCACGAAAGACGTCGAACCTGATGAATCAGAGTCGAACACTTTGACCCTTCGGGAAGCCGATAACGACGATTCTCCGCATGGCCGAAACCGATACCACCACGCCACTGTTCGAATCGCAGGCGGAAATCGTCGTCGACGCCACTCCGGACGAGGTCTACGCGCTCGTCAGTGACCTTCCCCGGTGCCGGGAGTGGAGCACCGAGTGCACCGGAGGCGAGTGGATCAGCGGCCGTCCCGGCGCCGCCGGGGCGGTGTTCCGCGGCCACAACGTCCGCGGCGAGGACGTCGTCGCCTGGGCGCCGGTCGTCCGCGGCGTCTGGACCACGGAGTCGCAGGTGCACACCGCGATCCCCGGCGTCGAGTTCAGCTGGGCGATGCGGGACAGCCGGGGGCGCGCCCAGAGCAGCGTGTGGGCCTTCCGGATGAGCCCCGAGGGCGCCGGCTGCCGCCTGACGCACCACTTCCGGATGGACGAGCCCACCGAGGGCATCCGCAAGATCACCCGAGACATGGACGACGACGAGCGCCGGCGTTTCGTCACCGAATGGGGCGCCAAGGTCGGCGCCGATCTGCACGAGACGCTGCGCCGACTCAAGTCGATCATCGAGACCGAACGGTAGGAGCCGGACATGTTGCTGCAGACGATCGCCAATCGCGGCATCCGACTGGGCACACTCTTCGACCGGGCCGCGGCCCGGCACCCGGACAACAGCATCACCCTCGACCACGACCTCGACGTGGCGCCGGAACTCGGCCGGCGGCTCACCGTCGGCGCGGTCGCCGGCCTGGTCGCCGACCTGGCCGCCCGCCTGCACGCCGCCGGCGTACGACCGGGCGACCGCGTGGTGGTCCACAAGTCGCACAACTTCGACATCACGCTGAGCGCGTGCGCGCTGGCCCGGATCGGGGCCGTGCCGGTGTTGCTCTCCCCCCACCTCGACGCCACCACGGTGCTGCATCTGATCCGCCGGGCCGGCCGGCCGTACCTGCTGACCGACCGCGCCACCCTCGACGGGGAACTGGCGGACACCGTGTTCCCGGCGGTCGCCGGGGTGCTGCTCGCCTCCGGTGACCATCCGTCGGCCACGTCGCTGCGCGCCCTGACCGGTGTGCCGAGCGTCCCGCCGATCGTCATGTCCCCCGACCATCCCACCCTGGTCACCCACACCTCCGGCACCACCGGGCTGCCGAAGCTGGCCGTGCACACCGGACGGACGCTGCAGGCGCGCTACCGCCCGCAGGCGTCGGTCGCCGCGCTGGTGCGGCGCCGCTGCCCGGTCGCCATCCACGTCTCGTTCGTGCACTCGCGCCTGTTCACCGCGCTGGCGATCACGATGCTGCGCGGCTTCCCGCTGCTGGTGCACGCCGACAACGACCCGGACCAGGCCACCGACCTGTTCCTGACCCATCGTCCGGGCGTGCTGGAGACCCACCCCAACTCGTTCCTGCGGTGGGAGCGGCTGGCCGACGACCCGCGCGCGCCGCTGGCCACCGTGCGCTACTTCAGCAGCACCTTCGACGCCATCCACCCGCGTACGGTCCGGCGCATGCTCGGGGCCTCCGCGCATCCCAAGCCGGTGTTCGGCCAGCTGTACGGGCAGAGCGAGGTCGGCCCGGTCGCGGCCCGCGCGTTCACCCGCCGCCGGCCCGAGGACGCCGACGGGCGCTGCGTCGGCATGCCGTTCCCCGGCATGACCGACATCCGGGTGGTCAGCCGCAACGGACGCCCGCCCACCCGCGACAACCCCGGCTACATCGAGGTACGCACCGACGGGCGCATCGTCACCTACCTCGGCGAGCAGCAGCGGTACGAGGGTCAGCGCCACGGATCGTGGTGGCGGATGGGCGACCTGGGCTACCGCACCCGGCTGGGCTGCCTGCACCTGCTCGACCGCGAGGTCGACGAGATCGACGGGTTCGGCAGCACGCTGGCGGTCGAGGACACGCTCTTCACCCGGCTGGACGAGCTCGTCGAGGTGATCATCCTGCCGGCGCCGGACGGGCCGCCCGTGCCGGTGATCTGCACCAGCGAGGACCTGCCGATCGACATCGACCGCTGGGCCGGCGCGGTCGCCACGCTGCCGCCGATGGCCCGTCCGGTGCAGCGGCGCCTGGCGGATCTCCCGCAGACCGCCACCACCAAGATCAAACGGTTGGAGCTGGCCCGGCAGCTGCTCGACCGGGACAGCGCGGCCGGATGAGCACCCGGACGCCCGTGCGCGTGGTCGTGGCCGGGGGCGGCATCGGCGGGCTCGCCACGGCGCTGGCGGTCGCGGCGCACGGACATCACGTGACGGTCCTGGAACGCCAGCCCGAGTTCACCGAGCTGGGCGCGGGCATCCAGCTCGCCCCCAACGGCCTGCACGCGCTGGACGCGCTCGGTGTGGGACCGCAGGTGCGGGCCACCGCGGTCGCCATGGCGGAACTGCGGTTCATGGACGGCGTGACCGGCGCCCACGTCACCAGCATGCCGTTGACCGAGCGCTACCAGCGCCGGTTCGGCAGCCCGTACGTGGTGGTGCACCGCGCCGAGTTGCACCGCCGCCTGCTCGACGCGGCCCGGCGGCTGCCCCGGATCACGCTGCGCCCGGCCGCCTCGGTGGCCGGCTACGACCAGAACGCGGCCGAGGCCGCCGTGCGCCTGGACTCCGGCGAACGGATCCCCGCCGACATGGTGATCGGCGCCGACGGCATCCACTCCCGCATCCGCCGCCAGCTCGTCGGCGACGGCGAGCCGCGCAACTCCGGCATCACCGCGTACCGCGCCATAGTCCCCATGTCCCAGGTGCCGGCCCGGGTACGCCGGGACGCGGTCACCTGGTGGGCCGGACCGGACTGCCACTTCGTGCACTACCCGATCAGCGGCGGGGCGTACCTGAACATGGCCGCCAGTCACGCCGACGGCGCGCCCACCCTGTTCGCCGGCCGGCCCACCGACGGCACACTGGTCCGGGCCGCGATGTCGCGCCTCGGCGCGGTCGGTGACCTGCTGCGCCTCAGCGACGAGTGGCGGGCCTGGGTGCTCGTCGACCGGCCGCCCGTCGACGACTGGGCCGACGGCCGGGTCGCCCTGCTCGGCGACGCCGCGCACCCCATGCTGCACTACGCCGCGCAGGGGGCCTGCCAGGCGCTGGAGGACGCGGTGGTGCTCGGCGACCTGCTCGGCGACGGCGCCGAGCCGGTGCCCGAGGTGCTCCGCCGCTACGTCGCGCAACGGCGGGAGCGGACCGCCGCGGTGCAGGCCGTCTCCCGCGACAGCATCCGGCTCTGGCACGCCGCCGGGGACGCGGCGACGGCCCGCAACCGGGCGCTCACCGCGATGACGCCACAGGAGCTGCACACGGCGGTGGCCTGGATGCACGCCGCCCGGGTGCGCGGCGAGCGCCCGAGCGAGGCCGTGCGATGACAGGCCCGCGCCACCTGCGGATCTGCATCGTCGGCGCGGGCCCGCGCGGACTGTCCGTCCTGGAGCGGCTCTGCGCCCAGGAACGGCACGACCGGGCCTGCGCCAGCCTCACCGTGCACGTGGTGGACCCCGCCGCGCCCGGCGCCGGCGCGGTGTGGCGCACCGACCAGTCCCGGCTGCTGCTGACGAACACCGTCGCCTCACAGATCACCGTCTACACCGATCCGAGCTGCCGCCTGGCCGGGCCGATCGAGCCCGGGCCGAGCCTGTACGAGTGGGCCCGGAGCGTGGCGTCGGCAGGACCGCGGGGCGCGCTCGACCCCGACGTGCTCGACGAGGCGCGCGCCCTCGGCCCCGACGACTATCCGACCCGGGCGTTCTACGGCCACTACCTGCGGGCCAGCTTCCGCCGGATCGTGCGCCGCGCGCCGCCGCACGTCTCGATCCGGTGCCACCGCTCCCGCGCGGTGGCCAGCGCCGACACGTCGGGCGTGCCGGGCGGTCCGCAGGGCGTCCGGCTGGCCGACGGCACCCGGCTGCACCACCTGGACGCCGTGGTGCTGGCCCTGGGCCACGCCGCCGCCCGGCTGGATCCCCGGCAGGCACGCACGGCGAGCCTGTCCCGGGTCCACGGACTCACCTATCTCCCCCAGGCCAACCCCGCCGACGTCGACCTCAGCCACCTCCCGGCGGGCGCCCCGGTGCTGCTGCGCGGGCTGGGCCTGACGTTCTTCGACCACCTGATCCTGCTGACCGTCGGCCGGGGCGGCAGCTTCACCGAGGAGGGCGGACGGCTGCGGTACCGGCCCAGCGGCGCCGAACCGAGGTTGTCCGCCAGTTCCCGCCGGGGCATCCCGGCGCACGCCCGGGGCGACAACCAGAAGGGCGTGACCGGCCGGCACCTGCCCCGGCTGCTGACCGCGCAGGCCGTGGCGCGGCTGCGCGCCCGCCGCGCCCGCGGCGAGTCGATCCGGTTCCGTCGCGACGTGTGGCCGCTGATCGCCGCCGAGGTGGAGAGCGTCTACTACGCGACGCTGCTGCGCCGCACCGGGCACGCCGGCCGGGCCGAGAGCTTCACGCTGCGCTACCTCGCGACACCCGCCGAGCGGCGGCCGGCGCTGCTCGACGAGTACCCGATACCGCCGCAGCGGCGCTGGGACTGGGACCGGCTGGCCCACCCGTACCGCGGGCGCGAGTTCCGCGACCGGGACGACTTCCGCGCCTGGGCGCTTGAGCACCTGGCCCGGGACGTGGCGCACGCGCGGGCCGGCAACGTCGACGGGCCGCTCAAGGCAGCGCTGGACGTCCTGCGTGACCTGCGCAACGAGGTCCGCCTGGCGGTCGATCACAGCGGGATCGACGGCGACTCGTACCGCGACGAGCTGACCGGCTGGTTCACCCCGTTCAACGCGTTCCTCTCGATCGGCCCGCCGGCCCGGCGCATCGAGGAGACGATCGCGCTGATCGAGGCCGGTGTGCTGGAACTGACCGGGCCGGACACCCAGATCGTCATCGACACCGAGACACCCGCGTTCGAAGCGACGTCCCGGACGGTGCCCGGTCCCCCGGTCCGCGCCGGCGTCCTCATCGAGGCGCGGCTGCCGGAACCCGACCTGCGCGGCACCGCCGACCCGTTGCTGCGCCACATGCTCGACACCGAACAGTGCCGGCCGTACCGGATCCCCTACGACGGCGGCACGTACGAGACAGGAGGACTCGCCGTGACCGAACGTCCCTACCGGGTCGTCGACGCCCAGGATCAGCCGCACCCGCGCCGGTTCGCGTTCGGTGTGCCCACCGAGTCGGTGCACTGGGTGACGGCGGCCGGCATCCGGCCGGGCAGCGACTCGGTGATCCTGGCCGACGCCGACGCGATCGCCGCCGAGGTGCGCTCGCTCGCGCCGGCCGGACATGCGGTGGCCGACCGCGCGGCCACCGGGGCGGCCCGTTTCCCGGGGGTGATCGTGTGATCGACACCCTCGAAGTGGCGGTGGACAGCGGCCTGCTCTCACCGGTGCGCGCCGGCACGAGCATCGAGCCGGTGGTCGGCGACCGGGCCTGGCTGCAGGCCATGCTGGACGCCGAGGCGGCGCTCGCCCGGGCCCAGGCGCGGCTGGGCACGCTGCCCGTCCAGGCCGCCGCGGTGATCACCCGGACCGCCCGGGCCGAGCTGTTCGACCTGCGGGGCGTCGCGGTGGCGTCCCGGGACACCGCGAACCCGGTGGTGGCGCTTGTGGCCCAGCTGACCCGCGCGGTCGCCGAGCTGGACCCGGCCTCCGCCGAGTACGTCCACCGTGGCTCCACCAGCCAGGACATCCTGGACACCGCGGCGATGACAGTCGCGCACCGGGCGCTCACCGTCATCGACGACCACCTCGCCGCCGCCGTCGACGCGCTCGCCGGGCTGGCGCTGACCCACCGCGACCTGCCGATGGCCGGGCGGACGCTGGCCCTGCACGCCGCCCCCACCACGTTCGGGCTGAAGGCGGCCGGCTGGCACCAGTTGCTGTGCGACGCCCGGGTGCGGCTGTGCCGGGTACGCGACCAGGGCCTGCCGGTGTCGCTCGGCGGCGCGGCCGGCACGCTGGCCGGCTATCTGGAGTACGCGGCGCTGGACGGCGCGGCCGAGCCGGACCCCGGCTACGTGGACCGCCTCGTGGCGGCGTTCGCCGAGGAGACCGGCCTGAGCCGGCCTGCGTTGCCCTGGCACACCCTGCGTACGCCGCTGGCCGACCTCGCCGCGGTGCTCGCGTTCGTGACGGGCGCGCTCGGCAAGATCGCCGTCGACGTGCTCTCGCTGGCGCGCAGCGAGGTGAGCGAGGTGGCCGAGCCGGCGGCCAGCGGGCGCGGCGCCTCCTCCGCGATGCCGCACAAGCGGAACCCGGTCTTCGCCACGCTGATCCGCAGCGCCGCGCTCCAGGTGCCGCCGCTGGCGGCCGGGCTCACCCAGGCGCTGCTCAGCGAGGACGAGCGGTCCGCCGGCGTGTGGCACGCCGAGTGGCTGCTGCTGCGCGAGTGCCTGCGGCTCACCGGGGCCGCCGCGGAGGCGGCCGTGACGCTGACGCGGGGGCTCGTGGTGCGCCCGGAGCGGATGGCGGCCAACCTGGCGCTGACCCGGGGCCAGCTCACCTCCGAACGGGTCGCCGCCCGGCTCACCCCCGTCGTCGGCCGGGACCGGATCAAGGAGGTGCTGACCCGGGCCGCCGCGGAGGCCGACGCGACCGATCGCGCACTGTACGACGTCCTGGCGGAGACGCCGGAGCTGCGGGGCCGCTACACCGCCGAGGAACTGGCCCGGATCGGTGATCCGGCCGGCTACCTCGGCGCGGCGGGCACGCTCGTGGACGGCGCGGTCGTCGCCCGGGCGGAGCCGGCCCGGCGCTGACCGCTGGTCCCGCGCGCACGGGCCGCGGTCGGACGCGGGATCGGGTCAGCCGATGCCGTCGACCGCGGCCCGCAGCGCGCTGATCGACGGATCCCAGGTGAAGTTCAGGACGGGGATGCCGGAGGCGGCGGCGTTGCTGTCGCCGCCGAGGACCACCGCCCGCGGTTTGCCGGTGCCCTGGGGGACCACGAGATACCAGTTGCCCTTCACGTTCGCGATGAACACGTCGTCTGCCTCCTGGTCGGGCGGGTTCGGGTTGGTGACGTCTCCGGCCCAGCTCTCGAAATCGACTGTCGCGCGGAAATCCGTCGGACTGGCGGTGTTCAGCCAGAGGCTGGTGTGCACGTGCGGCCCGACGCCGGACTCGCTGCCGTTGGCCGAGGCGCCGGAGTACGCGATGGTCTGGCCACGCGACACACGTTGACCGGGTGAGACGGCGACCGCCGACAGGTGCAGGTGCCGGGTGTAGTTGCCGTCGTCGTGGGCCATCCCCACGACCCGCCCGGTGGCCGTGGACGTGTCGGCCTTCACGAACCGGATCGTGCCGTTCGCCGCCGCCATGACGGGGGTGCCGGCGCCGACCGCGTAGTCGGTGCCCGGCTCGGCCGAGGGCGGCGTCCGGTTCCGGTGGTCCTGCCAGGAACTGGAGATGCGGACACGTCCGCACGGCCGCTGGTAGCCGCCGGCGGCCCGGGCGGAGCCGGGCAGCAGGGCGAAGGCGGCCGACACCCCGGACGCGGCCAGCGCGGCGCCGGTGAGGAGCCCGCGTCTGGACAGTCCGCGCAGGTAGGCGATGCCGCCGAGGTCCTCGGGCGGCGGAGCGCCGTGGCCGACGTCCCGGGACGACCCGTCACTGAGGATCATCGATGTAAGGTACGGCCGGTTCGGACGCGGGGCAAGCGCCTCGCCCGGACGCCACGCACGCCCTCGCCGGTCGTCATTCCGTCGATGGACGCCTATTCGAAGAACCCGTCTCCGGCACTAGGCTGACGACATGTCTGACGAGCTTTCACCTTCGGCGCAGCAGTCTGCGCTGTCCGGAATCGGCCTGCGCGGCATCGACCACATCGGCCTGGCGGTGAATGATCTGGACGAGGCGATCGAGCGGTACGAGACCGTCTTCGGCATGCGGTGCGTACACGTGGAGGAGAACGCCGAGCAGGGAGTCCGGGAGGCGATGATGTCGATCGGCCCCGACCCCGCCCATGGCCGGCTGCAGTTGCTCGCCCCGCTGACCCCGACCTCACCGATCGCCCGCTTCCTCAGCCAGTCCGGCCCGGGCGTGCAGCAGATCGCCTGGACCGTCGACGACGTCGAGGAGACCTCCGCCGAGCTGCGTGAGCGCGGCGTACGGCTGCTCTACGAGCAGCCCAAGCGCGGCACGGCCGGCTCCCGGATCAACTTCGTCCACCCGCGTGACGCGGGTGGAATCCTGGTCGAGCTGGTCGAGCCGGCCGCCGCCTGAGCGGGCCGCCCGGCCGCCCCGAACGGCCGGTCCCGCCGGATCGTGCCGGTCCGGCGGGACCTCGACGGCGCCGCGGTCAGTGCCGGGTGCGTGGCAGGATCCGGTCCAGCCAGCCGGGCAGCCACCAGTTTCCGCGACCGATGAGCCGCATCAGGGACGGGACCAGCAGCAGCCGGACGATCGTCGCGTCGATCAGCACGGCCAGGGCCAGCATGAAGCCCATCTGCTTGATCTCGAGGATGCGGGTGAACATGAACGACGCGAAGACCACGACCATGATCGCCGCGGCGGCGGTGATCACCTTCGCGGTGCGGGTCAGTCCGAGCTGGACGGCGGCGGCGTTGTCGCCGGTACGGTCCCACTCCTCGCGCATCCGGGAGAGCATGAACACCTGGTAGTCCATGGAGAGCCCGAAGACCAGGGCGAACGCGAACAGCGGCAGGATCACCTGGATGAACCCGGTCCGCTCGACGCCGAGGAGGTCGGCGCCGTGCCCCTCCTGGAAGACCAGCACTGCCGCGCCGAAGGCCGCGCCCGAGGTGAGCAGGTTCATGAAGATCGCCTCGAACGGCAGGACCAGCGAGCGGAAGGCGATCAACAGCAGCAGCCAGCTCGCCGCCAGCACGGCGCCGATGACCAGCGGCATGGCCCGGGAGCTCTCGTCGGTGATGTCCACGATCTCGGCGGGGCCACCGCCGACGTGAGCGGTCAGCCCGGTGCCGGCGAAGGCGCCACCGGCCTGAGTGCGCAGCTCGCGTACCAGATTGGCCGTCTCGTCGGTGTCCGCGCCGTGCCGTGGACGGACGGTGACCACAGTGGTGTCCCCGTCCCGGCTCACCAGCTCGGCCAGGGCCGGGCCGGCGGCGCGCGTCGCGGCTTCGAGGTGGGCGGTGGTGTGCCCCTTGGCCTGGGCGTCGAGCACCCGGGTGACGCTCACGACGTCAGCGGCCTCCCGGTTGCCGGCGGCCTGGTCGCTGAACCGGGCGACGGCGTCGAGCTGCGCGTCGGTGAACCGGTCGCCGCCGGCCGAGACGACAACTGTGATCGGGGCGAGCACGCCGGGCGCGTACGCCTCGGAGACGATGCCGTACCCCTTGCCCGGCGGCGACTCGGCCACCGCGCCGGCGCCGAGGTCGACGCCGTACTGGAGGTGGAAGACCGGGATGGACAGGGCGCCGAGCAGGACGGTGCCGAGCGCGGCCACGAGCAGCGGACGGCGCATGACCACGGCGATGGCCTTGGCCCAGCCGGAGTGCTCCGGGTCCGGGTGGGCCAGCGACCGGCGGGCCCAGGGCAGCGCGAAGCGGTTGATGCGGGGGCCCAGAAGACCGAGCAGGGCGGGCAGCAGGGTGACCGCGATGAGCATCATGACCAGCACGGCAACTGTCATGCCGACGGCCATCGAATAGACCTTCGCGGAGCGGACCAGCCAGAGCCCCGCCAGCGAGACGACGACGGTGATGCCGGAGAACAGGACGGCCTGCCCGGCGGTGGCCACGGTGCGCCCGATGGCCCGGGCCCGTTCCGGACGGCCGCTGTCACCGGCTTTCGCCAGTTCCTCGCGGAACCGGGTGACGATGAACAGCGTGTAGTCGATGCCGAGCGCGATGCCGACCATGCTGACGGCGGTCTGCACGAACACGTCGAAGGTGGTGAAGTGGGTGGCGATGCCGAGCGCGCCGAACGCGGCGAGCACGGCGACGACACCGAGCAGGAGCGGGATGGCGGCCGCCACGAGCGACCCGAACGCGAGCAGCAGCACGATGGCGGCGGCCGGGAAGCCGATCGTCTCGGCCATGGACAGGTCCTCGTTGCCCTGCTCGACGGCGGCCGCGGCGAGCGGCGAGACGCCGGTGAAGTACGCCTCCACCTGGCCGGTGCCGAGCCCTTCGGCGATCTCGCCGAGCGGCCCGGCCTGCTCCTGGAGCTTCTTGTCGTCGCCGTCGAGACTGACCGGCACGAGCGCGGTCTTCCCGCCGGGGGCGATGAGCCGGTCCGGCGCGTCGTACGGGCTGACCACGGTGCGCACGTCCGGGGCCTGGCGGTAGCGCTCGACAGCGGTGCGGACGACCTCGCGGAACGCCGGGTCCTGCGCGTCGATCGAGGTCGAGTGCAGGACCACGAAGTCGGTCTCGCTCGGCGTGTCGGGGAACTCGGCGCTGATCAGCTCGGCGGCCTTCTCCGAGTCGGAGCCGATCACGGAGTTGGTGTTGCCGGTCAGGTGCGAGGTGAAGTAGCCGGCCGAGACGGCCGCGCCGGCGAGCAGCACCAGCCAGACCAGGATGACCTTCACTGGATTGAGCGCCGCCCAGACGGCCCAGCGGTAGAGGAAGCCTTCCTCCAGCGGCCGGTGTTCGCCACCTCGGCGGGTGCGCGACAGCGTGTCGGTCATCGAATCCCTTTCACGGTTGGCACTGATGTCCGCCGGCCACTGCGATACGGCTGCCGGCGCCCCCTTCCGGCGCCGGTCAGCCTACCGTCCACTAGAGGCCGTTTTGTGGACCTTGTGAACGTCGAAATCAGTTGAGTACGGCGCCGGCGTCGTCCCGGAACTCCCGGCTCCGCCGGTTGTCCAGGTGCACGTAGACCCGGTGCAGCCAACGGTCCCGCCCGTCGAAGCGGGGAGTGAACTCGGACCGGCCGTGCAGCACCAGCCGGTTGTCGATGAGCGCCATCATCCCGGTCTGCAGCACCAGCGGCGTGGAGACGTCGGTGAGGATCCGCTTCAACCGCGCCATCACCTCGCCGGCCTCCTCGTCCAGCGCGGTGGTCGCGTTCAGGTCGAGGCAGATGTTCGAGTCCTCCACGCTGCCGGTGAGCACCGCGTGCGGCGTGGTGCGGTCACCCTGGCGGAACGAGGGCGGCGGCGCGGTGACGAACCGGGGCTCGCGCAGCACCTTCCGGTCGGTCTCCTCGATCTTCGGCAGGGCCTGCCGGATGCAGGTGACCAGCGTGCCGGCCCGCTTGGCGTGATCGTTGCGCAGGCACAGCAGGCCGACGTAGTCGGGGCGTTCCCGGTGGAACGCGTTCTCCACGTGGAACTCCAGCGGCACCGACCCGGCGTTGCTCTGGGAGTCCTCCAGGCCGCGCACCGGGACGACGTTCTGCACCAGGGCGCCGCTCTTCTCGCTGCGGTA
Source organism: Micromonospora chalcea (assembly GCF_002926165.1). GTDB lineage: Bacteria > Actinomycetota > Actinomycetes > Mycobacteriales > Micromonosporaceae > Micromonospora > Micromonospora chalcea. The sequence continues at coordinate 305,271 of NZ_MAGP01000001.1, read as the reverse complement.
GGCGATCACCTCGCCGAGGTGCAGGCCGACGAGCATGGCCAGGACGGCCGGCACGGTGGTCGCCCGTTCCACCGACTCCCGGACGGTCGGAGTGCTCGGCAGGTCGCGCTCGTCCACCGGAAGGCCGGCGAGCACGAGTGAGCCGGTGGCCCCGGCGTCGCTGCGGAAGTCGCGCAGCGTCTCCATCAGCCGCAGCGGCATCCGGCAGCTCGCCTGCCGGGCCTGCGTCACCCAGGACAGGTCGTCCAGCAGGCGCGGCGACGCGGCGACGAGTTCCTCGGCCAGCGCCCGCAGGGCGGTCCGTTCGTCGTCGGCGAGGTCCAGCCTCAGTCCCTGCGCGCCGCGGGTCGACCGGTCAGATGTCGTGGTCATGGATTCGTCCTCTCGTACGGCGTGCGCGATCGTCCCGGCGCACGGGGGCCGGTGTCGGCACGGAGGGGATTCGTGGGAGCGGATCAGAGGGCGGGCAACGCGCGGCTGTCCACCTTCCCGTTGGTGGTGAGCGGAATGTGGTCGATGGCGACGACGTCCGCCGGGATCATGTAGTCGGGCAGGTCGACGGCGAGGTGGGCGCGCAACGCGGCGGCGTCCACCGCCGCGCCGGCGGTGAGCGCCACGTACGCCGCCAGGCGCTTCTCGCCGGGGCTGGGCTCGCGGGCGAGCACCACGGCGTCACGGACGCCCGGATGGGCGGCGAGCCGGGCCTGGATCTCGCCCAGTTCCACCCGGTAGCCCCGGATCTTGACCTGGTTGTCGATGCGGCCGAGGAACTCCAGCGTGCCGTCGGGCAGCCAGCGGGCCAGGTCGCCGCTGCGGTAGAGGCGGCTGCCCGGCGGGCCGTACGGGTCGGGCCGGAACCGGTCCGCGGTCAGGTCCGGGCGGCCCAGGTAGCCGCGCGCCACCCCGACGCCGCCGATCCAGACCTCGCCGGGCACGCCGACCGGCACCGGGTCGAGCCGCTCGGTCAGCACGTACATGGTGGTGTTGACGATCGGCACTCCGAGCGGCACCAGCTCGGTGGCCGGCGGCTCGCTGATCGGCTGCCCCGAGTTGCCGATGGTGATCTCGGTGGGGCCGTACTCGGTGGCGACCTTCGTGCCGTCCGGCCCGGCCAGATCCAGCCAGCGCTCGGCCAGCGCCGCGGTGAACGAGTCCCCGGCCGCGATGACCATGCCGGCCAGTTCCCGCGCCTGCTCCCCGGTGAGCTGCCAGGTGAGCAGGTCCAGGTGGCCCGGGGTCATCTTGATGAAGCTGTACGGCGCGCCCGTGAGCAGGTGCGCCCCGAGGTCGGCGGTGTCCAGCGGCTCGGGCAGCAGGTGCGCCGGCTCCCCGGTGATCAGCGGGGTGAAGATGTTCGGGATGCCCAGGTCGAACGAGATCGAGGAGAAGACCGGGGCGCCGCCGGGGCCGTGCGCGGCGTACGCGCCGACGGTCCAGAGCAGATAGTTGGCCAGGCCGGCGTGCGGCACCAGCACGCCCTTGGGCCGCCCGGTGGAGCCGGAGGTGAAGATGACGTAGGCGAGCTGGGCCGGGTCGATCGGCACGGTCGCCGGGGTGTCGGGCCGGGCCGCGACGGCCGCCGCGTCCGCGTCGACCAGGACCAGGACGCCGTCGTACAGGCCGGTGAGGGTGGCCTGCTCGACGGTGGAGGTGACCACCACCGGGCTGCCGGCCGCCTCGATCATGTAGCGCAGCCGTTCCGCCGGCAGCTGCGGATCCAGCGGCAGGTAGCCGGCCCCGGACTGCCAGACCGCGATCAGGGCGGGGATGAGGTCGGGTGTGCGGCCCAGGCACACGCCGACCAGGGTGTCCCGGCCGGCGCCGAGGTCGAGCAGGTGGTGGGTGAGCCGGTTGGCCCGCCGCATCAGCTCCCGGTACGTGAGCCGCGTGTCGCCGGCCCGGACGGCGATCCGGTCCGGAGTGGCGTCGGCCTGGGCCCGGATCAGGTCGACCACGGTCACGTCGCCCCGGTGCGCCGTCTCCGCGACGGCCCAGTCGCGCAGCACCGCGTCGCGCTCGTCCGCCGGCAGGTAGGTGCGCCCGGCGTCACCGTCGGGGTCGGCGGCCATCGCCACCAGCACCTCCCGGTAGAGCGCGGCGAGCCGGCGGGCGTTCCCGGGGTCGACTGTCTCCCCGGCGACGCGCAGGCGCAGGCGGTCCGGCCCGGCGGTGACCCGCAGGCCGTACCCGTCCCGGTCGGCCGGCAGGCCGGGCAGCGGCTCACCGGGCAGGCCGGCGGCCGGGTCCCACTCGAAAAGGGCGTGCTGCCCCTGCCCCGGCCCGCCGGTGACCGGCCGGTACGCGAGCCGGTGGGTCCACGCGTCGCGCTCGTGGGCGGCCACGTCGCGCACCAGCGCCCGCCAGGTCGCCGCGCGGGCGGCCGTCGGCACGGGCCGCACCACGCGGTGCAGCAGTCGCTCGCAGTCCGGGCGCGCGGCGCCGCCGTGCGGGGTGAGGGTGGCGTCGGTGTGCCCGGCGGGTTCGGCGCCGAGCATGCCGAGCACGGTCTGGTGGGCGGCGAACAGCACAGTGGACAGCGGCGCCCCGGCAGCGTCGGCGAGCACGGCCAGCCCGGCGGACATCCCGGCCAGGTCGACGGTGAGCTCGGTGCTCCCGGCCGCGCCGCCCAAGCCGCCGGGCAGGGCGCAGGAGCCGCCGGCCAGCGCCCGGGTCCAGTACTCCTCGCCTTCGAAGTCGGCGGCGGCGTCGAGCGCGTCCGCGACGCAGGGCGCGTGCCGGGTGGCGGTGACCGGCGCCGCGGCGTGGTAGGCGCGCAGCAGCTCGGCGAGGATGCCCGCCGGGTCGGCCACGCAGCTCAGCGCCCGGGGCGCGGCGACCAGCAGCGTCCAGGTCTGTTCGGTCTCCAGGATCACGGTCAGCCGTAGCGGCCCGGCGGCGGCCGGGTCGAACGGCGTGGCCCGTTCGGTCTCCAGCAGCGCGGCGAGCATCGCGTCGCGCTTGTCCGCGTCGACGCTGCGGTGGTCGTGCCGGGCCAGCGGGACCGCGGCGTCCGGATGCGCCAGGTACAGCGGCTCGGTGCCGCCGGACGGGTCGGTCGAGCAACGGAGCAGTTCGTGCGCGCGCACCACCGCCTCGACCGCCGAGGCGAAACGCTCCGGCGCGAACGGGGCCGGGTCCTCGATCCGCCGGCCGTCCAGGTCGACCTCGGTGAACGCCGACGCCTGCGCGACCAGGTCGGCCGGCACGTCGGGCAGCGGATAGGCGTCGCTGACGCCGGCCGGGACGATCGCCCGGTCCCGGGGACTGAGCAGCGTGAACGGCTCGATGTCGGCCGCGTCCACCGCCGGGTCGAGGGGGGTCATGTCTCGTCTCCTGGGTTCCGGTCCACCGGCGGCCCGCTCCGGGCGGGTACGGCGGCGGCTGTGGTCGGGGGCGGTCGGTGGTGGTACCGGTCGGCGGCGCCGGACACCCACGGCGGCGGTACGACAGGGGCGAGATCCCGCGCCACCGTCGCCACCACCTCGGCCCGCGCGCCGTGGAGGAAGAAGTGGTTGCCGGGGAACAGGCAGAGCCGCGACCGGGCCGAGGTGTGCCGCCGCCACCCGTCGAGCGCCCTCGGCGGCACGATCCGGTCCCCCCGGCCGCCCAGCACCGTCAGTGGCGTCGCCAGCGGCGGCTCGGGGCGGTGCTCGTACGTCTCCAGCACCGAGAAGTCGGCCCGCAGCACGGGCAGCATGAGCCGCATCAGGTCGGCGTTGTCGAGCACCTCCGGCGGGGTGCCGCCCAGCTTCGCCAGGTGCGCGCGGATCTCGTCGTCGGCGGCGCAGTGCAGCAGGGGCCGCGACGACGGGGAGTCCGGTGACGCGGCGGCGGAGACGAACACGTGCTCCGGCTGGCGCACCGGGCGGCGGCGCAGCGCCCGGGCCAGCTCGAAGGCGAGCAGGCCGCCCATGCTGTGCCCGAACAGCGCGTACGGCCGGTCCAGCGCGCCGGTCAGCGCGTCGGCGAGGGACCGGATCAGCGGGGCGAGGCGCAGGAAGGGCGCCTCCTGCAGCCGGGTGCCCCGGCCGGGCAGCTCCAGCGCCACCACCTGGACTCCGGGCGGCGCGGCGCGCTGCCAGCCCCGGTACGCCGCCGCGCCGCCACCTGCGTACGGCAGGCAGAACAGGCGGACGTCAGCGTCCGGATTCCACACCTGACCGCCCAGCCACCGACTGTCCACGGGGAACCTCCTCCTCCCTGATCTGGCCGTAGTCGAGCCGGACGAGCCGGTCGGCGGCGTCGAAGTAGCGGTCGTCGTGGCTGATCACCACGACGGCCTTGTCCCGGTCCCGCAGCTCCGGCAGCAGTTCCCGGTAGAAGAAGTCCTTGAAGACCGGGTCCTGGTCGGCCGCCCACTCGTCGAACAGGCAGAAGGGGCGGTCCTCCAGGTACGTCACCAGCAACGCCAGCCGTTTGCGCTGCCCGAGCGAGAGCGCCGTGGTGGAGAAGCGGTCCCCGTCGACGCGTACCTTGTGGTCCAGTTGCAGGCGCTCCAGGTACCGCTGCGCCTTGGCGGCCTGTTCCCCCGCCGGCAGCCCGAGCAGGCTGTCGAAGAGGTGGAAGTCGGAGAACACGGCGGAGAACAGGTTGCGGTAGTCCTCCCGGTTGGCCGCGGTGACCTGGGTGCCGTCCACCTGGATCGCGCCGCTCTCCGGCTCGTACAGGCTGGTGAGCACCTTCGCCAGGGTGGTCTTGCCGCTGCCGTTGGCGCCGACGACGAAGAGGATCTCGCCGCGCCGGAACTCGAAGTCCAGCGGGCCGAGCACGAACTGCTCGCCTTTCGGTCCGGGGTAGACGTGGCTGACCCCGCGGAAGGCGATGCTTCGCCACCCGGCGAAGACGTTGCCCGCCCGGGCCGCGGCGGCCGGGACCCTGCTGTTCGGCACGGCGGGCGCCCGCCCCGCGCCCGGCCCGCCGAGACCCGCGTCGAGCTCCGCGAGCCGCTCCTTGATCTTCCCCAGGGCCACCGACGCCCGGCCCAGCGCGGGGAACCAGACGAGGACGCCCTGAAGGCTGGAGACGGCGAAGAGCAGGATCAGCACGCACGACGTGAGCGTCTGGTCGGACAGGGCGAACCAGGCGGGGAAGGCGAACAGCAGCAGGCCGATGAAGGCGAAGAAGACCGCCTGGCCGCCACCGGTGGCGCCCTCGTAGACGGAGAGGCCGAAGACGCTGTGCCGGCGGTAGGCGGACGCCGTGGCCGTCAGCTCACCGTCGATCAGCGCGGCCCGCCGCTCCCGGTTGAGCTTCAGCTCCTTGAGCCCTTCGGTGACCGAACGGAAGTGACCGAACAGCGCGTCCTGCTCCCGCCGCGCGGCCTTGAGCGCGCCCAGGCCGGAGGCGGAGACGAGCAGGTAGAGCAGCACGCCCACGACGACCGTGGCGCCGGTGGCGAGCGCCACCGCCGGTGAGACGATCACCAGGTACGCGATGGCCACCAGCACGAACGCCGCGCCCGAGCAGATGCCCGGCAGGCCGGGCAGCGCGTCGGCGATCACCACCACGTCGTCGGTGAGCGCCGAGTAGAGCTGCGCCGTGCCGGTCCGCTCCACGGTCCGCAGCGGGGCGTCCAGGATGCCGTCGATGAGGCGGCGGCGCAGGTGGTAGACGGCGCCCTGGGACAGCCGGTACAGCATGCTCTGGGAGACGAACTTGGTGACCAGCGTGGCCAGGCAGAGCGCCACGTATCCCCAGATCAGCCGCTGCGAGGGCGCGGCGTCGGCGGCCAGCGCCAGGTTGACCATGGCGATGAAGGCGGCGCCGGTGCCGCCGCTGACGATGCCCGCCGCGATGGCCAGCAGGAACGGGCCCCGGCTGTAGCGCAGCAGGTAGGCGAAGAGGCTCATGCGCCCACCTCGTCCAGCCAGGCACGGAGCGTGGTCAGCGGCGCCGCCGGTGAGTCGGCCAGCCGGCCGAGCAGCAGGTCCCAGCGTCGCATCAGCGCCTGGAGCGCCCGGGCGTCGTGGACGTCGGTGGAGAAGATCCAGGTGCCGTGCAGTTCCGCGCCCTGTTCCCGCATGATCAGCGCCAAGTCGACCTCCGCCGGTCTGAGGTTGGTGCCGAGCACCTCGGAGAAGACGTAGTCGTCACCGATTTCCAACGAATCGACCCGCAGCCCGGGCAACGCGAGTTCCGGCACCTCGGCGTTGAGCAGGTTGAACAGGGTCCGCGTCGGGTCACCGTCCGCGGTGGCCGGCGCCGCCAGCCACGGCGGCACGGCCCGGTTGGCGTACGCGTCGAGCGTCCGGTCCCGGACCTGCCGCACCAGCCCGGCGAACGTCGACGCGGCGGTCAGGTCGGCGCGTACCACGAGCGGGTGCACGAACCAGCCGATCAGGTCGGCCGTCTCGGCCCGGTCCCGGCCCGCCTCCGGGAAGCCCACCGGGATGTCGTCCCGGCCGGAGCAGGCGGCGAGCAGCAGGTGGTACGCGGCCAGCAGCGCCATGAACAGGCTGGCCCCCTCCTGCCGGGCGAGCCCACGCAGCTTCTCCGTGACCGCCGGGTCGACGCGGAACGCGCGGGTGAAGCCGTCGGCGGCGGTCGTCCCGGTGGCCGGTGGCCGCAGCGTCAGTGCCGGTGGCAGGCCGGCGAGGGCGCGCCGCCAGTGGTCCACGTGCGCGTCGAGCGCGCCGCCGGCCAGTTGCCGGCGCTGCCACGCCGCCACGTCGGGGTACTGCACGGCCAGCTCCGGCAGCTGCGGCGCCCGGCCGGCGGCGTGGGCGCCGTAGAACTCGGTCAGGTCGCGCACCAGCACCCCGTAGGACCAGTTGTCGGTGACCAGGTGATGCATGGTGAGCACCAGCGCGTGCCGGTCCTCGCCGAGGTGGGCCAGCAGGCCGCGCACCATCGGCTCCGCGTCGATGCGGAACGGCCGCCGTCCCTGCTCCTCGATCAGCGCGCGCAGTTCGCCCGGGTCGGCGTCGCGGAGGTCCACCGCCGTCAACGGCCAGCCGCCGGCCGGTTCGATCCGCTGCGCCGGCCCGTCCGGGCCGTCCACGATCCGGGTCCGCAGCGCCTCGTGCCGCCCGGCGACGTCGTCCAGGGCGCGGCGCAGCGCCGCCTCGTCCAGCGGTCCGGTCAGCCGCAGCGCGGTCACCACGTTGTGGATCGGGTCGGCCGGGCCGAGCGGGTGGTGCCGGATCAGCCGTTCCTGGCTGAACGACAGCGGCAGGTCGCCGTCGCGGCCGACGCGCGGGATCGGGGCCGGGCCGGTGTCCGCGCCGCTCGCGTGCCGCCGGACCTGCCCGGCCAGCCAGCCGACGGTCGGGTTGCCGAAGAGGTCGCGCAGCGCGAGCCGTACGCCGTACCGGGCGTCGATCTGCGCGGCGAGTTTGGTGGCGAGCAGGGAGTGCCCGCCCAGGGTGAAGAAGTTGTCGTCCCGGCCGACCTCGTCGATCCCGAGCAGCTCCCGCCAGATGTCGGCGATCGCCGCTTCCACCTCGTCGCGGGGCGCTTCGGCAGCGGCGGCGGGCTCGCCGGCGGGCGGCTGCGGCGCGGGCAGGGCGGACCGGTCGACGGTGCCGGCCGGGGTGCGCGGCAGCTCCGGCAGCGCCACCCAGGCGGCCGGGAGCAGATTCTCCGGCAGCCGCTGCCTCAGGTACGCCGCCAGCTCACCGGCCCCGGCCTGCCCCACGACGTACGCGACCAGCCGGTCGTCGTGCGCCACCACGGCGGCCCCGGTCACCGCGGGATGCCCGGACACGATCGACTCGACCAGGTCCAGGTCCACCGGGAAGCCGCGCAGCCGTACCTGGTGGTCGAGGCGGCCCAGGTACTCGATCACGCCGTCGGCGCGCATCCGGGCCCGCTCGCCGGTGCGCAGCAGCCGCGCGCCGTGCGCCGTGCCGAACGGGTCCGGCGCCAGCAGCGCCGCCACACCTCCGGCCGGCGCCGGAAGCGGGTCGCCACCGACGTACAGCTCCCCCGGCACACCGGCCGGGAGTGGCTGACCGGCCCGGTCCAGGACGTGCGCCCTGGTGCCCGGCACCGGGCGGCCGACCGGCATCAACTGCCGCTGCCCGCCGTCGGGCGTGGCCGGGTCGGCGGGCCCGCCGTCGGGCGTGGCCGGATCGGTGAGCTCGCCGTCGACGGCGCACAGGTGGGCGGTGACCGGCGCGGCCACGTCCGGCGGCACGAGCACGTGGTGCAGGGCCGCCGGCGACCGCTCCGCGAAGCGCGCCACCAGGTGCCGGGACAGCGGCGCCCCACCGCAGAACACGTGCCGCAGCGCGGCGCAGCGCTCCACCCCGCGCTGGTCGAGCAGGTCGGCGAGCAGGTCGGGCCGGAAGCAGGCCACGCTGACCCGCTCCGCTCGGATCAGGCCGACCAGGTGGCGGGCGTCGCGGTCCCCGCCGGGCCGGGCCAGCACCACGGCCGCGCCGCTCAGCAGCGGGGCGTACAGCTCCCAGACCGCCGCCGGGGCAGCCAGGGGCGCCTGCTGGAGCACCCGGTCGGCGGCGGTCAGCCCGGCCGCCTCGGACAACCAGCGCAGCCGGTCGCGCAGCGCGGCGTGGCTGTGCACCGTGGTGCGCGGCGCACCGTCGGGCGGACAGGTGACGTAGGCCGGGTCACCGCCGGTGACAGTGCCCGCGCCGGCCGGCGCCGCGGCGTCCGGCACGAGGGCACCGGGCACGGCGGCGCCGCGCACCGCGCGCGGGTCGGCGGACGGGTCGTCCACCAGGCAGGTCGGCCCGGACCAGCGCGGGACGCCGCCCTGCGGGCGCGCGGTGAGCAGCAACGCGACCTCGGCCGCCGTCAGCAGCGCGGCGGCCCGGTCGGCGGGCAGCGCCGGGTCCACCGGTACGACCACCCCGCCGGCCCGCCAGACGGCGAGCGGCGCGGCCACCAGCTCCACGCACCGGTCCAGCCGCACGCCGACCCGGGTGCCCCGGCGCACGCCCGCTGCCCGCAACCGGTCGGCGAGCGCGCCGACGAGCGCGTCCAGCTCGCCGTAGCCGACCGTACGGGAGCCGAACCGCACCGCCGTGGCGGCCGGGTCACGGCGGACCGCCGCGGCGAAGGCGTCACCGACCAGCGGACGGTCGGCGTCGGTCGCCGGACCGGTGGCCAGCGCCAGCAGCTCGTCCCGCTCGACCGGGCCGACGAGCGGCAGCACGCCGATCGGGGTGTCCGGGTCGTCCAGCAGGCCCCGCAGCAGACGGTGGAACATGCTCACGTGACGGCGGGCGGTCGCCTCGTCGAACAGATCGGTGCTGTACTCCAGCCGCCCCCAGATCGTGTCGCCGTCCTCGAAGAGGTCAAGCAGCAGGTCGAACTCGGCCTTGCGGGCGTCCAGCGAGACCGGCTCGACCCGCAGCGGCCCGTCGTGCCAGGACGGGAACGGCACGTTCTGGTACGAGAACAGCACCTGGAAGACCGGGGTGCCGGCCGCCGACCGTTCCGGCTGCAACTGCTCGACCAGCCGCTCGAACGGGATGCCCTGGTGGTCGTACGCGGCCAGGCACACCGCGCCGACCCGGCGCAGCAGCTCCCGGAACGACGGCTCGCCGCGCAGGTCGGTACGCAGTGCCACGGTGTTCATGAACAGCCCGATCAGCGGCTCCAGCTCGACCAGGCGCCGGTTGGCCACCGGCGAGCCGACCACCACCTCCTCGTCGCCGGTGAGCCGGTGCAGCAGCACCGCGAAGGCGGCCTGGAGCACCATGAACAGCGTGGCGTTCTCCTGCCGGGACAGCGCCCGCAGCCGGGTCACCACGGCCGGCGGGATCTCCACCGGCACCGAGTCACCCCGGTAGCTCTTCTCCCTCGGCCGGGGCCGGTCACCGACCAGGCCGATCTCCGGTGGCGCGCCGCCGAGCTGGCCCGTCCAGTACGCCAGGTCCGCCGCCCACGCCTGCTGAGCGGCCGGCTCCTGCTGCCAGAGGGCGAAGTCGGCGTACTGCACCGGCAGCTCGGGCAGGCCGTGCGGCCCACCGGTCAGCAGGGCGCGGTAGCAGTCGATCAGCTCGCGCAGCAGCACCCCCATCGACCAGCGGTCGGACACGAGGTGGTGCAGGTTGAGCAGCACGCCGGTCACCTGCGGGCCGAAGCGGAGCAGCCGGACCCGCACCGGCGAACCGGCGGCCAGGTCGAACGGCCGGCCGATCAGCTCCTCCTCGCGGCGGCGCAGCTCGGCGTCGACCTCCCCGGGCGTCACCCCGGGCACGTCCTCGACCCGCACGTCCGGCGGCAGCTCGGCCCGCACCTGCTGGTACGGCCGTCCGTCCCGCTCGAAGAAGACCGTCCGCAGCGACTCGTGCCGGCGGACCACCTCGGCGCAGGCGCCGGCGAACAGGTCCGCGCGGAAGTCGCCGTGCACCCGCATCGCCGTGGAGATGACGTACGCGGAGGTGTGCGCCGCGAACTGCTCCAGGAACCAGATCCGGCTCTGCGAGAAGGTCAGCGGCACCGGGGCGTCCAGGTCGGCGCGCGGTGGCACGGTCCGCGCCGGGGCGCGGTCGATGCCCTCCTCCTGGAGCAGGTTGCCCAGCAGCGCGAGCCGTTGCGCGGACAGGGCGAACCGCCTGGTGCTCATGCCTGCGTCCTTCCGTCGGCGCGGTCGAGTGCCTGCTGCACCTCGTCGTCGGACAGGTCGCTGAGCCGGATCAGCAACTCGGCGGTCTTCTCCACGACGGTCCGCTGCGCGGGGTCGGCGGTCACGGCCCGGGCGAGCCCGGCGACCGTCGGGTCGGTGAAGACCTTGTGCAACGGCACGTCCACGCCGAACGCCTCCCGGACCCGGGCCACCATCCGGGTGCTGAGCAGCGAGTGCCCGCCGAGGGCGAAGAAGTCGTCGCCCACGCCCACCCGGTCGACGCCGAGGGTCTCGGCCCAGATGCCGGCGATCACCTCCTCGACCGGTGTGCGCGGTGCCACGTACGCCGATGTCACCTGCCGCCGGCCCGACTCGGGCGCGGGCAGCGCCTTGCGGTCGACCTTGTTGTTCGGGGTGAGCGGCAGCGCGTCGAGGAAGACGTACGCCGAGGGCGCCATGTAGTCGGGCAACTGCTCGCCGACCGCGGCCTGCAGCCGCGGCAGCAGCCGCCTCGCCCGGCGGCCGAGGGCGTCGTTGACGAACGAGTCCCAGCGCGGCTCGGCGGCGGGCGGCCCGGCGAGCCGGGGCAGCGGCGTCTCCGGCCGGCCGTCGCCGGCCAGCCGGCGCAGCACGACGGTCAGGTCACCGGCCGGTCCGTGACCGGACCAGTCCAGGTCCAGCCGGTAGCCGGTCTCGTCGGCGAGCCGGCGCAGCTGTTCCGGCTCGACGGCGGCCGGGTCGACAGGGGACGCCAGTTCGGCCCGCAGGTCGGCGACCGTGCCGTCCGCCCCGGCGAGCGCCGTCGCCGCCCGCGCCCAGTGGTCGACGCGGGCGTTGGGTACGCCGCGCAGCGCGAGCAGCGCCGGACGGTCGCCGGTGAGCCGCTCGCGCAGCCCGGCCGCGGTGAGCCCGCTGTCGCGCCAGTCCAGCCACGTCACGTCCCCGGCGTCGACGACGTCGCCGTCGACGGTGAGCCGTACGTCGTAGCGGAACCGGGTCAGCTCGTTGCTCACCGAGCCGAGCTTCGGCATCACCCGTACCTCCGTCAGCCGGGGGAAGCGGGCCGGCAACGCGGTGAAGAAGCCCGGGTCGAAGACCAGCTCCCGGTCGTCGGCGACGGCCCGGCGCACCCGCTCGCGCAGTTGCTCGGCGCTGTCCTGCGCCTCGGCCCGCTCCACCTGCACGGAGGTGTGGAAGGTCTCCAGCAGTGGCAGGCTGCGGATGTCGCCGAGGAAGAGCGAGCCGCCCGGGGCGAGCCGGGGCAGCGCGCCCTCGATCACCCGCAGCAGGTAGTCCTCGTCGGCGAAGTACTGCGCCACCGAGTTGAGCACGATCACGTCGAAGAGCTGGTCGGGCAGCGCGTCCAGCTCGTCGGCGGCGCAGCCGAACAGCTCCACCCCGGACAGTCCCCGCGCCGGCACGTCGGCGCGCAGCCGGTCCAGGGCGACAGCGGAGATGTCGGTGCCCCAGTAGCGGCGCACGTGCGGGGCGACCCGGTAGAGGATCAGGCCGGTGCCGCAGCCGATCTCCAGCACCGAGCGCGGGCCGTCCTGGAGGATCCGCTCGGCGGTCGCCTCGGCCCAGCCGCGCATCTCCGCCACCGGGATCGGCGCTCCGGTGTAGCTGCTGTTCCAGCCCCGGGTGTCGAACGTCGGGTCGACCTCGCCGGTGTCCGTCACGTCGTACGCGGCGTCCCAGACGTCGCGCCACTGCTCCACCTCGTGCGGCCACTGCGCCGCCGCCTCGGCCCGGGCGTCGGCGCCGGCCACCACGTACGCCACCAGCCGCTGGTCGCCGGGGGTGTCCTCGCGTACGGTCACCACCGCCTGGTTGACCTGCGGCTGCCGCTCCAGCACCGACTCGATCTCGCCCAGCTCGATCCGGAAGCCCCGCAGCTTCACCTGGTGGTCGAGCCGGCCGAGGAACTCGATGCTCCCGTCGGCGCGGCGACGGACCAGGTCGCCGGTGCGGTAGAGCCGGTCGCCCAGCCCGATCGGGAAGGGGTGCCGGACGAACCGCTCGGCGGTCAGCTCGGGCCGGTCCAGGTAGCCCCGCGCCAGGCCGGCGCCGCCGATGTGCAGCTCGCCGGGGACACCCGGCGGCACCAGGTGGCCGCTGCCGTCGAGCACGTGCAGTTCGGTGTTGGCGATCGGCTCGCCGATGGAGATCGGGCCGTGGTCGACCCGCGCCACCGCCGACCAGATGGTCGTCTCGGTCGGGCCGTACATGTTCCACAGCTCGGCGCACCGGCCGAGCAGGCGCTGGGCCAGCTCGGCGGGGAGCGCCTCACCGCCGGCCAGCACCCGCAGCCCGGCCTCGCCGGTCCAGCCGGCGTCGAGCAGCATCCGCCAGGTGGACGGGGTGGCCTGCATGACCGTCGCGCCGAAGGCGTCCAGCGCGGCGGCCAGCCGTTCCCCGTCGGCGGCGACCTGGCGGCTCACCACTGCCACGCAGGCCCCCTCGACCAGCGGCAGGAGCAGCTCCAGCCCGGCGATGTCGAAGGAGAGCGTGGTGACCGCCAGCAGCACGTCGTCGGCGGTGACGCCGGGGCGCTCGCCCATGGCGAGCAGGAAGTTGCCCAGCGCCCCGTGCGGAACCTGCACGCCCTTGGGCCGGCCGGTGGAGCCGGAGGTGTAGATGACGTACGCCAGGTCGTCGGGGCGCACGTCGACGTCCAGCGGTTCGGCCGACTCGGCGGCCAGCTCGTCACCGAGCAGGTCCAGGCAGAGCGGCTGCGCCTTCACCCCGCCCAGGCCCGCCAGCACGTCGCTGCTGGTGAGCAGCACGGACAGGTCGGAGTCGGCGAGCATGAAGGCGATCCGGTCCGGCGGGAAACCCGGGTCCAGCGGCACGTACGCGCCGCCGCTCTTGAGCACGGCGAGCATCGCCACGACCATGTCGGCCGAACGCTCCAGGCAGATGCCGACCATCGTCTCCCGGGCCACCCCGAGCCGCCGCAGCCGGCGGGCCAGCCGGGTCGAGCGCCCGTCCAGCTCGGCGTAGGTCAGGCTCTCCCGGTCGGTGCGCAGCGCCGGGGCGTCCGGGGCGGCGGCGGCCCGGGCGGCGAAGCGCTGCGGCACGCACACCGGCTGCGGCCAGTCCCGGCGGGTGTCGTTCCACCGCAGCCGCAGGTCACGCTCCTCGTCGGCGCCGAGCATCGGAACCTGGTCGATCGGCCGGTCCGGGTCGGCGAGCAGGTTCTCCACCAGCTGCGCGAGGTGCCGGGACATCCGCTCCACGGTGGCCGGCTCGAACAGGTCGGTGTTGTACTCGAACCAGCCGGTCAGCCCGTCCGGCCGGTCGAAGACCTGCAGCTCCAGGTCGAACCGGGCGGTGGAGCTCTCCACGTCGACCGGCTCCAGCCGCAGCCCGGCCACGTCGAACTCCGGCATCGGGATGTTCTGGAAGATGAAGTGCACCTGGAAGATCGGCGAGCGGGACAGGTCCCGGCGCGGGGCCAGCTCCTCCACCAGCCGCTCGAAGGGCACCTCCTGGTGGGCGAACGCGCCGAGGCAGGTCTGCCGGACCCGCCCGACCAGCTCGCGGAAGCTCGGGTCGCCGGACAGGTCGGTGCGCAGCGCCAGGGTGTTGACGAAGTAGCCGACGAGCCGTTCGATCTCCGGCCGGTTCCGGTTGGCCACCGGTACGCCGACCACGATGTCGTCCTCGCGGCTGTAGCGGTGCAGCAGCGCCTGGAAGGCCGCGAGCAGGGTCATGAACGGGGTGGCGCCCTCCCGCTGGCTCAGCGCGCGCAGCCGGGTCATCACCGGCTCGGGCAGGGCGAAGGGCCGGGAGCCGCCCCGGGTGCTCTGCACCGCCGGGCGGGGCTTGTCGATGGGCAGCTCCAGCGCGGCCGGCGCCCCGGCGAGCGTCTTCTTCCAGTACTCCAGGTCGGCGTCGAGCGCGTCGCCCTCCAGCCGCTGCCGCTGCCAGACGGTGTAGTCGACGTACTGGATCGGCAGGTCCGGCAGGGTCGACTCGCGACCGGCGGCGAACGCCCCGTACAGCTCGACCAGCTCGGCGATGGCCACGGACATGGACCACAGGTCGGCCGCGATGTGGTGCATGGTCAGCAGCAGGATGTGCTCCTGCGGGCCGAGCCGGAGGAACCGCACCCGCAGCAGCGGACCGCCGGCCAGGTCGAACGGGCGGGTGAACTCCTCCCGGGCCAGCTCCTGGATGCCCGCCTCGCCCTGCGGTCCGCGCAGGTGGGCGCAGTCGACCATGGTGAACTCCGGCTCGCAGACGGCGTTGACCAGCTGCCGGGGCTCGCCGTCGACCTCGGTGAACGTGGTCCGCAGCGCCTCGTGCCGGCGGGTGATCTCGTTGCAGCAGCGCCGCCACACCTCCAGGTCCAGCGGGCCCAGGATGCGGACGGCGCCGGGGATGTTGTACGCGGCGCTGCCCGGCGAGAGCTGCTCCAGGAACCAGAGTCGTTGCTGGGAGAAGGAGGCCGGGAACTCCCGCCGCTGCTTCTTCTGCCGCAGCCGCTCGGCCAGCAGTGCGCGCTTCTCGGCGGCGGACAGGCTGCCCAGGTCGGTGGTCGTCACGGGCGATCATCCTCGGTGTGTGGGTGAGCTGACACGACTGCGGACAGGACGTGCGGCGCTCGCGTACGGCGGGCACGCGCCGGGGCGGGCGGAATCGGCCGGCTCATGCCCGTCCCCCGCCGTCGTCCTCGGCGAGCAGGGCGGCGAGCTGTGCCTCGATCTCCTCGTCGGACAGCTCGTCGAGGCCGGCCAGTTCGTCGTCGGGCACGTCCCGGCTCACCACTTCGATCCGGTCGGCGCCCCGATCCCCCGGCCCGCCGGGGTCGGCCAGCACGGTCACCGTGTGCGCCACCGTCGGGCTGTCGAAGAAGCCCCGCAGGTTCAGCTCCACCCCGAACCGGCCGCGGATCTTCGCGCCGATCTGCACGGCGGCCAGCGAGTGTCCGCCGAGGGCGAAGAAGTCGTCGTGCACGCCGACGCGGTCCAGGCCGAGCACCTCCTGCCAGATCTCCGCCACCGTCCGCTCGGCCTCGGTGCCCGGCGCCACGTACGGGGTGTCCAGATCGGGCCTCGGATGGGTGCCCCGGGGCGGGGCGATCTGCTCCACCTCCCCGGCGAGCAGCGCGGGGGTGATCGAGGCGGCGAGCCGGCGCAGCCCGGAAAGGTCCCGGCCGGTGACCACCACGTGCTCCGGCAGCTCGGGCGCGGCGAGCAGCCGGTCGAAGGCGGCCATCCCGTCGGCGGCGGTCATCCCCTCGCTGAGCACGTGCAGGGTACCCGGCGTCGCCTCGCCCGCGCCCGTGCCGGCGGCGGTCACCGCGCCGTCGCGCACCTGTTCCAGCAGGCCGTCGATGTCGTTGATCCGCTTGATGGTGAAGTCGGTGATCCGGGCCAGCAGCTGTCCCTGCGGGGAGATCAGCTCGATACTGACGGTGAGCGTCTCGCCGGAGTCACCGGCCTCGTCCACCTCGACGTGGCAGTGGACCACCCGGGTCAGCGGGGCGAAGACCCGCAGGCTGCGGTAGGTGAACGGCAGGTAGAACACGTCCCGCGCGCGGATCCGTGCGGACGCGCCGGCCACGTCCAGCAGCGCCGGGTGCAGCGGGTAGCGCTCCAGGTCGGCGGCGAACTCCTCGGCCAGTTCGAGCGTGACCATCAGCCGCCGCTCGCCGGCCTCGATGCGGCGCAGGCACCGCCAGCGCGGGCCGAACGAGAACTGCAACCGGCCGCCCTGCTCCACCCGGTCGAGCTTCAGCCGCCGCTTCAGTTCGTCCTCGGTGTCGATCACGTCGGTGACGGCGCAGTCGCGGCGCAGCCGGTCCAGGTCCCGGGCCGTGTCCGCCGGCCGCTCGTGGAAGGCCACGGTGCCGCTCGCGTGCTCCTGCCAGCGGCCGGCCTCCCCGTCGACGCGGCTCTGCACGCTGAACCGGAGCTGCCCGTCGCGCTCCTCCACCGTGGTGAACAGCTCGCGGCTCCGACCGTCCGGCACGATCACCGGCATCAGGAACAGCACGTCGTTCAGCTCCACCACCCGGCCGGCCGCCCGGTCGGCGACCGCCGCGTGGACCAGCTCCAGGTACGTGGTGCCGGGAACGAGGCCGTGGCCCATGATCCGGTGCTCGTCGACGATCCAGCTGTCGGCCGTGCTGAGCGTGGTGGCGTACGTCCGGGACGTGCCGGTCGAGGAGACCAGGCGTTGCAGCAGCGGGTGCCCGGTCAGCGCGGCGCCGCCGTGCAGCCGCTCGACCAGGCCGGCGGCCATGCCGGTGTTGCGCCAGGTGTCCCAGGCGACAGCCGCGACCGGCGCCCCGGTGGTGGCTCGCCGCCACTGGGCGTAGACGTCCAGGAAGGCGTTCGCCGCGCAGTAGTCGCTCTGCCCCGGCCCGCCGAGCAGCGCGGTCAGCGACGAGCAGAGCAGCAGGAAGTCCAGTCCGTCGGCGTCGCAGACGGCGTCCAGGTGCAGCGTGCCGACGGTCTTGGCGGCCAGCACGTCGGTCACGTCCCGGCCGGACTTGACCGCGATCAGTCCCCGCGACGGCAGGCCGGCGGCGTGGACGACACCGTGCAGGCCACCGCCTTCGGCGCGCAACCGTCCGACCGCGTCGGACAGGGCGGCCCGGTCGGTGACGTCGGCGTGCAGCACCACCACCCGCGCGCCCAGTTCCCGCAGCCGCTGCACGCCGCGGATCCGCCGGCTGGTGTCGTCCTGCTCGCCGTGCTCGGCCAGCCAGTCCGGCCACCGCGTCGAGTCGGGGAACGCCGAGCGGTGCAGCAGCCCGAGCACCGGCGCGTCGACCGAGCGGGCGATCTGCTCGGCCAGCGCCAGCCCGACCCCGCCGAGACCGCCGGTGATCAGGTAGACGCCGCCGGGCCGCAGCCGGCCGCCCGTCCCGCCGGCGGCGTCGGCGGGCAGGGCCTCGAAGTCGCGTACCCACCAGTGCCGGCCGCGCAGCGCCAGTTCCCGGTCGGCGGTGGGCGCGGTCAGCCGGGCCAGCACGGTCGTGGGGCCGGGCGCCGGGTCGGCCGCGGGCAGGTCGGCGCCGGGCAGGTCCAGCACGCGGCAGGTGACGTCCGGGACCTCCTGCGGGATGACCGTGGTGGCGCCGAGCAGCGGGGCGTTCTCCGGCTGCAGGCTCTCCTCGCCGGTCACCGCGAACAGGCCCCGGCTGAGCACGTCGATCTCCACCGGGCCGGCGGGCTGCACGTCCCCGATCGCCTGGGCCAGGGCCAGCAGGCTGTCGAACCCGACCCGCCGGGCGCTGTCGATCCGGTCCGGATCCGGGCCGTCGCCCGGCTCCACGGTCAGGCTCCACAGGTGCACCACCCGGATCGTCCGGCCGGCGTCCACCTCCAGCGACTTGAGCAGGGCGGCGTGCTGGTCCCGGCTGGCCGGGTCCAGCGACCAGGCCCGCTCGCCGGTCTCCCGCAGCTCGTCGCCGGCGCTGACCCGCAGCACTGTCGCGCCGTCGTCGGCCAGCCGCCCGGCCAGCGCCACGCCCAGCGGCAGCTCGGCGCCGAGCACCACCCAGGTCGCCCCGTCGGTGGTCCCGGCGGCCGGCGCGGTGAGCCGCCGCCAGCCGGGCACGTGGAACCACTGCGCGTCCGGCCCGGTCGCCGCGACCGGCGCGGGCCGGACCGGGCCGGGCCGCGGCTCGATCCAGTAGCGCTGGCGCTGGAACGGGTACGTGGGCAGGCGCAGCAGCCGCCGCGGCGTGTCCCCGGCGCGGGCGGCCCAGTCCACCGGCGCCCCGGCGGCCCAGAGTTCACCCAGCCCCGCCAGCAGGTACTCCTGGTCGTCGCGCGGTTCGTCCGGGTGCCGCACCGATCCGGCCACCGTCCGCCGCTCGTGCCAGGCGCGGTGCTGCCGGACGAAGTTGCGCAGCGTCTGCCCCGGACCGACCTCCAGCAGCACCAGCTCCTCGTCGGCGAGCAGCACGTCCAGGGCGTCGGCGAAACGCACCGGCGCGCGCAGGTGTCGTCCCCAGTACTCCGGGTCGGTGGCCTGCTCGTCGGTGATCCAGGCGCCTGTGACGTTGGAGACGAACGGGGTGGCGGGCGGGCGCAGGGCGACCCGGCGGACCGCGTCGACGAACGGCGCGACAGCGGCGTCCATGCTGGGTGAGTGGAAGGCGTGCGAGGTGCGCAGCCGGCGGCACGCCACCCCGTCCGCCGTGAGCCGCTGCGCCAGCGCGTCGACCTCGGCGGTCGTGCCGGCCACCACGCACAGGCCGGTGGAGTTCACCGCCGCGACGCACAGCCCGCCGGTCAGCCGGCCGGTCACCTCCGCCTCGGGCAGGAACACCGCGAGCATCGACCCGGCCGGCGTCGACTGCACCAGGCGCCCCCGCGTGACGACCAGCGCCACCGCGTCCTCGAGGGAGAACACCCCGGCCAGGCAGGCGGCCACGTACTCGCCGACGCTGTGCCCGACCATCGCCGCCGGGCGGACGCCCCACGACATCCACAGGCGGGCCAGCGCGTACTCCACCGCGAACAGCACCGGCTGCGTGACAGCGGTACGCGCCAGCGCCAGCGCCGCGTCGCCGGTCTCGTTGTCGGCGGCGAACAGCGGCACCCGCAGGTCTTCGCCCAGGTGGCCGGCGAACAGGTCGGCGCAGCGGTCCAGCTCGGCGGCGAACACCGGCTCGCTGCGGTACAGGCCCCGCGTCATGCCCACGTACTGCGCGCCCTGGCCGGGGAAGAGGAACGCCACCGGCGCGTCCCGTCCGGCAGGCGTGCCCGTGCCGGCGTCGGCGGCCCGCCGCAGCGCGGCGACCAGTTCGGCGCTGTCCCGGCCGGTCACCGCCGTACGGTGCTCGAAGGCCCGGCGGCGGGCGGCCAGCGTGTACGCGACGTCGTCCAGATCCAGGTCGGGGTGGGCGGCCAGGTGGTCGGCGAGCCGGCCGGCCACGGCGGCCAGCGCCGGCGCGGAGCGGGCCGACAGCGGCAGCACCCGGGCTACGGCCGGTGCGGCGGGCGGCGCGGCGGCCGACGCGGCCAGGGCCGGCGCCTCCTGCAGGATCACGTGCACGTTGCTGCCGCCGATGCCGAACGAGCTGACCCCGGCCCGGCGCGGCGTCTCCCGCCGGGGCCACTGCCGCAGCTCGGTGTTGACGAAGAACGGGCTGGTCGGCAACGCCAGCTCGGGGTTGGCCCGGGTGTGGTGCAGGGTCGCCGGGATCGCCTCGTGGCGCAGCGCCAGCACCGCCTTGATCAGGCTGGTCACCCCGGCCGCGGCGTCGAGGTGCCCGACGTTGCTCTTCACCGAGCCGATCGCGCAGTAGCCCACCCGGTCGGTATGCTTGCGGTACGCGCGGGTCAGCGCGGTGATCTCGATCGGGTCGCCGAGGGCGGTGCCGGTGCCGTGGGTCTCGACGTAGCCGATGCTGTCCGGGTCCACGTCGGCCACGGCGAGCGCCTCGGCGACGACGCGGGCCTGCCCGTCCACGCTCGGCGCGGTGTAGCCGACCTTCAGCGAGCCGTCGTTGTTCACCGCGGTGCCGAGGATGACCGCGTCCACTGTGTCCCCGGCCGCGTGGGCGTCGGTCAACCGCCGCAGCACCACCACGCCCACACCGTTGCCGGCGACGGTGCCCTGCGCCTGCGCGTCGAAGGGCCGGCAGTGCCCGTCCGGGGAGAGGATGCCGCCCTGCTCGTAGCGGTAGCCGCCGCGCAGCGGCACGCTCACCGACACGCCGCCGGCCAGGGCCAGGTCGCACTCGCCGTTGAGCAGGCTCTGGACCGCCAGGTGCACCGCGGTCAGCGAGGTGGAGCAGGCCGTCTGCACGGTCATGCTCGGCCCGGTCAGGTTCAGCTTGTACGACACCCGGGTGGCCAGGAAGTCCTTGTCGCTGGAGATCAGCGTCTGGTAGCTGCCGGCCGCGTCCACCGCCTGCTCGTTGGCGAGCAGGTTGAACAGCAGGTACGAGTTCAGGCTCGACCCGGCGAAGACGCCGATGCGCCCGTCGAAGGTCTTCGGATCGTGGCCGGCCGACTCCAGCGCCGTCCACACGCACTCCAGGAAGACCCGGTGCTGCGGGTCGAGCACCTCGGCCTCGCGGGGGTGGTAGCCGAAGAAGCCCGCATCGAAGCGGTCCGCGTCGGCCAGGACGCCCTTGGCCGGCACGTAGTCGTCCAGCGCGGCCACCTGCGGGTCGACGCCGTCGGCGCGCAGCTCCTCGTCGGACAGGCGGGCGATCCCCTCCCGGCCGGCCGTGAGGTTCGCCCAGAACTCGTCCACGTCGGCCGCGCCGGGGAACCGCCCCGCCATGCCGATGACGGCTATCTGGTCGAGGTTCTCGACGTCGTCTGACATCTGTCTCACCTACCGTTCATGCCTGCGCGGCCGACGAGCGGCGGCGACGTCGACTCAGTGACTGCCGGCGGGTGGCCGCCCGTTCCTGGGCGTCGCCCAGGCCGTCGCCGTCCGCGCCGGGCCGGTTGAGGTAACCGGCGAGCGCGGCGACGGTCGGGAACTGGAACAGCTCGACGAGCGTCACGTCCCGGCCGGCCGCCGCGACGAGCCGCAGGCGGGCCTCCGCCATCAGCAGGGAGTGGCCGCCCAGCTCGAAGAAGTTGTCGTCCACCCCGACCTGCTCCACGCCGAGCAGCTCCCGCCAGATGCCGGCGACGGTCCGCTCCAGTTCGTCGCGCGGCGCCACGTACGGGCTGCGCAGCTCCGGGCGGGCCAGGTCGGGTTCGGGCAGGGCCGACCGGTCCACCTTGCCGTTCGGGGTCAGCGGCAGGGCGTCCAGCGTGGTGAAGACCGCCGGCACCATGTAGTCGGGCAGCCGTTCCTTCAACCGGCTGATCAGCTCACCGGTGGCCGGTACGGCCGGCCCGACCAGGTACGCCACCAGCCGGGTGTCGCCGCCGTGCGCACGCGCCACCACCACCGCCTCGGTGACGCCGGGGCAGGCGGTCAGCGCCGCCTCGATCTCGCCCAGCTCGATCCGGAAGCCGCGCAGCTTCACCTGGTGGTCGAGGCGGCCCAGGTACTCGATCGCGCCGTCGGCACGGATCCGGCCCAGGTCACCGGTCCTGTAGAGCCGGGCGGGCGGCCGGTCGTCGTCGCGGTCGCCGGTGACGGCCGCGCCGCCGACCCGCGCCGGCGTGGCGAACGGGTCGGCGACGAACCGTTCGGCGGTCAGCTCAGGCCGGTTCAGGTAGCCGAGCGCCACGTTGACCCCGCCGATGTGCAGCTCGCCCGGCACACCCACCGGCACCGGCTGCAGATGGCGGTCCAGCACGTACACCTGGGTGTTCGCGATCGGCCGCCCGATCGGCACCGGCCGGGGGTCGTCGCGGCGGCAGGCCCAGGCGGTGACGTCGATCGCCGCCTCGGTCGGGCCGTACAGGTTGTGCAGTTCGGCGGCGGACCGGGTGAAGAAGCGGTCCTGCAGGTCGCGGGGAAGCGCCTCGCCACTGCAGATCACCCGGCGCAGGCTCACGCACCGCTCGACGTCGGGCTCGCGCAGGAACGCCTGGAGCATGGAGGGCACGAAGTGCACGGTGGTGACCTGTTCGGAGCGGATCGTGTCGACCAGGTAGGCGCCGTCGCGGTGCCCGTCCGGGCGGGCCACGACGAGCGTCGCGCCGGTCATCAACGGCCAGAAGAACTCCCAGACCGAGACGTCGAACGAGTACGGCGTCTTCTGCAGCACCCGGTCGCCGGGGCCGAGGCCGTAGGCGTCCTGCATCCACAGCAGCCGGTTGCGGAGGCCGGCGAACGTGTTCGGCACGCCCTTGGGCCGGCCGGTCGACCCGGAGGTGTAGATGACGTAGGCGACGTCGGTGCCGCGTACCGGGGTGGGCCGGTCGTCGGCGGCGTCCGCGGGCACGTCGTCGGTGAGCAGCTCGTCGGCGTACCACAGCGGCCCGTCCCAGGACAGCTTCTCGCCGAGCCGCCGCTGGGTGAGCACCACCGCCGGGTCCGCGTCGTCGAGCATCAGCGCCACCCGCCCGGCCGGCAGGCCGGGGTCGACGGGCACGTACGCGCCGCCGGCCTGCCAGATCGCCAGCAGGCCGACCACCAGCTCCACCGAGCGTTCCAGCACCAGGCCGACCCGCACGCCGGGGCCGACCCCGGCGGCACGCAGCCGCCGGGCCAGCACGTTGGCCCGGTGCAGCAGCTCCCCGTAGCCGACGGTGCGGCCGGCGAACCGCACCGCCGGCAGTTCCGGCGTACGCCGGGCCCGCTCGGCGATCTGCTCGTGCGCCCAGCCCGCACCGGGCCACCGCCGCGGCTCGCCCCGGGACAGCGCCAGCACCGCGTCCCGCTCGTCGGCGTCCAGCAACGGCAGTTCGTCGACAGCCGTGTGCGGGCCGGCGACGGCCAGCTCGACGATCCGCCGGTAGTGCCCGGCCATCCGGGCCATGGTGGCGGGTTCGAACAGGTCCCGGTCGTACTCGAACCAGCCGCTGACCCCACCGGCGTCGTTGAACAGCTGCAGCTCCAGGTCGAAGCGGGCGCCCTGGGCGCGCAGCGGCAGCCGTTCGAACTCCACCCCGGCCAGGGCCAGCGTGGGCAGCGGGTCGCTCTGGTAGGAGAGCCCCACCTGGAAGATCGGCGGCCGGCTGAGGTCGCGGGCCGGCTTCAGCGCCTCCACCACTTTCTCGAACGGCACCCGCTGGTGGGCGTACGCGCCGAGGCAGGCGTCCCGGACCCGGCCCAGCAGTTCGGTGAAGGTCGGGTTGCCGGTCAGGTCCACGCGGACCGGCAGGGTGTTGACGAAGAACCCGATGAGCGGTTCGACCTCGGCCCGGTCCCGGTTGGCCATCGGCACGCCGACCACCACGTCGTCCTGCCCGCTGTAGCGGCGCAGCAGCACGCCGAAGGCGGCCAGCAGCGCCATGTACGTGGTCGCGCCGTGCTGCTTGCCGAGCGCGCCGAGCGCGGTGAGCACCGGCTCGGGCAACGTGAACGGGTGGGAGGCGCCCTGGAAGCCCTGCACCGGCGGGCGGGGCCGGTCGGTCGGCAGGTCGAGCACGGCCGGCGCCCCGGCGAGGTGCTCCCGCCAGTGGGCCAGGTCCGCCGACAGGTCCTCCCCGCGCAGCCAGTCCTGCTGCCAGGCGGCGTAGTCGCCGTACTGGACACTCAGCTCGGGCAGCGCCGGCCGGTCGCCGGTGGCCAGCGCGGCGTACCGGGTGGAGAGTTCGCCCAGCAGCACCCCGACGGACCAGCCGTCGGAGACGAGGTGGTGCATCGCCACGCCGAGCACGCAGTCGTCGTCACCGAGCCGGAGCAGGGCCAGCCGCAGCAGCGGGCCGGTGGTGATGTCGAACGGCTCGCGCAGCGCGGCCACGATCCGCGCCTCCAGCTCGTCGCCGCCGGCCGGCGTGCCGCGCAGGTCGGTCTCGGCCAGCGGGATCGCGAGCGCCGGGTGGACCACCTGCACCGGCCGCCCGTCGCGCAGCTCGAACGTGGTCCGCAGCGACTCGTGCCGGGCGACGATCCCGTCGACCGCCTGCCGCAGCAGGGCGGTGTCCAGCGGGCCGCGGATGCGCACCGCCGCCGGGATCAGGTACGCCGGGTTGGCGGGCCGGAGCTGCTCGAGGAACCAGATGCCCTGCTGCATCACGGAGATCGGGAAGACGTTCTCCCGCCGGGCGGGCCGCGCCTGGCCCCGCTCGCGCAGCAGCTTCTCGAACAGCGCCCGTTTCTCCGGGGAGAGCGCGGCGAGCCGTGCGTCGAGGTCGGTCATCTCACGCCTCCTGGCCCAGTACGGCCCGCGCCTGCTCGTCGGAGAGGCCCTCCAGCTCGGCGAGCAGCTCCGAGGCGACGTCCTCGAACCGCTCGACCCGCCCGATGGCCGCCGTGTCGGCGCCGCCGTCGTCCGCACCGGCCGGCAGCCGGCTGACGATCTGCTCGGTGAGGGTGCGCAGGGTGGCGCCCTCCAGGAACACCGCGATGGACAGCGAGACGCCGAGCTGGCGTTCGATCTCGTTCTTCAGCTCCACCGCCATGAGCGAGTCCAGGCCCAGGTCGAACAGCGGCTGGTCCAGCCCGACCGACGCCGTCGCGGAGCCGAGGGTGGCCGCGACGGCGAGCACCAGTTGCCCGGTGAGCGTCTCGGCGCGCCGGTCGGCCGGCAGGGCCAGCAGTTGCGCGCGGCTGGGCAGCAGGCTGGTCCGGGCCGTACGCCGGGCGGGCCGCGCGGGGCCGTCGCCGCGCAGCAGCGGGGCGAGCAGGGCCGAACCGGAGACCTCCTGGTAGCGGCGCCCCCACTCGGTCCAGTCGACCGGGACCACGGCGATCTGCGGCTCGTCGTGGCGCAGCAGCCGGTGGAAGACCCGCAGCGCCTGGGCGGGCCGCAGCGTGCCCATGCCCTTGCTGAGCCCGGGGGTGGCGTCGGCACCCCGGTTGGCCAGGCCGACCCCTTCCCAGATACCCCAGTTGACGCTCAGACCGGGCAGTCCGGCGGCGCGGCGCTGCGCCGCCAGCGCGTCGAGGAAGGCGTTGGCCGCCGCGTACCCGGCCACGAACGGCGAGCTGAGCAGCGAGCTGGTCGAGGAGAACAGGATGAAGAAGTCCAGCTCCCGGCCGGCGAACAGGCGGTGCAGCACCCAGGCGCCGACGGCCTTGGGCAGCAGCGGGCGTTCCAGGTCGGCCAGGGTCAGCTCCATCAGCGGGGCCACCTCACCGGTGCCGGCGGCGTGCACGACGCCCCGGATCGGCGGCCGGCCCTCCCGGTCGTAGCCGGTCAGGAACGCCCGTACCGCCTCCTCGTCGGCGACGTCGACGGAGGCGACGTGCACGGCGGCCCCGAGCGCCTCCAGCTCGCGCACCCCGGCGACACGTGCCGCCGCCGGATGGTCGGCGGGCAGGCCGGCCCACTCGGCGCGGGGCGGCAGCACGGTGCGGCCGAGCAGCACCAGCCGCCGCGCGCCGGCCCGCACCATCGACCGGGCCACCTCCAGGCCGATGCCGCCGAGGCCGCCGGTGATCAGGTAGCTCGCGTCGGGCCGCCACGGCCCGTCGGCGGCGTCGGCCTCGGGCACCGCCTGGCGGACGAGCCGGGCCACGTAGCGCCGGTCGCCGTGCAACGCGACCTGGTCCTCGGCGTCGCGGGCGGTCAGCTCCCCCACCAGACGCGCGGCCAGCGTGGCCGGATCGGCGGCCGGGTCGAGGTCGATCAGGCCGCCCCAGAGCGCCGAGTGCTCCTGCTGCAACGACCGGCCCAGACCCCACAGGGCCGACTGGGCCACCGCGAGCGACACCGGGCCGCCCGGGGCGTCGGCCGGCCGTACCGCGCCGCGGGTGACCAGCCAGAGCCGTACCGTCTCCGGGCCCCGCGCCCGGGCCAGGGCCTGCGCGGTGTGGACCGCGCTGAGGCTGCCCCGCTCGGTGGCCCGCAGCAGCGCGGCGGCGTCCGCCGCGCCGTCCGGGTCGGTGTCGTCGAGGCTCCACAGGTGCAGCACCTGAAGCTCGCCGCCGTCGAGTGCCAGCTCGTCCACCAGCCGGCTCAGGTCCGCCGGGCCGTCCAGGCGCACCTCGGCCCGCGCGCCGTCGACGCGGTACGCCGGACCCGGCGACACCCGTACCACCCGCTCGCCCCGGGCCGCGACGGCGTCGGCGAACCCGGCGCCGACCCCGGTCCCGTCGGTGAGCACCAGCCAGGTCCGGGCCGGGGTTGCTTCCGGGTCGGGAGCCGGCGCGGGCGCGTCGACAGGTTGCCAGTCGAGCCGGTAGAGCAGGTCGTCGTCGGCGTACGCGGCGGCGCCGTCCTCGCCGGTGTCGTCCACGGTGGACGATCCGGTGTGCCGCTGCTGCTGCCGCTGCGTGCGGCGCGGCTCCTGCCAGCAGTGCGTCTTCTCGAACGGGTAGGTGGGCAGCGGCACCCGGGCCCGCCGGTAGTCCCGGTCGAAACCGGCCCAGTCCAGGTCCACGCCGGCGGTGTAGAGCCGGGCGACGGTGTGCAGCAGCACCGCCCAGTCGTCGTGCTTGGGCCGCAGGCTCGGCGCCAGCAGGGCCTCCCCCGCCGGCAGGTTGTCGCTGATCATGCCGAGCAGCGTCGGCGCGGGTCCCATCTCGACGAAGGTGCGGTAGCCCAGCTCGCGCAGCGTGTCGATGCTGGCCGCGAAGCGCACCGGCTGGCGGGCGTGCCGGCACCAGTAGTCGGCGTCCGGGGCGGTGTCCCACGGCCACAGCTCACCGGTCAGGTTCGCCACGAGCGGGACGCGCGGCGGGGTGAACGTCACCGCGTCGGCCGCCGCGCGCAGGCCCGGCAGGATCGGCTCGATCAGCGGCGAGTGCGACGAGGTGGTGATGTGCAACTGCTTGGTCTTCACCCCGCGCCTGTCGAACTCGGCGCAGATCCGCGCCAGCGCCTCCCGCTCACCGGAGATGGAGGTGGTGCCGGGGCCGTTGACCGCGGCGACGGACACCCGGTCGGCGTACCCGGCGAGCACCTCGGCGACCTCGGCCTCGGGGGCGAAGACGGCCACCATCGCGCCGTTGTCGTTCAGCTCCCACATCAGCCGGCCGCGTTCGACGACCAGCCGCAGCCCGTCCTCCAGGCTCATCATGCCGGCCACGCAGGCGGCCACGTACTCGCCGAAGCTGTGCCCGAGCACCGCCACCGGCTCGACGCCCCAGGAGCGCCACATCTGCGCCATGGCGTACTGCACCGCGAACAGCGCCGGCTGCGAGTAGGTCGTGCGGTAGACCAGGTCGGAGTCCGGGTCGGCCGGGTAGATCACGTCCAGCAGCGGGACGTCCAGCAGCGGCCGCAGGATCTCGTCGCAGCGGTCGACGGCCTGCCGGAAGGTGGGCTGCGTCTGATAGAGGGCGCGGGCCATGCCGACGCGCTGCGGGCCCTGCCCGGTGAAGAGGAAGACCACGTCGTCGCTGCCGGCCTCGCCCACCACCGGCAGGTCGCCGGGCAGCCCGTCGACGAAGTCGGCGAGCTGGTCGGCGACCTCCCGGGCGGACGCGCCGACGGCGGCCAGCCGGTGCGGGAAGTGGGCCCGTCCGGTGCCGGCCGAGAAGCAGAGGTCGCCGGGCGCCGCGCCCGGGTCGGCGGACAGTCGCTGCTGGTAGCGCCGGGCCAGCTCCAGCAGCCCGTCCGGCGTCCGGGCCGACAGCGGCAGCACCGAACGGGGCCGCTCCACCGCCGGTTCCGACGGTACGGCCGGCGGCTCGGGCGCGGCCTGCACGATCAGGTGGGCGTTGGTGCCGCTGAACCCGAAGCTGCTCACCCCGGCCACCGGCCGCTCGGCGACCGCCGGCCACTCGCTCAACTCGGTCGGCACCGCGAACGTGGTGCCGGCGAAGGAGATGTGCGGATTCAGCTCGGTGAAGTGCACGTTCGGCGGGATCGCGCCCTTGTGCAGGGCGAGCACCACCTTGATCAGCCCGACGATGCCGGAGGCTGCCTCGGCATGGCCGACGTTCGTCTTCGACGACCCCAGGTAGACCGGTGCGCCCTCCTCCCGGCCGTACACCTCGGCCAGCGCCTCGACCTCGATCGGGTCGCCGAGCGTGGTGCCGGTGCCGTGCGCCTCGATGTAGGAGACCTGCTCGGCGGCGACGCCGCTCGCCGCGAGCGCCCGGCGCAGCACGTCGCGCTGCGCCACCCCGTTCGGGGCGGTCACCCCGGAGCTGCGACCGTCCTGGTTGACCGCGCCGCCGCGGATCACCGCGAGCACCTGGTCGCCGTCGCGTACCGCGTCGGTCAGACGCTTGAGCACGACGATGCCGCAGCCCTCGCTGCGGACGTAGCCGTTGGCGCGGGCGTCGAAGGTCTTGCACCGGCCGTCCGGGGCGACCATGCCGGGGAACTGGGAGAAGGCCACGCTGGGCAGCGGCGACAGGACGACGTTCACCCCGCCGCCGAGGGCCAGGTCGCACTCGCCGGACCGCAGGCTCTGCACCGCCATGTGCACCGACACCAGCGAGGAGGAGCAGGCGGTGTCCACCGCCACGCTCGGGCCGCGCAAGTCGAAGACGTACGAGATCCGCCCGGTCACCACGCTGTGCGCGGTGCCGGTGCTGGCGTAGGCGGTGATGTCCTCCAGCCCGGGGAAGTTCTCGGTGGCGAAGTCGTTGCTGCACACGCCGAGGAACACCCCGGTACGGCTGCCGGCCAGCGCGGTCGGCGCCTTCCCGGCGTTCTCCAGCGCCTCCCAGGACACCTCCAGGGCGAGCCGCTGCTGCGGGTCCATGGCCAGCGCCTCGCGCCGGGAGATGCCGAAGAACTCGTAGTCGAAGTGGTCGACGCGGTCCAGGAAGCCGCCCCAGCGGGTCCGCATCTTGCCGGGCTGCTGCGGTTGCTCGTCGTAGAACTCGTCGACCGGCCAGCGGTCGGCCGGGATCTCCGCGACCGCGTCGACGCCGTCGCGCAGGATCCGCCAGAAGCTCTCCGCGTCGACCGCGCCGCCGGGGAAGCGCAGCCCCATGCCGACGACCGCGACGGGCTCGGTCCGGCCGCGCTCGTACTCGGCGAGCTGCCGCTGCATCCGCTCCATCTGCAGGTAGGCGCGCTTGAGCGTGGAGTTCGGCGCCTGCGCCTGCTGCCCGGTCGTGGTCATCCCTGACGCCCTTCCTCGATCTGGTTGAGCTTGGCCAGCAGGAGCGCCTCGACGTCGTCGTCGGAGAGCTGCTCCAGGTCGGTGGCCGGGTCGTCGGTCCCGGCGGCCGGTGTCGCGCCGGGCGCGGTCGCCGGGCCGGTCCCCGCCGGGGAGACGTCGGCGTCCGGCCCGGCCTCCAGCGCCACGTCCATCCGCTCGGCGAGGTGCGGTACGAGCGCGTCGATGGTCGGGAAGCGCCACGCGAGCGTGGCGGACAGTTCGACGTCGAGCGACGTCTCCAGCCGCTTGCGCAGCTCCAGCGACATCAGCGAGTCGAAGCCCATGTTCGCCAGCGGCGAGGTGACGTCGACCCGGTCGGCGTCCACCTTGAGCACCCGGGCCACCTCACCGGCGACGTGCCCGGTGAGCAGGGCGCGCCGGCGGCGGCCCGGCTCGACGGTGAGCAACCGCCGGCGTACCTCGCCGGAGCGCGCCCGGCCCTCGGCCGTGCGCGGGGTGTCCACCGCGACCAGGTCGGCCAGCAGCGCGGGCACGAGCCCGCCGGCCGCGGCCGTGCGGAGCCGGTCGAGGTCCAGCGGCAGGACGGCCGCCTGCGCCGCCGCGGTCAGCACCAGCCGGTCCAGCGCCTCGATGCCGTCGCGTGGGTCGATGCCGACGATGCCCTGACCGGCGAGCTGGCCGCCACGGTCCGGGCGGGCCGCCAGGCCGGACCCGGACCAGGGGCCCCAGTTGACGCTCAGCGCGGCCCGTCCCTGCGCCCGGCGCCGCTGCGCGAGCGTGTCCAGGAACGCGTTCGCGGCGGCGTAGTTGGCCTGGCCCGGTGAGCCGAGCAGCGCGGCGGCCGAGGAGTAGAGGACGAAGAAGTCGAGGTCCCGGTCCAGGGTGGCCCGGTGCAGATGCCAGGCGCCGTCCACCTTGGGCGCGGCCACGGCCCGGAACCGGGCCCGGTCGAGCTGCAGCATCAGCCCGTCGTCCAGCACACCGGCGGCGTGCACGACGCCGGCCAGCGGCGGCATCGTCCGGTCGAGGTCCGCCAGCACCGCCGTGACGTCCTCGTGGCGGGCGATGTCGGCCTGCCGGACCTGGACGTCGACGCCCTGCCCGCGCAGCTCGTCGAGGACCTGCCCGGCGTACGCCGAGGGCCGGCTGCGGCCGAGCAGCGCCAGGTGCCGCGCGCCGCGACCGGCCAGCCAGCGGGCGGTCTCCAGGCCGAGAGCGCCGAGACCACCGGTGATCAGGTACGTGGCGGCCGGCCGGACCGGGACCTCCCCCGGCGGTACGGCGGCCACCTCGTGCCCACCGGGCCGCAGCACGATCTTGCCGGTGTGCCGGGCCTGCGCCATGAGACCGAACGCCGCCGCCGCGTCG
Organism: Micromonospora chalcea; assembly: GCF_002926165.1. Taxonomy (GTDB): domain Bacteria; phylum Actinomycetota; class Actinomycetes; order Mycobacteriales; family Micromonosporaceae; genus Micromonospora; species Micromonospora chalcea. Next base: position 274,845 of record NZ_MAGP01000001.1, on the reverse strand, counting down.
GCGTAGTCGTAGGTGGTCACCGGGAGGGCGGTGAACTCGCCGCTGTCGAAGCCGCGCAGCACCTCGGCGAAGAGGCGGGCGATCAGCGTCGGCCGCTCGGCGAAGGCGCGTTCCAGGTCGACGGCGAGGAACGAGCGGTTGTGCCGCAACGCCCGCAGGCCGAGGTGGCTGTTGGCGTAGATGTCCTGCTTGCCGATCTCGACGAACCGCCCGTTCGGCGCGAGCAGGCCGAGGCTGCGGGTGAGCGCCTCGCCGGTGAGCGAGTTGAGCACGACGTCCACGCCCCGGCCGTCGGTGAGGGCCAGCACCTCGTCGGCGAAACGCAGCGACCGGGAGTCCATCACGTGCTTGACGCCGAGGCGGCGCAGCAGTTCCCGCTTCTCCTCACTGCCGGCGGTGGCCAGCACCTCGGCGCCGTTGCGGCGGGCCACCTGCAGCGCGGCCAGGCCGACGCCGCCGGTGGCCGAGTGGATCAGGAGGGTGTCGCCCTCGCCGAGGTGGGCCAGGTACTCCAGGCCGTACACCACGGTGAGGAACGCGATCGGCAGCGCGGCGGCCTGCTCGTCGGTGAGCCCGCCGGGGACGGGGGCGACCAGCTCGGCCCGGGTGGTGGTGTACGCGGCCATGCTGGACGGGGCCACCGCCATCACCGCGTCGCCGACGCTCAGGCCGGTGACTCCGGCGCCGAGCGCGGTGACCCGGCCGGCGCACTCGCCGCCCAGCGGCACGATGCCCGGGGGTACGCCGGGGCAGATCTCCATCGCCTTGAGCACGTCGTTGAAGTTGAGTCCGGCGGCGGCCACCTCGATCTGCACCTGGCCGGGGCCGGGCGGCACGCGTGCGGAGAGCACCGGCGTCAGGCTGCCCAGGTGTCCCTGCACCGACAGCAGCAAGTAGTTGCCGTCGGCGGCGGACCGGTCGAACGGGTGCGGACGCGCCGGCGTGGCCGCGGGCGCGCGCCACGGGACCAGCCGGGGCACGTAGCGCCGGCCGCCGCGCAGCGCGACCTGCTCGCCACCGGGCCGGTGCAGCAGTTCGTCGACCAGGCCGGGAACGCCGTGCCGCCCGTCGGCCGGGTCGAGGTCGACGATCGTGGGGCGCAGCTCGGCGTGTTCCAGCGCGACCACCCGGGCCAGTCCCCAGAGGCCGCCCTGGGCCGGGTCCGGCGCGCCCGCGTCGGCGGCGACCACCTGCGCGCCCCGGGTGGCCAGCACCAGCCGGGGTGACCGGCCGCCGACCTCGGTGAGCGCCCGCACCAGATGCGTGACGGCGACCGGACCGAGCAGTTCGAGCCGGTCCAGTGGGGTGTCCGGCAGGTCGGCCGGGCTCTGCTCGGTGAGGCGCGCGTCGAGGCTCCACGCGTGCAGCACTCCGGCGCACGGCTCCGGCCGGGCGGCACGCAGGTCGGTCAGGAGCGTCACGAAGTCCGCCGGCCGGGCCGGGTCGACCTCGTACCGGTCCGGGGCAACCTGCCGGTAGGCGTCACCGGGTGCGACGGTCACCGTGTCCACGCCCCGGCCGGACAGCGCGGCCCGCAGGTCGCCGCCGACCGGATCGGAGCCGGTGAGCAGCAGCCACCAGCCGCCGGTCTCCGGCGTCTGTGCCCCGTCGGTGGTCTCCTGCCAGGCCAGGTCGAGCAGCGCCTCGCCGACCGGGTCGGCCGGGCCGGAACCGGCCAGCCGGCGCAGCCGCACGCCGGCGATCTCGCCCACCGGGTCGCCGGCCGCGTCGTAGAGCACCACCCGGGCGCCGTCGATCTCCGGGCCGCCGGTGGCGGCCCCGCCCACGGTGGCGTGCGCCCATCGGGGTACGCCCGGGCCGGCGGCGAGGGCGAAACGCTCCACCCCCACCGGCAGGTACGTCCCGGCGTCGGCGCCGGTCATGGCCGCCGCCAGCACCTGCAGGCAGCTGTCCAGCAGGGCGGGGTGCACCAGGTACGGCTCCCGGGCGCCGGTCAGCTCGGCCGGGTCGCGCAGTTCGGCGACCGCCTCGCGCTCGCCCTTCCAGAGCGCGGCGACGCCCTGGAAGGCGGGGCCGTAGCGCAGGCCGGACCGGGCCAGCCGGGCGTAGTGCTCGGCGCTGTCCCGCTGCTCGCCGCAGCGCGAGCGGACCGTGGTCAGCGGCTCGACGGCGCCGGCCGGGAACTGCTGCGCGGCGCCGTACCGGCCGTGCGCCACCTCGTTCCAGGCGTCGTCCGGTCCGCGGCTGTAGATCCGCAGCGTGCCACCGGTGGCGGTCTCCGGGAGCAGGACGAGTTGGACGGTGTCCGCCTCGGCCAGCTCCTCGACGAGGGTGACCCGGGTCAGTTCGATCCGCTCGACCACCGCGGCCGGATCGTCGAGCAGCCGCCGGGTCGCCGCCAGCGCCGCGTCGAGCAGCAGGCTGGCCGGCAGCACCGGGCTGTCCTCGACGACATGGTCCCGCAGGTAGCCGAACCCGGCCAGGTCGAGCCGGACGGCGAAGTGGTGTCCGCCCGGTTCGGCGGCGGACCGGACGTACGTCTCCAGCACCGGGTGCCCGCGGTGGGCGGTGCGCCGCGTCCGGGGGTACTCGTCGGTGATCCAGTGCCGCTCCCGCTGCCACGGGTACGCCGGCAGCGCGGCCATCGGCACGACCGGCCCGTACATCCGGCGCCAGTCGACCGGGCAGCCGGCGGTCCAGAGGCGGCCCAGCTCACCGAGGACCGTGGCCCGGCTCGGCTCGTCGCGCCGCAGCGAGGCGACGACGACGCCGTCACGCTGCTGGCGGGCGATGCGTTCGGTGACCGGGCCGCCGAGCATGGGATGCGGGGAGATCTCCACGAACACGTCGTGCCCGGCGTCGACCAGGCGGGTGACGGCGGTGTCGAACAGCACCGGCCGGCGCAGGTTGTCGGCCCAGTACGCGGCGTCGAGCGCGGCGCCGTCGATCGGCCCGGCGGTGACCGTGGAGAGCATCGGCACGGCGGCGGGACCCGGGGTGAGCCCGTCGAGCAGCGCGCCGAGCTCGGCGCGCAGCGGCTCCATCTGTGGGCTGTGCGAGGCGTAGTCGACCGATTCGAGCATCCGGCAGAACGTCCCCTCGGCCGTCAGCGTCTCGGCGAGGGCGGCCAGGGCCGCGCCGTCGCCGGAGAGCACAGTGGACTCCGGTCCGTTGGTGGCGGCGACCGAGACGGCGCCCGGCCGCCGCTCGGCGAGCAACTGCTCGGTCCGGTCGAGCGGGAGGCCGAGCACCGCCATCCGCCCGTTGCCGATGGCGGCGCGGATGACCCGGCCCCGCTGGCGGGCGACCCGCATCGTGTCGGCGATGCCGAGCGCGCCCGCGACCTGGGCGGCGGCCACCTCGCCGACGCTGTGCCCGACCACGGCGGCCGGCTCGACGCCCCAGGAGCGCCAGAGCGCGGCCAGGGCGATCTGCACGGCGGTCAGCGCGGGCTGGGCGACCGCCGGGTCGTCCAGCAGACTCGCGTCGTCCCGGCCGGTGACCAGGTCGAGCAGGGAGAAATCGACGTACTGCCGCAGCGCCCGGTCGCACTGCGCGAACGTGTCGCGGAACGCCGGCTCGGCGAGCAGGTCCTCGGTGATCGGCCACCACCGGGGCCCCTGGCCGGAGAACACGAAGACGGGCTTCGGGCGCCGGGAGACGCGCCGGGCGCCCCACGACAGCCCGGGCCGTTCCGTGCCGGCCGCGTACGCGACGAGCGCGTCCCGTACCTGCTCGGGCGAGTCACCGACGCAGGCCAGCCGGTGCTCGTGGTGGGTGCGGCGCACGGCGGCGGCGGCGCAGACGGCGGCGAGGTCCGCGCCTTCGCCGGGCGGGGCCAGCTTCGCCGCGTACCGCCGGGCGAGTTCACCGAGCGCCTCGGGGGTACGGGCCGAGATGGTCAGCAGCCGGGCCGGGTCCGCCGGGGCGCCTCCGGCGGGCGCGCTGCCGTTGAGGCGGAGGTGGCCGGGCGCGGCGGCCGTTTCGGCGAGTGCGTGCCGGTCGGACCGGGGCGGCTCGGCGAGGACCAGGTGCGCGTTGGTGCCGCCGAAGCCGAACGAGCTGACTCCGGCGACGGCCCGCGCGTACCCGTCCGGCCACGGCTGGCCGGTGTCGGCCACCTGGAGCGCGAGCTGCGCGAACGGGATGTGCGGGTTGGGCTGCCGGTAGTGCAGGGTCGGCGGGATCTGCCGGTGCCGCAGGACCAGCGCGGCCTTGATCAGGCCGGCGATCCCGGCGGCGGCCTCCAGGTGGCCGAGGTTGGACTTGACCGATCCGATGAGCAGGGGCCGCGCCGGATCGCGGTCGGCGCAGACCACGGCGGCGAGCGCCTTGGCCTCGATCGGGTCGCCGAGCAGCGTGCCGGTGCCGTGCGCCTCGACGTAGCCGACCTGTTCCGGCGCCACGCCGGCCCGCTCGTACGCGCTGCGCAGCACCGCCTCCTGGGCGTGCGGGTTCGGCGCCATCAGCCCGTTGGTCCGGCCGTCCTGGTTGACCGCCCCGCCGAGGATCACCCCGTAGATCGGGTCCTGGTCGGCGAGCGCCCGGGACAGCGGCTTGAGGATCACCACGCCGGCGCCCTCGGCGCGGACGTAGCCGTCGGCCCGGGCGTCGAAGGTCTTGCAGCGACCGTCGCCCGCCATCGCGCCGGCCTTGCTGAAGTTGATCGCCAGCGCGGGTGACAGGACCACGTTGACCCCGCCGGCGACGGCCAGCGTGCAGTCTCCCCGGCTCAGGCTGGTGACGGCCTGGTGCACCGCGACCAGCGAGGAGGAGCAGGCGGTGTCGACGGCGATGCTCGGGCCGCGCAGGTCGAACAGGTACGACAGGCGGTTCGCCGCGATGCTGAACGCGTTGCCGGTGCCGGTGTACGCGTCGACGCGGTCGAGGTCGGCGAGGGTGAGCTGGGCGTAGTCGCTGGTGGCGATGCCGATGAAGACGCCGGTCGGGGAGCCGGCCAGGTCCACGGCGGCCAGTCCGGCGTCCTCCAGCGCCTCCCAGGTCACCTCGGCGAGAAGCCGCTGCTGCGGGTCCATCCGGGCGGCCTCGTGGGCGGCGATGCCGAAGAAGTGCGGGTCGAACTGGTCGATCCGGTCCAGGAAGCCGCCCCAGCGGGTGGTCGTCCTTCCGGGCGTCGTCGCGTCGTCGGTGTGCAGCTCGTCGGCGTCCCACCGGTCGGCGGGCACCTCGCGGACCGCGTCGCGTCCTTCGGTCAGCAGGCGCCAGAAGCTCTCCGGTCCGTCGACGCCGCCGGGGAGGCGGCAGCCGATGCCGATGACGGCGACGGCCTCGTCGGTCGCGTCCGCGTGGCCCGCGGTCGCCTCGGCGCCGGTCGCCGTGGTCGCGGCCGGATCGGCCGGCGCCGTGGGCTCGACCGGCGCGGCGGGTTCGGAGCCGGTGGCCGGGTGGCCGAGGTGGGCGGCCAGCGCCTCGATGGTCGGGTACTCCCAGATCAGGGTCGCGGACAGGGTACGGCCCAGCCACGTCTCCAGTTCGCCCACGAGCCCGACCATCTCCACCGACTGCAGCCCGTACGTGGCGACGGGCCGGGTGGGGTCCACCGCCTGCGGGCTGATTCCCAGCCGGGCGGCCAGCTCCGCCACGAGGCGCTGCTCGACCTCCGCGCGACCGGGCGCGGCCACGGCCGGTGCCGGCGTGCTGCCCGCACCGCCGGTGACGTGTTCCGGGTCGGCCGCGCTCCAGCGCGCCAGCACCGTGAGGTCGCCGGTGAGGAAGGACTGCCGGGCGGCCCGCCGTTGCAGCTTTCCGCTGGAGGTCTTCGGGATGCTGCCCTGCTTGATCAGGACCACGTCGTGCACCTGGAGGCCGTGCTCCTGGGCGACCGCGCCGCGGATCGCCGTGACGACGCGCTCGGCGTCGAGCCGGGCGCGGCTGCCGCCGACCTCCTGGATGACGACGAGCCGCTCCTCGCCGTCGACCTCCACCGAACAGGCCACGCCGCAGCCCGGACGCAGCGTCGGATCGCTCTGCTCGACCGTCACCTCGATGTCGCTCGGGTAGTGGTTCCGCCCGGCGATGATGATCAGGTCCTTGTGCCGGCCGGTGACGAACAGCTCCCCGTCGTCGGTCAGGAAGCCCAGGTCGCCGGTGCGCAGGAACGGGCCGTCGCCGCTGCCGGCGAGCCGGGCCCGGAAGGTCTCCTCGCTCTCCTGCGGGCGTCCCCAGTAGCCCTGGGCGACGCTGCCGCCGCCGAACCAGATCTCGCCGACCCGGCCGGCCGGGAGCCGCTCGCAGGTAGCGGGGTCGACGATGACCAGCTCGTGCCCGGCGGCCGCCGTTCCGCAGCTGACGAGCGTCCGGCTCTCCTCGTCCGGGCCGGCCTCGACCGCCCGGTTGTCGGCCAGGTCGGCGGCACGCACGCGGCGTACTGCCGGTTCGGTGCCGGCCAGCCCGCCGGCGACGAACAGCGCCGCCTCGGCCAGGCCGTAGCAGGGGTAGAAGGCCTCGCGGCGGAACCCGCTGGGCCCGAAGGCCGCCACGAACCGGTCGATGGTCTCGGCCCGGACCGGCTCGGCCCCGCTGAACGCCAGCCGCCAGCTGCTCAGGTCCAGCGCCGCGCGTTCGTCCGCGGTGGTCTTCGCCAGGCACAGCTCGTAACCGAAGTTGGGGCTGCCGCTGAGCGTGGCCCGGTAGGTGGAGATGGCCTGCAGCCAGCGGAGCGGGCGCTTGAGGAACGACGTCGGTGACATGAAGGTCGCCGGGAACCCGGCGTAGAGCGGCTGCAGCATGGCGCCGATCAGCCCCATGTCGTGGTACGGCGGCAGCCAGCTCACCAGCCGGGTGGTCTCGACGTCGGTGATGAAACGCTGGTTCGTCACCTCGAGGTTGGCCAGCAGGTTGGCGTGGCTGAGCACCACGCCCTTCGGCCGCCCGGTGGAGCCGGACGTGTACTGGAGGAACGCCACGTCGTCACCGCCGAGGCCGGGCTCGCGCCACCCGTCGGCCACGGCCGGGTCGATCCGGTCGACGGCCTGCCAGACGAGCGAGCCCAGCGCGGGCGCCAGCGCGGTGATCTGACCGGCCATCGCGGTGATCTCCGCCGGCGCGAGCACGACAGCGGGACGGGCGTCCTGGATCACGCCGATCAGCCGGGGCAGGGTCCGCTTGAGCAGCACCGGGTTCGGCGGGTACACCGGTACGGCGATCACCCGGGCGTAGAGGCAGCCCAGGAACGCGGCGAGGTAGTCCAGGCCCGGCGGGCAGACGATGAGCGCCCGCTCGCCCTCGTTCACGCGCTCTCGCAACGTGGCGGCGATGGCCCGGGCCCGCCGATCCATGTCGGCGTTGGAAATGGCGACCTCGTCGTTCTCGCCGTCGGCCAGGAACCGATAGGTCACGCCGTCCGGACGGTCGAGAAGGACCGCACGGAACCGGTCGACCAGGGTGCCGGGTTTCGGCGGTTGACCAGCGCGACCGGCGGACCCGGCCGACTGTCGCACTGGGTCGGCCGCATCGCCTCGTCCTGGCAGGGAAATGCCCACGATCCGATTCCTTCTGACGTCCGGTAAAGGCACAGCAGGTCCGGCACGAATGCATGATTAATGCTGCGTTCGCACCACGTTAATAGTCCGGAAAGCACGTTCTGGACTTCGCGAAATGATCCGCGTTCGTCCCGCCGACTACCAGGACGGCGGCGGCACCAGCATCCCGGCGTTCATCGGCGAGTGTCAACCCTGGTCGTTGATAAAGTTTGTGTAACTCGGTTTTCCCAGGAGGCGCAAGCAACGCACCGAGCGCCAACTCTCCGACAGGCGGGAACGATTTTCATAACTGCAGGTGAACGCAGCTCTGCCACTGTCGGATAATTGCGCGCCACTTACCCGACAGTCGACCCGGAGCAGCGTCCCGCCCGGCAGGGAGCGCGCAAAAGCGCAGGCCGTAGGCCATCACGGCATACACAACGGCGCGCCTTGCCGCAGGGAAAACGCGAGCGAACGCGCGTACGGCGGCCCACGTGCCCCGCTGCGCCATGCCCGTGACAGATGGTGCGCTTCAGCCAAGAAGCGCGTCGGCGGGCGTCATCCGCCCCGCCTATGCCGTCCTCGCCGCACATATTGACGAGTGGAATAAACGCCGTCGTGTACGGGCCTGAAACTCCTGGCCAAGGCCCATCTGATAGCCGATGACATCATCCAGACTACCTCCCCCGGAGCGCAGCATAACACCAGGCGTCGCTCTGCGTTGCCCGTCGATCACGCCAATCAGGGCCGCCAATCCGGGCAGCCAAGATCAGTATGCTCACGACACTCCACGCGACCTGCGGAAATGGCTTCCGCGCCCGGATCGGGGCGCGCGATAAGCGCGTCGACCAAAGGAAAGGAGTGGCGAAAAACAAGAGGAAGAAGTCCTCAAAATTGCCCTGATCCACGGGGTTGACTTCTCGCCCAGGAGCCCGTGCCGGCCGACCTCATCCACCCGTGCCGCAATCACGGACTGGAGGGACATGTCCGTCTCATGTGGAATCGGCGCCTTATCGGAGACAGTTCCTACTGCGGAGAAGAGCCGGATAATGAGGTCTTGTTCGGGATCTGGCCGTAAAGACGCGGGATATCCAATCGCTGATTCACCTGTCAGCGATCAGACGCCGCGCGCCGCTGCCGGTGGCGCCACTCCCCCGGCGGCGGACCGGGCGTGCGCCATCGCACGCCCGGTCCGGACGTCACGGGCAGGGCCGGCCCGGGCAGACGTCGATCACCTTGCCGGTGAGCAGGAAGACGGCCTTCTGCCGCTGCGCGCCGGGCTGCGCGCGGGGGAACTCGTGCGAGTCCTCGCCGTACTCCGGTCCGGCCGGGGCGAGGTTCGTCGGCGGTGGCGCGTACGCCGCGCCGCTGTTCCAGACCACCATGGCCGAGCCCGCGTACGGGTACCTGCGGATCGGCGCGATGCCCCAGAACGGGCGCACGTCCGGTGACCAGCCGTCGGCGAGCGCCGGAGTGTGCAGGCGGGCGCCGATGGTGCGGGCCTGCACCTCCGCCGCCGCGGTGGAGACCTGCTGGTCGGCGAAGGCCACGTGCATCAGGACCCGGTGCGCCGGGGTACGCGGCAGCGGCCGGTCGGTCATGTGCTGGGCGTACCCGTTGGCCTCGGACCGGTCCCACAGCATCTGCAACAACCCGAAGACGAGCTGCTGATCGATCTTGTCCGGGTAGTAGCCGTCCAGGACGGTCTGGAACGGGGCGAAGTCGACGCTGCGCTGCAGCAGCGTGGAGTAGTTCATCGCGGGCACGCCGAGCACCGAGCGGGTCCAGTCCTGGGCGATGGCGGTCAGCGCGCCGCCGTTGATGCCGCCCTGGCTGTTGCCGTCGTAGTGCAGCCCGCCGGCCACGTCGATCAGCGGCCGTCCGGCGGCGTCGCGGAACGCCGGGTGGCCGGCGAACCCGTTGCGATGGATCATCGTCCGGCCGAGGAAGAGGAAGTTCAGGAAGCTCTGCTGGAGCCGGTCGGCCACCGCCGGGAAGGCGCTGAGGTCGGTGAAGGCGCCCCCCACGTACGGGACGTCGGCCGCCGCCATGCCGATCCAGCTGGTCGCGCAGAAGGTGAAGTCGTACGTCTGCGACATTGTCTTGACGTTGCCGGCGTTGATCTCGGTGGGCCGGCCGAGCAGCCCGTGGCCGTAGAGCGACAGGTGGGCTGGCTTCGTGGCGGACGCGCTGCGCGGGATGTTGCAGACGAAGTCGGCCGCCACCGTCGTGCCGGACGGTGTGGGCAGCGCGTTCGGCGTCGGCGGCGTGCCGTCGCCGCCGGGCGGACCGTAGTGCAGCCGGGAGCCCGGTCCCCCGTCACCGGTCAGGTAGGACGGCACGGCGACGGTGCCGGTCACCTGCCGGGCGATCAGCGGGTCCTGCTCGGGCGTGTAGTCGGTGACCTGGCTGACGGTGAACGAGGGAGCGCGGCGGCCGAGCGCGGCGAACGCGCCGTCCCGGACCGCCAGCATCCGCCCGGTCAGACCGTGCCGGCTGGCGACGGTGAAGTCCCAGGCCAGGTAGAGGCTGTGCCGCTTGACGCCGGCCCGGCTCAGGTCGGCGAGGATCCGCTTCATCTGAGGCGCGCGCGGGTCACGCCGGTCCAGGCCCGCGCCGGTCACGTACCTGCGGAACGCCTTCGGGGCCGGGATCAGCGCGCCGTCGCCGTCGCGCATGCCGCGCAGGCCGACGACGTACCGGGCGCCCTCGGTCAGCGCGACCGCCGGCCGGATGATCAGCACCTGCCGGTCCGGGTTGCCGGCGGCGTGCGCGTCCAGTTCGGCCCAGTACGGCGTACGCCGCCCGGTGCGGGCGTCGAGCAGCACGATCGGCGCGTCCGGCGCCAGCGAGCGGCCCACGTCGGTGACCGGCGCGATCCGGGTCCGCGTGGCGTCGAGACCGGGTACGCGCGCCAGGATCGGCGAGCCGGGGCTGAACCCGTCCTGCCGGTTCCACTCCGCCGGGTCGATCGGTACGCCGAGCACGTTCGCCGGCATCGCGGAGGCGGCGAACCGCACCCGCTTGCCGGTCGGCGTGCTGCGGTCCGGCACGGTGAAGTAGTCGTTGGGGAACGGCAGCAGGCAGGCCGCCGGGTCGATCGGGTCGCAGGACCGGTTCGCGGCCGGCGCGGGCGGCGCCGCGGCGGCGCCGGAGCCGAGCAACACGGCCGATACGGTCACCAGCGCGGACACGGCGAGACGGAGCCGTCTGGGGGTGGGCACGCGCGTCTCCTTCGGCATCGGAGTGTGGTACGACGGTGGTGGATGGTGGTGCTCTTCCTACGCGCGTGCACGCATCCCGGCAAGGGATCGCCGTCGCGGCCGCCGCGCCCGGCAGCGCACCAACCTTCCCGTGCTCAACTCGACAGCACGTGCCGGACGAGGTCCGGGCAGTGGGTCTTCCAGTTGAGCGCGGGTCCCTTCCTCATCAGGTCCAGGTTGAGCCGGCGAGCAGCCTTGACGATCTGCCGCCGGGTCAGCGCGTCGTGCGCGCTCTCGACCGACTCGAACTCCAGCGCCAAAACCCCCGGTCGGACGCGGTAGGGGGCCCGGGCCGCACCCATCGCTCGCAGCCGCAGCCGCGTGCGGAACTGTGACCGGGCCACGGTCTCGTCGATGTTCAGGCGGATGTGCGGAGCCTGCGGCCGCCGCCGGTCATGGCAGACGAACAGCGTCTCCAGCGCGTGCACGGAGACGGTGAACAGGCGCGGGTAGCGGGCGGCGTTGGTGCCGGGCAGCGCGGTGAGCGTCCAGAAGTCACGCTCGGTCTGCTCCGGTGCAGGGATCGTGAGGCGCAGGTACGCCCCGACCAGACGGCCCATCTCGGCGGTGAACCGGGCATCGGCTCGCAGCCGGTCGAACTGGTGGCGGGTACGGCGGCGCAGGTCGGGATCCCCCTCGCCGAGCGCGAGGGGGATCGGGCACGGCTCGTGTCCGGCCAGCCAGCGTTGCTGCCGCGGCGGGGGCAGTATCCGGTCCAGGTCGGCGGCGCCGAGCCGGCCGGCGGTGTGTACGACGTTGCGCAGCCGCACCCCGGCCGACTCCCGCCTGCGGATCTGATCCCGCTCCTCCTCGTCGAGCCGGTCGCGCGGCACCCGCCGGAAAGCGATCTCGACGATGTCGTGCCACTTCTGGCGGTGCATGCCGAACCGCGCCACCACGTCGACGGCCTGCCCCACGTACCGCTCACCGTCGGCGAAGGTCAGCTCGTAGATGCCGCACCGGCCGCGTGACCTGGGCAGCAGGTGCGCGATCGAGCCCGCCCCGTCGACAGCCACCCGGTCGACCTTCGCGTCGTCCACAGTGAACGATGATAGGAGCGGGAGCCACGGGCACCGGGGCTCAGGTCACGAACCCGGCGCCGCAGCGAGTCCCGCTGTGTCCGCCCGGCTCCGGCCTCCGTCCGGCGCGCCGAGCGCGGCGGACAGGTCCCGCCCGGCCTGCTCGATCCCACCGGCAGCCACCATGGCGAACACGAACCGGTCCGGCCGCAGCACCACCAGGTCGGCGCCGTGCCGTCGCAGCCAACCGCCGAGCACCCCCTCGGCGTCCACCACGTCGACCCGGTCCGGCCCGCCGGGTGCCGAAGGGCCGGCAAGCGGATCCGGCAGGTCGGCGAGCGACGTACCGCTCGGGTGGACCGCGACGAACCGCGCCGGCAGCCCCGGCCGCCACGCTCCGAGCGGGTTGTCCACGCCGGCGCGGCCGAGCACGGCGAAACCGTCGCCGAGCACCTCGTCGAGCAGGCGCTCCCCGGGCGCGCCCGGGACGAGGACCCGCGGCTGGGGGAACATCGTCCCGACCACGCCGGCGCGCCGCCCGCCGGCCATCAGGCCCCGCCGGTACGCCGGCACCGGCTTGAACTCGAAGCGCTCCACGAACCGCCGTACCCGGGGGATCGTCTGCACCGCCCGCAGCGCGGCGTCGCGCATTCCGGCGGTGACCCGGTTGCGGGCCAGGAAGACGTGCCCCAGCCGGACGCTCGTGCGCGCCATCTCCACCGTGTGCGGGCGCCGCTCGATCTCGTACGTGTCGAGCACTGCGGCGTCGGCGACGCCGGACAGCACCAGCGACAGCTTCCACGACAGGTTCGCCGCGTCGCGCAGGCCGCTGCACAGTCCCTGGCCCATGAACGGCGGCATCTGGTGGGCGGCGTCGCCGAGCAGGAACACCCGTCCCTCCCGCCACCGTCGCGCGATGAGGTGGTGGAAGGTGTAGACCACCGCGCGGGTGACTGTGAACCGGTCCGGGTCGACGTACGGCGAGACGAGCGCGGCGACGGTCTCGGGCCGCTGCATCTCGTCCTCGGTCTCCCCCGGGCGCAGCATGAACTCCATCCGGTAGCTGCCGGCCGCGCCCGGGGACACGAACGCCGGACGCCGCCAGTCGCAGACGAACCGGGTGTCCCCGACCCGTACCGCGTCGGGCGGCACGTCGCCGGAGACGGCCAGCCACGGCTCGGCGTAGCTCGCCCCGGACAGCGGGATCCGGACGGCGGCGCGGGTGGCGCTGCGCGCGCCGTCGCAGCCGAGCACGTACCGGGCGCGGACCGTCCGCCGCTGCCCGGTGGCCACGTCGGACAGCAGCACGGTGACCCCGTCCTCGTCCTGGGTGAGGCCGGCCATCTCGGTGCCGAGCGAGAGCTGCACGTGCGGGAACCGGTCCAGCCCGGTACGCAGCGTGTGTTCCAGCCGAGGCTGGTCGAAGAAGCGCAGCGGCGCGTGCCCGTACCCGAAGTCCGTCTCGGACAGCGCCATCCGGGCGAAGACCCGGCCGGCGCCGTTGACGTATTCCACGAGCGGCGGCGCGACAGTGGCGTCGCGGATCTCGTCGAGCAGGCCGGCCTGCTGGTAGATGCGCATCGCCTCGTCGTCGCAGGAGAAGGCCCGCGGCTGGCCGTGCGCCGTCGCACTGCGCTCCACGACGAGCGTACGGACGCCGCGGGCGCCGAGCAGGTTCGCGGTGAGCGCGCCCACCGGCCCGCAGCCGATGACGGCGACGTCGACCTCCTGGACGGCCTGGCGATCCGGCGGCTGAACTGATCCCATCGTGATGCCCTTTCGGAACGTGGTCCCGGACGGCTCCGGCCGTCCGACGCCGACCAGGGCACCAGCCCGGCGTGGAAAGGGTGTGGAGAAGGCGTGGAGGCGGGCCGCCACACCGGTCAGAACGTCGCGAACCGCTGCCGCAGCAGTGCGGCGCCCTGGTCGGCGGCGATCCGGGCGCCGAGGTCCCACTCCGCGCGGTCGCGGCGCGCGACCCCACGGATCCGGTGCAGCTCCGCGACGACGACGCGCTCACCGAACCGGTCCGCCACGGCCAGCCCTTCCTCGGCCAGCGTCGCGGCGGTCTCCGCGCGACCGGCGGTCAGGTACGCCTCGGCCATCGCGGCGCACGTGATGGTGCGGGTGGACCGCAACCCGGGACGGTAGAACCCGTCGGCGGCGGCGCGCATCGCGTCGAGCCGGCCGTGGTCGCCGGCGCGGGCGGCGGCCCACTCCAGGAAGTACGCGCCGGTCGCCGTCATGTGCGGCAGGCCGGTGGACCTCCCGATGTCCCGGCACCGCCGTCCCGCGGCGTCGGCCGCGTCGACGTCGTGTTCCTGCATCGCCAGCCAGGCCGCGTAGAGCGCCGCGTTGGCCCGGCCGTACGGGTCGTCCAGTTCCTCGGCGAGGGCCTCGGCGTCGGCGATGTCCGCCCGGGCGCCGACCGGGTCGCCGCGCATCGACCGCACGAGCGCCCGGAAGTTGTGGCAGGCCAGCACCGGCCGCCGGCCGACCTCCCGGCGCAGCAGCGCCCGGTCGACGGTACGCAGCCGTTCGATGCCGGCGCTGAGCCGCCGCTCGGCCTCGGCCTGACGGCCGGTGAAGTAGCCGACCGCGCCGAGCAGGTACTCACCGGCCACGGCGATCAGCCCGCTGCCGTCGTCCGCGGACCGCACCAGGCGCCCGGCGAGGTCGGCGCAGATCGCGAACTCGGCCCGGTTGGCGGCCAGCTCACCCAGCGCCCAGAGCGCGTGCCGGAGGTCGGTGTCCGGCCCGACGAGCGTCAGCAGCTCCCGGGCGCGGGCGCAGACCTGGTCGACGGCGTCGCTGCCGACGCCGACGGTCATCTGCAACAGCGCCGCGCGGCGCAGCTGGACGGTCAGTTCGGTGGACGCCGCGTCGGGCGAGGTCTGCGCGGCCGGGGCCAGCCGGTGCGCGGCGCGTTCGAGGTGGCCGAGCGCGTCCTCGTAGGCGACCCGCCGCGTCGCGTCGTCGGCGGCGCGCAGCGACCACCGCAGGTGGTCCTCGCCGTGTCCGAGGCCGATCGCCTGACCGTAGTGGCGGGCCAGCTCGGCCGGCGCGACACCGGCGGCCCGCTCGTACGCGCGCGCCAGCCGGGCGTGCAACGCGGCCCGGCGCGGCGGGACCAGCTCGGCGTAGGTGACCTCGGCGATCAGCGGATGGCGGAACGTGACGGTGCCCGGCCCCGCCTCGGTGACCAGCGCGGCCGTGTACGCCGGGGCGAGCGCTTCGGCGACCGCCGGTGCGGTGGTGTCCAGCGCCGCCACCATCACCTGCAGGTCCAGCTCGTGTCCGGCCACGCTGAGCAGGTCGAGGCAGCGTCGGGCGGGCTCGGGCAGCCCGACGAGCCGCAGCCGTACCGTGTCCCGGATGCTCGGCGGCAGTTCCGCGTCGGCCGCCGCGTCGGTGCGGGACCGCAGCAGCTCGGTGAGGAAGAACGGGTTCCCGCCGGTGCGGGTGACGAGGCGGACCACCACCGGCTCCGGCGGCGCCACCCCGGTCCGGCGCCGGACGAGGGTGGCGACCGAGGAGGCGTCCAGCCCGGCGAGCCGGAGCTGACCGAAGTCGCGGCCGCGCGCCAGCTCGGCGACCGTCGCCACCAGGGCCGGGTCGTGGTCGTACGGACGGAGCGTTGCGACCACCAGCGCCCGGGACGTGGACAGCCCGGCGGAGAGGTAGCGCAGCAACAGCAGCGAGTCCGGGTCGGCGGCGTGCAGGTCGTCCAGCACGACCAGCAGGCCGTGCCGCCGGGCCGCCGCGTGCACCAGGCCGGACGCCGCCTCGTACACCTGGAACCGCGCCGTGGGGTCGAGGCCGCCGCCTTCCGCGGGGCCGGGCAGCGATCCGGCGGCGAACCCGCCCAGGCGGCTCGCCGAGCCGGTGGCGCCGGCGTCCGGCATCGCCGCGAGCGCGCGTACCACCTGGTTCCACAGCCAGAACGGTGGCGCCTGCCCGACGTCGGGACAGCGACCCCAGACGACCGGCACGCCGCCGGTGGCGGCCCGGTCGCCGAGCGCCGCGGCGAGGCTGGTCTTGCCGATGCCCGCCTCCCCCACCACTGCCAGCACCCGCCCGCCGCGCCGGGTGGCCGCGTCGAGCGTCTCCCGCAGCAGCGCAAGCTCGGCGCCCCGCCCCACGAGCGGGTCCGCGTGCCGCCGCGGCGACTCCGCGGCCGGGCCCGGTTCGGGTTCGGCCGGCACCGGCGCGGGCCCGGCCGCCCGCACGACCTGCCGGCCGGCCACCGCCGAGGGTCCGGGCTGCGCCGGTACGGCCTGCTCCAGGATCAGCCGGTGCGCCGCCCGCATCTGCTCACCGGGGTCGAGGCCGTACTCCGCGGCGAGGACCCGGCGGCCCTCGTCGAAGGCCGCGAGCGCCTCGGTCTGCCGGCCGGACCGGGACAGCGCCAGCATCAGCTGCGCGCGGGCCCCCTCGCGCAGCGGATTCGCCGACACGAAGCGGCGCAGTTCCGCCAGCAGCGGCGCGTGCCGGCCGGCCGCGACGGCAGCCGTCAGGCGGCCCTCCTCGGCGGTGAGCCGCAGCTCGGTCAGCCGCGCCACCTCCGGACGCACCGCGTTCAGCTCGCCGACGCCGGCGAGCGGCTCGCCCCGCCACAGCGCCAGCGCCTCGGCGTACGTCCGCTCGGCGACCGCCGGCTGCCCGGCCGCGAGCGTGTCCGCCGCCCGGTCCACCAGGCGTCCGAATCGGATCGCGTCGACGGCATCGTCCTCGACCCGCAGCTCGTACCCCCGGGGGCGGCTGCGCAGGACGCGCGCCGGCTCGCGGTGGGACCGCTCGGGCTCCACCGCCCGGCGCAGTCCGGCGACGTAGGTGCGCAGCGTCGTGTGGGCGCTGGCCGGCGGTCGCCCGTCCCACAGCGCCTCGACCAGCCAGTCGGCGGCGACGAACCGGTTCGGCCGCAGCAGGAACAGGGCCAGCAGGGCCCGCTGCTTCGGCCCGCCGAGCGGCACGCCTCGCCCGTCCCGGTCGATGCCGGGCGGACCCAGCACCCGGAACCGCACGCCATCACCCTTACGACGATGTTCACCTGTCCGATGCCGAGTATGGCAGTGGGAACGCCACATCGGACATCGGCGAGCCGGTTCCGGCCCGGCGCGTTCCGCGTGTCGCACGGTGAACGTGCTGGTGACGGGCCGACGCCGTGGGAGCGGTACCAGCCGGGGCCACAATTCGGGCCGTCCGGTCGCTACACTCCCCGAAAACGCCCGTAACCCCACCGGCGGGCGGCGCTGATCAGAATCGAATGGAGACGCCTGTGACCCGCGACAAGGCGGCACCCCCCGGCATCGACCTCAACGTTCCCAGCGTCGCCCGGGTCTACGACTACTTCCTGGGCGGCAAGGACAACTTCGAGGTCGACCGGAAGGTCGCCGAGCACGCGCTGCGGATCACGCCGGACGGGCCCGCCGCCGGCCAGGCCAACCGGGCGTTCCTGCGCCGGGTCATCCGGTTCCTGGTCACCGAGGCGGGCATCGACCAGTTCCTCGACCTCGGCTCGGGGCTGCCCACGCAGGGCAACGTGCACGAGGTCGCCACCGAGCACAACCCGGCCGCCCGGGTGGTCTACGTGGACAACGACCCGATCGTGCTGACCCACGGGCGGGCGCTGCTCGCCGCGGAGGGCACCGCGACGGTGATCCAGGCCGACGTCCGGGCACCGCAGGAGATCCTCAACGACCCGGACGTCCGCCGGTTCCTCGACTTCGACCGGCCGATCGGGTTGCTGCTCTTCGCGATCCTGCACCACCTCGGCGACGACGAGGACCCGGGCGCGGTGGCGGCGGAGCTGATCGACGCGATGCCGTCCGGCAGCTACGTGGCGATCTCGCACTTCCGCGACCCCGGCGAGCGCGACCCGGAGGGCTCCCGCAAGGCGCGCGAGGTCGAGCGGGTCTTCAACGAGTCGCTGGGCACCGGCCGCTGGCGTACCGACGAGGAGATCCTCGCCTTCGCCGACGGGCTGACGGTGCTGGAGCCGGGGCTGGTGCCGCTGGCCGAGTGGCGTGTGGATCCGGTCGCGCCCGCGCCGCAGCAGACCGACACCTACCACACGTTCGTCGGGCTACTCGCCCGCAAACCGTAGGTCCGTCGCGGGCTCGCCGTCGATCGACACCGTCGCCAGCAGCGCCGGATGGTCGGTCGTCCCGCGCATGTCCACCGGCCGGTGGCAGCAGATCGTGACGTCGCCCGTCGTCACCATCTGCTGCCGGGCGCCGTCGTCGATCCGCCGGTAACCCGCCGGCACGCACGACCGCACGTCCGGCGTGCCGCCGACGCGCAGGTTGAGGTCACCGGCGAGCACTGTGGGCGCGTACCCGCCGTCGCGGCGGATCGCCGGCACCACCGCGCCGACCAGTTGGGCGCACTGGGCCAGCGCGACCTGACCGCTGGTGTTCGCCAGGTGCGTGGTGCAGGCGTGCAGCAGCCCGGCGGCCCGCAGGCAGAGCCAGACCCGCTCCTCCGGGTCGGCGAAATCCTGCGCCGGGTAGGTGCCGCGGTGCACTGTGGGCCGCGCACCGCGCGCGTCGAGACGGGTCACCAACCCGATCCCGTACGGCTGGCCGTTGTTGCAGTAGGTGGGCGCGGCGTTGGGGCGGTCACCGGCGGCGTGGAACGCGGACACCACCGTGCCGCCGAGGAGGGCGGCCCGCAGCGCCCGCTCCAGCGTCTCCACGTCGTCGCGGCAGATCTCGTTGAGCGTGACCAGGTCGGGTCGCTCGGCGGCGATCACGTCGGCGGCCTGGCGGACGGCCCGGCCGGTGTAGCAGCCGGCCCGGCCGCTGTTGCAGAGGTTCATCTGGAGCACCCGCAGCGTCCCGGAGCCGGGCTCGCCGAGCGGCGCCGACCCGGCGGGCAGCCCGGCCACGACGAGCAGGCACATCAGCGCCAGCGCCCGGCGGGCACGCCGGGTGGGACGGGTGGCGGGCGGCCGGGACAGCGGGGCTCCAGCGGGTACGGGCGGCGGGTGCCGGTGATCCTATCGCCGGGACCGCTCTCGCCGCCGTCCGGCACGACCCCGGTGGTACGCCGAACCGTGGCTACCGGCGACCCTGGTCGCAGTTCGCGCTGGTCAGCCGGACGGTGTACTCGCGGTCGTCGGACGTGATGCCGGACGGCACGCCGTCGAAGTGGGCCTCCACCTTCTCCCAGCCCCGGCGCTGCTCGTAGTGCAGGTGCGGGGCGCCGGAGTTCCCGGTGCTGCCGACCCGCCCGAGCTGATCGCCGCGGGCCACCCGCTGACCGGCCTCGACCAGCGGCGGTTCGAGCAGGTGCAGGTACTGCGTCTCCCACTTCCCGCCATGGTCGATCTTCACCCAGTAGCCGCCGCCGCGCCCCTTCGGCCCGTTCGGGTCCTGCGGGGTGCGACCGCCCAGGGAACCGTTGACCCCGGCCACGGTGACGGTGCCGGCGGCGGAGGCCAGCACCGGCCGTCCCCACGCCTCGCCCCGGGTCGGGAACAGGTCGATGTCGTAGTCGTCGTGCCCGGGATAGGTCGACAGGCGCCACGTCTCACCGCAGGCCACCGGGAGCTGGAAGGCCGGGCGAGGGCCCGGCGGCCGCAGCAGCGGCACCACGACCACAGCGACGGCGCCCAACGCGGCGAGGACGCCGGCGACCAACGCGACGCGGGCCAGGGGGCGGCGCGGCCGACGGAGGGGACGTGGGTCGCGCGGACGCTGGGTGCTCATCGCTTCGAGCATGACACGGGCCATGCGGACGCCTGCGTGGCCGCGCGCCTACTCCCACGCCTGGGAGAGGGACTCGAAGGTCTTCGGATCGCTGTGGCACGGGATGACACACACGAGATGACCGCCCGGAGCCCGTAAGGTGATGCACTCCAGCCAGCGGCCGACCTCGACAGCACCGAGGGCGATCAGCCGGCGTGCTTCGGCCTCGACGTCGTCGGTCTCGATGTCGACGTGATATCGAGCCGGCTCGTCCACGGACTGGATCGCGAGCACCAGGCCGGGCAACGCGCCGTGCAGAGAGGTGAACTGCGGCTCGTCGGGGACTGTACGTGCCGGAACGCCGAGTGCCGTCGACCAGAAGGCGGCGGCTGCGGGCGCCTCACCGCCCGGCACGTCGATCAGGATCGTCGAGAGTCTGCTGCGATGCGCCACGACGATCATTATCCACATTCTCCCGCCGATTCGCCTGCCCGATGCGCGACCGGTCAAAGCCGGGCAGCCGGAACGAAGATGCGGGTTATTCATCGACGACTATTCGTTGATCTTGTCGAACCGGCCGGATGACCCCTGTTCAAGCCCTCGGTCACCGCCCTGCGCACCGCACCGGAAGCCGGCGTGGACCCCGCGCCCGGGAGGAACCGACGCCCGAAGCGGGGTGGACTCGCGCTGCGGATCCGGCGTAGCATCCTGCCCCAGAGAGATCGCTTAGCGATTCGCCGCTGATGAATGTCGACAGCGGAACGGGGGAGGTACCGGTCTATGCGTTGCCGTCGAAATACCGTTTTCATCGGGCTGCTGTAGAAGCGCGTCTTCTGGTTCTGGTCCTGGCTTCCGAGAGCCTTCGCAAGCCTGATGGCCTGATGCCGGCTGATATCGCCGGCCCCGGATCGAAGTGCAGGCCGCGCTGCCCGGATCACCCGCTCGCATTCGGAATGGCCGAACCGCGGCCGGCGGCCGTCGTTCACCCGGGCGAACCCGCCACCGGCGTGTCGGCGCGCCGTTGCGCCAGGCCGCCGGGCAGGTCCGGCCACCCTGCGGCGAGAGCCCGGGCCCGCCTCGGCGGGCACCCACCCGCAGAGCCTCCGTACGCCGTCCGCGTCCGATCGCCCACCTCCCTCCGCACAGCGGTTCCGTGCCGGCCGGAACCGGTCGGCGGTGCGCCGCCGTCCGGAGCGAGTTCGCCGACAGCTGGGGCAGCAGGTCCGCCCGATGACCTGATGCACACGGGGTACCAGACGAGAGGGGTTACGCGAACGTGGTGACAGTGGACATCTTCGGCCGCTGCCGGTCGTACACCGAGAGCAGGGAGGCTCGCGCGGCCAGGCTCTACCCGTACTTCACTCCTTTCGAGGGGCAGGACGCGACCGTCGCGCAGACCGGGGACGGCGACATCCTGATGTGCGGCTCGAACAACTACCTCGGACTCACCTCCCACCCCCAGGTGAAAGCAGCGGCGCAGGCGGCGATCGAGGCGTACGGGTCGTCGCGTACGGGCTCTCGGCTGCTCAACGGCAACACACCTCTGCACGAGGAGCTGGAGCACGAGCTGGCCGAGTTCCTCGGCATGCCGGCCGCTCTGGTGTTCCCGACCGGCTACCAGGCGAACGTCGGAGTCATCGCGTCGCTGCTGTCTCGTCACGACGAGGTCATCCTCGACCGCGAGGCGCACGCCTCGGCCTACGACGGCTGCGGCATGAGCCGGGCGAAGACCCGCCGGTTCGCCCACAACGACATGGCCGACCTGGAGCGGCAGCTGGCGGCCGGCCCCTCGGACGCCGGCCGGCTGGTCGTGGTCGACGGCGTCTACTCGATGGCCGGCGATCTGTGCCCGCTGAACGAGGTGGTCCGGCTGTGCCGGCAGTACGGCGCCCGCCTGCTCGTCGACGACGCGCACGGCATCGGCGTGCTGGCCGACGGCCGGGGCACCAGCGCCCACTTCGGCGTCACCGATCAGGTCGACCTCGTCACGGTCACCTTCAGCAAGTCGCTGGCGTCGATCGGCGGCGCGGTGCTCGGTCCGGAGGATGTCATCGAGTACCTCCGCCACCACGCGCGCAGCCTCATCTTCAGCGCATCCGCGCCGCCGGCGAACCTGGCCGCCGCCTACGCCGCGTTGCGCATCCTGCGGGCGGAACCGTGGCTGTGCCGGCAGGCGGTCGAGAACGCCTCGTACGTGCGTCGCGAGCTCACCGCCCTGGGTTACGACCCGATACCGAGTGAGACGCCGATCGTGTCGGTGCGGCTCGACGGCGTCCAGCAGACCCTGCTCGCGTGGCGCAGCCTGCTGGACCGCGGCGTGTACGTCAACGCCGTGGTCCCCCCGGCCGCCTCGCCCCGGCTGCGGGCGAGCTTCGCCACCACGCACACGTCGGAGCAGCTCAAGCGCGTCGTCGCCGCGTTCGCCGAAGTCCGCGACCTGATGCACCTGGAGGACCGATGACCGTCAGCCGGCTCGAACCCGCAGTCAGCACCCGGGACCTGCTGGTGGCCTGGGCGCGGATGTGGCGGCTCCACTTCGTGCCCTTCTCGCTGTCGGCCGGTCTGGTCGGCATGACGGCGCCGCCGGTCGGGGCCAGCGCCGCGAGCATCGTGATCGGGCTGCTGTTCTGCACCCTCGGATACGGCGTCGGCGTGGTGATGAACGACTGGTTCGACCGCAAGGCCGACGCCGTCAACGCGCCGGACCGCCCCTTCGTCACCGGGCTGATAAACCCCCACGTCGGGCTGGGGCTGACGCTCGCGCTGTCCACCGCGCTGATGCTGGTGGCTGTCGTGGTCGCACCGACGCTGGCCCTGTGGAGCGTCATCGCGATCGGCGGTCACCTGGTCTACTCCTGGACCAAGCGCATCCCCATGCTGGGCAACCTCGTCAACGGCGTCGACATGGCGCTGTTCACGGTGCTCGGCGCCGTGGCCGTCCGACCCGACGCGGGATGGCTCGACATCCCGGCGGTGACCTGGTTCCAGACGGCGCTCGTCGCGGTCGCGTTCAGTGGCTTCTGCCTCGTGGGGTACTTCAAGGACATCGAAGGCGACCGGGTCGCGGGCTACCGGACGCTGCCGGTGGCCATCGGGACCAGGGCCTCCAGCCGGATCGCCGTGGTGTTCCCGGTCGTGGCGGTGGTGGCCGCGGGCGCGGCGGCCGTGGCGGGCGCCGATCGCGCGGGCGCCTATGCCGAGGTCGTCTTCTGGGCGCTGCTCGTCGCGTCCGGGCTCGGGTTCACGCAGAGTCTCGTGACGCTCATCAGGGCGCCGGAGACCCGCGCGTACGAGGCGCTGGTCTGGTTCATCAGGGCGACCACGCTGTTCTTCCTGTCGCTCGGCGCGCTGCACCGGCCGACGCTCTTCCTCGTCGTCGCCGTTCCGATGATGGCCTATCTGGAGCTGACGTTGCGCGCGACCCAGTCTTCCCGGCAGGCATGACATGACCTCCACCGCCTGGAACCGGCTGTCCCTGAACGCGGCCGAGGGCAGCCTGATCACTGCGATACGCGAGTGCATGGTCCGGTCGCCCCGGCAGCTCAACAACGCCTTCGAGGCCGACGCCGAACTCCTCGATCTGGGCGCCGGCGGGCTCCTGGCACTGACCGTCGACACGTTGAACGACGGCGCCGAGCTGGCCACCGCCACCACGCCGTACGCGAAGGGGTGGTTGACCACCACCGTCAGCGTGAGTGACCTCGCCGCGGTGGCCGCCGACCCGGTCGCCGTGCTCGTCTCCTGCTCGCTGCGCCGGGACAGATGGACTCTCGAGGACGCCCGCGAGTTCGGGCGCGGCGCGTCCGAGGCCGCCGAACGCTACGGCTGCCACGTCGTTGGAGGTGACACGAACTGGGCCAACGAGGAGAGCTTCACCTCGTGTGCCCTGGGTACGCTGCGCCGCGGTTCCGTCCTGAGCCGGCTCGGCGCCCGGCCCGGTGACGCGCTCTACGTGACCGGTCCGGTCGGAGCCGGCAACGCGGTCGGATTCCGCACCCTGGCGCTGGGCGGCACGGCGGCGGGCGATCCGTGGCTGCCCGAGGCGCGGGTGGCCGCGGGCGATCCACTGCGCCGGTACGCCCGGGCGTGCATCGACACCAGCGACGGCCTGTTGAGCGCGGCGGTCAGCCTGGCCGAGCTCAATGGCCTGGGGGTCGAGGTGGTGCTGCACGACGAGGTGTACGCGCCGATCGCCTCCGCCGTCGCGGAGGCGGCCCACCTGCCCCGGTGGTGCTCGGCTGCCGCGGAGTGGGGCGAGTTCGAGCTGCTGTACGCGATCGATCCGGCCGACGCGGAGCGATGCTCCCGGGCGATGTCGGAGCGCGGCCTCCAGCCCGCGCACGTGGGACAGTTCGTCGCCGGCCCGGAACTGCTGCTGATCGACGAGTCAGGCCAGCGCCGGGACCTGCGCACCCTGCTGCCGCGCATGCGGGCGCTCGACCCGGCCGGGTCGTTGCTCGCCGACCTGCGTGCACTGCTGACGGGCGGCTCGTGATGGGGTCCCGTGTCGCGCTGGTGACGGGTGTCACCGGCTGCGTCGGCCGCGCGGTCGCGGCCGCGCTCGCGGAGAACGGCTGGTCGGTACGAGGGCTGGTGCGGACGCCCGCACCGGACCACGCGACGTACGCGGCGCACCTCGGTGACCTGACCGATCCGGAGTCGCTGCGTGGCTCCTGCGCGGGCGTCGACCTCGTGGTGCACGCGGCCGCCGATCTGACCGACTGGCGGCCCGGCCCTCGCATCTGGCAGGTGAACCGGGACGGCACCCGGGCGGTGCTGGACGAGGCGCGACGCTGCGGCGTCTCCCGGTTCGTCTACCTGAGCACCGTCGACGTCTTCGGTTTCGACGCCGCGAAGGTCATCGACGAGGCGTCACCGCGGCGGGTGCCGCGATACCCGTACCCGCTGTCGAAAGCTGCCGGGGAAGACGTGGCGTGGTCGTACCACGGAAACGGCCTGGACGTCACTGTGGTGTACCCCGCCTGGGTCTTCGGACCCGGTGACCGCAATTTCCTGCCCGAGCTCGTGCGCGGACTGCGAGACGGCAAGCTCGTCCAGTTCGACCGCGGCGCGCCCCCGATCGAGTTGACGTACAGCGCGAACCTGGCCGACGCGATCGTGCTGGCCGGCACCGCACCCGGGTGCGCGGGTGGGCGGTTCATCGTCGGCGACTCGTACGGCCTGACCCTGGGGCGGCTGTTCGCCGCGGTGGCCGAGCGGATCGGGGCAAGGCCACCGGCCTCGTCGGTCCCGTTCGGCGCGGCGCTGGCCGTGGGCGCGCTGTCCGAACTGGCCGGGCTCGCCGGCATCGGCACCGGGTCGGGCCGGCCGTTGCTCACCCGTTACGCGGTCCGGTCCGTCGCCGGAGGAATGCGGTACGACGTCGGCCGGATCCGGTCGATCGGCTATTCACCACGGGTCGGCTTCGCGGAGGCGCTGAGCCACTCCCTGGCGGACCTGACGAAGGAGCAGGCACATGGCGGCCGGTGAGCGCGGCCCGGCCGTCTGCATCGTCAACCCCGCTTCCGGGGTCCAGCGCGGGCGCACGATCGAGCAGCGGATCGCCACCGAGCTACCCGAGGCGGACTGCTGGTTCACCCGCCACCCCGGGCACGGCATCGCGCTCGGGCGACAGGCGGTGGAGGACGGGTACGGCACGGTGGTGGCGGTCGGTGGTGACGGCACACTGTCCGAGGTCGCCAACGGGGTGCTGGTGGCGGGCGGGGAGAAGGTGCGGCTGGCGTACGTGCCGGCCGGCACCTGCAACGACTTCGCCCGCGGCCTGCGGCCGGTCGCCGACCTCGGCGGTCTGCTCGACCGCGCCCGCGACCGGGAGACCGATGTCGGCGAGGTGACCTTCACCCGGCCCGACGGCACCCGGGGCCACAGGTACTTCCTCGTCAGCTGCACGGTCGGGCTGATCAGCGTGATCGGCCAGCGGTTCACCGAGAAGACACCCGCCAACCGGGTCCTCAAGCGGCTCAACCTCCAACTCGCCGAGACGGCGTCCAGCATCCGGACGCTGGCCCGCTGGCGGCCCGTCGCGGTGCGGCTGGAACTCGACGGCGAACCGTCGCACCAGATCATCACCAATCTGGCCGTGCTCAAGGTGCCGTACTTCGCCGGCGGGCTGACCTTCGGCCGCGCCGAGCCGCCGCGGGCGGGTTACCTGGACGCGGTGCGGGTGGCCGGCGTGGGCCGGGCCGGCGTGGCCGGGCTGATGTGGCGGGTGTTCCGCGGCGCCGCCGCGGGACACCCGGCGATCCACCGGCAGGAGGTGCGCACCGTGCGTGTCGACGCGGACAGTCCGCTGCCGGTGGAGGTGGACGGCGAGATCGTCGGACGTACCCCGGCCGAGTTTTCGATACATCAGTCGCGTCTGACGACTGTGGTATGAGCCCAGCGAGGGAGCGAGACATGCCTGCCCCGAACACGTTCCACATCGGACTGGTGGTCCCCGACTACACCGGTCAGCTCAGCCCGATGGCGACGCTCGGCAGGGAACTGCTCCGACGCGGCCACCGGGTCACCCTGGTCTCCCTGCCGGACGCCGGGACGAGGTCGTTCACGGCCGGGTTCGCCTTCGCACCGATCGGCGAGCGCGAGTTTCCGGTCGGCACACTGGCCCGCTTCTCCGAGGAACAGGGCCGGCTGACCGGTCTGGCCGCGATCCGTTTCATCGTCCGCGGTTACGTACGGGAGGTCGAGGTCCTCCTGCGGGACCTACCGGGGCTGGTGCAGCGGCACGGCATTGACGCGCTGCTGGTGGACCAGGTCTACGGCGCGGGCAACTCCGTCGCGGAACACCTCGACCTTCCGGTCGTGAACGTCTGCAACGCGCTGGCGCTGAACACCGAGCCGGGTGTACCGCCGTTCATGACGGCGTGGCCGTACCATCCCTCACTGCTCGCGCGTGTGCGCAACATGCTGGGCGACCAGGTGATCGCCTGGGTCATCCGGCCGGTGGTGCAACGGATCAACGAACGTCGGGCCGCATGGGGCCTGCCGCCGGTCAAGGGAGTCAACGACGGCTCGGACCTCGCCCAGATCACCCAGCAGCCGCCGTTCTTCGACTTCCCGCGCACCCGGTTGCCGGACACGTTCCACTACACCGGGCCGTTCCATGACGAGGACAGCACCGAGCCGGTGTCCTTCCCGTGGGAGAAGCTCGACGGTCGCCCGTTGATCTACGCGTCGATGGGCACCCTCCAGAACCGCCTCCCGCACATATTCCGGGCGATCGCCCAGGCGTGCTCCGGACTCGACGCGCAACTGGTCGTCTCCCTCGGCAGCACGGATGTCGAGCCGCCGGCCGACCTGGCCGGCAACCCGATCGTGGTGCGGTACGCACCACAGCTCGACCTGCTGGCGCGGGCGTCCCTCGTCATCACGCACGCCGGAATCAACACCACGCTGGAGTCCCTCGCCCACGGCGTGCCGATGGTCGCGCTACCCGTGGGCAACGACCAGCCGGGCGTGGCGGCCCGGCTCAAGTACCTCGGCGCGGGCGAGTTCATCCCGGTGCACAAGGTGACTCCGGGGCGGCTTCGTGCGGCCGTCGACAGGGTGAGCGGCGACCCCGCCTACCGGGCGAAGGCCCAGCACTACAAGCGCAGGATCGCGGAGTTGGACGGCGTACGGCGCGCGGCCGACATCGCGGAGCAGGCGTTCCGGACGCGCCGGCCGGTACGCCGACAGGAGTTGTCCGACACCACGGAGGGTGGCCGCCGATGACACAGCAGGCGGGCCGCATGGCCCGGCAGTTGCCGACGCTCAACGGGTTGCGGGGGATCGCGGCCGTGACGGTCTTCTTCTCCCACACGACGTTGTTCGGCTTCTTCGCCGACGGCCGGATCGACGACTGGTGGTTCGCCGTCCTCAGCCGGACCGGCTCTGCCGCCCTCGGCTTCTTCTTCATCCTCAGCGGCTTCGTCCTGACCTGGTCGGCTCCGGAGCACGAGCCGAAGCGCCAGTTCTGGCGCCGCCGGGCCGCCCGGATCCTGCCGAACCATCTGGTCGTGTGCGCCGTGGTCGTCGTTCTCATGGTCCTGATCCGGGGCGGCGCGCCGCTGTGGCCGACGCTGGCGAACATCACGCTGGTGCAGAGCTGGATTCCGGACGAGTTCATCTTCAACGGAATCAATCCGCCGAGCTGGTCGCTGAGCTGTGAGATCTTCTTCTATGCGTCGTTCCCGTGGCTGCTCGCCGGTTTCCGGCGGCTCTCCGCCGCCTGGCTCTGGTGGATCGCCGGTGGCATCGTCGCCGCGATGCTCGTCGCCCCCGTCGTCTCCACGGCGTTCCTTCCCGCCGAGCCGACGTACACCTATGCGGATGCGGCATTTCCGCAGTTCTGGTTCGTGCAACAGTTTCCGCTGATCCGGATGCTGGACTTCCTCCTCGGGATCGTCATCGCCCGGCTCGTCATGCAGGGCCTGTGGTTCCGGCTGAGCCTGCCCGCCGCCGCACTTGTCACGCTGGCCTTCTACGGCGTCTCCGAGGTCGTGCCGCTGCTCTACTCGGTCGTCGCGGCGATGGTCGTCCCGCTCGCGCTGCTGGTGGCCGCCGCAGCCCGGGCCGACGTCGAGGGGCACCGCTCACCACTGCGCGGGCCGGTCGCCGGCTGGCTGGGCGACACGTCCTTCGCCTTCTATCTCATCCACATCCTGGTGCTGTACGGCGCCGGCAACATGTCCGCGAACGGCTTCGGTGTCGCCGCTGCGCTGGCCGTCATGGTCGGCGCCTACCTGGTGACGCTCGGCCTCGCGTCGCTGTTGCACGTCAGCGTGGAACGGCCGATGATGCGCCGGTTCGCCAGGCCCCGCAGGCGTGCCGCCGATCCCCGGCCCGCCGCGGTGACTGGCGCTCCACCAGCCGTCGAGGCGGTGCCCGCCGCGAAGGGCGAAGGGTCGCGGGTCACGTAGCGACCGACCCTCACCGGAGCCGGACGCGCCCTGGCTGACCCCGTCGGATCAGCCAGGGCGCCGGTTCACCGGACGGTCAGCGTGGCCCGGACCGCGCCGGCCGGACGCAGAGTGACCATCGGTACGAGCTCCAGCCTCTCGTCGCGCGTGTCGACGCGATAGCGGGCGAGCAACGCGCTCAGCAGTACGGTCATCTCCAGCAGCGCGAAGTGTTCCCCGATGCAGCTACGCGGCCCGCCACCGAAGGGGAAATACGCATAGCGCGGCCGCTCCTGCCGGCCGAGGAACCGGTCGGGCTCGAAACGCTCGGGATCGGGCCAGAACTCCGGGTGCCGGTGCGTGACCCAGGGAGCGAGTACCACCTTGGTGTTGGCGGGAATCCGGTGACCGGAGACGACGACGTCCGTCTCGGACATCCGCTCCATGCTGTACACGGGCGGGTACAGCCGCATGCCTTCCAGGACCGCGGCCCGCACCAGTTCCCCGTCGCCCGTGGCGGCCTCGGCCGCGACCCGCTCCTGCACGTCGGGATGGCGGCCCAGCAGGTGCATGGTGAAGGCCAGCCCGGCCGAGGTCGTCTCGTGGCCGGCGAGCAGGAACACCAGGACCTGGTCCCGGATCTCCTCGATGGACAGCGCCTGCCCGGTCTCCGGATCCTCGGCCGCGAACAACCGGCTGAGCAGATCCTCCTTACCCTCCCCGACCGCCCGGCCCTGTCGATCGGCGATGATGCGGTCGACGATTTCGTACTGACTCGCGCGTACCTGCCCGATCCGGCGTGCCCGCGGCGTCGGCCAGCTCAGCGGCAGCTTGACCACCTGCAGGGCGCGCGCCAGCGCGAGGTCGCCCAGAATCGGCATGAGCTCCTGCAGACGGGGCACGACCTCGTCGATGTCGTCGCCGAACAGCGCCCGGCCGACGACACGCATGGTGTAGCGCTGCATCACCTGGTAGAGGTCCACGACGGATCCCGTGGTGAGCGCCATGTCGTCGGCGACGCGGGCTGCCTCCTCGGTCATCAGCTCGGTGTAGCGGGCCACCCGGCGCGGCGTGAACAGCGGTTGCAGCGTCCGCCGCTGTCGCAGCCACCGGTCTCCGTCGCTGGTCAGCAGGCCCTCTCCGATGAACTCGCGGAGGATCTCGTACGCGCTCGCGCGGCGGCTGAACACCTGCGGCGTGGTGAGGACCTGGTGGATGCCGTCGGGGTGGTGCACGTTCACCACGTCCATGCTGACGGCGCGCGGTCCCTGGGGCAGTCCGACGTGGTACGCCACCACGTCGCCATACGTGTGGAAGCCGTCCAGAATCGTGCCCAGCAGGTCGCGGCGCAGCGCCGGCAGCATGCCGAGGAGCGGATGCCCGGCCGGACCCGGCACGACGGCGGCCTTTGACAATTGCGTCGTCACGATGATCCCCCGTTCGATCGATCGACGTACGTCGACCATGTTTCCACGTGCCGCGCCGAGACGTCGACCGACCGGGTGCGCAACGCGACGCGGCCGGGCGCGGACGCCGGGGACGGCGCACACACCCGGCCGCGATCAGGCCGGCCACTACTCACCAGGAGCGGTACGAGGCCCAGTCGAAGTCCGCGTATCCGCCTTCGGCGCCCAGATCCTGTACCCACAGGCCGACGAACGCGCCGGTGAAGCCCCAGCCCTCCGGCTCACCGTCCACGAGCGTCGCCGCGTACTCGTCGGACAGGATGGTGGCGTCCAGTTCCGCCGGCAGCCCGATCCAGTGCGCCGCGCCGGCTGGTTGATAGGCGAACGTGACACGGGGACCGTCGAAGGTGACCCGCAGCGTGATCTCCCCCGCTTCCGGCAGTTCGACGCGGCACGCGTCGTGCATGGCCCGCCGGCCGTTGTCGGACGACATCACCTCGAGTACCGGCCGCCCGTCGTCGTCGGCGGTCACGTAGGCGAAGTGCCAGTTGCGGGTGTTGTAGTAGGCGGTGACGCCGGCGAGCTGGCGGTAGTTGGCCGGCTCGAAGCGCATGTGCGCGGTCAGCTCGCACTGCTGCGCGGTCACACGGCGCGCGACCAGGCTCGGACGCTGGCGGCCGACCGGCGACTGCCCGCCCTGGATCCGCAGGTACGACGGACGCGACGTGAGGTCCACCCAGTCCGCAGTGGCGGGGCGGCGCAGCGTCGACCACTCCGGGCCGAGCACCGGCCCGGTGAAGTCGTCCCGGTCCTCCGTCGGATCCTCTGCCGGCTCGGCTTCGCCCGGCACCGGCACCGTCACCGCCGGTACCCCGCCCTCGATGCGCGGCCACTCCCCCTCCGGCCACTGCACGGCCTGGATCGCGGTCTCCCGGCCGAGCACGCACCGGCCGAGTGGGGTGTACGGCCGGGCGGTCAGGTGCGCCAGGTACCAACGCCCGTCCGGCGTGGACACGAGACTGCCGTGGCCGGCCTTCTGCAGCTCCAGCTCGGGACGACCGTGCGAGGTGAGCATCGGGCCGGCCGGATCGACCTCGTACGGCCCGAACAGGCTACGCGAGCGGGCCACTGTCACCTGGTGCGTCCAGGACGTGCCACCCTCCGCGGTCACCAGGTAGTACCAGCCGTCCTTCTGGTACAGGTGCGGCCCTTCGGTGACGCCGACCGTGGTGCCGTGGAAGATGACCCGTTCGGCGCCGACGAGGCGACGGGCCTCACGGTCGTACTGCTGGATCTGAATGCCGGCGAACCGGTCGCGGCCGGGCCGCCAGTCCGCGGTCATCGACAGCATCCAGGTCGTGCCGTCCTCGTCGTGGAACAACGCCGCGTCGAACCCGCGCCCGTGCAGCACCACCGGATCCGACCAGGGCCCGGCCAGGTCGGACGCGGTCACCAGGTAGTTCTGGGGATCCCAGTACCCGCTGGCGAAGCTGGCGACGTCGGCGTAGAGGAGATGGAATTCGCCATCCACATAGGACAGATCGGGCGCCCAGACGCCACAGGAGTCACCCGCTCCGGTGAGGTCGAGAAGACGCCGCTCGGTGAGGACGCCGCCGAGCGGGCGCCAGTGCACCAGGTCGGTCGAGTGGTGCAGGCGGACACCCGGGTACCACTCGAAGGTCGACGTCGCGATGTAGTAATCGGTGCCGACGCGCAAGATCGACGGGTCGGGGTTGAAGCCGGGAAGAACCGGATTTCGGATCAGACGGCCGCGCACCTCGCCGCCGTGGGGCCCGGCTGTTTCGGGGCTCTTTGTTGCGGTCGTCATGTCGCTTCTCCGTAGCGGTAGCTTGTCGAAAGTTTCGGCGAACTTCGATCGCCCGACCGGCACAGACTATCCGTTGAAGCGTTCTAGTGACAATGTCGACGACCAGTACATCTGTGTTCTGTTAGCGCTTTCTGTTTCCGGAACTTCTTCCGATAGTTCATCCCGTCACCCCCTCGGCGGCCCCGCAATGAGAGCCCGGCCCGGCCCTGCTTCCGACGGCTGGGCCGGCCCGAGAAAGCCCGGGCCGGCCCAGCCGGTGACGTGTTGGCGCCAGGCGGCGCGCGGTCAGACGCTGATCCGGCCGGCGCCGGCGCCCGCCGTCACGACGGACTTCACGTCGCAGGCGGCGTCCATCGTGTACGGGTACGGGATGCCGGCGACGCTGCCTCCGGCCTGCCCGGCCCCCGAGTTGACGAAGCAGTTGTTGCGTGCGACCAGGGATCCGGGGCCGGAGGAGCCCTCGCCCCGGTGGTAGGGGTCGGCGGTGTTCTCGAAGTAGTTGCCCTCCACGAGCACCCCGGCGTTCATCGTCGACGCCACGCCGTAGCCGCCGACGTTGCTGTAGAGGTTGTTGTAGACGTGGACCGGGTTGCCGAAGCGCACCCGCGGGTGGCGCTGGTTGGAGCCGTCGAACCAGTTGTGGTGGTAGGTGACCCGCAGGTGCCCGACGTCCTGGCTGCCGTTGTCGTCGCTGTGGCCCAGCAGCATCGACTTGTCGTGACCGTAGACGCGGTTCCAGGACACGGTGACGAAGTCGGAGCCGCGCTTGATGTCGACAGCGCCGTCGTACCCGTTGGTGAAGCTGTTGTGGTCGATCCAGATGTTGGTGGCCGACTGCTCGACGTTTATCGCGTCATCGTTCCAGTTGCGGAAGTTCAGGTTGCGGACGATGACGTTGCGGTCGCCGCTGACGGTGAATCCGCAGCCGGAGATCGTCGCGCCGGCGTTGCCGAGGATCGTCTTGTTGGAGCGGACCCGCAGCATGCCGGAGCAGGAGATCGTGCCGGAGACCCGGATCACCGCGGCGCTGGACGACCCGAGCGCGCTGGACAGGGCGGACGCGCTGGTCACCGTGGTGACGGCGGCGTTGCCGCCGCCGGTGGTGCCGCCGTTCTGGGTGGCCCAGCCGACCAGCCCGGTCTGGGGCGTGCCGGGGCTGCCAGCGCCGATCGGCACCAGTTGCCACTGCTGGTTCCACCCGTTGAGGTCGGTGTACTGGCTGATCCGGGCGCCGTCGGCGGTCGACCGCTCCCAGACCTCCAGGGCCTTGCTGGAGTGCCTGTTGATCAGGCGGACGTAGCCGCTGTCCGAGTCGAGGACCCGGAACTGCTGGTTCGTGCCGTTGAGGTCGGGCCACTGCCGGTACTCGGCGCCGTCGGCGGTGTTCCATTCCCACAGGTCGATCACCTTGCCGCTGTGGCGGGCTCGCAGGCGGTAGTAGCCGCTGCCGGAGGAGACGAACTGGAACTGCTGCCACGCGCCGTCGTTGCGGGACCACTGCTGGATCACCGCGCCGTCGGCGGTCGAGGTGTCCCGGACGTCGAGGACCTTGCCGCTGTTGCGGTTGACCAGCACGTAGTACGCGCCTGTGTCGATGGTCGCGGCCTGGGCCGAGGGCGATGCGACGACCGCGCCGACGGTGCCGACGACGAGGGCGCCGGCGGCGGCGACCACTGACCGCCAGCGGTGCCGCCGGCGCCTTTCGGTGGTGGTGAGAGCCGTTGTCACGGGGACTCCTCCGGTGGACGGTGGTGGTGGGTGGGTGGTGCGGGGGGTGCGCCTGCGGCGCTCAACACCAGGTCAGCGTCGAGTTGACCCGCGTGACGTTGCTGATCGTGTTGTTCGCTCCGCCGCAGGGACTCTGGGTGATGTTGGTGTTGGTGACGGAGAGGTTCTGGAAGCGGATGCCCGAGGAGATCGGGAACTCGGTCCGGGAGGCGATGCGCACCTCGCCGCCGCCGGTCACCGTGCCGGACACCCCGGCGATCGTGACGTTGTAGCAGTTCTCCACGAGGATCGAGTTGTTGCCGGTGTTGGAGATCGTCACCCGGTCGACGACCGCGCCGCCGGACTCCGACACGCAGAAGATCCCCCGGCCGCCACCGGACGCGATCACGGTGCCGACCCGGATGTTCGTCGGGTACGAGCTGCCGATCCGGCCGTTGCGGTTGGCCATCCGGAACGCCGCGTAGCCGGTTCCGGTGCCGGCGCCCTGCGCGTCGACGGTGCCCACTGTGGCGTTGATCGTGTCGTTGAGCAGCAGACCGGAGTATCCGGTGTTGCGCGCGGTGACGGTGCCGATCGTCAGGCCGTCGACGCCGTACGTCTCGACGCCGTGCGCGCCGGTCCCCGACACGTACACGGTGTCGATGCGCACGTTGCGCACCTTGACCGCCCGGTCGCCACCGTGGTTGTCGATCCGCACGCCCAGGCCGCCGGACAGCCGCATGTCGATCTGCCCGAGCGTCAGGTTGTTCACGTTGCGCATGAAGATCCCGTACAGCGGAGCACCGGTGAGCGTCAGATTCTGCACCTCGACGTCGGTGGTGCCGCGGGAGTAGACCGGCGCGTAGTCGCCCGACCCCGAGCCGGTCACGTTGATCGTGCCGCAGACCGCCAGCGTCGTGTACGACGGCAGCGACAACCGCGAGCCCGCGCTCATCGAGCCGGAGCCGCGCACCACCACCCGCTGCTTCGCGGTCCGTCCCGGCGTCAGCGAGTTCACCGCCGCCTGCATCGCGGCGAGCATGTCCGAGCCGGTGTACACGGTCGACGATCCGTTGCGGGCCGTCCAGGTTCCACCGTTCAACACGGCCTCGGCCTGGTACGAGCCGCTGCCGCACCCGGTGGCCGGTGGCGGCGTGGTGGGCGTGCCGGTACCGATCGGGACCAGTTGCCACTGCTGGTTGGCGCCGTTGAGGTCGGTGTACTGGCTGATCCGGGCGCCGTCGGCGGTCGACCGCTCCCAGACCTCCAGGGCCTTGTTGGAGTGCCTGTTGATCAGGCGGACGTAGCCGCTGTCCGAGTCGAGGACCCGGAACTGCTGGTTCGCGCCGTTGAGGTCGGGCCACTGCCGGTACTCGGCGCCGTCGGCGGTGTTCCACTCCCACAGGTCGACGACCTTGCCGCTGTTGCGGTTCTGCAGGCGGTAGTAGCCGCTGCCGGAGCTGACGAAGCGGAACTGCTGCCAGGCCCCGTCGTTGCGGGACCACTGCTGGATGGCCGCGCCGTCGGCGGTCGAGGTGTCCCGGACGTCGAGGACCTTGCCGCTGTTGCGGTTGACCAGCACGTACCAGGCGCTGGTGTCGATGGTGGCGGCCTGCGCCGGCGGCGCGGCCACGCCGATCGCGCCGGCCACCGCCGCCACGAGGGCCAGCACCAGGCCGGCCCGCCGGGGCCGTCGGGCGCCGGGCGGCGACGTCACTGCGGGGTTGAGCATCGTGGACCTCCAAAGGGGGTACGCCGGTTTGCGGGCGCCTACTCCAGGTGGAAGGTGGCAGTGGCCCGGTCGGCGCTGGTGTCCACCGCTTCGAGCTGGAGCAGTCCGTCGCGGTGGCGGACGTACCGGCCGCTGTAGTTCTGCGACTCCAGCGAGAGCGCCTCGGGCGCGGCCAGGCCGGGACGGCGCTGGAAGCTCGCGTCGTTGTCGAACAGGGCGGAGCCGTCGTCGCGTTCGACGTAGAGGGCGAACGCGCGGTGCCTCAGGTAGTAGCCGGGGAAGTTCGTGGACTCCAGCGACACCGATCCGCCGCCGGCGAGGCCGGGGACGATGCGGAACTGCGAGTCGGCCAGCTTCGTCACGTTCGGCTCGACGCGGGCGCGGTAGTCGTAGTGCCGGACGTAGCTCGTCGTCAGGTCGTGTGACCGCAGCCGGACCGGGGTGGCCCCGTCGGGCACGGGGATGCCGAAGTTCGGGGTGCCGTCGGCGTTCCAGTACAGCTTCTGGATCCGGGTCCGCCGGTTCGGGTCGTTGAGCGGGTCGCCGCTGATGTCCCGGTAGTTGCGGTCGTGGTAGACCAGGATGTCGCTCTGCCCGTCGTCGGAGACGGTGAAGGAGTTGTGTCCGGGGCCGTACTGGCCGGTGGCGGCGCTGCTGGCGAACACCGGGGTCGGGCTCTTGCTCCAGGCGGCGGCGTCGGGCAGGTTCGCGCCGGCGGACGCGGTCAGCATGCCGAGGCAGTAGTTGGCGTCGGTGGCGCTCGCCGAGTAGGTGAGGAACACCCGGCCGTTGCGCTGGATCACCGTCGGGCCCTCGGCCACCCGGTAACCCCGGGTCTCCCAGTCGTACGTCGGCACCACCAGCCGGGTCACCGTGCCGGTGATCTGCCACGGGTTGGCGCCCATCCGGGCGAGGTAGACGTTGGAGTTGGTGGAGATGCCGGGTTCCTGCTGGGCCCAGGTCAGGTACCGCACCCCGTTCACGACGAACGTGGAGGCGTCCAGGCTGAACGTGTCCCACGGCGTGGTGATCCGGCCGCGTTCGGTCCACGAGCCGGACAGCGGGTTCGCGCTCGTGTTCTCCAGCACGTACATCCGGATCCGCCACACGTCGTCGGTGCGTCCGGCGGCGAAGTAGACGTACCACTTGCCGTTTATGAAGTGGATCTCCGGCGCCCAGATGTGGGCGCCCATCTCTCCGCTGGTGTGCCGGCGCCAGATCGTCGTCTCCGCGGCGCCGGCCAGTCCCTGGAGGGTGGTGGCCCGCCGGAGCACGATCCGGTCGTACTCCGGCACCGTCGCGGTCATGTAGTAGTAGCCGTCGGTGTGCTTGACGATGTGTGGATCGGCACGCTGGTTGACCAGCGGGTTGGTGTGGTTCACCGCCGGTGCGGCCTGCGCGGGTCCGGCCACCGGCAGGCCGGCGGTCACGGCGATCGCCGCGAGCGCCGCGGCCAGCATCGGCCGCAGGCGACGGCGTGCGGGCGCCGCGCCGGCCCGGTGGGCCGTGCGGAGCAGGTGTCGAAGCGGCATGTGCCCTCCCAGGTGGGCCAGGTATCGGTGGTCCCGGGTCAGTAGACGTAGGGCCAGGCGTCGGCGTCGTAGCCGATGCGGTTGACGCCGAGCAGCGACGCGCCGTTGTCGGCGTAGTAGTGGTAGAAGAGGACGTCGCCGTCGGTGTCGGCGAGGACCGCCTGGTGGCCGGGCCCGTGCACGCTGCCGTGCGAGGCGAGGATCTGGGTGCCGCCCCCGGCGAGCATGTCCCGGCCGGCGCGGTCCAGGAACGGCCCGGTCGGGCTCGCCGAACGGCCGACCATGATCCGGTACGTGCTAGCGGCGCCCTGGCAGCATCTGTCGAACGAGACGTACAGGTAGTACCAGGCGCCGCGCTTGACCAGGACCGGCGCCTCGATGCCGGGGCCGTAGTTCGCGAGACCGTACATGGCGGTGCCGAGCCGGCGTCCGGTGGCCGGGTCGATCGGGATC
Organism: Micromonospora chalcea; assembly: GCF_002926165.1. Taxonomy (GTDB): domain Bacteria; phylum Actinomycetota; class Actinomycetes; order Mycobacteriales; family Micromonosporaceae; genus Micromonospora; species Micromonospora chalcea. Next base: position 237,872 of record NZ_MAGP01000001.1, on the reverse strand, counting down.
ATCTTGATGCCGGACCAGAACGAGCCGAAGGTGAGCCACCAGCGGCCCTGGTCGTCGACGGTGAGGTTCGGGTCGATGGCGTTGAAGTCGTCGGTGGTCCGCGACTCGACGACCAGCCCCTCGTTGGTCCAGCTCCCGGAGGCTCCGGTGGCGCTGGTGGCCAGGAAGATCGCCGAACGGTTGGAGCCGAAGGTCGACGCCGAGTAGTACAGGTGATAGCGCCCGTTGCGGTACGACAGGTCGGGCGCCCAGAGGTTGCGCGCGCCACCCGTGTACGTGGTGGTCCACGGCGCGCCACCGGGGAAGACGGTGCCCGCGTTGCGGAAGGCCACCCGGTCGGTGGAGGTCTTCAACGCGATGTCGTCACCTGTGTGCGCGACGAGGTAGGTGCCGTCGGGTCGTCTGACCACCGTCGGGTCGTGCACGCCGATGTCGCCGGTGACCCGGCCGGGCTGCGGATAGGCCGGCGCCGGAGTGGTGGGTGCCGGGGTGGTCGGCGTCCCGCCGCCCAGGCGGATCAGCTGCCACTGCTGGTTGCCGCCGTCCAGGTCGGAGTAGCCGGCCAGCCGGCCGCCGTCGGCGGTCGACCAGCCCCACACGTCGATCACCTTGTTCCACTGGCGGTTCACGAACCGCACGAACCCGCCCGCGGAGTCCTGCAACCGGAACTGCTGCGTGGCCGACGACCTGTCGGTGGACTGCACCAGCTGGGTGCCGTCGCTGCCGCTCGGCAGTTCCAGCACCTTCCCGCTGTGCCGCGACCGCACCCTGTAGAAGCCGCCACCGGCGTCCACGAACTGCCACTGCTGCACCGCGAGGTCGTTGCGCGTCCACTGGTTCACCGGCGCGCTCTCCGCCGTCGACCAGTCGTACAGGTCCATCGCCTTGCCGCTGTGCCGGTTCACGAACACGTACGACGCGGTCGTGTCCACCGTCGCCGCCGACGCGGGCGGCACCCCGGCCAGCGCCCCCGCGCCGAGTGCCAGGGTCGCCGAGACCACCACCGCAACCGTCCGCGTCGTCTGAGCGGTTCGTGCCACCGAAACCTCCCGCGCTTGGTCGCTTCCGCTCCCGAGATCACGAGACGGGGCGAGCGATCATGGCAGCGGCGTTACGTCCGGGTTACCAGTCATGTTTTCGATAACATAGACGGCTGTCAAGGTAATCGGGGGGTCAAAGCTTTCCGAAGGCTTTTCTGTGGCCGGATGGCGACCCATGCCGGGACACTGCCTCGGCAATGGTTAGCGTTAACAGACCTGGCGGATCGGCCCGGGTGGCACCGGGTCTCCGGCGGTCACCGAGGCTCGGCCGGGCCCCTGTCGCTCGCGTCCACCATGGTGACGGGGGTGCCCAGCTCCACCGTGCGGGACACGGTGCAGAGCCGGTCGTGTGACTGCCGCAGAGATCGGGGCAGCGCCTCGCGGGCCCGGTCACCGTCCGCGCCGGCCGGAAACGCCACCGCGAAGGTGACGGTGAGGTTCTCCATCCGGTTGCCGGCCTCCGGGTCGCGGATCTTGTCACCGCTCACCGTGACGGCGAACCGGGTCGGTTCGGCGCGCCGGCTGGTCACCAGGTCGACGTCGACGGCGGTGCAGCCGCCGAGCGCCGCCAGCAGCAGTTCCACGGGCGTGAAGGTCGCGTCCTCCCCCGTACCCATCGACAGCTCGCCGCCACGGGCGTTGCGCACGACGTACCTGCCCACGCTGGTGCGCTCGATCTCCACCGACCGGAGCGTGTCCTCACTCATGCGACGAACCTACCGAAAGCGCTCCGCGAACGTGCGGTAGACCGGTGTGCCCGGCAGCCCGTCGCGCACGGCGAACACCACGAGGTCGAACCGGTCGACCACCCGGAGCGCGTCGGCGAACGCGCCGGCCACCACGGCCGGGTCGTTGCGGAACACCCCGCACCCCCACGCGCCCAGCACCACTGTCCGATGCCCGTGCGCGGCCGCCACCTCCAGCACCCGCCGGGCCCGCCGGCCCAGCACCGCCGGCACGTCCGGCGCGCGCTCCGGCTGGTTGCGCACGATCGCGCCCAGGTTCGGCGCCGCCGCGGTCAGGAAGGACGTCGTGTACGGCCGGTCGAGCAGGTTCCCCTTGTCGTCACGGAACACCGGCACGCCCGGGGAGTAGACGACGCGGTCGCTGTAGCGCAGATCCCGTTGCCCCCGGTGGAAGGCATAGAAGTCCGGGGCGGCGAGCAGACAGGGATACAGCGCCGACGAGCGGGCGATGCTCTCCTCCTGCGCCTTCGCCCCGCCCAGGAACCCGCCACCCGGGTTCTTCGCCGACGCGAACACCAGACACGCCGCGCCGGGTCCGAGCCGGCGGGCCGCCTGCAACGTCGACTCGTACGTCACCTCGACGGTGTCGGCGCCGGGCTTCGCGCCGTCCAGGTGGAGGACCTCGTCCGGCAGGTGCTCGCGGGTGCCGTCGACCGCGGCGCGTACCGCCGCTTCGATCGTGATGTCCTCGCCGGCGCTGTTGCGGTAGCGCCCCGACTCGGCGATCGCGACCGTCTGCCGGGCGATCTCGCGGAGACGGCTGCTCATCCGGAACGCCCGTCGATGTCGTGCATGATCGGCAATCTAGGCAGCCCTCACCGCGACGGGCAACCGATTAGTGACCTCCGCTCCGGCCACGTCGCCTGGTGCGACCGGGCGACGAGGGGCCACCACGATGGACCGCGCCTTGCTAATGTCCGCCCAACCATTGATTGGCGTCATTCATACGGGGGTAGGCATGGCCAACCATGGGCACGACAGGCATTTCAGCAGATTCTTACGAGCTACGGCGCTCGCCGTCTCGCTCATCCTCCCCGTCGGCCTGGTGAGCCAGCCGGCTGCCGAGGCGACTCCGGCCGAGCAACTTCCCGCGTGCGCGGATCCGTCGGTGCCGGAGGACGTCAACCACGCCTCCATCCGGCTCGAAGGGCCGACGACCGGGACCGAGGTCGCGGTCGACGAGCACGGGAAGATCGCTCTCAGCGGCTTCCTGCACAAGAACGCCACCATGGTCGACGTCTCGGTCGGCCGGCTGACCACCACCGACATCACCCTCGGGCCGCCGCCGGCCGGTGTGTCGGACTGGTCGGCGTCGTGGACCGCCAGTCTTCGCCCGGCGGAACTGGGCGAGAACGAGGTGTGCGCCCGCGCCGAACGCGAACCCGGACGCTACGCCCGGATCCTGCGGTCCGTCACCGTGGTGGACCTGCTCCCGCCGAGCGCCGTCCCGGACCTGACCGTCGGCGCGATCACGGCGACCACGGCCAAGGCGACCTGGGGCGAGGCCACGGACAACTACGGCCTTGCCGGGTACGAGATCACCGTCGACGGCGGAACCCCGCACCGGACCACCATCGGCACCCGGTCGTACTCCATCACCGGGCTGTCGCCGTCCACCAACCACACGGTTTCCGTGGTCGCCGTCGACCTGGCCGGCAACAAGTCCGCGACCCGCGCCACGGCGTCCTTCACGACGGCCGCCGCCCCGCCGCCACCGGATCCCGACGCCGACCTGGTCCTCGACCCGGAGCAGGGTGCCGCCACGGCAACATGGCATCCCGACCCCGCAACCGAGACCAGCTACCGCGCCTACCTCGACGGCCAGTTGTACGACGAGTTCTCGCTGACCCACTTCTGCCAGGACGCCGACGGCAATCCGGCGAACCCGTGCACGGCGGGGAACAGCATCGTCCTTCCGATCGGCCCCCTGGAGGAGTACACGCCGTACACGTTCCGGGTCGAGGCGCTACGCGCCGACCGCACGGTGGCCCGTGAGCTCTCCGCCGACTTCACCACCATGATCAATACGGACGAGGTGTCTCCCGCCGCCACCCAGCAGGCGGCAAGCGAAGGCTCTCAGTGCGCCGGGAGCGGCGGAGACTTCTACCTCGCTGCGGACTCGCGTACCAGTGTCACGGTGCCGGCCGGCAGCACGGAGCTGTTCCCGGGCTGCTACACCGTCTCGAACGACAGCTGCCTGGACGCCTTCCTACCGCCGTCCGGGGAGAAGCTCGTCAACTGCGCGGACAGCCTCACCCAGCTTCTCTTCTCGGCGGCACCGCCCGGCCGTGGTCCGGTGATCTCCTCGGTGGACCCGGTCCCCGGTCGCGTCTCGACGCTGTTCGATCCGGGCAATGCGACGATGCCGATCACCTGGTGCGCCCAGAACACCACCACGTGCACGCTCGTGCTGGCGCCTGCCGCGCAGGCCGTCCGGCTCGTCGCAGTCGCGCCCGCTGCCGCCGTCGGCACCTCCTGGGTCGTCGTCGCTCTCTCGGGAATCGGCATCGGACTCGCGCTCTGGGCGCTGCTCGAGATCCTCTTCCCCGGTCAGATCGGCATCCACGGCATCCTCGAGTACCCGATCCGCCACGACACCGACTTCGACACGTTCGAGAACTGGGGCGCGGACGAGGGCGAGTGGTACAACAGCTTGAAGATCTACGCGGAGGTGATCAAGACGACGAAGCTGGTGGCCGACCGGGACGGCATTCCCTTCGCCTGGACCAACGCCGAGGACGGCCGGCTCAAGCGGATCATCGATGCGGCGTGCACCGCCCAGCGTGGCACCCAGGGTACGGCCGGCTGCGACAACGGCTTCGCCGTCTACGTCCCCGGTGGCGTGTCCTACGACCTCCGGCCCATGAAGGAGACCGGGACCCACATCGTGACGGCGATGGGTGACGGTGGATATCCGCAGCCACCGACGCGGGCCCAGTGGTTCTACCCGGCTCGCAGCCAGGGCGGTCGGGCCGCCATCGACGCCGGCTATCCACGCCGGTGGTTCAACACCCATTTCACGCCGAACGAGTGCACCGGGCGCGCGCCGGGAACCGTGTGCGACGAGTTCCCGTTCTGGGTGACCAACCAGGCGGTGAACCTGTCGGGCGAGCGCGCTTCCCTGAAGCCGGTTCCACCGTCGGAGTCGAGCCCGCAGGGCACCGAGATGTCGGCGTTCTTCCGCAAGTGCGAGGTCGCCGACGGAGAGCGGTTCATCGTGCTGCCGGTGAAGCCGTGGGTCGCGGCGAACGGGCCGAGCTTCGGGTTCCGGGTCAGTGAGGGCGGGGCCAGCATGTGCATGAGCCCCAAGCCGGCGGCGGCTCCCTGATGCTCGACGACATGCGCGTACTGCGTGACGCCGTCGCGGAGTACCGTGCGGCGGCGACCGCGGCCGGCCTCGACTGGCCCGAGCACGCCGAGGCACCCGCCGGGCAGCCGCCCGGCTCGGTCTACCGCATCTTCGGCGTGGACCACGTCGCGGAGCAGCTGGCCTGGTTCCAGTCACAGAACTGGCCGCCCCGGCGGCTGCTTCCCAACGGCGGCTGGATCATGCCGTGGCCGGCCGACGGGGGCGAGGAACTCGACACCCTGGCCATCTCGATCGGCACGCCGTTCCCGTGGCGGCACCAGGTGCGCTTGTTCAACTTCGAGCATCTGGTCTACACGTTCGTGCTCGCCGGCGAGTACGAGGGCGAGATCTGGCGTTACGAGTTCACCCCCGACGTCTGGGGTTCGGCTCGTGCCGCCACCAGCCTCGCCGCGCTCTTCACCGGCTGGACGAAGGGGATCGCCGCCGGCGCGGTCGTCCACGATGACCTCAACGGCTGGCTCCAGGTCAGGGAAGACGGGCAGGACGAGGTAGCCGTGCTCCGGGAACGGGTTCCCGACGTCGATTTCCTGACCTTTCCGGTGTATGTGGCGGACGAGTCACTGCTGCGGGCGCGGCAGCGCGAATGCGGGGTCGACATGGACTGCATCGAGCGGGGATTCGACTGCTACGAGGAACTGTCCGACACGGTGCGGGCCACTCGGAGGTCGCTCGGCATCTGACCCGGCACCGCGGGCCGGGGGATGCCCGGGTTCGCACCGGCGATCTCATCCGTCGCTCCGAGCGCACTGGCGGCCAGTGCGCTCGGAGCGACCACGCGGCGTCCCGGTGTGGCGATCCGTCCCGTCCGGCGATCACGTACCGGCGCCGAGCTGCCACATCCGAAGGTTCCTGATCCGCGCGGCCCGACCCGTGGTAGCCGACGATCCCGCCGTGGGAAGGCGCACCGTGAAGCGGGCTCCCCGGCCCGGTTGACCCTCCGCCTCGATTGTGCCGTGGTGGCTCGTGACGACCTCCTGAAGCAGCGCCAGTCCCAGGCCGAAGCGGCGGTCTCCGGCGCCCGCGCCACGGTGGAACCGGTCGAAGATCCGCCGGGCGTCCGCCTGGTCGAAGCCCTTGCCGGTGTCGGCGATCACGAACTCCGCGGCGTTGTCCACCGCCCGCAGCGTCACGGTGATCCGGCCTCCCGCGGGGGTGTGGGCGAGCGCGTTCGCCAGCAGTTCGCCGACGACCCGGCGCAGGGCCGACTCGACACCCGGCACCGGCAGCGGGTCACCCGGGACGTCCAGGACGAGCGTGACCTGGCGCTCGGCTGCCCGGTCACCCTCGGCGGCGACTGTCGTACCGATCAGCGCGGTGAGGTAGAGCGGCGGGTCCGGCTCCCGGTCGGCGGGCGCGGCGGCGAGCCGGGCGGAGAGCAGCAGGTCGTCGACGATCTCGCCGAGCCGGCGCGTGGTGCCGATCAGCCGTTCCAGGTCGTCCAGGTTCGTGGCGGCGCCGTCGTTGCGTGCCCGGCGCGCGATCAGCTGGGCCCGGGTGTGCACCTGGGCGATCGGCGTCCTCAGCTCGTGGCTGGCGTCCGCGACGAAGCGGCGCTGCCGGGTCAGCGCCTCCGCGAGCGGCGCGACGGCACGGCGGCCGACGAGGACACCGGTGAGCACGGCGGCGAGCAGCCCGGCCACCGCCGCGAGGCTGAACGCGAGCAGGAGGTGCCGGCGGTCGGAGAGCTGGAAGCGGGCGTCGAACACCGCCTGGACGACGGTGTCGCCGCGCGCCTCGGTGCGTACGTGGTACGTGGTGCCGTTACGCGCGACGGTGGTGATCTCGGTGGTCCGGTTCGCCGCCACGGTGGCCAGCGTGTCGTGCAACGGGAAGCCCGGTGGCGGCGGGTTCGCGCCGGTGCGCACGGTGGCGCCGTCGTACCGGAAGATCCAACTGCATGCGGGCGGCCCGGCGATCGTCCCGTGTTCCGTGCCCCACGCCAGCTCACGCTGGATCTGCGCCTCCTGGCCGCGGACCAGGACCGCGTAGGAGATGCCGCCGGCCAGCAGGAGCAGGCCGCCGATGGTGAGGCCGACGAGCAGGCCGATCCGTAGCCGGGCCCGTCTGACGATCGCCTTCTCGACCGCCTCCATCAGAGGGTCCCGAGGCGGTAGCCGAGACCGTGCACGGTGCGTACCACCGCGCGGCCGAGCTTGCGCCGCAGGTAGTAGACGTATGTGTCCACTATCGATGCGCCGGCGGCCTCCTCGAAGACCTTGCGGCGCAGCACGGCTCGCGGATGGACGGCGTTCGGCCGGGCCGCCAGCACCCGCAGCAGCTCGAACTCGCGGGTGGACAGCGCCACCCGGGTGCCGTCGGGCAGCACCGCCTCGCGCGGTCCCAGGTCGAGCCGCCCGGCACCGATGCGCAGCACGTCGGTCGGCTCGGGCCGGCGCCGGCACAGCGCCCGGACCCGGGCGCTCAGTTCGTCGAGGTCGAACGGTTTGACCAGGTAGTCGTCGGCGCCCGCGTCCAGCCCGGCGATCCGGTCGTCGACGGTGCCGAGGGCGGTGAGCATCAGGGTCCGGGCCGGGACCGCCCGGGCGCGCAGGCGGGTGACCAGGTCGAGGCCGTCGAGCGCCGGCAGCATCCGGTCGATGACCATCACGTCGTACGGGCGGGTCAGCCCGAGATGCAGCCCGCGCTGGCCGTCGAAGGCCTGGTCGACCAGGTAACCTTCGTGGCCGAGCGTCTCGGTGAGCATCTCGGTCAGATCCGCGTCGTCCTCGACCAGCAACAGCCGGTTCGATGTTCCGCCCCGCATATGTTAACGATCTCATAGATGGTTGACGATGGAAGGGTCAGTACTTGCCTCTTCAACTATCTGAAACCGCCAGCGCGGGCGTCCGTACGCCGTCGGGCTGCCGCGCCTCCCGGCGCTCGATCCAGCTCAGCGCCGGCGTCGTCATCAGCGTGGTGACAAGCGCGACCAGCACCAGCACGGTGAACAGGGCGGGGCTCACGATGCCCGCCTCCAGCCCGACGTTCAGCGCGATGAGCTGCATCAGGCCACGGGCGTTCATCAGCGCGCCGACCCGCATCGCGACGCTCGACGGCTCACCCCGCAGCCGGGCCGCCGCCCAGCAGGCGCCGAACTTGCCGGCGATCGCCGCCGTCACGCAGGCCAGCGCGAACAACAGCACCGGCGGCGAGGCGAGCAGGCCGAACTCCGTACGCAGGCCCGAGTAGGTGAAGAACAACGGCAGGAAGAGCGTCGCGGCGACCGGTGTGAGCGTGTCCACCACCTTGTCGGTGTTGTCGGTGCGCGGCATCACCACGCCGACCGCGAACGCGCCGAAGACCGCGTACAGCCCGATCTCGTCGGTGTACCAGGCGACCAGGAACAGCAGGGCGACGGTGCCGAGCAGCCGGGCGCGGTCGTTGAGGGCCCGGTGGGTCATCAGCGTGGCGGCGGCCGCACGCCCGCCGAACCAGAGCACCAGCCCGAACAGGACCGCTCCGCCCGCGGTGACGATCGCCGGACCGGCCCGGCCGGACGCGACCGCCAGCACGGCGGCCAGCATGATCCAGGCGACCACGTCGTCGATCGCGCCGCTGGCCAGGGCGAGCGTGCCGTGCCGGGTGCCGGCGTGCCCTTTCTCGGTGATGATCCGGGCCAGCATCGGGAACGCGGTGATGGCCAGGGCGACGCCGACGAACGCGGCCGAGACCCCGAGTGACGTCCCGTCGGCCTGGATCGGCACAACGCCCGCCGTCACCAGCACCAGCAGCGCCCCCAGCAGCAGCGGCGCGGTGACTCCGGCCAGCGAGATCACGCCGGCGGTGCCGGCGAGCCCGGTGACCCGATGGCTGCTGAACGCGTACCCGGCCTGGAACATGAACAGCACCAGGCCGACCTGACCCACGATGTAGAGGACCGGGAGCAGGGGGGCCGGGAACAGGGCGTTCTGCACGTCCGGCAGGAGGAGCCCGAGCAGCGACGGGCCGAGCAGTACGCCGGCGAGCATCTCGCTGACCACGGCGGGCTGGCCCGCCTTGCCGAGCAGCCACGCGACCCCTTTGCAGAAGATCAGGATCACCGTGACCGCGATGAAGAACCGTGGCGCCAGCTCCGTTGGTGTCATCGGACAGCCCTCTCGAAGTAGTCGGTGCACAACCGCTGCCGGCGGGCGTCGACCACCATCCAGGTGCCGAACACCAGTTGCCGGATACTGCGGCCCACGTCGGCCCACCGGTCCCGCGACCGCATCGCGGCCAGCCGCAGCCGCCCCGGCGGGGGGCTCCCGACCGGTGTCAGATACGCCGGGCCCCGGCTGGGCAGCGACCGGGTGTGTGAGACGGAGGAGGTCAGCACGTAGCGGCGCAGCACCTCGCGGGTCGCGGCGCGCATCATCACCGGCGCGACGCCGCGGGCCGGGCAGGCGCGGTTCGCGGTGACCCCGTACGGGATGAAGTGCGCGTCGCCGCGCTTGAGCGTCAGCCACCGGTCCGGGTCGAACCGGTCGTCACCGGCGGCCCCACCGCGGTGGAACGCCAGGTAGTTGAAGAGCAGCACCGTTCCGGCCGGCAGCGACACGCTGGTCGCCACCGTGATCGGCGCCGAGGTGATCCGGTGCGCGACGCCGAAGAGCGGGTGCACCCGCAGCGTCTCGTCGATCACCCGGTCCAGCGCGTCGTCACCGTCGAGTCCGCGCTGCACGTCGGGGTGCGTGGCGAGGGCGAGCAGCACGTGCGCCATCGCCTCGGACATCTGCACCACGGCGGTGTTGAAGAACGCGCCCTGGAGATACCAGGCCGTCTCCTGGGCCCCGACCGGCGGCGGCAGCGTCACCGGGCAGGTGCCCGCCTCGATCCGGTCGCGCAGATACCCGGTCAGCCGCTCGCGCCGCCACATGTGCCGCAGTCCGGTGCACTTCAGCCCGCTGACCACGTCGTCGGCGTTGGCGACGATCAGCGCCCGCGCGTGCGGCGGGCACGCCTCGCCGAAGACGAGCTCGTAGTAGACCTCGGCCCAGACCGGCATCATCAGGTCACGCAGCCGGACGTGGCTGGTCCGGTCGGCCGGCAACCGGTCGAGCACCCGCCGGGTGGCGGCGGTGGCGAGAGCGTCGCAGCGCTCGCGGCGTACCGCGAGCACCCGCCGGGTCGTGGCGGCGACGGTGCGGTAGCGCTCCCCCGGCTCCAGATGTTCCTGGTGCATGTGCGGTCCGGGCGCCAGCCAGTACCAGAACAGGTCCGACAGCCCGGCCCCGCGGCTGCGTCCGTCCGCCGCCGGATCGGCGTACACCCGCTCGAAGTGCTCCATGCCGACGACGGGGCCCGGCACCGGAACGCCTTCGACACCGTTGACTCTGACGAACACCCACTCCCGCAGCCGGACCACGGTGCGGGGCAGCCAGTACGGCACGGTCCACCCGATCCCGGCCAGGACCAGCAGGACGATCAGGGCGCTCATCCGCACGCCACCGTGGCGACCAGGTCGTCGCGCAGGTCGGCCGGCCCGGTGACGCCGGCCAGCGTCAGCGTCCGGTCGAGGTCGGCGTGGAGCAGGTCGAGCACGTGGCGTACCCCGGCGGCGCCGCCCACCGCGAGCCCCCACAGCACCGGGCGGCCGACCAGCACCGCGCTCGCGCCGAGCGCCAGCGCCACCAGGACGTCGGCGCCCCGGCGGACACCGCCGTCGAGCAGCACCGGCAGCCGCCCGCCGACGGCCTCGACCACCGCGGGCAGCGCGTCCAGGGTGGCCAGCGCGCCGTCGAGCTGCCGGCCCCCGTGGTTGGAGACCAGCAGACCGTCGAGACCGTACGAGACGGCCAGCGCCGCGTCCGCCGGATGCAGCACCCCCTTCAGCAGGATCGGCAGCGCGGTGATCTCGCGCAGGCGGGCGATCCGGGTCCAGTCCAGCCCGGCGTCCATCTCGATGTCCCGCACCCGGCCGGTCGCGTCGCGCATGTTCTCGCAGCTCAGCCCGGCCGGCAGGTCGACGAAGCCGTGCCGCAGGTCGCGTTCGCGCCGGCCGAACACGGGCGAGTCGACGGTGACGACCAGAGCGCTGCACCCGGCCGCCTCCGCCCGCCGTACCACCGTTGCGGTGAAGTCGAGGTCCGGCTGCGGGTACAGCTGGAACCAGAGCGGCCCGCCGACGGCGGCGATCTCCTCGACCGGGCGGGTGGCCGCCATGCTGACCACCATGATCGTGCCCGCCTCGGTGGCGGCGCGGGCGGTGGCCACCTCGCCCTCGGGGTGGGCCAGCCGGTGGAACGCGGTCGGCGCGATCAGCACCGGCATCGAGATCCGGCTGCCGAACAGGGAGACCCGCAGGTCGCGCCGGGCGGCGCCGCGCAGGACGCGGGGCACCAGGTAGCGCCGGGCGAAGGCCGCCTCGTTGGCGCGCACCGTACGTTCCTCGCCGGCTCCGCCGGAGAAGAAGTCCCAGTGCACCGGGTCCAGGCGGCCCCGCGCGTCGGCGGCCAGCTCGGCCAGGTTCAGCGCCGGACCGTCCAGCGCCGCGTCGAGCGGGCGCATCTCAGCTCTCGGCACTGCTCAGGCAGCTGTCGACGAACGCGACGAGCGGCGCGACATGGGTCTCCGGCCGGTCCCATCGGTTCTCCAGGTTCTCCGCCAGGTGGTGGGTGGCGACGACCCGGCCCGCCCGGTGATGGCGGACGACCGGATGCAGGTAGGCGGCGTCGTGGGCCTGGCCGGCGACGTCCTGGGCGACCCGGTTGACGGTGACGTCGAACGGGTCCACCTGGTCGTGCTCGGGACCGTACTCCAGGGTGACCACGAAGGCGTGCTCGTAGTCGTGGTCGGGGGTACGCAGGCCGGTGCCGGTGAAGTACTCGACGGGCACCTCCTCGTGGTAGCGCGCGTCGGACCCGGCGACGGTGACCACGTCGGCGAGGAAGCCGAACTGCTGCCACAGCGCGGAGGTGCGGTTGACCCGCGCGACGACGGCGTCGGCGATCAGCTCTCCGGTGGCGTCCAGCTTCTCCGCCGGCCACGGCGTGTCCCCGTACCGCCGTTCCAGGATCCGGTGCAGCGCCCGGACGGCGTACCGGAAACCGTGGATGAAGCCGCTCGTCGAGCGTTTGAAGTCCCGCTCCTGGCTGATCGTGCCCGCGAAGTAGAGGCCGGGCACGTTCACCGACTCCCACTCCGGGGTCTGCGCCGGAAAGCGGTCCCGGATGGCGAGTTGCGGACGGCAGGTGTCGTCGAAGATGGACGCGTCGAAGGCGAACCCGGTGCAGGCGAGCACCCGGTCGTACCGCAGCTCCTTGACCACCTCGTCGGCGCGGGAGAACGAGAAGGTCACAGTGAAGCCGTCGCCGTCGCGCTCGATCCGCTTGACGTCGCCGTCGAGGATCGCGTTCGCCGACTTCAGCTGGTAGGTGTCCAGGAAGTTGTTGTTCACCGCGCGCAGGTGTCCCACGTAGTGCGTGCGCCAGGCCATCCGGATCGAACTCGGCCCGGCCACGTGGATCAGCGTGGTGGTCTCCATCAGGTTGTCCGCGGTCTCGAACGCGGAGTTCCCCTTGCCGATGATCAGCACCTTCTGGTCCAGGTAGTCGCGCGGGTCGACGGACATCTCCGCGTACTGCTCGGCGAGTTCCAGGCCCGGGATCTCCGGCCGGTACGGCTGCGAGACGCCGGTGGCGACGACGAGCCGTCGCGCCCGGAACACCTCCTCCCCCGCCCGGACCTCGAACACCCCGTCGACCTTGCCGACCGACGTCACGCGGCAGCCGTACCGGACACGCGCCCCCGTCTTCGCGGCGAAGTCGGCCAGGTAACGGACCATCACGTCGGCGTCGGGGAAGTACCGCTCGGTGTAGCCGGTGAACCGCAGCGCCGGGTCGTCGCTGAGCAGCGAGTTCCAGTCCAGCCGCAGGTTCAGCTCCGGATCGTCGGAGCCGGTGTGCGGCTTGTTGATGGAGATCAGTTGCCGGTGGCGGGGGAAGGTGGCGAAGAACGCCCCCGGTATTCCCGCCTGTTCCAGGACCAGATAGTCGCGCTTGCCGTCGGCCTCCAGCAGGGCCGCGAGCTGCAGGCCGGCCGGTCCGGCTCCGACGATCAGGTAGTCAAGCGTCATGTGCGTCCACCTCAGGAGAAGGAAACGGAGAAATCGGCGATCACGTCGGCGGCGCGCCGCACGTCGGCGTCCAGCGGCCGGTCCGGGTCGATCGGCGGTACGACAGCGGCCACCGCGGCCAGCGCCTCGGCACAGCCGGGCGCGGTCGGCGCACGCGCGCCGACGTACGCCGCCTGGCGCAGTCCCACCGCGAGCGATCCGACGATCAGGTGCAGCAGCCGGGCCTGGTCCAGCGCCCGCAGCGCGGCCTGGGTGCCGAGCGGGACGACGTCCTGGTTGTGCAGGTTGGTCGGCACGCTCTGCATGCTCGCGGGCATGGTGTCCCGGCGGATCTCGGTGATCAGGGCGGTCGCCGCCAGTTGCACGCCCTGGAGCCCGTGCTGCTGTCCCGGGCCGGCGGCCAGCATCGGCGGCAGGCCGCCGTTGCGGTTCGGGTCGACGAGCAGATCCAGTTGCCGTTCGGCGAGGTTGCCGACCTGCGCCACGACCATCGACAGCACGTCGGCGGCGAACGCGGCCGGCTGCCCGAAGAAGTTGCCGCCGTGCACGACGAGGTCCTCGTCGGGAAAGAACAGCGGGTTGTCGGTCACGCTCGCGAGGTCGGCCCCGACGACGGCGTCGACGTAGCGCAGCGCGTCCTCGGCCGCGCCGAGCAGTTGCGGCGCACACCTGATGCTGTACGGCTCCTGCAACGGGCGCGCCCCGGACGCGACGATCCCGGCGCCGACCCGCCGCATCCGCGCGCCCACGTCGACCGCGCCCGGATGGCCGTACGCGGCCAGCAGCCGGGCGTCGAGGAACTGCGTGTCGCTGCCCAGCAGATCGGCGAGCAGGCAGGTGAGCACCTGGACCGCCCGGTGCGCGCAGCGGGCCGCGTCCAGCGCCCGCGCCGTCGCCGCGGTGGTCAGCGACGTGCCGTTGACCAGGGCGAGCGCGTCCCGCCCGTCCAGCGGCAGCGGTTCCAGGCCGGCCCGCTGCAGCGCCTCGGCCGCCGGTAGCCGTACCCCGTCCAGGTAGGCGTGCCCCCGGCCCCGTAACGCCTGGGCGGCGGCGCCCAGCGGGATCAGGTCACCGCTGGCGCCGACCGAACCCAGCCGGGGCACCGCGGGGACGAACGTGGTCGCGAGCATCGCCGCGAGCGCGTCGATGACGTGCGGGGAGACCCCCGACGCGCCCCGGGCCAGCGACGCCGCCCGCAGCAGCAGAGTCGCGCGGACCACCTCCGGGTCGAGTTCCGGGCCCTGCCCCGCGCCGAGGTGGGCGAGCGTGTTGTCGGCCTGGTCGCGCAGGTCGGCGCGGCCCGCGTACCCGACGAGAGCGCCGAAGCCGGTGGTCGCGCCGTACACCGCGCGGTCGTCGCCGAGCACCGCGGACAGGAAGGTACGGGCGGCCGTGACGCGCTCCCTGGCCTGTGCTCCGACCACGACCTTGACCGGGTCACGGGCGGCACGGAGGTCGGCGATCCGCAGTGGGACATCGAGGTCCACCTCTGTCGTCATGCGATCGCACCCTAGAGACGAATTCTCAGAACGCTCTGAGATCGAGTCGCTACGTTGCGGCGCATGACGGTCGACTATCTGATCATCGGAGCCGGACCGGCCGGGTTGCAGCTCGCTCACCTGCTGGAGCGCGACGGCCGCGACTACCTGGTCCTGGAGGCCGGCCCGGCGCCGGGCACGTTCTTCACCACCTACCCCCGGCACCGGCAACTCATCTCGATCAACAAGGTCTGGACCGGGTCCGACGATCCGGAGTTCAACCTGCGCGCGGACTGGAACTCGCTGCTCACCGACGATCCGGCGCTGCTGTTCAAGAACTACAGCCGCCGGTACTTCCCGGACGCGGCCGACCTGGTGCGCTACCTCGCCGACTTCGCACGCGGCCTCCGGGTCAGGTACGACACCCGGGTCACCCGGATCGCGCGCGACGGCGACCTGTTCACCGTCGACGCCGGCGACGACACCCTCACCGCCCGCCGGGTGGTCGTCGCCACCGGCGTGTCCCAGCTGTACGTCCCGCCGATCGAGGGCGCCGCGCTCGCCGAGCGGTACGACACGGTCAGCGTCGACCCGGACGACTTCACGAACCAGCGCGTCCTCATCATCGGCAAGGGCAACTCGGCCTTCGAGACCGCTGACGCCCTGGTCGAGACGGCCGCTGTCATCCACGTCGCCGGCCCGCACTCGATCAAGCTGGCGTGGCAGTCGCACTACGTCGGGCACCTGCGCGCGGTGAACAACAACTTCCTCGACACGTACCAGCTCAAGTCGCAGAACGCGGTCCTCGACGGCGTCGTCGAGCGGATCGCCCGGCGCGACGACGGCGGCTACCGGATCGACTTCCGGTACGCCCGCACGGTCGAGGCGATCCGGCAGATCGACTACGACCGGGTCATCCTCTGCACCGGATTCCGGTTCGACGCGAGCATCTTCGACCCGTCCGCCCGGCCGCGGCTGGTCATCAACGACCGCTTCCCCGAGCAGACCCCGGCGTACGAGTCGGTGAACATGCCCGGCCTCTACTTCGCCGGCACCCTCACCCAGCAGCGCGACTTCAAGCGCTCGACGAACGGGTTCATCCACGGCTTCCGGTACGGCGTGCGGGCCCTGCACCGGATCCTCGGCGCCCGCCACCACGACACCCCGTGGCCGGCCACGCCGCTGGAACCCACCCCGGAGGCGATCGCCGACGCGGTCATCGCCCGGATCAACCGCACCTCCGCGCTGTGGCAGCAGTTCGCGGTCCTCGGCGACGTCGTCGTCGTCGACGGCGACACCGCGCGCTACCACGAGGAGGTGCCCGTCGCGTACGTGCACGACGGCGGCCTGGGCCCGGAGCCGTTCGCGTTCGTGGTCACCCTGGAGTACGGGCCGGACCACGACCAGGTCGACCCGTTCGACGTCACGGTGCCGCGGATCGCCGAGAACGACGCCGCGCACGCGCACGACGCCAGCTACCTGCACCCGGTCGTCCGGGTCCATCGCGGCGGCCGGGTCGTCGCGACGCACCACCTCGCGGAGAACCTGGAGAACCACTGGAATCTGCCGGACGTGCACCACCAGCCGCTCGTGCTCTTCGTCAAGGGCGTGCTCTCCGATGCCGGCTGAGGTCTGGCCGCAGCCCGTGCTGGACCTGCTCGCCACCGGTGACGACCGGCCGGTCTTCGAGGACGGCGACCAGACCGTGACCACGGCCCAGATGTACCGGCTGGTCCGGCGCATCGCCGCCGGGCTCCGGGCCGCGGGGGCCGGCCCCGGCGTCGGGGTGGCCCTGCGGCTCGGCGTCACCGCGGAGGCGTTCGCGGCGATCATCGCGGCGTTCGCGGTCGGCGCCCGGGTATCCGGAATCCGCCCCGACCTGACACCGGCCCACCGCGCCTGGCAACTCGGCGAGAACACGCTGCTGGTCGACGACGCCCGGGTCGCCGAGTTGGCGGGCACCGCCGACGACGGAAGGCCGCTGATCGCCGCCGGTCGCCCGGACGACGTCGCCCGGATCGTCTGGACCAGCGGCAGCACCGGCAGCCCGAAGGGCTGCGCGCAGACGTACGCGGCGATGAGCGCCGCCTGGGCGCCGTACCCGGACCGGTGGCCCCCGGCGATCGCCGACCTCGCCACCCGGCTCCAGCGTTACCTGGTCTTCGGCTCGCTGAGCAGCCAGGTGATGCTGGAGTACGGCATCCTCACCCTGGCCGCGGGCGGCACCCTCGTCGCGGCCCGGCCCCCGGGCTTCCCCGGCATGATCGCCCGGCACCGGGCGACCGCCAGCGTCATCACCGTGGGCAAGCTGTACCAGCTCGTGCGCGACCAGCGCGCCGATCCGGTCGACCTGAGCAGCCTGCGGGCCCTGCTGGTGTCCGGCTCCCCACTCCCACCGGGCCGGCTGTCCGAGGCGCTCGACGTGCTCGGCCCCGTCGTCTTCCACGGCTACGGCCAGACCGAGACCGGGATGATCACGATGGTGACGCCGGCCGAGATGCTGGCGTCCCCGGCCGCGCTCGCCTCGGTCGGCCGCCCACCGGCGGTGACCGCGCTGTCCATCCGGGACGCCGACGGCCGGCCCGCCACCGAGGGGGAACTGTTCGTGCGGACACCGGCGCAGGCCACCGCCTACTGGGACGACCCGGACGAGACCGCCGACGTGTTCGTCGACGGCTGGGTGCGCACCCGCGACCTGGCCCGGCTGGACGGCGACGGCTACCTGCACCTGCTCGGCCGGATCCGGGACGTCGTCATCGTGCACGCCAACCTGGTGTACGCCGGCCCGATCGAGCGGGTCCTCGCCGCCGATCCCACGGTCGCCGAGGCGTACGTCGTCGGCCGTCCCGACGACGTCACCGGGGAGGCGGTGCACGCGTACGTGGTGCCGGCCGCCGGTCACGACATCGATGCCGGGCGGCTGCGTGCCGTGGTGACGGAGGCGCTGGGCGACTCGTCGGCACCGAAGACGATCCAGGCCATCGAGCGGGTTCCGGTGGCGGCGAGCGGCAAGCCGGACAAGCGCGCCCTGGCGTACCCGACACCCACATGACCTTCACCGGTCGTCACGGTCGGCGCGCTCCTGCTCGGGTACGCGCTGATCGTGCCGTGGATCTACGCGGGAGTGCAGATCTGAGGCCCGGAGCGCGAACACCTACGTGACGCGGTAGGCGGTGTAGCGCACCGGTCGGCCTCGCGGATCGCCGACGCCACGAAGACGCACTGCTCCGTTGACCAGGCCAGCTCTCTACTACCAACTGCTAGTAGTTCCCTTAGGATGGCGACCGCATCAGGTCGGAGCGATGGGCGCCGGCTCCACGCCTCCTCGACGAAGGGATCAGCGGTGCCTTTCCCGGGGCGTCATCGGTCACCGGCGCGCGGCGCGGCACGGTGGATGCTGCTGGTGTGGCTGGCGTGCTGCCCCGCCGTGTTCGTGGTGCTCGGGTTCGCGTCGCCCGCCGCCGCGCACTTCAAGCTGCTCAAGGTCGTACCGGCGGACGGCACGCGCGTGGACGCCGCGGTCGCGGAGATCCGGCTGACGTTCAGCGCCCCCGGCACGCCCACCGCGGCCGGCTTCCGGCTCTCCCGCGAGGGTGCGGCCGTTCCGGTGACCACTCACACCCCCGACGGGGGCCGTACCTGGCTGGTCCACCCCTCCGCCGCGTTGACCGACGGGGAGTTCACGCTGCGCTGGAGCGTGGCCGCCCCGGACGCCCATCCCCTGACCGGCGATGTCACGTTCACCGTGGTCCCGGCCGACGCGCCACCGGGCGCGACGGCCACCCCCCGGCCCACGGCCGGTTCGCACGGGCACACCGGTCACGGTGGACCGGCCGTTCCGTCGGCGTCCCCACCGGCCCATTCCGCTGGGCACGCGGTGGGTCACACGGCTGACGCCGACCAGGGTTCGGTGCGGTTCGTCGGCACGGCGGGGCGGTGGCTGTCCTACGGGGCGATCCTGCTCGGTGTGGGTGGTCTGGTCTTCGCGCTGACCACACTGGTGGGTACGCGCAGCGACATCCGGCTGGTCCAGGTCTGGGTACGCGTCGCCGGGCTGACTGTGGCGGCCGGTGTGGTGCTCGAACTGGCGGCCCTGGCGGCCGTGTTCGGCGGGGGCGGTCTCACCTCGGCGGTCAGCGTACCGGCGCTGACCGCGCTCGGCCGTACGCCGGTGGCCGCCGGGCTGGGCCTGCGGTTCGCCGGTGCGGCCGGGTTGCTCGTGGCCGGTTCCCTGGAAGCGGCGCTGATCCGGGGCCGGCACGCGGTCGGGCGGCATGCCGTGGCGACGGTCGCCGCGATCCCGACCGCCCCTCGTCCCCTGGCCGTGCCGCCCGCCGGTGACGTGAGCGGCGGCGAGGCGCAGCGGATACGCGCGCGAGCGGTCCGGCCGGTGCTCCTCGGTGTCACAGTGGCGCTGCTGCTCGGTTCGTTCCTGTTCGACGGGCACACCGTCACCGCGGGACCGCGGATGATCGTCGTGGCGGCGGACGTCGCGCACACGTTCGCCGCGGCGGTGTGGGTCGGCGGGGTTCTGCTCCTGGCGGCGTTGCTGTTCGGGCGTGCGCGTCTCGGTGTGCCGACGGGCGCCGCCGAGATGGCGGTGCGATTCTCCGTTCCGGCCAGCGCCGCCGTGGCGTTGACGGGTGCCGCAGGCGTCGCACTGACAGTGGCGATCCTGGATCGACCCGGTCACCTGGTGAGCACCGGTTGGGGACGGGTGCTCCTGGTCAAGGTCGCGTTGGTGGCGGTCGTGGCCGTCGTCGGGCTTTACAACAGCAGGCGGGTGGTGCCCCGGCTGGACGACCCCACCCCGGACGGGATGCGTCGCCTGCGCCGCACGGTGCTGGCGGAGGCGGTGTTGATGGTGGCTGTCCTGCTGGCCACCGCGATCCTGGTCAACACCGGCACGTAGGCCGCGACGCCCGGGTGGTCCCGGGGTCTACAGGCAGAACAGGATGCCGGTGACCACACCGGCGCCCAGCGGGGCCGCCAGGGTGGTCGAGGCGAGCACGGCACGGGCGAGCAGGTTACGGCGGTGCGGGCGGCGCCCCTGGAGGCGCTGCAGCCGGATGGCCACATCGGCACCGGCCATCGACAGCGCGGACGGCGGGTGCGGCGCGCCGGCGAAGGTCAGCAGCGCGTCGCGGACGGCGGTCGGGCCGCACTCGCGGACGGCGGCGGCGTCGGCGCGCAGTTCGACGAGCAGGCGCACGGCCGCGGGCGCCTGGCGGGTCAGGGGCAGCCACGGTACGGCGGCGGCGAGCCCTTCCACGGCGGCCACCAGGAGGTGGTGACGCTCCCGCAGGTGTGCCCGCTCATGGCTGAGCACCGCGGCGAGCTGCTCGGCCGGCAGGTCACCGGCGGCGCTGGCCAGCACCGTCAGCCCGCCGGATCCGCCGAGGCTGTAGGCCATCGGGGTCGGATGGGGGATCCACAGCACCGCCGCCTCGCCGCGCTCCGACGGGTCGCCGGCGAGCGTGAGCAGGTCGGCGTGGGCGCGGCGGGCACGGCGGGCGCGCAGCGCCCGGCGGGTGCAGGTCGCCGTGAACCGGGCGAGCAAGGCCAGCAGGAGCAGCGCGCCGGTCGCCCCGACGATCTCGTCGACGGCGGGCGGCCGGCTGGGTTGCGCCCAGTGCCAGCAGATGCGGGCGAGATCGTGCAGCGCCCACTGCCGGGTGCTGCCCGGCGCGAGGAGCATCACGGTGGCGAGGACGAAGGTGGCGAACACCGCGACGATCAGGCCGAGCCAGCCGAGCAGCATCGCGACGGGGTCGGCGACGTGCCGGAAGCACAGCCGCAAGGCGGCGGGGCCACACCAGGCGACCATCGCCGCGCCGGTGACGAGGGCGAGCGCGAGGCTCACTTCCCGGACTCCCGCTCGTCCAGGACCTGCCGCAGGATGTGCAGCTCGCGGTCAGAGGCGGATCGGGCGAAGTGCAGGAGCACCAGGTCGGGGTGGGTGCTCGTCTCGACGACCCGGCGCAGTGTCCGCGCGATGATCTCCTCGCGGGTACCGGCGGCACGGTAGCGGTAGGCCTTGCCGTCCTTCTCCCGTACGGCCCAGCCCTTGCGGTGCAGGTTGTCCAGCACGGTCAGAACCGTCGTGTACGCCAGGACCCGGTCGGTGGTCACCGCGTCGAGGACGTCGCGCACGAGCACGGGCTCGGGCGCACGCCACAGGACGTCCATCACTGCCGATTCGAGTCGGCCCAGTTCCGCCACGCGCTCTCCCTTCGTGCCGGTCAGGGTACGTCAGGTGTCGTGGCGGTGCGGCCGGTCCCGACGCCGGGGCCGGCCGCACCCGGTCGCCTACAGGCGGTCGAGGATCTTCTGCAGGGTCTGCACCTCGGCGGCCTGATCCGAGGCGATCCTGGCGGCCAGCGCCTTGGCCTCGGGGTTGCTCCCGTCGGCCTGTTCGGTCCTGGCCATGTCGATGGCACCCTTGTGGTGGGCGATCATCATCTCGGCGAACATCTTGTCGAAGGCAGCGCCGTTCGCCGCGGCGAGGTCCTTCATCTGCTGTTCGGACAGCATGCCGGGCATCCCCGAGTCCATCCCCGGCATGCCGTGCCCGGGCGTGGCGCTCATGCCGGGCATGTTGTGGTCGCTGGGCAGGTCCGTGGGCTTGCCCCAGGCCGTGAGCCACCCCTTCATGGTGGCGATCTCCGGATCCTGCGCCGCCTTGATCTTCGCGGCCAGGGCCTTCAGGTCGGGGTCGCTCGCGCGCGTCGGGGCCAGGTCGGCCATCGTGACGGCCTGCTGGTGGTGCGGGATCATCATCTGGGCGAACATCACGTCGGCGTCGTTGACGGTGGCGCCGGCCGAGGGCGAGGCGCCCGCCGCGGAACTGCTGCCGGTGCCGTGCGTCATGCCGCCGGTGTCGTCCGCGCCGCCGCAGGCGGCGGTGGCGATCAGGGCGGACAGGGCGACGCCCGTGAGGGCGGCGCGGCGCAGGATGGTCGGTTTCATCAGTACGTGGTCCTTGTCGTGAGGTGTTCCGGAACGGAGTCGTCGGGTCCGGGCGAGACGCCGGACCGTGCTCTCCTCACGTCCGCAGGACCGTTACGGCTCGCAGTCGCAGCCCGATGGCCGGCCGGGGTGGACCCCGGTCCGGGCGGTTCACCCGGGACCAGGGGCCGGTCGGTGTGCCGGTGCCCCGGCGGCGTCGGCGCAACAGGGCCAGGACGCCGAGGACCAGGGCGCCGCCCAGCACCGCCAGGCACACGGTGAACGCGTGCGTCCCGTCGCGGTGCCCGGGCGAGCCGTCCGGTCCGTGTGCGGCGTCAGGCGCGGCGGCGATCTCGTGGGCGGCGCCGGCGTCGTGGCCGGTGCTTCCGTGTGCGGCGCTCGCGTGGGCGGCGTCGGGTCCGGCCGGGTGGCCGAAGGTGTGCATGCCGAACACCCCGAACGCCACGGCGACGAACAACGCCAGCCGCAGCAGGGGGTGAGTGCGTCCCATCCCACCCCCTCCGCAGGCTCGAGCATCTACTACAGGCGCATAGTAGATGGGATAGCACAGGGGCCGGGCACGGGGAGGGCGATCGCGCACAACCCGCCGCCCGGGACCACCTAGGTGACGCGGTAGGCGGTGTAGCGCACCCGGTCGGCCTCGCGGATCGCCGACGCCACGAAGATCGACTGCTCCAGCGCGGCCAGCGCGGGCACCGACGTCTCCAGTCGTACGCCCAGCCGGAAGTAGTACTCGGCGGGGTCGACCGCGTCGCCGCGCAACAACGCCGCGAGGATCTCAGGGCGGCCGCTGCGGACGCCGAACGTCCGGAGGTAGACGTGGCCGCCGTCGGCGGTACGCGCCGAGTAGCGCGTGTCGATCTCGATCGCGCCGTCGGGGCGGACCAGCTGCCAGTCGGCGCCGCCGGGCAGGATGTCGGCGTCGAACAGGCCGGTGACCCGGCCGCCGACGACAGGCACCACGCGCCGGTGGCCCGCGCGGGTCACCCCGTGGTCCTCCAGCGCGCCGAGCCGCACCTCCACGTCGAACGCGGCCTCCAGTCCGGGCACCGCCGGGGCGCTGACCGCGGGTCGACGCGTACTCATGGGGTGTCCTTGGTGTCCGCGAGCGCGTCCCGCAGGCGCTCCAGCGCGGGCACCGCGGCGGCGAGGGCCGCGCGGTCCGCCGCCGACAGGGTGGCCGCGGCGCGGGCGACCAGGTCTCCGCTCGCGAGGTCGAAGCGGTCGAACAGGTCGAGGGCCTTCGGGGTGGCCAGGACGTCGACGTGGCGGTGGTTGCCGGGACGGGGGCGGCGCTCGACCAGGCCGTTGCCCTCCATCGTGGTGAGCAGGTTGCTGACCGTCGAGCGGCTCAGGCGGAGTCGTTCGGCCAGCTCACCGGGGCCGGACACGGTGCCGCGGGGCAGTGCCCGCACAATCTCGATCTGCGCGTCCGGGATCTCCGGCAGGTGCTCGGCGGCCCGGGCGGCGGCGAGCAGCGTGCGGCGCAGCGGTGAGATGACCGAGGCCAGGCGTGCCGCGTCCAGTTCGGCCGATTCGGGGCCGGTCACGGCAGGACACCGGAGAAGACCGTCGGCGTCAGGGAGGCGCGTTCGTTGAGATCGGCGGGCAGGAAGCCGGCCGCCTTCTTGTAGCCGGTGGCGATCTCGGTGAGCTCCTCCGGCGGGATGACGTCGTGGATGTGCGCGAACCCGTCCGGCGCGCGCTCGCGGGCGAGCACCATCACCTGCTCCGGGCCCTGCCGCCGGTTGCTCAGCACGAGCGCGGTGGTCGCCGGCCGCCGGTCCGCCTCGTAGGCGTCCAGCGCCGCCGGGACCGTCGTCGCGGTGGCGAGGTGGAAGGCGAGGGTACGCGCGTCCAGGATCGCCTGCGACGCCCCGTTGGAGCCGTTCGGGTACATCGGGTGTGCCGCGTCTCCGAGCAGTGTCGTGTTCCCGTGGGTCCACGTGTCGATGGGGTCGCGGTCCACCATGGGGTATTCGAGGATCTCGTCGGCGGCGGCCAGCAGTTCCGGCACGTCGAGCCACGGGAAACGCCAGTCCGCGAAGAGCGCGACGACGGGCGCGGGGTCGACGGTCCGGTTCCAGTCCGCGTTGGGCCCGGCGAAGCCGGGGCCGCGCCGCTCGGCCACGACGTTGATCACGCCGGGACCGATCGGGTACGCGACGAACTTCTGCTCCGCGTCCCCCGCCATGATCATGGTTCGCCCGTCCAGGAATCCGGGTGCCCGGGCCGTCCCCCGCCACAGTGTCAGCCCGTTCCAGATCGGCGGCCCTTCGTCGGGCTGATGTTGCCGGCGCAGCGCGGAGTGGATGCCGTCCGCGCCGACGATCAGGTCGGCCGCGACGCTCACCTCTCCCGCTGCCGCGGCGAAGCGTGCGACGCCGTCGTGGACGCCGACGAGCCGGTGCCCGGTGCGCACCACGTCGGCGCCCAGCCGTTCCCGCACCACGGCGAGCAGTTCCATCTGGAACCGGCCGCGGTGCACGGAAAGCTGCGGCCAGCGATATCCGGCGTCCAGTCCGCGCGGCTCGCTCCAGATCTGCTGACCGTGCCGGTTGTAGTAAGCCAGTGTGCCGGGTGCGGCGCCCAGCCTTTCCACGCGTTCTCCGAGACCCAATTCGGTCAGCTCTCGGACGGCGTGCGGAAGCAGATTGATCCCGACGCCGAGTGGGCGCAGCGCGTCGGCGCGCTCATAGACGGCGATGTCACGGAAGCCGGCCCGGTGCAGGCTGAGCGCGGTGGTGAGGCCACCGATACCAGCGCCCACGATCACGATCGCCAAGTCGTCGCCCCCTCCGCCACCGCACAGTTTGGTCACAAAATCGTCGTTCGTCAAGACGCATTGTCATCGAGGTCGGACCGCTTCGGGCGCAATGCGAGTCGCCTTATCAGAATTCTTGACAATCAATCAACTCTGCACGACGCTGATCGACGCGGTCGGATGGTTCACCTCTGTTCGCCGGCCCCCACTCCTCCGGATGCACCAGCGCTTCGCACGGAAGGGCTCGTCCATGAAGAAGGTCACCGCCCTGGCTGTTCTCGCCAGCGTCGCGATCGCCCTGACCGGCTGCACCGACTCCGACGCCACCGACCCGTCCCCCGGGTCCAGCGGCGAGCTGCGCAAGGTCCGCGTGGCGGCACTGCCCATCAGCGAGACCGCCGCGCTGTGGGGCGGCATCAAGGCGGGCATCTTCCGGGAGCAGGGGCTCGACGTGGAGGTGGTGCCCGCACAGGGCGGGGCCCAGGCCATCCCGGCCCTGATCAACGGCGACATCGACTTCGCCATCGGTCAGCCGTTCGGCCCGTTCCGGGCCGACCTGCAGAACCTCGGCGTGGTGATCATCGGCAACTACGCGTCGTCCTACGCCGACGGTGACGACATCAACGCCGTGCTGGCGTCGGCGAAATCCGGCATCACCCGGCCGTCCCAGCTCGCCGGGCGCAAGGTGTCGGTGAACAGCCTGGGTGCCGCCGGCGACGTCACGATCATGGCGGCGGTCGAGAAGGACGGCGGCGACCCCACCAAGGTCAAGTTCGTCGAGGTGGCCTTCCCGGACGCGCCCGCCCAGCTCGCCGCCGGCAACATCGACGCCGCCTGGGTGACCGAGCCGTTCATCACCCAGATGCGCAAGCGCGGCGACGTCCTCGTGGTCGCTCCGTACCAGGCCACCGTCCCCGGACTCACCACCCTGACGACGATCACGTCGAGCAAGCTGAAGGACTCCGACGCCGCCCTGGTCGCGGACTTCTCGGCGGCGATGAAGAAGACGCTCGCCTGGGCCAAGGATCCGGCCAACGAGAAGGATCTGCGCCAGGCCATCAAGGACAACCTCGAACTGCCGGAGGCGGTGGCGGACTCCGTGCGGCTCCCGTCGTTCGGGTGGGAGCTCGACCGGGCCGGCCTGGAGCAACTGGCGACGCTCGCCCAGAAGTACCGCGTGCTCGACCGGCGCCCCGACTTCGACCGCCTCATCCAGCAGCAGCAGTAGCCGGCCGATGCGCAAGATCCTGCTGGGCGCCGTCGGCCTGCTGGGGTTCCTCGTCGTCTGGCAACTGATCCCGGCGCTGGGGCTGGTCGACCCGGACTACCTGCCGTACCCCACCGACGTGTTCGGACGGCTGGCCCAGGAGGTCCGCGACCTGGCGTTCTGGCGTCGGGTCCGGCTCACCATGACGTCGTGGGCGATCGGTCTGACGGTGGCGACGCTCGCGGCGGTCGCGCTGGGCACCGTGGTCGGGATGGTGCCGTTC
The DNA here is from genome assembly GCF_002926165.1 of Micromonospora chalcea. Taxonomy (GTDB): domain Bacteria; phylum Actinomycetota; class Actinomycetes; order Mycobacteriales; family Micromonosporaceae; genus Micromonospora; species Micromonospora chalcea. The sequence goes on along the minus strand of NZ_MAGP01000001.1, from coordinate 211,962 downwards.
CTGCGTCGCGCGACCCACACGACAGTCGAGTTCCTGCGACCGGTGCCGTCGGTCGCGCTGATCCCGCTGGCCGTGCTGATGTTCGGCCTGCAGATGCGCGCCGCGCTCGTCATCATCGTCTACGCGGCGTTCTGGCAGGTGTTCGTGCAGGTGATCTACGGCGTCGCCGACGTCGACAGCGTCGCCCGGGACACCGCGCGGAGTTTCGGCCTCACCCGCGCCGAGCGGCTGCGCTACCTCATCCTGCCGACCGCTCTGCCGTACCTGATGACCGGCCTGCGCCTCGGCGCGGCGGTCGCGCTCATCCTGCACGTCACCGCCGAGATGGTGATCGGCAACCCCGGCCTCGGTCGGATGATCGAGCTGTCCCGCTCCGCCGGTGACGCCGTCGGCCTGTACGGCCTCGTCGTGGTCACCGGGATGCTCGGCCTGCTGGTGAACGTCGTGTTCCGCTTCGTCGAACGCCGCTCGCTGGCCTGGCACCAGTCGGTGCTCGCGGACGAGGCGGCCCGATGACCGCCGTCGGCGCGACAAAGGCCCGCCCTCGTGACCTGGGCGTCAGGGTCGCCGAGAACCTCCTGTTCGCGGTCGGCCTTCCGGTCCTGGCCGTGGGCCTCTGGGCGGTCTGGTCCACCCGGTCGACGAGCCGGTTCCTCGTCGGCCCCGGCACGCTCCTCGACGCGTTCCGGCAGACCTGGATCGGCCCGGCGTTCGTCGAGGACGTCCTGCCGAGCGTGTACCGGCTCCTGATCGGCCTGTTCGCGTCGATCCTGCTCGGCGTCGCCGCCGGCGTCGTCATCGGCCGGCTCCGCCCGCTACGCGAGATGCTCGAGCCGCTGCTGGAGTTCTTCCGCGCGATTCCGCCGCCGGTGCTGATCCCGGTCGCGATGCTCCTGCTCGGCATCACCGACACCATGAAGGTCGTCGTCATCACCTCCGGCGCGATCTGGCCGATCCTGCTGAACACGATCGAAGGCGTCCGGTCGACCGACAGCGTGATGCTGGAGACCGCGCGCTCGTTCCGGATCTCGCGGTGGGACCGGCTGTGGCTGCTGATCCTCCCGGCGGCGAGTCCGCGCATCATGACCGGCGTACGGCAGGCGCTCTCGGTGGCCCTGATCCTCATGGTCATCTCGGAGATGTTCGCGTCGTCGGCGGGCCTCGGCTACCGGATCGCCTACTTCCAGCGGAACTACCTCATCGCCGAGATGTGGAGCGGCATCCTCCTGCTCGGCCTCATCGGCGTCTTCCTCGCCGTGGCCTTCGGTGTCGTCGAACGCCGCGTCCTGCGCTGGTACCACGGAATGAAGGAGATCACCCGTGCCTGACGGGACCCCCCTGTTGCGGGTCGAGCACCTGCGGAAGGTCTACGCCTCCGGCCGGGGCGAGGTCGAGGCGATCGGGGATCTCAGCTTCACCATGGATCCCGGTGAGCTGCTGTGCGTCGTCGGTCCCTCCGGCTGCGGCAAGACCACGCTCCTGAAATGCCTCGCCGGACTGCTGCGGCCCACCAGCGGCCTGGTCGAGATGGAGGGCTCGCCGGTGACCGGGCCGAGCCCGGCGATGGCCGTGGTCTTCCAGGAGTACGGCCGCAGCCTCTACCCGTGGCTGACCGTCCGCGGCAACGTGGAGCTTCCGCTCCGCCACAAGAAGCTCTCCCGCGCCGAACGCGCCCGGCTGGTCGCCGACGCCCTCGACGCGGTCGGGCTGCCGCAGTCGGCGCGCAGCCACCCGTGGCAGCTCTCCGGCGGAATGCAGCAACGGGTGGCGATCGCCCGCGCCATCGCGTACCAGCCGGACGTGCTGATCATGGACGAGCCGTTCGCCGCGGTGGACGCGCAGACCCGCGCGGACCTGGAGGACCTCGTCCGCGAACTGCACCTGACCCGGGGGATCTCCACCGTCTTCGTGACGCACGACATCGACGAGTCCGTCTACCTGGGCCAGCGCGTGCTCGTCCTGTCGAACTCACCGACCCGGGTGCAGGAGGACCTGGTGATCGACCTCCCGGCGGAACGCGATCAGCTCACCACCCGGGCCCTGCCCCGGTTCACCGAACTGCGGACCCACGTCTACGAGCAGATCCAGCGGGCCAAGCGCGGGCCGGTGGTCCCGTCCTCGCGGGCCCACCGGCCATAGTCGCATCGATCACCGCGGATCTATGTTCGGGGTGACGACCGATGGAGGGCGGAAGCATGATCGGAACCCTGGTGGAGAACGGTCTCACGGCGTTGGCCGCCTACGACTCCTACGGCCAGGAACAGATCGACGGGATCGTGAAGAAGGCGTCGGTGGCGGCGCTCGGCCGGCACGCCGAACTCGCGATGCTCGCGGTCGAGGAGACCGGTCGCGGCGTGTTCGAGGACAAGGCGGTGAAGAACATCTTCGCCTGCGAACACGTCACCAACCACATGGCCGACGTCCGCACGGTCGGGGTGATCGCTCAGGACGACATCACGGGCATCACCCAGATCGCCGAGCCGGTCGGCGTGGTGGCCGCGGTGACGCCCGTGACGAACCCGACCTCGACCACCATCTTCAAGGCGCTGCTGGCCCTCAAGACCCGCAACCCGGTCATCTTCGCCTTCCACCCGGCGGCGCAACGGTGCAGCCAGGAAGCGGCCCGCACGGTCCGCGACGCCGCCGTCGCCGCCGGTGCGCCGGAGCACTGCATCCAGTGGATCGACGAGCCGTCGGTGGCCGCGACGAACGAACTGATGCGCCATCCCGACGTCTCGGTGGTCCTGGCGACAGGCGGCAACGCCATGGTCCGGGCCGCCTACTCCACCGGCAAACCGGCGCTGGGCGTCGGCGCCGGGAACGTCCCCGCGTACCTGGAGGCGTCGGCCGACGTGGCCCGCGCGGTGAACGACGTGGTGCTGTCCAAGGCGTTCGACAACGGCATGATCTGCGCCTCCGAGCAGGCCGTCATCATCGACGACGCGATCCGGCCGGCCGCCCTCGCCGAGTTCCGGCGACTGCACGCCCACATCGCGACGCCGGAGGAGAAGTCGCTGCTGGAGAAGCTGCTCTTCGGCTCCGGGAAGCTCAACCCGGACGTGGTCGGGCAGCCGGTGACCTGGATCGCCGAACACGCCGGATTCCCGGTCGACCCGGACACCTCGGTCATCCTGGTTCCGGTCGACCGGGTCGGCCCGGCCGAGCCGCTGACCCGGGAGAAGCTCTGCCCGGTGCTCGCCCTGCTGCCCGCCACCGGCCACGACCAGGGATTCGAGTACGCCGAGCAGATGGTCGAGTTCGACGGCCTGGGGCACAGCGCCGTCATCCACACGCGCGACGCCGACCTGGCCGAGGCGTACGGCCGCCGGGTCAAGGCCGTCCGGATCATCTGGAACGCGCCGGCCTCGCAGGGCGGCATCGGCGACATGTACAACGCCTTCCTGCCGTCGCTGACGCTGGGCTGCGGAAGCTACGGCCACAACTCGGTGTCGCACAACGTCACAGCGGTCGACCTCATCAACATCAAGCGGGTGGCCCGGCGGACGAACAACCTGCAGTGGTTCAAGGTGCCGCCGAAGATCTACTTCGAGCCGAACGCGATCCGCTACCTCGCCGACATGCCCGGCGTCCGCCGGGTCACCGTGGTGACCGACCACACCATGACCAGACTGGGGTACGTGGACCGCGTGCTGTCCGTGCTGCACCGCCGCCGCGAGCAGGTCGCCCTGCAGATCATCGACGACGTCGAGCCGGAGCCCAGCGTACAAACGGTCGACCGGGGCGCCGAGTTGATGCGCTCGTTCCGGCCGGACACCATCGTCGCGCTCGGGGGCGGTTCGGCGATGGACGCCGCCAAGGTGATGTGGCTGCGCTACGAGCACCCCGAGGTGGTCTTCGCCGATCTGCGGGAAAAGTTCTTCGACATCCGCAAACGCGCCTTCAAGTTCCCCACCCTCGGCGCGCTGGCCCAGCTCGTCTGCGTTCCGACCACCTCCGGCACCGGAGCCGAGGTCACCCCGTTCGCGGTCATCACCGACACCGATTCCGGCAAGAAGTACCCGCTCGCCGACTACGCGCTCACCCCGAGCGTGGCGATCGTCGACCCGGTCCTGGCCGCCGACCTGCCGGCGGTGGTCACCGCGGACAGCGGCTTCGACGCGCTCACCCACGCCATCGAGTCGTACGTGTCGGTCTACGCCAACGACTTCACCGACGGTCTGGCTCTGCACGCCGTCCGGCTCATCTTCGGCAACCTCGCCCGGGCCGTGCACCAGGGCGCCGCGGACCCGGTGGCCCGCGAGAAGATGCACAACGCCGGCACGATCGCCGGCATGGCGTTCGGCAGCGCCTTCCTCGGCATCGTGCACGCCATGTCGCACACCCTGGGTGCCACGTTCCACGTCGCACACGGGCGCACCAACGCGATCCTGCTCCCGCACGTCATCAGGTACAACGGGACCGTGCCGAGCAAGCTCACCGGCTGGCCCAGGTACGAGACGTACCGGGCGCCGCAGCGCTTCGCCGACATCGCCCGTACCCTCGGGCTGCCCGCGGCCACCGACGCCGAAGCGGTCGAAGCCCTGGCCACGGCGATCGAGCGCCTGCGCGACGAGGTCGGCATCGAGCCGTCGTTCGCGGCCGTCGGGGTGGACGAGCGGGCCTTCCTCGCCGCGCTGCCGCAGCAGGCGCTGAACGCGTACGAGGACCAGTGCGCGCCGGCCAATCCGCGGATGCCGATGCTCGGCGACATGCAGGAACTGATGCGCGCCGCGTACTACGGATCGAGAGGGCCGAAGGTCCCGCGGCTTGCGGTCTGCGGCCCCCGGTGAACGAGCCCGGCTGGGCCTAACCTGGGTCCGGACATGACGAGATCAGTGAAAGGAAGCACGGTGACCGCGGTCGAATCCGAAATCCGTACGCTCGCCGAACTCGACGACACCGAACTCGCCCGTCTGGACGCGTGGTGGCGGGCGAACAACTACCTGACCATCGGGCAGATCTACCTGCAGGGCAACCCGCTGCTGCGCGAGCCGCTGTCGACCGAGCACATCAAGCCGCGCCTGCTCGGCCACTGGGGAACCAGCCCCGGCCTGTCGCTGATCTACGCGCATGTCTCCCGGCTGATCCGGCACACCGGTCAGCAGGCGATCTACCTGGCCGGCCCGGGCCACGGCGGGCCGGCGCTGGTGGCCGCCGGCTATCTGGAGGGCACCTACAGCGAGATCTACCCGGACGTCCGCCAGGACGAGGCCGGGATGCTGCGCCTGTTCCGGCAGTTCTCCAGCCCGGGCGGCATCCCGTCGCACGTGTCGGTGACCACCCCGGGCTCCATCCACGAGGGTGGCGAGCTGGGCTACGTCCTGGTCCACGCGTTCGGCGCGGTGATGGACAACCCGGACCTGCTGGCCATCGCGGTGGTGGGCGACGGCGAGGCCGAGACCGGGCCGCTCGAGGGCTCCTGGAAGGGCGTGTCCTTCCTCAACCCCGAACGCGACGGCGCCGTCCTGCCGATCCTGCACCTCAACGACGCCAAGATCTCCGGTCCCACCGTACTCGGGCGCAAGGACCCCGAGGAGGTACGCCACCTGCTGCGGGGCCACGGCTACGACGTCATCGAGGTCGAGGGCTCCGACCTGCCCGGCATGCACCACCGCTTCGCCGCCGCGCTCGCCGCCGCGTGGACGAGGATCCGCGACATCCAGACCGCCGCCCGTGACGGTTCCTGGGACGGCACCCGCCCGACCTGGCCGCTGATCGTCCTGCGGTCGCCGAAGGGCTGGACCGGCCCGGACACCGTCGACGGGACGCCGGTCACCGGCACGTGGCGCTCGCACCAGGTGCCGCTGTCCGGCGTCAAGGACAACCCGGAGCACCTCGCGCTGCTCGAGCGCTGGCTCAGGTCGTACCGTCCGGAGGAGCTGTTCGATTCCACCGGCGCGCCGGTGGCGCTGATCCGGGACCAGGCCCCCGACGGCGACCTGCGGATGAGCGCCAGCCCGCACGCCAACGGCGGACTGCTGACCCGGGACCTGGACCTGCCGGACTTCCGGTCGTACGCGATCGAGGTGCCCCGGCCGGCGCAGCAGCGGGCCGAGTCCACGCGCAAGCTGGGCGAGATGATCCGCGACATCTACACGCGCAACGCCGACCGGTTCCGGTTGTTCTGTCCGGACGAGACCAACAGCAACCGCCTCGGCAGCGTCTTCGACGTCTCCGACCGTGCCTTCATGGAGCGGGTGACACCGGAGGACGTGGCGATCGGCCGCGACGGCCGGGTGATGGAGGTGCTGAGCGAGCACAACTGCCACGGCTGGCTGGAAGGCTACAACCTGACCGGCCGGCACGGCATGTTCGCCACCTACGAGGCGTTCGCGATGGTCAGCGCCTCGCAGACCGTGCAGCACGGCAAGTGGTTGCAGGAGGCCAAGCACCTGCCCTGGCGGGCGAAGGTGCCGAGCCTCAACGTGCTGCTCACCTCGACGGCGTGGCGCAACGACCACAACGGCTTCTCCCACCAGGGGCCGGGCCTGATCCAGGTGGTGCTCACCCAGCGGGGCGACGTCGCCCGGGTCTACCTGCCGCCGGACGCCAACACCCTGCTGTCGGTGGCCGACCACTGCTTCCGGTCACGGTCGTACATCAACCTGATCGTCATCGACAAGCAGCCGCAGCTGCAGTACCTGTCCATGGACGAGGCGATCGAACACTGCGCCCGCGGCGCGGGGATCTGGGAGTGGGCCGGCACCGACGACGGCACCAGCGATCCCGACATCGTCCTGGCCTGCGCCGGCGACGTCGTCACCATGGAGACGGTCGCGGCGGCGCAGATCCTGCGCGAGCGGCTGCCCGGGCTCAAGGTCCGCGTGGTCAACGTGGTCAACCTGATGACCCTGGTCCGGCCCAAGGACCACCCGCACGGCATGAGCGAGACCCTGTTCACCGAGCTGTTCACCGACGACGTCGACGTGATCTTCTCCTTCCACGGCTACCCCGGCGCGATCCACCAGCTCGTCCACGGCCGCCCGGACGCGGACCGGTTCCGCGTGCGTGGCTTCATCGAGCAGGGCACGACCACCACCCCGTTCGACATGACGGTGCGCAACAAGGCGTCGCGGTACCACCTCGTGATGGACGCCATCAACAACGCCAAGCGCCTCCCGCGCGGCGCCGCCGACCTCAAGGCGTGGTGCCGCAGCCAGCTCGACCGCCACGAGACGTACGTGGTGGAGCACCTGGAGGACATGCCCGAGGTGCGCGACTGGGCCCTCGGCGACTGGGCCGCGCGCGGCTGAGGCAGGCGGAGACGGTGACGCCGCCCGGCGTCACCGTCTCCGTTCGCGTACGGGCGGGTCCGCCGTCAGAGGACGCGCGTGCGGCGCGACCCGGACGCGAGGCCCGCGATCGGGCCGACGACGCCGTTGCGTCCCGGTTGCCGGGGTTCCCCGACCAGGTCGACGCCCATGACGGCCGGGCTGCCGTCCGCCTCCTCGAAATCCGCGTCGGCGCACCGGACCCGTTCCAGATCCCGGCCGGTGACCACACCGACACGGGCCTCGTCGAACGTCTCGGGCAGATCGGTGACGAGCCAGACCGCGTCGCCCTCCGCGACGACCGTCACCGTCGCGGCGCCCAGCACCCATGGCTCACGCTCGCCCGCGAACGGCCGGGCGCCCGCGGCGTAGGCGTTCGCCCGGGCGTACACCGGCTGTTTCACGTCGAGGTACTTCTTCTGGTCGCTGGGCGGCTGCTCGTCCAGGCGGGCCAGGTACTCCGCGAACGACGCGGGATGGCCGTCGTATCCGGCGGTGCCGCCCAGCGGCGTCCCCCGACCCTCCGCACCCGCCGCGTAGGCCGCGCCCGGATCGCCGCCCAGGAAGAGGTTGCCCACGTACCTGTCGTCCCCACCGTAGATCACCGCGTACCCGGCGACCTGCGTGCTGTGCGGCAGGTGGTACGGGGTGGCGCGGTCCAGCACCGGCTCCAGCCGCACCGTGCCGCAGATCAGGTTGTTGACGAAGGCACCGCCCTGGCTGAACAGCTCCAGCGCGGCGGGTGAGCCGAAGATGTTGTGTTCGACCAGGTAGGGGCCGTGGCTGACCTCGACGAAGAGGTCCCGGCAGTTGTCGTGGTAGACGTTGCGGGAGACCCGGGTGCCCTGCGCCTGCCAGTCCAGCCAGGTGCCGAGCGAGCAGTCGTGAATACGGTTGTGCCGGATCACCACGTCGATGGCGGCGTGCAGCTTGATGCCGGCGATCTCGTACCCGTAGAACTCGCGTTTGACGCCGATGCGGTGGATGTGGTTGTCCTCGATGGTGGAGAACGCACACCCGAGGTGACCCACTATCGCGTTCTGGCCGCAGTCGTAGATCGTGTTGCGGCGGATCACGTGCGAGCCGATGTGCTCCCGGTCCCACCCGATCCGGCGGGCCGCGAAGACCGACTCCAGCTGGTACTGGTAGCCCGGCTTGTCGCCGCGCAGAGCGGAGAAGTTCTGCCCGGTGGAGCCCTCCTTCCCGATCGAGATCGCCGAGCACTTGGCGTCGTGGATCACGTTGTCCTCGATGACCCAGCCCTTCGCCCAGCCGGGTCCGATCAGGCCCGGCTGGTCGGCGGTCGGTGGCGCCCACGGGCTGGCCGCGTGCGCCAACTCGAAGCCACGGACGGTGATGTAGTCCAGGTGCGGCTGTTCCGGGTAGAAGACGCTGCGGCGTACGTTGATCTCGACCAGTTCCGTGTTCGGGTCGGCGCCCTGGAAGTTGGCCCAGATCGTCGTCTGTTCACCGACCTCGGCGTACCAGACGAGCCGGGTCTGGTCGGGATCGCCGACCGGACGGGTCACCCCGGTCCAGTCGTCGACGACCTCGGTACGCCGGGGCGGGTCCTCGACCTCCGCGCGGCTCCCCACCTCGAAGAAGCTCAGGCCGTTCAGGTAGACCTCGCCGAGGTGCTTGGGTGGCGTGCCGGTGCGGTGGACGATCCAGTCACCTGTCACCTCCTCGGCGAACGGATTGAACGAGCCGAACAGCGCGTTGTCGACTCGTGCCCGCCACACCGTCCCGCCGAGCGGCTCCCAGCCGGTGACGCGCTCCGATCCCTTGATCACCACGTGCTCGCCGGGCGCGGCCTCGTAGGTGATGCGGCGGGAGTCGCTGAGACCGCCGTGGCGTGGCTTCACCCACTCGCGGTACTCCCCCGCGTGCACCACCACCGTGTCACCGGGCTGGGCGACGCCGGCCGCCCGGTTGATCGTCCGGAACGGCCGCTCGGCGCAGCCGTCGGCGCGATCGGAACCGCTTGTCGCCACATGGAATACGGATGCCATCCGGGGGTCCCTTCTGGAGATGTCTGTTCAGGTCCATACCGGCAGGTCGATCCGGGACGGGTGGTCGCCGCCGTGGGAGATCTCCTGCTCCGCCCGTACCGTTTTGGCCGCGGTGGCGGCCGGCTCGCCGGTGCCGGGATTGCGGGCGTAGCGCGGATGCGCTCCGGAACTGACCTGCACGGCGACGCGGTGGCCGGCGGCGAAGCGGTGGAACGCCGGCCACAGCGGCACCTCCAGCTCGACGAACCCGTCCTCGTCCGGTTGCGGGTCGGTAGTCGCGGTACCGACGCCGCCGACGCGGCGGATCCCGTCGCTCACGCTCATCGAGCGGCCGTCGGGGTGCACGTCGCAGATCCGCACGAACACGTCCGCGCTGGCCGCCGTCGAACGGAACCGGACATGGGCGGTCGGCTCCCCGGCGAGTACGAGCGCGTGCGCCAGCGGTGGACTGCGGAAGACGGCCACGTCCGCGCGGCGTTCGTGGGCGCTGTTGTCGACCGGCCCCGGGGACGGGCCCATGCCGGGGCCGCCGAGCGCGGGCGTGGGCCGGTCGGGATCGTAGGGGTAGCGGGTGCTGCCCGCGCCGGGGACGGCCGGGTCGAGCAGCCCGGAGGGGTGCAGGTGCCACCGCTGCGCCACGGTGCCCGGCGGTGGCCACGCGGGCAGATCGTGCCACTGCTCCGCGCCGGTGAGGAAGGCGCGCACGGGCGCCGGCCGGGTCGTGGGCGCGCCGGCGAAGTGTTCCTTGAGGAACGCGATGGACTCGGTGAGGAACGGGCTCTGCGCGCTGCTGTGGCCCCACGGGCCGATGGTCAGCCGGGGCGGGCGGCCGGCCGCGGCGAGTTGGGCGTAGTTGCGCAGCTGCCAGGGCAGGAAGATGTCGTACCAGCCGGTGGCCATGTACACGGGCGCGGTGACGTCGGGCACCGACGCGGTGTGCGACTGCCGGGTCCAGTAGTCGTCGGTGAGCTTCTCGTGGGCCAGCCAGTCCTGGTACCAGCTGATCGGGTGGCCCGCCGCCGCGGTGTCGCCACCGGACAGCGGCAGCACGTCGAAGGCCGCGGCCAGCTTCCGGTCCGGCCGCCGCGCGAGCCACGCCCGGACCAGGGCGCCGCGCAGGCCCCGCAGGTCCATCCGGCGCGACCAGCCGAGCGAGCCCTCCAGCGAGAACGCGCCGTTGGTCCAGGTGATCGGGCCGAAGTCGGCCATCGTGACGTTCAGGCACAGCGCGTCCGGGGCGTTGCCGGGGTCGTCACGGCACATCCGTCCGGCCACCGCCCACTGGGTGTAGCCGAGGTAGCTCTCCCCGTACGTCGCGACGGTGCCGGTGCACCACTGCTGGCGGCGTACCCACCGGTGGGTGGCGATGCCGTCGCGCTCCTCGTCGAGCTGGGGCCGGAAACTGCCACCGGAGCCACCGGTGCCGCGGCAGCTCTGCACCAGCACCGTGAACCCCGCGCGGGCCAGCGCCGGCGCGTGGGTCAGCGAGCCGTGCCGGCCGTACGGGGAGCGGACGACGATCGTGGGCAACGGCGGTTCCACCACGCCGACCGGCTGGTAGAGGTCGGCGACCAGTTCGACGCCGTCGTCCATCGGCACGCGCAGCCCGCGCCGCACGGTGAAGGTGTACGGGAACTCCGTGGCCGCGTCGCGACGGGGGCGCCGGGACAGGAGGCGGCCGAGAACTGTCATCGCCCACTCGCGGGTTGTCCGATACGGTTCGCGACATCGACACTCGTGGAGGCGTTGTGCCCGTACGAGAAGGAGCGGAAATGGAACCGGAGCCTGCGGACGACGGCTACCGCAACCCGATCCTCCCGGGCTTCTGGCCCGATCCGAGCATCTGCCGCGCCGGTGACGACTACTACCTCGTGTGTTCGAGCTTCGAGTACGCGCCCGGTGTGCCGATCTTCCACAGTCGTGACCTGGTCAGCTGGCGGCAGATCGGCAACGTGCTGGACCGCGCCGATCAGCTCCGTTTGCCGGCCGACACGCTCGCCTCGCGGGGCATCTACGCGCCGACGATCCGCCACCACGACGGCCGGTTCTGGGTCGTCACGACGAACGTCACGCTCGACCGGCACCTGATCGTCACGGCGACCGACCCGGCCGGCCCGTGGTCGGACCCGGTCTACCTGGATCTGCCCCACGTGGACCCGTCGCTGGCGTGGGACGACGACGGCACCTGCTGGATGACGGTGTCCGGGGTCGAGTCGTACCGGATCGACCCGCGTACCGGAGAGGTCCTGGAAGGGCCGGTGCCGATGTGGTCGGGGACGGGCGGCCAGTACCCGGAGGCGCCGCATCTGTACCGGATCGGCGACTGGTGGTACCTGCTCCTCTCGGAGGGCGGCACCCACACCGGCCACGCGGTGAGTGTCGCTCGCGCCCGCTCGCCGCGCGGGCCGTTCCAGCCCGGGCCGGCCAATCCGATCCTGACGCATCGCGGCACCGACCGGCCGGTGCAGGCGACCGGGCACGCCGACATGGTCGACGCGGCCGACGGCAGCTGGTGGATGGTTCTGCTGGGGATCCGGCCGAAGGGCCAGTGGCCGCCCTACCACGTCCTGGGACGGGAGACGTTCCTGGCGCCGGTGCGCTGGGTCGACGGGTGGCCGGTCGTCGACCCGGTCTCGATCGCCAACGGCCCGGATGGGCCGAGCCGGTGGGCCGAGCGGGACGACTTCGACGACGAGCGGCTCGGCCCACAGTGGATCTCTCCCCGTAGCCGGCCCGACTCGGCGTGGTCGTTGACCGACCGGCCCGGCTGGCTGACGCTGCACGCGACCGGCGACAGCCTCGACCGCAGTGGCGCCACCGTCGTCGGCCGCCGCCAGCAGCACCACGACTGCCGGGTCAGCGCCCGCATCGATCCCGGCTCCGGCCGGTCCGGCCTGACGATCAGGATCGACGAGGCCCACCACTACGACCTGGAGCTCGCCCGGGGGCAGGCCCGGGTCGTCGGCCGGGTCGGACCGTTTCGGCAGGTGTTCGGGGAGTGCCCGGTGCCCGCGGGGGCGGTGACCGTGGCGCTGGCCATCCGGACCACCGGCGTGCTGCCCCCGACGGTCACCTCGTCCGGCGACCTGGCGCGGGCGGGCCTCGTCGGCGTCACGGCGGCCGGCAGTGACACGATCAGCTTCGAGGTCGAGACCGGCGACGGCTGGTCGTGCCTGGCGGAGCTCGACGGGCGCTACCTGTCCACCGAGGTCGCCTCCGGGTTCACCGGCCGGGTCATCGGCATGTACGTCACCGAGGGAAGCGCCGGTTTCGACTGGTTCGACTACCGGCCGGCCGGCTGACGGGACCGAGACGGACCTCACCCCTTGAATGCGCCTTCCATGATTCCCTGCACCAGACGGCGTCCGACGAACACGAACAGCACCAGCAGCGGAATGGTGGCCAGGAACGAGCCGGACATGGCCAGCCCCAGGTCGATGTCCCGGTTCTGCTGCAGCGCCTTGATGGCGATCTGGACGGTGTAGTTCTCCGGCGACTTCAGGACGATGAACGGCCACAGGAAATCGTTCCACGCGTAGACGAACGTGAACAGCCCCAGCACGTACGCCGCCGGGCGGACCAGCGGGAACGCGATCCGCCAGAAGATCTGCCAGGTGGTGGCGCCGTCGACACGTGCCGCGGCCATCAGCTCGTCGTCGATGGTGCTGCCGATGTGCTGACGCATCCAGAAGATACCGAACGCGCTGACCAGACCGGGAACGATCACCGCCTGCAGGGTGTCGACCCACTCCAGCTGGGACATGATCAGGTACTGCGGCACCACCGCCAGCTGCGCCGGCACCGTCATGGTCAGCACGACGATGAGGAACAGCGTGTTGCGGCCGGGGAAGGACAGCTTGGCGAAGGCGAACCCGGCCAGCGCGCAGAGCACCGCCTGGCCCACGGCGATCGTGCCGGCGACGATGACGCTGTTGAGCAGGGACTGCACGAACGGCACGATGGTGAAGACAAGCTCCGCCAGGTGCAGGAAGTTGCCGCCGGGTGTGATCGTCGGCGGGAGGGTCGTCGCGGTGGCGGAGTCCGTCGTCGCCACCACGAACATCCAGTAGAGCGGGAAGACGCTGGCGAGCGCCACGAGCGTGAGCAGCGCGTACACCGCGATCGAGACGCGGTTGGCCGAGCGCCGCCGGGTCCGTACGGGCGCGGCTGTCGAGGGTGCGGGCTTCATGGGCGCTCCGAGCGGACGCGGGTGGCCAGCAGATAGTTGAGTCCGGAGAAGGCGACCACGATGACGAAGAGCGCGACGCCGACCGCCGCGCCGTAGCCGAAGTGGAACTGCCCGAAGGACTGCTCGTAGAGGTAGAGGGTGACGGTCTGGCACTGCCGTGCCGCCCCGCACGTGAGCCCGCCCACCGGGTTGGCCAGCAGCGGCTCGGTGAAGACCTGCAACCCGCCGATGGTCGACGTCACGACGGTGAACGCGATGATCGGCCGCAACGACGGGATGCTGATGTGCAGGAACTGTTTCCAGCCGTTCGCGCCGTCGGCGGCGGCGGCCTCGTACAGCTCCCGGGGTACCGACTGCAGCGCGGCGAGGTACAGCAGCGTGTTGTACCCGGTCCAGCGCCAGGCGATCATCGTGGCGATCATGACGTGGCTGCCCCAGAGCGAGGCAGTGAAGTCGATGTGGTCGAAGCCCAGCAGCCCGAGGAACCAGTTGATCATGCCGTAGTCGCGGTCGAACATCTGCGCGAAGACGATGGTCGTGGCCGCGACCGAGGTGACGTAGGGGACGAGCACCGACATCCGGAACAACGCGGCCAGCCGCAGCCGCGCGTGGTTGAGCAGATGCGCCAGGCCGAGCGCCAGGAGCAACTGCGGCACCGTCGACATCACCCAGATGCTGAACGTGTTTCGCAACGCGCCCCAGAAGCGCGGGTCGTGCAGGAGTTCGGTGAAGTTGTCCAGCCCCACGAAACGGTGCTCACCGATGGGATCCCAGTCGAACAGGGAGATGTAGAAGGTGAACAGCAGCGGGAAGAGACCGAAGATCAGGAAGAGCACGAAGAACGGCGCGATGTACGCGTACGGCGCCAGGAACTCCCGTACGCCCTGCTGGATCCGCCGTCTGCGATGGGGCCGCCGGAGGTCCGGCGGGGCCGTGGCCGGGCTGAGCATGGTGGTCAAAGCGTCACCTCCGCGATGGGCGGCAGCCGGGCGGTGCCCGGCTGCCGCACGTCAGCCCTCGGTCATTCGCGTACGGCGTTCTTGACGTTTGTCAGCGCGGTGTCCCAGGCCTTCGCCGGGCTCACCTTGCCCTGTTCGACGCTGGTGAGCGTGTTGAGGAACTCGGTGCCGATCGGGCCGTCCTGCGGGCCGAAGTAGAAGGGCTTGATCCCCAGCACCGACTGGGTGTAGATCTTGCCGATCGGCGCGTTGCTGAAGAACGGGTCGGTCTTTCCGACCAGCTGCGGGTCCGTGTAGACCGACGGCGTGGTGGGCAGCGACCCCTGCATCAGGAAGTGCTCGAGCTGGCCCTTCGGCGACTGCATCTCGGAGATGTAGTTCCACGCCGCTTTCGCGTTCTTGGCGCGCTTGGGGATGGCGAGGAAGCTGCCGCCCCAGTTCCCCGAACCCCCGGGAATGGTGGCGATGTCCCACTTGCCGTTCGTCTCGGGGGCGTTCGTCTTCATCTGGCTGAGCATCCAGGACGGTGAGCACACCACCGCGTAGTCGCCCTTCTTCATGGCCGCGGTCCAGCCGGAGGAGAACGACCCCTGCTTGGCGGAGATGCCCGCCTCGAAGGCCTTCAGCGTCACGTCGAACGCCGCCTTGACCTGCTCGTTGTCGTAGTCGAGCTTGCGGTCGGCGCTGTAGTAGCGCTGGCTGCCCTGGTTGACCGCCTGGAAGAAGACGCTGGTCGGCGTGTTGTCCACGAACGGTTTCCCGGTCTTCTGGACGTACTGCTTACCGACGTTGATGAACTCGTCCCACGTCGGCCAGAGCTTGGCGACCTCGTCCCGGTCGGTGGGCAGGCCGGCTGCCTTGAACAGATCGGTACGGTAGGCGACCGCCAGCCCGCCGACGTCGGTCGGCACCCCGATGATCTTGTTGTCCTTGGTCGTCGCCTGCGACATCACCCAGTCGAGGTAGTTCCCCTTGATGTCGCCGGCGCCCAGCGTGGTGAGGTCGACGAAGTTGTCCGGCGACTGCATGAACTTCGGCAGGTCGTCGGCCTGGATGAGCACCAGGTCGGGCACCTTGCCACCGGCCAGCGCGGCGGTGAGCGCCTGCGCGGTCTCGGTGGTGCTGCCGACCTCGGTGAGCTTGATGCGCACATCGGGGTGCGCCTTGGTGTAGACGTCGACGTCGGCCTTCTGGTTGATGTTGGCAAACGACCAGAACTCGAAGGTCTTCGAGTCGGATTCGCCGTCTGATCCGCCACATCCGCCGAGGAGGAGCGCGGCGGTGGCGATGATGGCTACGGTGCTCCGGACGCGTTTCAACGGCCCTCCATGCGGTAATCGTGCGCGGCGGTGGTCGGGTGACCGCGGCGAATCAGCGCGACGGTCCCTCCGGCGGTGGGCACCGCAGGCGAGGTCGTCGTCTCCGAAACTTATCGAGATATTTACATGCCAGGATTGTGTGCGCTGAGGCTACTAAGTGCCCCGCCATCCGTCAACGACCCCGCTGCCTGCGGTAGCACCGAGCAAGAGGCAGACGTTCCGACCGGCACAGCACCGAAAATTATCGGACCGAGCAGCGCGCCACTGGGCGAACTCGATCGACCGAGGTCACTGGCGATTTCCTGGCCCCAGGCGCCGGAGTGAGGAGAGGAACGCAGGCGTCACCAGACCGCTGTCGTCACGCGGCCGTGCGCGGAGCCGTGTGTCCGGCGGTCAGGCGAGGTCGAGCGCCACCGTGACGTACGCGTGCGGCGGCAGTTCGACCTCCAGGCCACGCGGGTGGTCCGTGACCCCGGCGTGCTCGCGGGGCGCGACGCCCGTGGTCGACGGCGTGTTGTGCGCGTCGAGCGCGTCGGCGGTCAGGACGGTGGCACGGTGGGAGGTGACGTCCCGTCCGCGCAGGTCGAGGACGACTGTCGCCGGACGCCGCGCGTCGAGGTTCGACAGCGAGACCAGCGCCGTGTCGCCGCGCGTCGAGGCGGACGCCGAGAGCGTCGCCAGGTGATCCCCCGCCACCTCGCGCACCGGAACGTCGCCCTTGAAGGTCACCGCGAGCGACGCCGCGTCGTGGTGGGCCCGGTTCATCGCGAACACGTGGTACGAGGGCGTGAGCACCAGCGCGCCCGTCTCCGGGTCGGTGAGAATCATGGCCTGGAGCACGTTCACTGTCTGCGCGATGTTCGCCATCACGACGCGCGCCGCGTGGCGGTGGAACGTGTCGAGGTGCACCGCGGCCACCAGCGCGTCGCGCAGCGTGTTCTGCTGATACAGGAAGCCGGGGTTGGTGCCCGGCTCCACGTCCCACCAGGTGCCCCACTCGTCCACGACGAGGCCGACCTTGCGCTGCGGATCCCAGCGGTCCATGACCGCCTCGTGGCGCGACACCAGCTCCTCGATCCGGATCGCGTTCCGCAGCGCCAGGTACCACCCCTCCTCGTCGAAGCCGGTCGCCGCGCCCTTCGACGACCAGCCCCGGGTCATCGTGTAGTAGTGCAGCGAGACGGCCTGGAACGGCCAGGCGCGGGAGTCCGGTGCCGCGAGGTCGTCGAAGGAGCGCATCAACGTCTCCGTCCAGTGGTAGTCGTCGCTGTTCGCGCCCGCGGCGATCCGGTAGACGGTGTTGTCGCCGTGGTCGCGGACGTAGGTGGCGTACTGGCGGGCCAGCGAGGCGAACTGCTCGACGCGCAGGTTGCCGCCGCAGCCCCACGCCTCGTTGCCCAGTCCCCAGAACGGGACCCGCCAGGGCTCGTCGCGCCCGTTCTCCCGCCGCAGGGCGGCCATCGGAGAGTCGTCGCCGCGGGTCAGGTACTCGACCCACTCGGACATCTCCCGCACGCTGCCCGAGCCGACGTTGCCGGAGACGTACGGATCCGCGCCCAGCAGCTCGCACAGCGCCATGAACTCGTGCGTGCCGAAGGAGTTGTCCTCGACCACGTCGCCCCAGTGCGAGTTGACCATGCGGGGCCGCAGCTCGCGCGGGCCGATCCCGTCGCGCCAGTGGTAGTCGTCGGCGAAGCAGCCGCCCGGCCAGCGCAGGTTCGGGATGCCGATGCGGCGCAGCGCCTCCACCACGTCGAGGCGGATCCCGCCCTCGTTCGGGGTCGCGGAGCCCTCCCCCACCCAGAAGCCGCCGTAGACGCAGCGCCCCAGGTGCTCCGCGAAGTGGCCGTAGACGTGGCGGGAGATGGTGGGGCCGGTCAGGTCGAGGTCAATGACGGCGGTGACGGTGGAGGCGGTCATGGTCGTCCTTGCTGGAAGCGGCCTGCGGGATGCGGCGTCGGCAACGATACAGCCATCGGCGATCATGTCGATCCCCCAGCCGCGGCCAACCCGCCCTTCTTGACCGCCCACCTGCTGCTTTACTACGGTACTAGTAAAACAGCGAAGGGCTACCAGTGTTCGTCTTCCGGCTCGACACCCACTCCGGCGTGCCGCCGTACCTGCAACTCGTCCAGCAGGTTCGCCAGGCGGTGCTGCTGGGCTTCCTCCAACCCGGCGACCGCCTCCCGCTCATCCGCGAGGTGGTCGAGGACCTGGCCATCAACCCGAACACCGTGGCCAAGGCGTACCGGCAGATGGAGCAGGAGAACCTGGTCACCGGCCGGCCCGGCCAGGGCACGTTCGTCACCGAGCAGCAGTCGGCCGCGATGTCGCCGTCGACGTACACGTCGCTGCGCCGCGGCCTGGCGACGTGGCTGCGCCGCGCCTACGAGGCCGGCCTCGACGAGCAGGCGGTCGACGCGCTCTTCACCTCCGTCCACCAGCAGACGAGAAACGAGGACGTGGCGTGACAGACACCGAGATCGCGCTGCGCACCGACGGCGTGGGCAAGCGGTACCGGAAGGGCTGGGCGCTGCGCGACTGCACCCTGACCCTGCCGGCGGGCGGCGTGATCGCCCTGGTCGGGCCGAACGGCGCGGGCAAGACCACGCTGCTGCGCCTGATCGTCGGGCTGCTGGCGCCGAGCACCGGCACCGTCGAGGTCCTCGGCCACGACGTCACCGCCAGCACCCCGCAGACCCTGTCCCGGATCGGGTTCCTGGCCCAGGACCACCCGCTGTACAAGCGCTTCACCGTCGCCGAGATGCTCCGCTTCGGCCGGGCCTGCAACCTCCGCTTCGACCAGGGGCTGGCCGAGCGCCGGCTGGCGAAGCTGGGCATCCCGCTGGACCGCCGGGCCGGCTCGCTCTCCGGCGGGCAGCAGGCCCAGGTCGCGTTGGCCCTGGCCCTGGCGAAACGGCCGGACCTGCTCGTCCTCGACGAGCCGGTGGCCAGCCTCGACCCGCTGGCCCGGCGCGAATTCCTGCAGGTCCTCATGGGCGCGGTGGCCGACGGCGGGGTGACGGTCCTGTTCTCCTCCCACGTCGTGCACGAGCTGGAACGTGTCTGCGACCACCTGGTCGTGCTCAACCACGGCCGGGTCACGCTCACCGGTGACATCGACACCCTCCTCGCCGAGCACCGGCTGCTCGTCGGCCCGCGCACGGCCACCGACCTCGACCGGGCCGGCGCCGTCGTGGAGGCCGTCCACGGCGACCGGCACACCACCCTGCTGGTACGCGACGGCGGCATCCCGGCCGCCCCGGGCTGGCAGGCCCAGCCGGTCGGGCTGGAGGACCTGGTGCTGGCGTACCTGCGCCGGCCGTCCGAGCCGGGCGCCGCGGTCCCGTCGGAGGTGGCGGCATGACGTGGTTGATCTGGCGCCAGCACCGCACCGAGGTCTGCGTCCTCGGTCTGCTCCTCGGCGTGTTCGGCATCGCCCTGCTGGTGCTCGGGACGCAGGCCCACGACCTGTTCCCCGGCGGCCCCGCCCGGTGCGCGGGAACAGCAGGCGCCGGCGAGACGTGCACGGCCGCCTTCCGCCGGCTCGACGAGGAGTACGGATACGTCGAGAACCTCCTCGCGGCCTTCTACCTGGTGCCCGTCGTCATCGGCGCGTTCCTCGGCGCGCCGCTGCTCGCCCGCGAACTGGAGGACGGCACCTGGCAGCTCGCCTGGACCCAGGCCGTGCCGCGGATGCGCTGGCTGGTGGCCAAGCTCGCCGCGCTGGCCGGCGTCACAGTCGCGCTCACCGGCATGTTCACCGCCGTGCTCACCTGGTTCCGTCAGCCGTTCGACGCCTGGGAAGGGCGGTTCCAGTACGACGCCTTCGACCTGGAAGGGCTCGTTCCGCTGGCGTACGCGCTGTTCGCGTTCGGCGTCGCCACCGCCGCGGGGGCGATCCTGCGGCGCAGCCTGCCCGCGTTCGGCGTCGCGTTCGGGGCGTTCCTCGCCGCCCGGATGTCGGTGGCGCTTCTGGCCCGTCCCGCGTACGCCACGCCGCTCACCACCATGGAGCCGGTCCCCGCCGGCGGCACGAAGGGTCAGGCCGGAGCCGGCGTCGCCGACTGGGTGATCGAACGCGGCTACGCGGACGCCGCCGGGCGCAGGCTGAGCTCGACGGAGTACTACGAACTGGAGGACGCGGCCAACCAGGCCGGCACGAACCTCAGCCAGTTCCTGCACGAACGCGGCATCCAGCGGTTCGGGGTCTACCACCCGGCCGACCGGTTCTGGACCTTCCAGCTCATCGAGGCGGCGGTGTTCGTCGCGGTCGCGGCGATCCTGATCGGCGTCGTGGTGTGGCGGGTGCGGCGCCGGGTGATCTAGCGCCCTGCATCGGACATCCGGTGAGTCCGTCAGCCGGCTGCCGTCCCGGCGGAACGCATCACCGCATCCAGCCAGCGCAGCTGCCGCCGGACGTGGACGGCCTCCCCGCCCTCGTGGCCGTTGAACGGGTACGTGTGCATCTCCCGTAGCGGCGCCGCCGATCCGCTCGCGGCGGCGTACTGGTTGTAGGCGGCGAAGCCGGTGCTCGGTGGGCAGACCTCGTCGCGCAGACCGATCCCGAAGTGCGCCGGTGCGGTGGCGCGCCGGGCGAAGCTGACGCCGTCGACGTAGGACAGCGTGCGCCGGACCGGCTCCTCGGCCTCGCGGTGCACCGCGAGGTAGCGGGCGATCTCGCCGTAGGGGGACGCCTCGGTCACTTCGATGGCGCGCTGGATGTCGCACAGGAACGGGGCGGTGACCAGGAGCGCGGCGAGGCCGTCGACGAGGCCCGCCGCCGCGAGCGCGAGTCCACCACCTTGGCTGTTGCCCACCGCGGCGACGCGGGCCGGGTCCACCCCGGGCAGTACGCGGACGGCGTCGATCGCGCGGACCGCGTCGGTGATCAGGCGGCGGTAGTGGTAGTCGTCCGGGGACAGGATCCCCCTCGTGGCGGGGCTGGGCCCGCCGGGAGCGTCGTGCGGGTCCGGGGTGTCACCGCGGCTGTACAGGCCGGCCTGTCCCCGGTTGTCCACCAGCAGGTGGGCGTAACCCGCCACCGGCCAGGTGAGCCGCTCCCCCGGCAGGCCACGGCCGCGCCCGTAGCCGGGGTACTCCACCACTGCCGGCAGCGGCGTGGCTACGCCCGCGGGACGGGTGTACCAGGCCCGCACCGGTTCGCCGGCGAACCCGGCGAACGTCACGTCCCACACGTCGAGCAGCCGCAGGTCGGTGGGTTCGGGGCGGACGTCGACGAGCACCGGGCTGGCCGCGGCGGCGGTGAGGGTGGCCCGCCAGAACCGGTCGAAGTCGGCGGGCTCGACGACAGCCGGCGTGTAGCGGCGGAGCTGGCCGAGGGAGATATCAATCGACGCTCTTGACACGAAGATAACGATACCCATAAATTTCCGAAAGGCTTACGACGTATTACCGGAAACGTTCCGGCCGACGGTCAGGGGGAGGACGAGCTTGGCAGCCCCGACCCCGCGCAGTCGCCGTACGCCCTGGCTGCGGGCCCTGCGCCGGGACTGGCAGCTCTACTCGCTCGCAGTCCTGCCGCTGCTGTTCTTCCTGACGTTCCGCTACCTGCCGATGCTCGGCAACGTGATCGCGTTCCGGCGCTTCCAGCCGGGCGGCAGCCTCTTCGGCGAGTACTGGACCGGGCTGCGGTACTTCCGGTTGTTCTTCACCGACCCGACCTTCTGGAGCGTGTTCACAAACACGCTGGTGCTGGGCGCGCTGACGCTGGTGTTCTGCTTCCCGCTGCCGATCGTGCTCGCGCTGCTGCTCAACGAGGTGCGCAACCGCGCGCTCAAGCGGTTCGTCCAGTCGGTGTCCTACCTGCCGCACTTCCTGTCGATAGTGATCGTGGCCGCCATGGTCCTCCAACTGCTGTCGGTGGACGGCACGGTGAACCAGATGGTGCGTGCCGTGGGCGGCGAGCCGGTGGCGTTCATGCAGCAGGCCGGATGGTTCCGGACGATCTACGTCTCCTCCGAGGTCTGGCAGACCGTCGGCTGGGGCACCATCCTCTACCTCGCCGCGCTCACCACCGTCGACGGCGACCTGTACGAGGCGGCCCGCATCGACGGCGCCAACAGGTGGCGGCAGACCTGGCACGTGACGCTGCCGGGGATCCGGCCGACGATGGTGACGCTGCTGATCCTCAACATCGGCACCTTCATGGCCGTCGGCTTCGAGAAGATCCTGCTGCTGTACAACCCACTCACCTACCCGACGGCGGACGTGATCTCGACCTACCTGTACCGGGTGGGCATCGTCTCCGGGAACCTCAGCTACGCCGCCGCCATCGGCCTGTTCGAGTCCGTGATCGGGCTGACGCTGGTGCTGTCGGCGAACGCGATCTCCCGGCGCACGGTGGGGACGAGCCTGTGGTGAGCACGCAGGCCCGCGCCCAGGCCCGCACACGGAAACCGGTGGCCCGGCCGCGTGGCCCCCGGCCCACCCGCGGCTACCGGGTCTTCCAGGTGGTGAACGCCCTCGTGCTGACCGGCGTCGTGGTGGTGACCCTGTATCCGTTCCTCACCATCGTGGCCCGCTCGCTCAGCGACAACGCGTACATCGTCGCGGGCGAGGTGAACCTCGTGCCGCGGGGGTTCAACCTGACCGCGTACCGGGTGGTGACGTCGGACCCGACGTTCTGGGTCAGCTACCGCAACACCGTCTTCTACACGGTGGTCGCCACGCTCGTCTCCGTCGTGCTGACCACCTGCTACGCGTACGTGCTGTCGAAGAAGCACCTGCGGGGCCGGACCGCGCTGGTCGGGATCGCCGTGTTCACCATGTTCTTCACCGGCGGCCTGATCCCCAACTACGTCCTGGTCACCAGCCTCGGGCTGAAGAACACGGTGTGGGCGATCGCCCTGCCCAACGCGATAAACGTGTTCAACCTGCTGGTGATGAAGGCGTTCTTCGAGAGCCTGCCGGTCGAGCTGGAGGAGGCGGCCGCCGTCGACGGGCTGAACACGTACGGCACGCTGCTGCGGATCGTCCTGCCGCTGTCGAAGGCGATGGTCGCCACGATGGTGCTGTTCTACGCCGTCTCGTTCTGGAACTCGTGGTTCGCCGCGTTCCTCTACATGGACCGGCAGGACCTGCTCCCGGTGACCGTCTATCTGCGCAACCTCATCGCGGGCGCGACCGACGCCACGCAGACCGGCGGCGGCCTCGGCAGCGCCGGCGACGTCGTCCAGTCCGCCGCCACCATCCAGTCCGTGACGATCGTGCTGACGATCCTGCCGATCCTCGCGGTCTATCCCTTCATCCAGCGCTATTTCGTCTCCGGAATCATGCTCGGCGCCGTGAAGGGATAGCCGCCGCCCGCACCACCACCCCACCACCGGAAGGAAGAACCCATGGCCCAGCTGTCCCGGCGCCAGGTACTGCTCGCCAGCGGCGCGGCCGCCGTCGTCGCCCTGGCAGGTTGCGGCGACGACACCCCGGACAAGAAGGACCTCGACCGCAACCGTACGGGCGCGATGGACAAGTACGGCATCGGCGACCAGTTCAAGGCCACCGAGCCGGTCACGTTCTCGATCCTCTACAACAACCACCCGAACTACCCGCTCAAGCCGGAGTGGCTGTTCTGGACCGAGCTGGCCGGGCGGACGAACGTCAAGCTGGACCCGGTCGCCGTGCCGCTGAGCGACTACGAGCAGAAACGCAGCGTGCTGGTCGGCTCCGGTGACGCCCCGATGATCATCCCGAAGACCTACCACCCGCAGGAGAACTCGTACGTCTCCTCCGGCGCCATCCTGCCGGTCAGCGACTACCTCGACCTGATGCCGCACTTCAAGGACAAGATCGAGAAGTGGAAGCTCCAGCCGGAGATGGACACGCTCCGGCAGGAGGACGGCAAGTTCTACCTGCTGCCCGGCCTGCACGAGAAGCCCTGGCAGGACTACACGCTCGCGGTCCGCACCGACGTGCTGGAGCAGCTGAAGATCCCGTCCCCGACCACCTGGGACGAGGTGTACGCCATGCTCAAGGCGATGAAGGCGGCCCACCCGGACGTCATCCCGTTCTCCGACCGGTTCGGCAAGCCCAACCCGGCCGGCAACCTGCTGAACATGCTGGCCCTCGCGCACGGCCTGCCCGGCGCCGGCTGGAACTACCAGCCGACGAGCTGGGACTCCGGGGCCGGGAAGTACGTCTTCACCGGCGCCTCGGACGGCTACCGGCAGGTGGTGGAGTACCTCCACAAGCTGGTCGCCGAGGGGCTGCTCGACCCGGAGACGTTCACCCAGACAGACGACCAGGCCCGGCAGAAGCTCGCCAGCGGCAAGTCCTTCGTGATCAGCACGAACGCGCAGACCCTGGTGAACGACTACCGCCCGGACATCGCGAAGATCAACCCGAACGCCCGGCTCGGCAAGATCCTCTTCCCGGTCGGGCCGGCCGGAGCGGTCAACCCGGCGAGCCGGCTGGAGAACGGCGTGATGATCTCCAGCAAGGCGCGCGACGGCAAGAACTTCGTGGCCATGATGCAGTTCGTCGACTGGCTCTGGTACTCCGACGCCGGCCAGGAGTTCGCCAAGTGGGGCGTCGAGGGAACCACGTACACCAAGGACGGCTCGGGCAAGCGCACCCTCGCCCCGGACGTCAACGTCATCGGCCTCAACCCCAAGGGCACCAAGCATCTGCAGAAGGACTTCGGCTTCTACAACGGCGTCTTCGCCTACGGCGGCAAGCTCGACCTGGTGCAGTCGTTCTTCTCGCCCGAGGAACTGGAGTTCCAGAAGGAGATGAACGCCCGCAAGGCCGCGCCCTGGGTGACGCCGCCACCCGCGCCGCTCAGCGACGAAGAGCGGGAGCAGACGACGCTCTGGGCGACCGCACTGAAGGACCACGTCACCCAGAACACGCTGAAGTTCGCCCTCGGCCAGCGGCCGCTGAGCGAGTGGGACGCCTACGTCTCGGAGCTGAAGGGCAAGAACGCGCAGGCCTACATCGACCTGGTCAACAAGGCGTACGACCGGTACCGCAAGAACCACGGATGACGCGGCTCCTCGTCCCCGACCGGCCTGCCGGCCGGCTGACCGACGCCTGGCGTACCTGCGTGGGCACCGGCCGGTTCGACCTGGCTCTGCGACGTGACTATCAGGACTCGCTGGCGCTGGTGCAGCAGGACATCGGCTTCCGGCACATCCGCGGCCACGGGCTGCTCAGCGACGGCGTCGGCGTGCACCGCCCGTACGAATACCGGGGCGAGCGCCGGGTGCGGCACGCCTTCACCTACGTGGACCAGGTCGTCGACGCCTACCTCGCGCTGGGCATCCGACCCTTCGTGGAGCTGGGGTTCATGCCCTCGGCGCTCGCCTCCGGCGACCAGACCGTGTTCTGGTGGCGGGGAAAGGTGACGCCGCCCCGGTCGTACACCGAATGGGGTGACCTGGTGCGCGCCACGGTGACCCACCTGGTCGACAGGTACGGCCTCGACGAGGTGCGCGGCTGGCCGATCGAGGTGTGGAACGAGCCCAACCTGCCGGCGTTCTGGCAGGGCGCCGACCAGGACGCCTACCACCGCCTGTACGAGGTCTCGGCGCACGCCGTCAAGGACGTCGACGCGGCGCTCCAGGTCGGCGGCCCGGCCCTGTCCCCCGGCGCCGACGAGTGGCTGAAGCCGTTCGCCGAGTTCGTCACCGACCGCGACGTACCCGTCGACTTCGTCAGCCGGCACGCCTACACCTCCGGCCCGGCGCGGCACCTGCCGTTCGGCACCCGGCAGACCCTGGCTCCGGCCACGGAGCTGCTGGAGCAGTTCGCCGCGCCCCGCCGGCACCTGGCCGGCACCGCGCTGGCCGACCACCCGGTGCACATCACCGAGTTCAACTCCTCCTACCGGCCGGACAACCCGATCCACGACACGGCCTTCCACGCCGCCTACCTCGCTCCGGTGCTGGCCGGCGGCGGGTATCTGGTCGACTCCTTCTCCTACTGGACCTTCAGCGACGTGTTCGAGGAGGAGGGGGTGCCGACCGCGCCGCTGCACGGCGGCTTCGGCCTGCTCACCCACCGGCAGATCAAGAAACCCACCTACCATCTGTACGCGTTCATGGCCCGGCTCGGCGACGAGGTGCTCGCGCGCGGGCCGGACCATCTCGTCACCCGGCACCCCGACGGCCGGGTCGCGGTCCTGGCCTGGGCCCCGGTGGACGTGACCGGCCGCGAGCCGGTACCCGAGCGGCACACCCTGTCGCTGTCCGTTCCGATCGGCCCGCCGGGCACCGCGTCGGCGTTCCTGCTCCGCTCGGCAGTGAGTGAGGACGCCGGCAACGCCTTCGCGGCCTGGCGGGAGATGGGCAGCCCGCACTCACCCCGGCCACGGCAGCTCGACGCGTTGCGGGAGGCCGCCGAGCCGGCCCGTACCCATCGGGCAGTGCCGGTCGCGGGCGGGCGGGCGGACCTCGACCTCGTCCTCGCCCGGCACGAGGTGACTCTCGCCGAGCTGACCCCGGTAGTGGACGAGACGCCGCCGTGGTGGGACGACAGGTTGCTCGACCCGCACGAGGACCGACGGTGACCGGCGCGACCGGCGGGCTGCGGGAGTTCGGCGACGGGCCGTTGTCGCGGGCCGCCGCGACGGTCCACACCCTGCTCGTGGTCGAACTGCTGCTCCTGGTGAGCACGCTGCCCGGTCTGGCCGTGCTCGTGCTGCTCGACCGCGACAGCAGCAACCTTCCACTGGTCGCCGCCGCCGCGCTGCCGGTCGGTCCGGCCGTCTCGGCCGCGCTGCACACGCTGCGGCACCAGCGCCCCGACCTGACCGATCTCCGTCCCGCCGCCGCGTTCCGCCGGGCCTACCGGGAGAACCTGGCGGGCGTGCTGCGCGTCTGGGCGCCGACGCTGCTGTGGCTCGCAGTCATCGCGCTCAACCTGGCGAACCTGCCCGCCGCCGCCGTCCCCGGCTGGTGGGCCGTGCCGCTCGTCGTGGTCGGGGCGGGGGTGATCCTGGTCGGGGTCAACGCGCTGGTGATCGTCTCGCTGTTCACCTTCCGCACCCGCGACGTGCTCCGGCTCGCCGTCTACTACGTGGCGCGCAAGCCCGGCGTCACGTTCGGCAACGTCGCGCTGCTGGTCGCCGCCGCCGGCGTCACCGCGGTGTTCTCCGAGGCGGTGCTCGCCCTGCTCGCCGCGCTCCTGGTGCTGGCGCTGCTGCGGATCGGTGCTCCCATGATCGACGACATCCGGGCGGAGTTCACCGCGTGAGCGTCCCGGTCACCGGCCGCTTGTCGGCCGACAGCGGCGAGTCGGCCTGGCACGCCGCCTGGCTCCCGCCCGCGGTCTTCCGCGAACTCGGTTCCCGGCCGGTGCTGGTGCACGGGGACGGGCTCCTGGTCGACACCGTCCTCGACGAGGTGAGCCGGGCCTGCGCCCGCTACGGCGGACGGCTCTGGCACGGGCCACCGTGGCCTGTCGACGCCGACCTGGTGCTGGCCCTGCGCGGCGCCGGCCCGGTGCCGAACGCGGCGGCGGAGGCGGCCCGGCTCGGCGCGACACCGGCGGTGAACGGCACCGGCGACGGCGCGCTCGGCGACGAGGGGTACCTGCTGACGCGGGCGAGCGGCGTGACAGTGGTCCTCGCCGACGCGCCGGCCGGCCTGCTGTACGGGATGTTCCACGTGGTCCGGCTCGGCGCGGCGGCCTTCCACGACGGCCTTCCGGCGAGTCGGCACCGGCCGGCGCTGGACCGGCGCATGCTCGACCACTGGGACAACGTGGCCGTACACCCGGTGTCGGGCCAGGTCGAGCGGGGCTACGCCGGCGGCTCCCTGTTCTGGCGCGACGGCGCCACCCGGCGCGAGCCCGCCCGGCTCCGCGACTACGCCCGCCTGCTCGCCGCCTGCGGCGTCAACGCGATCTGCGTGAACAACGTCAACGTGCACGACACCGAGGCGCTGCTGCTGACCGACCGGCTCGGCGACGTCGCGGAGATCGCCGAGGTGTTCCGCCCGTACGGCATCCGGGTGCATCTGGCGGTGACCTTCGCCGCCCCGGTGGTCCTCGGCGGCCTGCCCACCGCCGATCCGCTGGACGAGCGGGTACGGGACTGGTGGGCCGCCGCCACCCGGCGGGTGTACCGGCGGATTCCCGACTTCGGCGGCTACCTGGTGAAGGCCGACTCCGAGGGCCGGCCCGGCCCCTTCGCGTACGGGCGCGACCACGCCGACGGCGCGAACCTGCTCGCCGAGGCGCTCGCGCCACACGGCGGCGTGGTGCGCTGGCGGGCGTTCGTCTACGACCACCACCAGGACTGGCGGGACCGGTCGACCGACCGCGCCCGGGCCGCCCACGACCACTTCGCGCCGCTGGACGGACGATTCGCCGACAACGTGATCGTCCAGGTGAAGTTCGGCCCGATCGACTTCCAGCCACGCGAACCGGTGTCCCCGGTGCTCGCCGCGATGCCTGCTACCCGGCTGGCGGTGGAGGTGCAGGCGACGCAGGAGTACACCGGCCAGCAGCGGCACGTCTGCTACCTCGGCCCCTGGTGGAGCGAGGTGCTGCGGTTCCGGCCCCGGGGCGCGGCCGGCGACACGATCGCCGACATTGCGGCCGGACGGGCGGGCGCCGGTGGCGGCCTGGTCGCCGTGTCCAACGTGGGCGACGACCCGTTCTGGACCGGGCACCCGCTGGCCCAGGCGAACCTGTACGCCTTCGGCCGGCTCGCCTGGGATCCGCTGCTGGATCCCGGCGCGATCCTCGACGAGTGGATCGACCTGACGTGGCTGCCGGTGACCACCGGCGACCCGGAAGCGCTGCGGCGCACGATGCACGCGATCATGGACGATTCCTGGCGCACCTACGAGCGCTACACCGCCCCGCTCGGCGTCGGGTTCATGGTGCGGCCCGGCCACCACTACGGCCCGGACGTGGACGGCTACGAGTACACCCCGTGGGGCACCTACCACTTCGCCGACCGCGACGGCGTCGGGGTGGACCGGACCCGGGCGACCGGGACCGGCTTCACCGGCCAGTACCCGCCGCCGTGGTCCGAGGTGTACGAGTCCCGCGAACGCTGCCCCGACGAACTGCTGCTGTTCTTCCATCACGTGCCCTACCGGCACGTGCTGCACAGCGGCCGTACCGTGATCCAGCACATCTACGACACGCACTTCGCCGGGGTCGAGGAGGTGATGGCGATGCGGGAGCGGTGGCGGCTCGTCGCCGGGGCGGTCGACCCGGCCGTCCACGACCGGGTCGCCGAGCGCCTCGACGAGCAGCTCCGCAGCGCCGTCGAGTGGCGGGACCAGATCAACACGTACTTCTTCCGCAAGTCCGGGATCCCGGACGCGCACGGTCGCCGCATCCACTGAACCGGCGCGCTCACCAGGGGTGCACGGTGCCGTCCGTCAGCCGGTTCACCGGCAGGTAGGCCGGCGCGTACGGGTAGCGGGCCGCGGCCTGCTCGTCGATGTCCACGCCGAGCCCCGGAGTCTCGGCCGGATGCAGGTAGCCGCCGTCGTAGTGATAGCCGTGCGGGAAAACCTCGTCCGTCGCCTCGGTGTGCCGCATGTACTCCTGCAGACCGAAGTTGGGGATGGCGATGTCCAGGTGCAGCGCGGCGGCCATGCAGACCGGGGAGAGGTCGGTGGCTCCGTGCGAGCCGCTGCGGACGTGGTGCAGCGCGGCGAGGTCGAAGATGCGTCGCAGGTGGGTGATCCCGCCGGCGTGGACCACAGTCGTACGCACGTAGTCGATGAGCTGTTCCCGGATGAGCTGGGCGGCGTCCCAGATGCTGCTGAAGACCTCGCCGACGGCGATCGGCGTGGTGGTGTGCGAGCGGATGAGCCGGAAGCCCTCCTGCAGGTCCGCCGGGACCGGATCCTCCATCCAGGTCAACGCGTACGGCTCCAGGCTCTTGCCGAGCCGCGCCGCCTCGATCGGGGTGAGCCGGTGGTGCACGTCGTGCAGCAGCCGGAGGGTGGGCCCGAACTCCTCTCGGACCCGGGCGAACACGCCCGGCACGTGGGCCAGGTACGCCTCGGTGGACCAGGTCGTCTCGGTCGGCAGTGCAGCGTCGGCGGGCTCGTAGAACATCTTGTCGGCGCTGACGCCGTACGTCCGGGGCAGGCCGGGCACGCCGCACTGCACCCGCACCGCGCGGTAGCCGAGGTCGACGAAACGGGCGACCTCGGTCAGCACCTCGTCGACCGTCTCGCCGTTGGCGTGCCCGTACACGGTCACGCCCTCGCGGGACCGGCCGCCGAGCAACTGGTAGACCGGCAGCCCGGCGACCTTGCCCTTGATGTCCCACAGCGCGGTGTCCACGGCGGCGACGGCGCTCATCGTGACCGGCCCGCGCCGCCAGTACGACCCCTGGTAGAGGTACTGCCAGGTGTCCTCGATCCGGGCCGGGTCCCGCCCGATCAGCAGCGGCACGACGTGGTCGCGCAGGTAGGACGCGACGGCCAGTTCCCGGCCGTTGAGGGTGGCATCACCGACGCCGGTGACTCCGGCGTCGGTCACGACCTTCAGGGTCACGAAGTTCCGGCCGGGGCAGGTCACGATCACCCGGGCGTCGACGATTCTCATCCGGTCTCCCCTGCGGTCCGCGCGCCGGTCACCGCAAGATTATCCACCATCGTCGATCTATCGGGCACCCCGGCGCCGGGCCGGTCAGGCCGGTTCGGGCACACCCCCGGGCTCCCCGTCGTCGGGCATCGGCTCGACCGGCGCCTCGGGCAGCTCACCGGGCGTGTCCGGGAGGAGTTCGCCGGGATCGTCCGGCACGTCCTCACGCGGGTCGATCGGCGGGTACACCTCGGGATCGAGGTCGGGGTTGGTCATCGACCCAGTATCCGACGCCTCCGCCGCGCCCGCCCGCCGAGCGCGACGACGGGCGGCGCTCGCCGGTGTGACACCCGGAGGAGCGGCGCGCTACGCACGATGAAAGGGCTCAATGGATGACCCGGCCTCTCAGGATCGATAGCCACCCATGTGCCGTTTGACTCCAATGCGCCAGCCCCACGGCATTGCGCTGAACAAGGTTTTTCCCCGCACCCCAAGGCAACTGAGCCATTCGGCGGCAACCTCCGCACGAACGACCGTCAACACCTTCACCGCCACGTCGCTCGGAAGAACGACCAGAATCTCACCGATCTCTTCCGGCGACCACATCTGGAGCCACTCGACGATCTCTTCGCCAGGCATGGCGGTCAGCATGCGCGCCGATTCTCGCTCGGGAAGGAGCCGCAACCAACTTACTGCCTGATCCTTCCCGGCGTATTCGATGATCTCCCTGGCCCGCGTAGTCGGGGTTGCCTCCAGAATGCGGGCCGCCAATTCTTGCGAGACGGCGGTCAGCACTTTGACGGCACGATCGGGTGTCGTCGGTCTAATGAGGCTGGCTCCTCGACTCGCCCCCACCAGAGTCACCAGTCCAGCCAATGATGCCGGGTCCAATAATTCGGCAATGGCCCTGTTGTTTGGAATCAGCATAAAGTCCGCGACCACCTTGGCGATCTCTCCGGAAACGATCGGCAGGTTTTCTGCTGACACGAGCGCAGCGACGGTCTCCGGACGGACGGCCACCAGGTACGTTGGAGCCGCCTCGGGGCCGACCTCGTCAAGGAGTTGCGCGAAACTTGCCGGATTCAGCCACTCCAGTATCTTAGCCACTAGTGCGGCGTCATTATCAAGCAGCAGCGACGCCAAACCGCCTCCGTGCCTTTTGCTGCCGACTATCAAGTCGGAAACGGCCTTGGATCTGCCGGTCGACAGGAGCCGACTCAGTACCTCTTTTACGATCTTTTCCTGGTGCAGGATGGCAATGAGCCGGTCGAAGTCGGCACCCTTGCCCCGCTCGCTCAGCAGCGCCAGGAGGTCTGCGGCGACGTGCGGCCGAGGCGAGTGGCCACCGGCAGAATTCAGCATTCTGTTGGCGTCAAGGGGGCGCCCCTCCTCCCGCAGACGCTCGACGAGCGACAGCGTTTCCGCCGCCGACAGGTGGACCGCCGCGCGGGCACACACGTCGCTCGACTCCCGATGGTGACCCGCCTCTCGGAGCAGCCTTGCGAGTGATCCCACTTCCTCCGCCGTCGCGGGGATCCAGTAGCTCAGGAGCATGTTTTCTGCCACCACCGCGTCGAGGACGGCCACGTTGCTGAAGAGTTGCCGGAGCCGGACCGGATCGCCTGCAGCCCCTCGCACGGCAGTCCGGAGCAGGCTGTCCGCCTGGGTCAGTTTTCCTGCCTTACGCATCGCGAAGGCGATCGACGCGACGTCGCTTGGTTCTCTGGAGGCAATCTCCTCCGTCGCACGGGCGTAGAGCCTGAACGCCTCATCCTCCCGGCCTGCCGTGCGGAACGCGTCGCCGAGTTCGACGACGAGGGCCGTCGTGAATCGCGACGCGTTGCGCTCCAGGAGACTGTCGACCTCGCCCTGCAGCCCGGAAGTCCAGAGGGCGGTGATGAGTGCCACAAGGGGTGCCGCGCTGCTGGCCCGACCGACTGCAGCATCGAGCAGATCGGGGATCAAGTCGGACTTTCCGGCTTGTTGGAAGTCGCGGGCCACGGCAGCGATATGGGAACCAGAGGAGTCCGCGAGGTGATGAATCAGCCGCTTGGCCGCGACATGAAGATCCATCTCATGAAAAGCCGACAGCAACGGGGCAAGATCCTGCCTGGACCGCAGGGCCGCCGCCCGCAGCAACCGGTCGACGTCCCCGTGGCATGAGCGCTCGCCGAGCACCGCGACCAGCGCCGCGACCTCTTGGTCCGGCCGTCGAACAGCAAGGGCATCGAGTAGGCGGTCGGCCTGCGCCGACTCACCCTGCTGACGCATCGCCGCCAGGTCCGCAGCCACGGTCGGTGGCGGGGCCCACAGCGCCGCCTCGTGCCCGACAGGAAGCTCCGGCAGACCGGGGTCCGAAACATTTGCCGTTTCAATGGGGGCATCCAAAAATCTGTTACGAGCAAGAACGATCTTGCGTCCTTCATTTCTCGATCGCTGGTGCGGAATAGGAAAGTTCTTTGCTCCCAACTCATTGCGCAAGTGAAAGTACAGCGAGTCGACGTCGATGAGTTCGGGCGCATCGGGCAGGCCCGAGGCGAGGGCACCGATCAGCTCACCAGTGAAGGCGGTGTAGTCGGCGTCAGCCGGGGCCATCGCCGCATCTCTATGCGACGTGGAGGTCATGACGTACGTGCCCTCAATGCGACTCTGTTCGGCGACATGGGCCTGCTCGTCACTCATCGCGTTGATTGCACTTCCACTGTAGCAACAGTCCAGGATGACCACTTTCCGCTCACACCTGGAAGCGTTGATCAGCCTTCGAAGATCGGCATATCGCACCGTCTTGTGGAGGTTCGCGGGATCACCGTCGGGCAGGCACAAATGGAGTTCGGCAGTCCTGCCATCGAGTACACCGTGACCCGCGAAGTAGATCAAGAGGGTGTCCTGCGCAGCCGTCGCTGACCGATGCACCACATCGAGCACCTCGTCCACCGTCTTCGGATCGAGGCAGAGCACACAGTTCTCGGGCGCTATTCCGAGGAGGCTGCTGTCGGTGAAGAGATCCTGCAAAGCGAGCAAGTTGTTCCTCACCGTCGGTAGCGAAGGCATCCGGTTATAGGCAGAAACACCGAGGAGAACGACCCAGGACCGTTGTGCGTCAGGAAGCTTCATCGGTCAGGCCCGGCCCCTCACTCTCAAGTTCCTTCAAGCGCTGCAAGAACTGCTCGATCGGTTCGCGGTAGTCCTTTAGAGAGCGAATTTCGTCCAATTCAATCTCTGCCTTACCAACCCGTAGCCGCGCGCCAGAAACCTGGCGATGTGCCGCCTGACGCCACTGCAGGTAGGCGGTGACCAAACTGACGACGCCGGCGAGTTGGGTCAGCACAACAGTGACAACCTCGCCCGCACCCATACTGCCGACCGCAGGCGGTGCCAGTTCGGCGTGTCCGTAGCGGCGTAGCTGTGGATCGTCGCGCAGCCATGAGGCGAGACTGTTGGCTTCCCAGGCCGATTCCGGTCCCGTCAGACTGATTGCTGCACGCATCGCCATCCTCGCAAATCGGCTTATTCGGGAGCGCCAGCGCTGGCCGCATCAGCCCTCCAAGATCTGTGTCAGGTAAGCCAAGCCGATGCACCTCGGCGTGCACAGTCAGATCTTGGACACACTGGCTGCTTACCGCAGCCGGACACGACCTCGATCTCCCAGCAGCTCGTCCGCGCCGAGATTGGGGCTCCCGATCACATTGGCGGCACAGAGAGGGCAGCGCAGATCTCCCCCAACGCGGGGACAGGAACGAGATCCGTCGATTCCTTGACGCTCCAAATGCGATAGCCAACACTTGTCCGCAACGCGCACTCAACAACCGGATGACATGCGCCCGCCTCGGAGTGACGCGCCGGACATGCTCGGGTGGCACGTCAACTACGCCAACCACGAAGCCCTGGGCTGCGTATGATTTATCCATGTTAGCGTTAACAAGGGTCGCAGGCGGGGAGGACTTGCACCACGGCGGGCAGCAGCGGCCTCGGCGATCAGTCTGATGTCCGAACCCAGGGAGGCCGGATCAGTGATTGACCACTTCTCGGCGCGGAGCACCAGGTCACTACGCCGGCTGCTGATCGTGTTGGTGGCCGCGACGACGGCGATGGTCGGCGGCGGCGTCGTCATGTCGTCGCCCGCCGTCGCCGCCACGAACCAGTTCCGAGGCATGAACTGGGCCGTGCTGGGTGACAACTTCAGCACCGGTCCCCTCGTCGTGCAGGGCCTCAGCTCCTCCGACAGCAACGCGACGGTGCGGGCCAAGGCCAACGCCCTCTACGACGACATGGCTTCCACCATGGGCGTCAACACCGTCCGGCTACCCATCAACACCCACACGGTAGGAACGGCGTGGTGGGAGGCCTACCGGGGCGCCATCGACGCCGCCACCGCCCGCGGTTTCAAGGTCATCCTCGCCTACTGGGAGGACGGCGCCGCCTCCGGCGGCCGGATCACGAACCTCGCCGCGTGGAACGCGATGTGGTCCACGGTGACCAACACGTACGGCTCGAACTCCAACGTCTACTTCGAGCCGATGAACGAGCCCCACGGCTACAGCTCGACGGAGTGGCGCAACGTCGCGGCCAACTGGCTCAGCTACCACTACTCGGCGGTGCCCAGCCGGGTGCTCATCGGGGGCACCGGGTTCAGTCAGGACCTGCGCGACATCTGCAACGACAGCCGATTCGCCTCGACGCTGCTGTCGTTCCACCACTACGCCTTCTTCTACGGCGAGATGACCTACGACGCCTTCCGGAGCCACATCCAGACCCGCCTCGGCAACTGCGCGTCGCGGGCGGTCGCCACCGAGTTCGGCGCACCCATGAACGACGGCCGCAACTACGCCGACGCGAACAGCACCGACAACTTCGTGCGCCACATCCGCGCCATGGCCCAGGTCATGCGCGACAACCGGATGGGCGGCACCTACTGGCCCGCGCTCGGCGGCAAGCCCGGCACCATCGGCTACGACTGGTACTCGATGTACTCGCTCAGCGGTAGCGGCACCGACCTCAACCTGACCGTCCGCAACACCTCCGGCGCCGACCAGATCCGGTACGCCTGGGGCGACACCATCGACGGCGGCCCCACGACGCCCCCGCCGTCGACTGACACGTTCTACCGGATCACCGTGCGACACAGCGGCAAGGCCATGGACGTCCAGCAACCGAACACCGACAACGGCGCGCGCGTCGGCCAGTACACGTACAACGGCAACACGTGGCAACAGTGGCAGTTCCAGGACGCCGGCAACGGCTACTGGCGACTCGTCAGCCGCAACAGCGGAAAGTGCCTCGACGTCGTGAGCGCGTCCACCGCCGACGGCGCCGAACTGATCCAGTACACCTGCGGCACCGGCACCAACCAGCAGTTCCAGATGGTCACAGGCGGCAGCTACTTCCAACTCCGGGCACGGCACAGCGGCAAGTGCGTGGACGTACCGGCCGCATCGACCGCTGACGGTGTGGTCCTCAAGCAGTACGCGTGCAACACCGGCGCCAACCAGCAGTGGTCGCGTACGACCGTCTGACCGACCCTCCGGCCGGCGCCCTACGTCGCCTGCGAGGAGGACTGCGGGATGCCGGTCACCTTCGCCGCGGGCCTGTCGGACGCCGCGGCGAAGGTGACCGGCGCGCCGAACGCGGCCCGCCGGACGGCGCGGCGCAGCGCGGCGAGGACGGCGGGACCGGCGAGGACTATCGCCACGGCGGTGGTGATCGCGCGGCCGGTGTCCCAGCCGAAGGTGGACGTGACGGCGGTGAACAGGGCGAGACGGTGCAGGTTCTCCAGTACGGGGGCGCCGGCGACGTAGGACAGCTGGGTGTCCGCGCCGACGCTGAACGGCCAGAACCACAGGTTCATCAGCAGGCCGTAGCCGTAGGCGGCGAGCATCCCGTACCCGGCCAGGACGGCGACCTCGGCGCGGCCTCGCAGCCGGGCCGGAAGCAGGCCGGCGCCGAGGCCGATCCACGAGGCGCAGAGCATCTGGAACGGCAGCCACGGCCCGACGCCTGCGGTGAGCAGGGCGGAGGCGAACAGCGACGTGGCACCGAGCAGGAACCCGAACCCGGGTCCGAAGACCCGGCCGGCCAGGACGAGCAGGAAGAACACGGTCTCGATGCCCGCGGTCCCCGCACCCAGGGGGCGCAGGGCGGCGTTGACGGCGGCGAGTACGCCGAGCATCGCCAGGGCTTTGCTGTCGATGCCGCCGGAGGTGAGTTCGGCGAGGACGAGCGCCACGAGTACCGGCAGCATGACGATGAAGACCAGCGGCGCCTCGCCGGTGCGGGCGGTGCTCTCCGGGTGTGCGGGGACGAAGAACGGCCAGGTGAAGGTGGCCAGCGCGGCGGCCGAGGCGAGGGTCAGCACCACAGCGGTACGCGGGGCGACCCGCAGCACGCTCATGCCGGTGCCCTGGTCTCGTCGAGCGCGGCGGCGACCTGTTCCACTGTCAGCCAGGGGGCGGGGGCGAGGACCTTGGCCACCTGCGGCGCGAACGCCGGCGAGGCGAGCATGACCTCTGCGGTGGTGCCGTCGGAGACGATCTCCCCTTCGGCCATCACGATCACCCGGTCGGCGAGGGTCGCGACGAGTTCGACGTCGTGGGTGGCGACCACCACGGCTCGGCCGCTGCCGGCCAGCATCCGGGCGACGGCGGTGAACTGCCGCTTGGCATGGTAGTCCAGGCCGCGGGTCGGCTCGTCGAGCAGGACCACCGGCGGAGCGGCGGTGAGCTGCACGGCGAGTGCGAGGGCGAGCCGCTGTCCCTCGGACAGGTCCCGGGGGTGCCGGTCACCGGGCAGTCCGGGGACGAGCTGGTCCACCAGCGCCCGGCAGGTGCCGGCCGGCACGCCGGTCTCCCGGTCGGCCTGGGCGCACTCCGCGTCGACTGTCTCCAGGTAGAGCAGGTCACCGGAGTCCTGCGGGACGAGGCCGACGTGCCGGCGGGCCTGACCGGCCGGCAGGGCCTTCGGGTCGACGGTGCCCTTCGGCCCGGTCACGGCGACGGTGCCGCCGTGGCGTGGGCCGCTGCCCTGCACCGCCCAGAGCAGGCTGGACTTGCCGGATCCGTTGCGGCCCATCAACGCGACGACCCGGCCGGCGCGCAGATCGAGGTCGACGCCGGCCACCGCGACGGTGCCCGGATACCGTACGACGATCTTCCGCGCGGTCAGCGTGGGACCGGTGTCCGCGCCCGCCGGGACCGGCGGCGGCGCCACGCCGGCGAGCCGGTGCCGGAGGTCGGACGCCCGTCGGCGGGCGTCACGGACCGACAACGGCAGCGGTGTCCAGCCGGCGAGGCGACCCAGCTCGATCAGGGGTGGCGCGATGTCGATGTGGGCCAGCCCGGTCGCCGGCGTCCCGTCGTGGACATGGCCGTCGCCGGGGAGGTACAGCAGCCGGTCGGCGTACTGCAGGACGCGCTCCAGCCGGTGCTCGGCCAGCACCACTGTCACTCCGAGGTCGTGCACCAGCCGGGTGACGGTGGCGAGCACGTCCTCCGCGGCGGTGGGGTCCAGCGCGGAGGTGGGTTCGTCGAGCACCAGCACACGG
This sequence comes from Micromonospora chalcea, assembly GCF_002926165.1. GTDB lineage: Bacteria > Actinomycetota > Actinomycetes > Mycobacteriales > Micromonosporaceae > Micromonospora > Micromonospora chalcea. Next base: position 174,155 of record NZ_MAGP01000001.1, on the reverse strand, counting down.
GGGTGCGCCGTGAGCACCGCGCCGATGGCGACCCGCTGTTGCTGACCGCCGGACAGCGTCCGCAGGGGCCGGTCGCGCAGGTCGGCGATGCCGAGCAGGTCCAGCGTCTCCTCCACCCGCTTACGCATCACCGCGGGTGGCAGGGCGAGCTGCTCCATCCCGTACGCCAGTTCCTCCTCGACGGTGTCGGTGACGAAGCCGGCCAACGGGTCCTGGCCGACCACGCCGACGACGTCGGCGAGATCGCGCGGCGGGTGCGTGCGGGTGTCCCTGCCGTCGACGGTGACGGCGCCGTGCAGGGTGCCGCCGGTGAAGTGTGGGACGAGACCGTTGATCGCCCGCAGCAGCGTCGACTTTCCGGCACCGGTACGGCCCGCGACCAGGCAGAGTTCACCTTCCTCGACGCGAAACGTCACATCCCGCAACGGTGGCGGGCCGCCCTCGGCATAGTGGACGGTGACCCGGTCGAAAGTGATCATGGGCGGTCTCCCGGTGTCGATGCCCTCGCGGCGCGCACTCCGTCTGCCGGCACGTCCGTGACGGGGATGGGCCGGTCCACCGCCGGCGGGCGTCCGGCACTTACTGTCGGCGGTGGTGGCGGCGCCAGCCAGGCGGGTGCCGCCGCGACGCCGACGGCGAGAAGCATCAGCGGGGTCAGCTGGGGCCAGGTGAGCGGGCTGACCGGCGGGTAGAGCAGTTCCGGGTCCACCGAGCCGGCGAGCATGGTCAGTGCCGCGGCGGCCACCCCGCAGCCGGCCACGAGCAGCTCGGCCGGGCGCCAGCGGTCCGGTCGGTACCGGCTGCGGCGGACCCGGCGACCGGCCAGCAGCATGCCGGTCACGGCGGCGGTCAGTCCGGCCAGGAGCATCGGCAGCCCCAGGTAGCCGGGTGCGGCGGTGTCGAGCAGCCCGTAGGTGCCGGCGCAGACGCCGACCAGCCCGCCGAGGACGAGCGCCCCGGTGACGGTTCGCTGCCCGGCGGGCACCGCCGCGGTGCGGCCGTAACCACGGGAGTCCATCGCGGCCGCGAGGGCCAGGGACCGGTCCAACGCGTCGGCCAGCACCGGCAGGGCGATCCCGCGCAGCGCCCTCATCCCGCGGGCGGACGCGCCGCGCAGCCGCCGGGCCCGGCGGACCCGTAGCACGCTCTCCACCAGCTGCGGGGCGACCGACAACGCGACCACGACGGCGGTGCCGATCGCGTACAGCGCTCCGGGTACGGCCTTGAGCAGCCGCTTCGGGTTGGCCAGGGCGTTCGCCGCACCGAGGCAGATCAGCATCGTCGCCAGCCGCAGCCCGTCGTAGAAGCCACCGAGGATCTGCTCGGCGGCGACCGGTCCGAACAGGCGGATGCCCGCCGCCCACGCGGGCAGCGGGATCTCCGGCAGCCGGACCAGGATGTGGTCGCCCTGGCCGCCGCCGAACACGATCCGGAACACCACCCGCATCGTGACGATCACCGCGCCGAGCCAGACGTACATGCGGAACGCCAACGCCCACGGCGCGTCGCCCCGGCGGCGCCCCAGCACCCGACCGGCGACGGCGACGAGCAGGGCCAACGGCAGCGGGTTCGTGGTGTGGCTGGCCGCGGTGGCCAGGCCGAGCGCCCACAGCCACCACGCGCCGGGGTGCAGCCCCCGGGGCAGCCACCACATCGGCCACCGGCCCGGCAGACGACGGGCGTCAGCCGGCCGCGCCCCGGTGACCGTGACGTCAGTCATCCGGGTCGGCGGCACGGCGTCGTCGGGCCGCGACCAGCGCGCCGGTGGCGAGCAGGGCGAGCAGAAGCACCCCGGCGATCGTGCCCAGTGGCAGGCCGTCGTCGTCACGGGACGCGGCGACATCCGTCACCACCGGCTCGTCGGAGGAGCCCTGCGGTGCCGTGCCGATGGCAGCGCCCGGCGTCGCCGTCAGGGTCGGCGTACCGGCCGTCGGTGACGTGCCGGCGGAGGTCGGCGGGCCGGCGGAGACCGGCGGGCCGGAGGTGCCGCCCGGCCGGGTGGGCTCGCCGGGCCGGCCACCGGCGACCGGCGGCGGTGCGACGGTTCCTCCCGCCGGTGGTGGCGCCGCCGGCTCACCGCCCGTGGGCGGCGGCGGTGGTGGCGGTAGCGGTGCGGGGCGTTTCGGCGCGACGCCGGGACGGGGCGCGTCGTCGGCGTTACGGTTGAGGGAGAACGACCAGCCCTCGAAGCTGCCGGCCGCCGGCTTGCGGTTGAGCACGCCCTTGTCGCTGTACGTCCAGTTGCCGCCGTTCGGGGCGTGCCAGTACGACCAGTAGGCGCTCGCAGGCGGGGTGTCGACGCACTTCTCCGTCGCAGCCGACGGCTTGCCGTCGATCCGGCAGATGAACCCCTCGCCCCAGCGCAGGGTTCCGGTGATCGGGAAGCCCGCGTTCTTGAGCGCCGCGAGGCCGGTGGCCTGGGTGCCCGGCGCGCACCGCACCACCGTCCCGCCGCCGAGTTCGTTGAAGTCCACCACGACTGTGACCCCGGAGGCGTCCGGGCAGTAGCCGGCCGACCCGGCGGCCACCGCAGGACTGCCCGGTCCGATCGTGGTGCAGGCGGTGACCAGGGCGACGGCCAGCGCGCCACGGGCGGCGCGGAGGCTCATCCCGCCCGCCGTCGGCCGAGCACGAGCAGTGTCACTCCGCCACCGATCAGCAGCAGCGCGATCAGCAGGTAGCTACCGATCGCCGCGCCGGTCGTCGGCAGCCCGCCCGGCCCGGACGCGGCCGGGGTCGTGCTCGGCGGCGCGGCGGTGGCCGGCGCCGCGGTCGTGGGCGCGGGTGTCGCCGCAGGGCTGGTCACGCTCGGCGTCGGGCCGGCGGTGCCGGTCGGTGGAGGCGACGTGGTGAGCGTGGGAGACGCGGAGGGCGTGGACGGCGCGGTGGGCGAGGCCGTGCCGGTCGGGGTGGGAGTCGACGTGGGCGGCGGGTCGAGGCCGATCCGGCCCAGCGGGACCTGGGCCAGCCCGAGCAGGGCCTGCGCGGTGGCCCGGCGCCACTGGTCCCGGTCGGTGTCGGTGATCCCGGCCGCCGAGGCAGCCGTGAATCCGTCGGTGTTGTAGGCGATCGCGCCGGCGTCGGCGGAGGCCGCGCCACCGTTGCCCGCGGTGAGCTGCAGCGCGGCCAGGGCCGTCGCCGCCCGGGCGGCCTCGTCGTCGCGGCCGGCGGCGGCGAGGGCCTGCCCGGCCAGGCCGGTGCTGTTGGAGTTCGCGCCGGTGGTCGGTCCCGAGCCGCCGAAGGAACCATCGGCGTGCTGCTGGGTGACCAGCCAATCGGCGCCCTTGCGGGCGGCGTCGCCGGCGCCCGTGGCGCCGTCCTCGGCGGCGGCCAGCAACGCCTGCACGGCCATCGCGGTCGAGTCGACGTCGAGGGTGGCGCCGGGCTGGTCGTCGCAGGACGGCGACGGCCCGTCGGCGGCGTCCGGGTAGAGCCGGAAGCCGCCCGCCGCGCACTGCTGCCGGATCAGGAAGTCCACCGGATCCTGTGGCAGGTCGCCGCTGCGGGCCAGGCCGAGCACGGCGAAGGACTGGTCGAAGGTGTTGCTGGCGTCCGGGCCGCTGTCGGCGGTGGTACGGCTGGTGATCCGTCCCCGCTGGTGCCCGGCGTCGGCCGTGGCGATCAGTGACAGGGTTTCCGCCCGCAGGTCGTAGCCGCCGAAGTCGGTGGGGTCCGCGTCGGCGGCGGCCGCGGCGTAGAGCAGTTTGGCGGTGGCCCCGCCGTCGGTGAAGCCCTCGATGCCCCAGTCGTCGTAGCTGTTGTAGGACCGTACGTGTGTCGCGACCTGCGCGGTCGCCGCCTGCCGGGTCGGTGCGTCGACGCCGGTGACGGACAGCGCGACCAGGCCGTCGATGGTCAGCCCCCAGTCCTCGGGGGCGAACGGGCCGGGCAGCGCCCCGTCGGTGAACTCGCCGGCCAGCCAGGAGGCGGCGTCGCGGGCGGCGGTGACGTGGGCCGGGGCGGGTGCCGCGACAACGGCCGACGGAGCGCCGGTGATCGCGGCGAGAGCCGTCACCGTGGCTGTACCGAGACCGGTGGTGAGACGCCGGGACAGGGGCATCAGGGGTGCCTTTCGCAGAGCGGTCGGTGAAACCTCCGGAAAGCACCCCGAGAGACGGACACCCCGCTCCGCGTGCTGCGGTGGGCGGGGTGGTCGGACCTCGGCGGCCCGGACTTCACCCTGTAGACCTCGACAGTGGAAGCCGCTCGTCCCGGGCGGGGCATTCCGGCTCGCGAAAGGGACTCTCGCTCACGGTTGCGGGTCAGCGCCGGCTTCGAACCGGCTTCCCCCCACACGGGACGTATGCAGTTGTGCCCGGCGCACCGGGTGCCGACACCGTACCGCCCGGGCGCGCGACGACGCCAGAGCAGCTGCCGGTACCCGGCGCGCCGCTGGTCACACCGTTCGCAGCCGGCGGGTCAGGGAGCGGCGATGCTCGGCGGGGAGCCGGCGCCGAAGGACCAGCCCTCAACGCTGCCCGGCGCGGGGTTGTAGCCGGTCGCCCCCGACGTGCTGTAGGACCAGGAGCCACCGCTGGACGCGTGCCAGTACGACCAGTACGCGGTGGCCGGCGGGGTGTTGACGCACGGCTCGGTCGCGGCGGTGGGCTTGCCGTTGATCCGGCAGACGAAGGCCAGGCCCCAGCGGGCGGTGCCGGTGACGGTGAAGCCGGCGGCCTGAAGCGCGGCCAGGCCGGTGGCCGGATCGCCCGGCGCACAGGCGACCTGTACGCCGCCGCCGAGCGCGGCGAAGTCGACGACCACAGTGACTCCCGAGGTGCCGGCGCAGGCGGCGGCGTGCGCCGACCGGGGCGCGGGTTCGACTGCGGTCAGCGCGACGCCGGCCACGACGGCGGCCAGCAGGCCGGCCATCCAGGTGCGGGCGGTGGGACGGTGACGGAACACGGGTCCTCCTGTGATCGGGTGAGCGGCGAGGCGGTTCACGGGCAGGCGAGCACCGGTGCGCCGGGGTCGGCGCCGGCGGCGGACAGACGGGCGTACCCGATCCCGGTGAGACCGAGGACGGCCTGGGCGGTGGCCCGGGGCGCGGTGGCCGGGTCGAAGCCGCCACCGTCGAAGTCGACGGCGCCCCGGTCGGCGGGCGCCCCGGCGCAGCCGACCTGGAGTCCGGCGAGGAACGCCCGGGACCGCGCCCAGGCCGGCAGCCGGTGACCGTCGCGCAGGGCCTGCGCGGCGAGGCCGGTGCTGTTGGCGTTCGGTGTGCCGGCCGCGTTGGCGAAGCCGCCGTCGGCACGCTGAACGGACACCAGCCAGCGCAGCCCGGCGGCGGCGTCGGCCGGACGGTCCGCGGCGCGCAGCGCCTGCGTCACGAGCGCGGTGGCGTCCACGTCGGACGTGCAGACCGGTTGGGCGGGCAGCAGCGGGTAGCCACCGTCCGGGCACCGGGTGCCGGCCAGCCAGGCGGCCGCCGCCGGAGGCGCCCCGGCCGCCGTACGGTCCAGCGCCAGCAGCGCGAAGGACTGGCTGAACGCGTTGCTGTAGTCGCCGTACGCGGACCGGTCGCTGAACCGGCCGGCCGGCGTCTGCAGCGAACGCAGCCGGGCGATCAGGTCCACCCCGCCGACGTCGGCCGGGTCGCCGCCGCGCACCTGCACGGCGAGGGCGAGCTTGGCGGTCGCGCCCGCGTACGCCTCGGAGACGCCGTCGCCGAGATAGCCGTCGCGGATGTCCGGCCGGGTGACCCAGGCCAGCGCGCCGGCGCCGTGGTCGTCGGCCACGCCGGCGGCGGCGAAGGCGAACACGGCGTCGAGGGTCAGCCCCTGGTCGGGGTAGGCGACACCGTCGAAGACCGCCTCGAAGCGTTCGCCGTCGACGAGTTGCCGGGCGAGCCAGCCGGCGGCGGCCTCCGGGCGGGTGAGGGCGGCGCGCCCGGGGGCGGCGACGGCCGGTGCGGTGAGGGTGAGAGCGGCGAGTACGCCGCAGAGGAGCGCGAGCAGGCGGTGCCGGCTTCGGCGGACGACCATCGGAAGCGCCTTTCCGGCCCGGCGGTCGTCGAAAGCCCGGACGACCGCAGTACGCGGGGCCGTCCGGGACTCCGACCCGTGGGCCACGACGGGTGGGGAGCGGTTGCACGCGTACGACGGGTATTCGGGCTCGCCGCCGCAGAGTTCTCTGGGCGGCCTACCGTTGCGGGCCAGCGCCGGATTTCGACCGGTCTTCCCCCGCACGTACACGCGGTGGTTGAGTTGTCGCGACAGTCTGCTGTGGCCGGTGCGCCGATGTCAATGCGCCAGGAACCGGCCACGTGCCGTGACGGCCGGCGGAATCGGCGGTTTCACACCCCGACGTTGAGAGGCCGTCGTCCCGGCGCGTCCGCGTGGAGCACGCCGGTGAAGGACGCCCGGTGAGGACCGGGCGTCCCTCACCGTGTGGTCACTGCCGGCGGGACCGGGAGCCGGTCAACGGCGGAACGGACCGGTGACGCAGTAGGTGATGCCGCCGGACGACGAGCCGGTCGTGCCGCGTTGCGAGGAGAAGTACAGCCGGTCCCCCGCCGGGGTGAACGCCGGCCCGGTGATCTCCGAACCGCTCTGTCCGGTGATCCGCAGGAAGACCGAGATCTTGTCGTCCGGCGTGATCATGCAGATCTCCATGTTGCCGCCGTCCTCGGCTACGTAGAGGTCACCTGCAGTGGACCCGGTGATGTTGTCGACGCCGGTCAGCGGAGGGGTGCCCGGACTGACCAGGTTGTCGTCGTAGGCGAGCTCGTACGTGCCGGCCGCCAGGTTGACCTGCCACACGCGGTTGTCGCCCTTCGTGGTGAACCAGACGGTGTCGTCCGCGTAGTGACAGCCCTCGCCACCGTTGAACGTCTTCGCGCCGGACACCTGCTGCCGGGTCGGGGTGGGCGAGCCGTCCGGGTCGGGCACCGTGGCCCAGGTGAACGTGCCGGAGGTGGCCGTACCGGCGCGGAGGACCTGGAGGGTTCCGGCGGACAGGTCGCCCCAGGTGGCCGGCACGAAGCGGTAGAACTTGCCGTCGGTCTCGTCCTCGGTCAGGTAGACGACCCGGCGGACCGGGTCGGCCGCGGCCGCCTCATGCTTGAACCGGCCCATCGCGGGACGCGCCACCGCGGTCCCGCCGAGGGGGTACGTCTCGAAGACCCGGCCCAGGGACACCTCCTCGCAGGAGAGCCAGGTGTTCCACGGTGTCTTCCCACCGGCGCAGTTGTTGTTGGTGCCGGAGAGGATCCGCGACGCCCCGACCACGGCGCCGCTGGAGTTGAAGACGAGGCGTGAGGCGCCGCCACCCGCACCGGCCGACACCTCGGAGTTCGACACGTAGATCCAGCCGGTGCCGTTCGGGAACACGGCGCCGCCGTCCGGGGCGTCGTGCCAGGTGTACGACGTCCCCGGCACCGTCCGCCGGGACCGCGCGACGATCGAGCTGGTGAACCCGGCCGGCAGCTGGATGCCGTTGGCGTCGGCTGCCTGAAGCCCGCCGTAGGGCCCCGCCGCGTTCTGTGCCGGGGCTCCGTACGCCGCCGACCACGCCGTGAACGGCAGGGCGACAGCGCCCGCACCGACAACAGTGGCCCGCAACATCGTTCGACGATCCATGGAACCTCCTCCGTAGGTTCCATGGATCCGACCGTGCGGAGCTTACGCACGCCGATCTGTTGGATGAACGTCGATGGACGGCTCGATGTGCGATGTCCCGCCCACGCCGACCCGGTCGAGGGGTCGTACGGGTAGGAGAGGCAGCGGCACCAACCAGCAGTGGGCGCGCGCGGCCGTCTGACCGGCCCTCCGGCCGCGACCTCCCCTCCCCCGGTCACCGGCGCAGGTGGCCGATGCCGTGCTGGTCGAGCCAGGCGACAGTCCGCGGTACGAACGTCGGCGCCCCCGAGCCGGCGCTGACGTCGGTGGCGACCAGCGGCACCTGGGCGGCGACCGGGAGCAGCGTGGACCGCCAGCAGGCCGGCGTGGCGCAGGCCGAGCGGTCGTCGACGCGCCAGGCGGCGGCCACGCTGCGGCCGTCCGGGTCAGCCGGGCGATATTCCAGCCACCGGCTCAGATCGTTGCCGCCGTCGATCCCGGCGGCGAGGACCAGGTCGAACGAGCCCTGGACGCGAAGCAGGCGGATCTGCTCCTGCACGCCGAAGTTCGGCAGACCGGCGCCGGCGCACTCGGATCCGCCGTCGCGCCAGCAGGTCCAGACCGCCGCGGGATCGGTGCCGCCGGCCGCCGGGAAGTCGTACGGCGAGATGTCGAAGACCACTGCGTTGTCGTCGCCGAACACCTCCGCCGCCGCGCTCCAGAACGTGCGGGTGGCGGAGATGTCGCTCTGCTGCAGCGACACGACGGGTGTGATGCCGGCCCCGACGAGCCGGTCGACGTACCGGGCCGCCTCGTCGAGGTAGCCGACCCGGTTCTGCCTGTCGGCAGGGCTGCCGGTGTAGGCGTAGCAGGCGTCGCTCAGCACGACCCGTACCGCGTTGACGCCGCGGGCCCGCAGCGCGCCTACCGACGCGTCGTCGACCGGGCCGTCCCAGTGGATCGGTCCCCATGCGCATTCGCCGGGCGCGGCCGATCGGATGATTCCACGGGGCCGGTACGGCCTCGGACTGGCTGCGACCGTGAGGATGCGGTTGCCGAACGCCTTCAGCGCAGGCGCGTCGCCGGGTGCCTGCGGCGGGAGCACCCGGATGCCGCGGACCTCGGCGCCGGCCTGGGCGCCGCTGCTGTCGTAGGCGGTGGCGGTGAGGCGGGTGCCGCTGTTCGGCGGCACGCCGCGCCAGTCGAACGCGTACGGCGCGGTGGTGTCCACGGCGAGCAGCCTGCCGCGCTCCCGGAACTCGACCCGCTCGATCCGCCGGCCGGGCGCCGCCGTGGCCTCGGCACGGATCGGGATGACGCCCGGCGCGGCGAAGAAGTCATTGGGCAGGGGCGAGGTGAGCGCCACCGACGGCCCGCCCGGCAGTGGGCTGGGCCGCGGGCTCCCCGAGGCCGGCGGCGGCGACGAGCCGGTCGGGTCGGCGCCGTCCCCGTCGCACGGCTGGCCGCTCAACACCCAGTCGGTCGGCTCGGGGTCGGCACCCTGGTAGTTGCCGCCGAACCGCACCGTCACCGAGGCGCCGGTCGGCAGCGTGGATCCCGCCGGCGGACGGAGCATGGTCATCGGATACATCTCGCCGCTGCCCAGCGTGTATCCGTCCGGCAGCCGGTCGAGGCCCATGGTGATCGTCTGACCGTTCGCCTGCCGGAACCGCAGCCACCAGTCGGTGACGGGAGCGCCCAGGTTGGTGACGGTGAGCTCGGCCCAGAAGCCGCTGGACCACTCCCGGGTGATGGTGTAGTCCACCGTGCACGCCGTCGCGGCGTAGGCCGGCCGCAGCGCCATCGTCATGGCCCCGCCGACGACGACCGCGGCTGCTGTAGCCAGCGCGAAGATCCTGCGTCGCATCATGCCCCCGTAACATCGACATACATCACTTCATGCAGCCTCGGCGCTCGGGGCACGGCCTGTCAAGGGCTGAACCGGGCCCGGGCCGGGCGGAACGGCGCGGCGTTCCGCCCGGCCGGCGGCTCAGCGTCCGCGCAGCTCGGCCGCGGCGGCGACCAGGTGCTGGAGGGACGCCTCGACCTCGGGATAGCCGCGCGTCTTGAGGCCGCAGTCGGGGTTCACCCACAGCCGCTCGGCCGGCACCGCGGCCACGGCCCGGCGCAGCGCGCCGACGACCTCGTCGTGGGACGGCACCCGGGGTGAGTGGATGTCCCAGACGCCGGGCCCCACACCCCGGCGGTATCCGATCGCGGCGAGGTCGTCGAGGACCTCCATCCGGGAGCGGGATGCCTCGATGCTCGTGACGTCGGCGTCGAGGGCGTCGATGGCCGTGATCACCTCCCCGAACTCCGAGTAGCACAGGTGGGTGTGGATCTGGGTGTCGTCGGCGACTCCGCAGGTGGCCAGGCGGAACGCCCCGACTGCCCAGTCCAGGTACGCCTTCTGCTCCGCCCTGCGCAGTGGCAGCGTCTCACGCAGCGCCGGCTCGTCGACCTGGATGACCCGGATACCGGCTGCCTCGAGATCACGGCACTCGTCGCGCAGGGCGAGCGCGACCTGGTCCGCGGTGTCTGCCAGTGGCTGGTCGCTGCGGACGAACGACCAGGCCAGGATCGTGACCGGGCCGGTGAGCATGCCCTTGACCGGCCGGTCGGTCAGCGACTGCGCGTAGGTGGACCAGTTGACGGTCATCGGCGCCCTGCGTGCCACGTCGCCGTAGATGACGGGCGGACGCACGCATCGGGAGCCGTAGGACTGGACCCAGCCGTGTTCGGTGGCGGCGAACCCGTCCAGCTGCTCGCCGAAGTACTGGACCATGTCGTTTCGTTCCGGCTCGCCGTGCACGAGCACGTCCAGGCCCAGCCGCTCCTGGAGCCGGACGACGTGCTCGACCTCGGCGCGCATCCGCTGCGTGTAGGCGGCGTCGTCGAGACGCCCGGCCCGGTGCTCGGCACGCGCGCGGCGCAGGTCGTCGGTCTGCGGGAACGATCCGATGGTCGTGGTCGGGAGGGGCGGCAGGTTCAGCCGGGCCTGCTGTGCCGCCGCACGCTCCGGGTACGCGCCGCGCTGCCGATCCGTGGCGCGCAGCGCGGCGAGCCGGCCGCGTACGGTGTCGTCGCGCCAGGCGGCAGGGGTGGGCGGCAGCGGCTCGGGCAGGGACGTGGTGCCGTTGCGCAGCGCGCGGCCGAGCCGGACGACCTCATCGACCTTCTGCCGGGCGAAGGCGAGCCGCTGACGCAGCGCCGGGTCGAGAGCGGTCTCGGCGGACAGGTCCTCCGGCACGTGCAGCAGCGAGCACGAGGTGGACACGGCGACGTGGTCGGCGAGGGCGGTGACGGCGGCACCGGCCGCCACGGCGGCCCGCAGGTCGGTACGCCAGACGTTGCGGCCGTCGACGAGGCCGGCCACGATCGTCTTGCCGCGCAGTGCTCCCGCACCGGCCAGCCGCCGCAGGTTGCCGGGCCCGGCAACCAGATCCACGCCGACCGCTTCGACCGGCGTGTCGAGCAGGGCGGGCAGCGCGTCACCGAGCTCGCCGAAATAGGTGGCGACGAAGATCGCCGGCCGCTGTTCCACCGCGCCGAGCCGGGTGTACGCCTCCCGCAGCGCGTCGATCTCGGTGGCGCTCCGGTCGGCGACGTAGGCGGGTTCGTCCAGCTGCACCCATCGCACGCCCGCCGCGGCGAGGGATCGCAGGATGCCGGCGTACACGTCGACCAGGTCGGTCAGCCGGTCGAACGGTTCGCCGCGGGCCTCGGTGGGCTTGGCCAGCAGCAGGAATGTGGCCGGCCCGACCAGCACCGGCCGGCTGTCGATTCCCAGCTCGCGGGCCTCGCGGTACTCGCGCAGCGCCTTGTCGGGATTCGCCGCGAAGGTGGTGTCGGAGCCGATCTCGGGAACCAGATAGTGGTAGTTGGTGTCGAACCACTTCGTCAGTTCGAGCGCCGGCTCGGCATCGACGCCCCGGGCCATGGCGAAATAGGTGCCGAGGTCGCCGAGGCCGAGACGGGCGAACCGGCGCGGGATCGCGCCGACGGCGACGGCCGTGTCCAGCACGTGGTCGTAGTAGGAGAACGTGTTGGACGGGATCGCGTCCAGGCGCGCGTCGCGCAGCGTCCGCCACACCTTCGCCCGTAGCGCGGCAGAGGTCGCCGCCAACTCCTCGGCGTCGATCCGGCCCGCCCAGTAGGCCTCGACGGCCCTCTTGAGTTGCCGGTTGCCCCCGATACGTGGATAGCCCAGCACGGTGCTCTGACCGAATGCGGTACTCATGGAGATCCCTTCCCTCGAAGCACACGAGGCCGATCGAGGCGGGGAGGGAAGGGGTACAGACGGCGTACCGGCTTCCGCACCGGCCGTCCCGAGCGACCGTCGGCGGCGCGCACCGGACGGTGCGCGCGGTGCGGGCAGGTCTTCGGACTCGCGGGCGCGACCGGATCCACCCGGTCACCTACTGGCCGTCGCTTCCCAGACCTCACGGTCCAGTGCTTCGATGACGGCTGTCGTTCCCACTCACCGCTGCGGGGCAGTCCCGGACTCACACCGGGTTCCCTCTTACGACGCCACACCCTTCACGGGCACGGCGAACCAGCACCGTTGTCCATCGTATGGGGCAGTGAGCCGACGTGGTCGGCGCGTCCGCCCTGCGGGACAGCGAGCCGTCGCGGCGGGTGGCGGGAGCGACTCGTGGTCGGCCCCCGCCCCCCGTCGCAGGGCCGGTCAGCCCTTGCGCCACTTCTGGCCGGCCGTGCCCGTGCAGTCCCAGAGCTGGAGCCTCGCGCCGTCGCTGCCGTTCCGGTCCTTGCTGTCGACGCACTTGTCGGCCTGAAGGTTGACCAGGTCCCCGGCCGAGTTCAGGGTGAACTGCTGGGCGCCGGTGCCGTTGCAGGTGTAGAGCTGCACCACCGCCCCGTTGGCGGTGGACCCGGCGTCGACGTCCATGCACTTGTTGTTCTGGCTCTTCAGCGCCGTGCCGCTGAACGTCCACTTCTGCGCGTTGGTGTTGTTGCAGTTCCACATCTGCAGCGGCGCGCGGTCGACGAAGTTGGAGCTCGGCACGTCGATGCACTTGTTGTTCCAGTTGCTGACCACGGGCACCCCGGTGGTCGGGTTGCCGCCCCCACCGCCGGTGAACGGGCTGAGGATCAGTCCGGCCGAACGGGGGTCGCCGTCGTGCACCAGTGACTCGAATCCGCCGACGTCGTCGAAGGCGAACGCGTACGCCCGGCCGTCGGTCATGTTGGCGTGGATCAGGCGGGCGTACTGGTTGGTGGGGTTGCTGCGGTAGAAGTCGGCGGCGTTCGTGCTGGGCTGGGTGTCGATGGTGCCGAGCGTGCCTCGGTTGAGGGCGGCGCAGAGCGTGCGCGAGATCGGGCCGACCACCTGGTCGTTCGGCGCGGGCAGGTCGCCGTCGCATCCCCAGACGCTGGCCGAGGAGGGCCGGTTGAAGGAGGCGACCACCTGGCCGCTGCCGTTTGTGAAGGTCATGGTGTTGCCCGAGGTACGGCCGTAGTACCGGATGGCCGGCTGGTCGGCGAAGGGCGCCACGGTCAGCGTCTTCGTGGTGTACGCGTTCCACGCGGAGGCGATGTAGGAGTCCAGGTAGGTGGTGCTCAACAGGCCGGCCCCGGCCGCCTTCCCCGGGGCCAGGACGCGCAGCACGGTCCCGTCGGAGCGGGTGTGGACGGTGTTGGCCCAGCCCGGCTGCGCCCGGATGCCGTCGATGACCGCGTTGCGTCCGTTGGCCACCACGTCGCCGGTGCGCTTGGTGACGCCGTTGGCGCCGGTCACCGTGACCGCGTGCGGGATCGCGAACATGTCGACCTGGGAGCTGTTGAGCCACAGCCCGGAGTCGTTGTAGGTGAACTCGCTCCAGTCGAAGAGGATGTCGCGGTTCGCGTCACCGGCCGCCCAGGGCGCGGGCTGCACCAGTCCGTCCGGGGTGAGGAAGAACTTCAGCTTCTGCCCGAGGGCGAAGTAGGCCCGGCCGGAGAAGCCCCGGGGGAACTGGATCGTGGTGCTGCCGCCGTTGCCGGGGCCCGGTATGGAGACGTCCGGCGCGGGCGACGGCGGGATCTGCCCGCCGCTCCACGGCACGAAGGCGCCGCCGGCGGTGACGTAGCCGAGCCGGCCGGAGGAGAGCTGGACGCCGATGACGTAGAGGTAGACCGGGTCGGTGCGACCGGTGGTGTTGGTGACGGTGACGGGTAGCAACGCCGGTCCGACCGCGTGGGCGGGCGTGGCGACGACGGTGCCCGCGAGCCCGGCGAGCAGTGCGGACGCGGCGGCGAGCAGCTTTCTTCGAAGACGCATGGCGACACCTCGCTGGAGACAGGGACGGGAGAGCGCTCTCTCAGCAGGGTCCAATTGTTAATATTGTTTGTCAATAGGCGATCACCGATGGACGCGAGACCGTCACGCGCGGGGCACCGGCCGTGCGGCGGTCGGGTCCGGCGGGACGACGTGCTTGGCGGTCTCGTTGGCGGCGACGTTGACCAGGGTGACCGCGGCGAGGGCCGCCAGCACCACCGGCGGGAGCGCGGCGAGTCCGAGTGGCCCGGACAGTGGGCTGAAGGGCAGCGCGACGGTGACCGTGATGAGCAACAGTCCGGTGCCGGCGAGCGCGGCGGAGGGGCGGCTGCGCAGGAAACTCCGATTGGAGCGCAGCACCAGCAGCGCGATGATCTCGGTGGCGGTGAACTGGACGAACCAGGCGGCGCGGAAGACGTCGGTCGACACGTGCCACCACCAGCGCAGGGCGCCGAGTACGAGGAGGTCCACGGCGATGCTGATCGAGCCGTACACCAGCATGAACCTGCGGATGGTCCGGACGTCGACGGTACGCGGATGCTGGATCTGCTCGGCATCGGCGTGGTCGGTGGACAGGGTGGTGTAGGGGATGTCGGAGAGGAAGTTGAGCAGCAGGACCTGACGGGGCAGCAGCGGCAGGAAGGGCAGCAGGAGCGCGGCGATGCTCATGCTGACGACGTTGCCGAAGGACGCGCTGGTGTTGACCCGGATGTACTTCAAGGTGTTGGTGAACGTGCGGCGGCCCAGGCGGATGCCGTCGGCGATCACGTCGAGGTTCTTGTCGAGCAGCACGATCGCCGCGGCCTGTTTGGCGACGTCGACAGCGGTGTCGACGGAGATGCCGACGTCGGCGGCGTGCAGCGCGGGAGCGTCGTTGATGCCGTCGCCGAGAAACCCGACGACGTCGCCGCGTTGGCGCAGCGCGGTCAGGATGCGTTCCTTCTGCAGCGGGTCCACGTCGGCGAACACGGTGACGTCGGCGATCCGCTCCGGCAACTGGTCGTCGGGGCAGGCGGCGAGGTCGGCGCCGACGAGCGGTTCGCCGGCGAGGTCGACGCTGGCGGCGACGTGCCGGGCGGCGTGCCGGTTGTCGCCGGTGACCAGTCGGACCGTGACGCCCATGTCAGCGAGCCGGCGGATGGCGGCGGCGGCGTCTGCGCGGGGTGGGTCCTGGAAGGCGAGCAGCCCGACCAGCGTCATCTCCCGTTCGTCGGCGACGGCGACGGCGGTGGCGCCGGGCATGGGCCGCACGGCGAGGCCCAGCACCCGGTCACCCTGGTCGCTGAGCGCGGCGAACCGTCGCAGGACCCGCTCGCGTACCTCGTCCAGCGGTACCGTGCCCGCGGCGGTGCGTGCGGTGGCGCAGACGTCGAGCACCGCGCGTAGCGCACCCTTGGTGACCAGGATCGGCTCGTCTCCGTCGCGCACCAGCAGGGACAGGCGCTGGCGGGTGAAGTCGTAGGGCGCCTCGGCGATGCGGGTGCCCGGGTTGGCGGGTGGTTGCCCCCTCATGATCGCCGTGTCGACAGGGTTGGGAAATCCACGCTGGAGGCCGGCGTTGAGCCTCGCGAGCCGGGCCACCTCGGCGTCCGGCTCACCCTCGACCGAGAGGCAGCCGGTGAGGGTGACCGTGCCGGCGGTGAGGGTGCCGGTCTTGTCGGTCAGCAGCACGGTCATGGCGCCGAAGTCCTCGATGACCTCGAGGCGCTTGACGATGACCCGGTGCGCGGCCATCGCACGGGCGCCGGCGGAGAGGCTGACCGCGACGATCGCCGGCAGCATCTGCGGGGTCAGCCCGACGGCGAGGGCGAGCGAGAACAGCAGGGAGTCGATGACCGGGCGGTGCAGCAGCAGGTTGGCGACGAAGATGCCGACCAGCAGCACCACCATGATCCGCACGAGCAGCAGCCCGAAGCGGGTCAGCCCGCGCTGGAAGCCGGTGCTGGCGGGGCGGGAGGCGACCCGGCGGGACACCGCTCCGAAGGTGCTGTCGCGGCCGGTGCGCATCACCACCGCGCGCGCGGTGCCACTGGCCACGTGCGTACCCATCCACAGCGCGTTGCCGCGCGCGGTCAGCTCCGCGTCCGGCGGCGACGGGTCGTCCGACTTGGGTACCGGGAACGACTCGCCGGTAAGCACCGCCTGGTCGACCTGCAGACGTTCCGCCTCAACGATCCGGCAGTCCGCCGGCACGACGTCCCCGGCGCGCAGCACCACGAGGTCGCCGACGACGACCTCCTCGACCGGTACGGACACCTCACGCCCGTCGCGGATCACCTCGGTGTCCACCCGGACCCGGGCCTGCAACGCGTCGACGGCCCGCCCGGCGGCGTGTTCCTGCCAGAAGCCGAGGCCGCCGCTGGCCGCGACGATGGCCAGGATGATGGTGCCGTCGATCAGATCCCCGACGGCCATCGACAGCAGGGTCGCGGCAATCAGGATCAGGATGATCGGGCTGATGAACTGCGACAGCAGGAGCCGCCAGCCCCGCCTGGCGCCCGCGTCGACCCGGTTGGGCCCGTGCTCGCGCAGCAGGGCGGCGGCGTGTTCACCGGTGAGCCCGGCCGTGGAGGCACCGACGGCGGCCACGGCCTGCGGCAGCGGCCCGGCCCAGAACGCCGCGCGCCCGTCTTCTGCTCGCCCCACTGCGCACTCCGCGGTCGCCGGCCACCCCCACGAGTGACGCTACCGATCCGCCCCACCGCGCGCGGGTGATTGGCCTCCCCGCTCACCGTCGGCCGGCTCGCGCCGTGCCCTCTGCCACGCCCGCAGCGCCACGCCGACGCCGATCAGGGCCAGCAGCGCCCACTCCCCGATGCCCAGTTCCCGTTCCAGATAGCGGTAGGAGGCGGCGCCCAGGTAGCCCAGCAGCGCCACGGCCGTCGCCCACACCAGCCCGCCGGCCAGGTTCGCCCGCAGGAACACCGGCCACCGCATCCCACCGGCGCCGGCGATCATGGGAACCACGGCGCGCAGCACCGCCACCCAGCGTCCGATGAGCACCGCCCACGCCCCGCGGCGGGCGACCAGGCGGCGGGCCCGCGCGATGTCGAGGCGCCGGCGCAGCACTCGCGGGGCGCGGGCGAGCACACCCGCGCCGTAGCGGCGGCCGAGGGCGTACCCGGCCTGGTCACCGAGGCAGGCCCCGGCCGCGCCGGCGGCCACCACCGCCCACAGCGGCAGCGCGCCACCGTGGGCCACCAGCCCGCCGATCAGGATCGCTGTCTCACCCGGTACGACCAGCCCGAGCAGCGTCGAGGACTCCAGGGCCGGCAGGACGACCACCAGGGTCAGGACGAGCAGCGGCGGCAGCCCCACGAGCACCGCCAGGATCCTGTCCACCCGATGATTGTCCCCCCGGAGAGTGGCCGGTGAGAGAGAAGCGCCTCCCGCGGGCGGACGAACCGTAGGGTTCGGGTCGACGGCAGGGACGGTGCCGGACGAGGGGCGGCCGAGGACCGGTGGGAGCGCGTACGCATCGCCCGTCGCCGGCGTTGCTGGTCAGCCTGACCGTCTCGGCGTGCCTTCTGGCGGCGCTCAGCGCGGCCGTACGCAGCCACCGGGTGCCTCGCTGGGAGCAGGACCTGTTCACCCTGCTCAACCACCTTCCGGCCGGGCTGACCCCGGTCCTGGTCCTGGTCATGCAGCTCGGCTCGTACCCGGCGGTGTTCGTCGCCGCCGCAGCAGCCGTCATCGCACGCCGCATCGGCGCCGCGTGGACTCTCCTGCTGGCCGGGAATCTGGCGTACTGGCTCGCGACAGCCGTCAAGGCCGCGGTCGCCCGGCAGCGGCCCGCGGCGCTGTTCACCGACGTGGTCCTGCGCGAGACGATCACCGGACGCCTCGGGTACCCGTCGGGACACGTCGCGGTCGCCACCGCCCTGGCGCTCGTCGCCGCGCGGGCCGGCGGCCCCCGATGGCGCCGCGCCGCCTGGGTGGTGATCGGGCTGGTCGCCGTCGCGCGGATCCACGTCGGAGCGCATCTGCCGATCGATGTGGCCGGCGGTGTCCTCGTCGGCTGGCTCGCGGTGTGTCTGACCCGACTCGTGGTCGGCGAGGTCGGGCCGCAACGGTCGGTGCCCGCACTGCGGGCGACGCTGCGGCGGCGCGGGATCGAGGTGGCATGGTTGGCGCCGATCCACGGCGACGCCCGTGGCTCGCAGCCGTGGCAGGCGGTCACCACCGGCGGTCGGCGACTGTTCGTCAAGGTGACCGGTGGCGAGCAACGCGACGCGGACTGGGTCTACAAGCTCTACCGGCGGATGCGCTACCGCCACGTGGCCGACGCGCCGCCGTACCTGAGCGCACGGCAGCAGAGCGAACACGAGACCTGTCTGACCCTGCTCGCCGCGCGTGCCGGCGTGCGGATACCGGCCGTCGTCACGACCGCCGCCGCGCCCGGCGGCGACGCCGTGCTGGTGCAGGAGTTCATCGACGCCGCCCCGCTGGACGCCGTCGTCGGGCCGGTTCCGCTTGCCGCCGTACGCGACGCCTGGGACCAGGTGGCGCGTCTGCACCGGGTGGGCATCGCGCACCGGGACCTGCGGGCCGCGAATGTGCTCGTCGGCCGGGACCACGTCTACCTGGTGGACCTGGGCTTCGGCGCCGACGACGCCTCGGCCGAGCAGCGGGCCCGCGACGTCGTCGAGCTGATGGTCGCCCTGGCCGGCCGGGTCGACCCGGCCGGCGTGGTCGATGCGGCGATCGACCACCTGGGTGTCGCGGCGGTCGCGGACAGCGTGCCGTTCCTGCAACCCGCGGTGCTGTCCCGCGCCGGCCGGACCGCCCTGCGCGCCCGGCCCGGCATGCTCGACAGCCTTCGCCAGGAGATCCTGCGACGCAGCCCGGACCGCGACCGCCCGGCGGCGAAGGTGGTCCGGATCAGCCGCCGCACCGTCCTGGAGCTGCTGGTCCTGGGGTTGGTCGTGCACCTGCTGCTCCCCCAGCTCGGCGAGATCCGCACCGCCCTGGGTCTGATCGTGCACGCCAACCCGGTAGCGGTCGCCGCGACGCTGCTCGGCTCCGCCCTGACCTACCTGCTCAGCGGTCTCGTGCTCCGGTTGGCCACGGCCGGCCGGGTCCCGCTGGGCGAGGCCACCCTGGTGCAGGTGGCCGCGTCGTTCGCCAACCGGCTGGCGCCCGGCAGCCTCGGCGGCGCCGCGCTCAGCCTGCGTTACCTGCACCAGAAGGGACTCGTCGCCGCTGACGCGGGCACCGCCGTGGCCGTCTCCCGCGCCGCCGGCGTGGTGTCCGTCGTGCTGCTGCTGCCGGTGCTGCTGCCGTTCGCACGCCAGCCCGCCCGCATCCTCACCCACGACGCGGCCAGGGCACTGCCGCTGCTACTGGGCGCCCTGGCCGTGCTGCTGGTCCTCGCCGGCGTGCTCGCCGTACCCCGGGTCCGGCGGCGTGGACGCGCCGCGGCCGGCCAGGTCGTGACCGCGCTGCGCGAACTGCGCCACCAGCACGGGCTGCGGTGGCTCGTCGTCGCGTCGACGGCGCTCACCCTCACCTATGGCCTCTGTCTCTACGTCGCGCTGATCGCCGCCGGCCCGGTCCCGCTGGTCCACCTGCCCCCGGTGATCCTGGTCTGCCTCGTCGGCGAGGGTGTCTCGTCCGCCGCGCCCACCCCCGGCGGGCTCGGCGCCACCGAAGCCGCGCTCGTCTCCGGTCTGCTGCTCTACGGAGTGCCACTGGACGCCGCCGTCGCGGGCACCCTGATCTACCGTCTCGCGACGTTCTGGCTCCCGGTACCGCCGGGATATCTGGCCTTCCGGCTCCTGACCCGGCGCCGGCTGCTGTGAACGTCGGCGACGGCGGGCGATCGTGGGCGGGGCCGGAGCGGCAGTGGCGATCCGCGCGTCTTCGGCAGTCTCCCGAGCTACGCCCGGCCGGGTCAGCCGGCCAGCGCCCGGCGACAGCGGGCGAGTTCCGCGCGCAGATCCCGGCGCAGGGCCCGGTCCAGGCCGGGCTGGGCGAGCGCATGGGCGAAGTCGCGGGCCGCCTCGTCCCACCGACCCAGCCGGGTCAGGGCCGTGCCCCGGTTGTAGCGCGGCACGGGGGCCTCCGACAGCGCCACCGCCCGGTTCAGGTCGGCGAGCGCGGCGGCCACGTCGCCGCGCTCGAACCGGGCGGCGGCCCGGTTCGTCCACGCCTCCACCAGCTCGGGGTCCCCGCTCAGGGCCCGGGTGAGCAGTTCGTCGGCCTCGGCGGGCCGGCCGCGCTCGGCGAGAATCAGGCCCAGGGTGCACAGCAACGCGGGCTCGTGCGGAGCGCCGGCCAGCCCGGCCCGTGCGCCGGCCTCGGCGGCGTCGAGCTCGCCGCGCTCCACGTGCAGGTTGACCAGGGCGATCCGGGCGTCGAGGTGCCCGGGTTCGATGGCGAGCACCCGCTCCAGGTCGGCGCGCGCCCGCTCGGGGCGGCCCCGCTCCTGGTGGAGCACGGCCCGGTTGTAGTACGCCTCGGGCAGGTGCGGTCCCAGCCGGATGGCGGCGTCGTAGTCCCTGATCGCGGCCCGGGTCCGGCCCGCCGCCCGGTAGAGGGCGGCGCGGTCCACGTAGTACTCGCAGTTGTCCGGGTCGTGCGCGATCACGGTGTCCAGGTCGGCCAGCGCCCGCGCCGGGTCGCCCAGCGCGAGGTGAACCTGCGCCCGGTTGTGGCGCAGCCGGGCCAGGTCCTGCGGGCGTTCGCCGGGCCCGAGCGCGGCCGTCAGCCGCCCCGCTCCGTCGTCGACGAGCCGCAGCGCCTGGTCGGGCCGGCCGGCCCGGCTGTCCAGCAGCGCCAGGCCCTGCTCGTAGAAGACCGTCGACAACAGCCGCTGGCGTGGGTCGGCCAGCTCGGCGGCGAGGTACAGCGCCCGCTCCAGCCACTGCCGGGCCAGCGCCGGGTCCTGCTCGGCCGCCGGCAGGTGCCGGGCGTGCAGCATGGCGGTGGCGTACGCCGCCGACATCGTGATCTTCGGATCGTCGGTGACGGCCCGCGCCTCGTCGTAGAGGTCGAGCGCCTCGGCGGCCCGGTTCAGGGCCGCCAGGGCGGTGGCCAGGCCGGTGGTGAACGCCCACCAGTGCCGCAGGTCGCCGTCGGGGGTGACCGTCGCCCGCCCGCGCCGGGCGACCCGGGCCGCGTGGTGGTAGTAGCCGCGGGCCAGGCTGTCGCCCAGGGCCCGCCGCAGCGCCTGCGGGGTGCGCCCGTCGGGCGCCGGGTCGGGGGCGCCCTCGTCGCGCAGGTCGAGGCGCACCGGGGAAGGCCCGAGCCGGCGGGCCAGCGCGTCCAGCAGCTCGGTGGTCGTCTCGTCGGCGCTGGCGACGTGATCGAACCGGACGGTCACCGGCCGCCGGAGCGTGCCGGCCCAGGCCGCCACCAGCTCCGCCGCGCCGTAGGCCAGGCAGGCGGTACGGCGGGCGGGGTGGAAGCGGATGGGCTCCTCCTCGGCGGCCGGCCGGGCCGCCGGATCGAGCCGGGGGGCGATCGCGCGCAGTTCGACCGCGTGCCGGGCCGCCAGGCGGGGCCGGTCGGCGGCGACCCGACCCAGAAAGACCGAGACCCCGGCGTACGGCCCGTGGTCGCGGTGGCAGTCGTAACGTTCCGGCCCGCCGGTCACCGCAGGGCCCACCGCCGCAGGGGCGGGCGCCCGGAAGCGCCCGCCGGACCGGCAGTTACCAGCACCACTCGATCCACAGCCGGCGTGCGCCCGACACCAGGCGGAGCGCAGAAGTGCGACGGACGGTCATTCTCCTCATAGGAACCTCCGATGTGATCCACCTCAGGACTGGCCCAGAGCGTAATCCCGGTCGATGTAAATAAGAAGGGTGCTCGCAATTCGCGCCGCAGGGCCGAGGTCTAGTAGCGGCGTCGCAGTCGGGCCTCGGCGCGGGGGTTGCGATTGGCGAGGTTCAGGTCGCCGCCGTAGTGCGCCAGAACCCGCGGGTTCATCACCCGGTACCACAGCGGCGGAACGAGAGCGAGCAACACCATCGAGGCGTAGCCTCCGGGCAGCCGCGGCGAGACGTCGAAGCTGCCCAGCGTCTGGTAGCGGCGCAGCGGGTTGGCGTGGTGGTCGCTGTGGCGTTGCAGCTGGAAGAGGAACACGTTGGTGACGACGCGGTCGCTGTTCCAGCTGTGCCGTGGGTCGACCTTCTCGAAGCGGCCGGTGGCCGTGCGCCGGCGGCACAGTCCGTAATGCTCGAGATAGTTGACCGCTTCCAGCAGCGAGAAGCCGACGATCGCCTGTAGGAGCAGGAAGGGCACGAGCCGCCACCCGAACACCGCGATCAGCAGGGCGAAGAGCACGACGGTCATGAGCCCGGCGTTGAGCAGGTTGTTGCGCAGCGTCCACGGACTCTTGCGCCGCAGCCGGAAGCGGCCGGTCTCCAGCCGCCACGCCGAGATGAGGCTGCCCCAGACCGTACGTGGCCAGAACGAGTAGAAGCTCTCCCCCAGCCTGGCGCTGGCCGGGTCCTCCGGTGTGGCGACACGGACATGGTGTCCGCGGTTGTGCTCGACGTAGAAGTGGCCGTACCCGGTGGGCGCGAGCGCGATCTTCGACATCCACCGCTCGACCGTTTCGCGCTTGTGGCCGAGCTCGTGTGCGGTGTTGATGGCCAGTCCGTTGACGATTCCGATGGTGGCGACCAGGCCGGCGGCGCCGGCGAGACCGAGGCCGCCACGCGTCCAGACCCATGCTCCGAGCAGCAGGGCGGCGTACTGCACCGGCAGGAACAGGAACGTGATCCAGCGGTAGTAACGGACCTCCTGCAACCGCCGGGCGACGTCGTCGGGCGGGTTCTCCCCGTCGTCACCGAGCAGCACGTCGATGACCGGGATGAGTCCGAAGACCACCGCCGGGGTGAGCCACCAGGCAGCGGGTCCCGCGCCGGCCTGCCACAACGCGTACGCCAGGAACGGCAGCACCGGCACGAGAAGAGCCAGTGGCCACAGGTGCTTCTTGCCGTCATGCCAACCGGCGGCGACCGCTGGAGCATCGATCGAGGTCTGCATGTGCCGCCTCCGGAGTGTCGAGCGCTGCGTCGACTGTCACACGGATACCCATGCTTGACAATATCTGGCCCCGCGTAAATTTGGTGGGCATGCAAGGCGCATGTGTCCAGTCGATAGACTCGGCGCACCATGGTCGACCCTCCGCCTTATCGCCACACCGCGCGCCGCCACCTGCGCGACGCGGTCCTCAAGGCCGGCCGCGACCTGGCGATCGACCGCGGCTGGGACGCGGTACGAATGGCCGACGTGGCGGCCCGCGTGGGCGTGAGCAGGCAGACGCTCTACAACGAGTTCACCAACAAGGCCGGACTCGGCGAGGCCATCGCACACCGCGAGATCGACCGGTTCACGGACGGCGTACGGGAGGCGTTGTCCGCACACGGCGGCGACGTGCGGGCCGCCGTCCACGCCGCGGTCACGTTCGTGTTGACGCAGGCCGGCACCGACCCGCTGGTCAAAACCGTCCTCAACAGCGCCCGAGGCACCGACGCCCTGCTCCCCTACCTGACCACCCGCGCCGACCTGGCCCTGGCCGCCGCCGTCACGGTGCTGAGAGAGTGGGCGGGCACGCACCTGCCCCGGGTGCCGGCCGATGACGTCACCGTCGGCGCCGAATCCCTCGCGCGACTGGTCGTCAGCCACATCGTGCTGCCGACCGCGCCCGTCGACACCACCGCCGACACCCTCGCCGATCTGGCACAACGCTTTTTGGACCCGCCGCGGGCGTGAACCGGCGCAACAGCTGCCACAGACGGCGGAAGGAGAGCATCCCCTCCGGTGACGATCTGCTGCCGGCCAGGCCGCTTGCCCGCCGGCGGGTGTCGGCCGTCCGGCGTGGTCAGAGGCCGGCGGCGGCGTCGTACCGGCGTCGCAGGTCGGCCATCTCCGATGCGGGCAACGCCTCCCTGAGCGCCAGTTCCT
This sequence comes from Micromonospora chalcea, assembly GCF_002926165.1. GTDB lineage: Bacteria > Actinomycetota > Actinomycetes > Mycobacteriales > Micromonosporaceae > Micromonospora > Micromonospora chalcea. Next base: position 150,404 of record NZ_MAGP01000001.1, on the reverse strand, counting down.
CGTACTTGTCGGGGAACATCTCCCGTAGCCGGTCGACGAACCTGACGTCGGCGGTCGCCTCGACCACCTGAATGCCGGGAGGTTGGGTGGTCATGTCCATGATCACCGGGCCGACCAGCTTCACCGCCCCGTCCCAGTGGCGCTTCTGTTCGGCGACGCCGCAGAGGTGGAAGCCGTAGACCGTCTCGACGTCGGCCAGTGTGGCGGCCCCGGTGGGCTCGTAACCGTAGACATGGACTCCGCAGACGATCGCCGGCGGCGCCTGCTCTCCGGCCGGCGCCTGTGGGGCGGTGTGCCCGGCGTGCTGATGATCTTTCGGGTCCGCCTGCTCGAGGGTCGTACGCATCCGGGTCAGGATCTCCTGGCGGAGAACTGCCGGGTCCGTCCTCGGGGTGGTCGAGGTGACCAGGGCTGCCACACCGAGCGACGCGGCAAGCAGGCACACCTCGATCCACACGAAGACGCTTCGGTACCAGCCGCCGACGCCTACCCGGGAAATCATTGTCGTTCCTCACCTCGTCGCGGTTCCTGATGCTGGCGCAGGGCCCTGCCGGCGGTGGGGTGGCGCGTGCCGCGCCACCCCACCGCAGACGCTGTTACCGGGCGGTGCAGGTGAGGGTGGGTGCGGAGTTGGTGCCGTTCCAGGAGGCGTTGAAGCCGAAGCTGGTACTGGCGTTGGCGCTCAGGGAACCGTTGTAGGCGACGTTCGACGCGGAGACCGACGAGCCGCTGGAGGTGACCGTCGCGTTCCAGGCGTTGGTGATGCTCTGGCCGTTGGGCCAGGTCCACGCCACAGTCCATCCGGAGATGGCGGCGTTGCCGGCCTGGACGGTGACATCGGCGCCGAAGCCACCGGACCACTCGCTGGTCTTGCGGTAGGTGGCGGTGCAGGCGCCGCTGCCGGCCGGCGGCGCCGTGGTCGGCGGCGGGGTCGTCGGCGGCGGGTTGTTGCCGCCGCCGAAGATCACGTCACTGCAGAGGTAGTACGGCTGGTCGAGGTGGGACGCCTGCCAGATGGTGTAGACGACGTGCCGCCCGGTGCGGTTGCCCGCGTTCACCTGCGCCTCGTAGAGCCCGGTGGTCGGGTAGCTGCCGGTGCGCAGCACCAGTTCGAGGCTGTTCCAGGTGAGGGGCTGGGTGGTCGGGTCGAAACCCTGCTTGGTGATGTAGATCAACATGTAGTCGGCACCGTGCTTGGCGCCGTCGGTCAGCGTCAGCGTGAAGTTGTTCGGCATCGACTTCGCGGTCCACGCGCCGACCGCGTCGAGCGAGGCGTACAGGCCGTTCTGGGTGCGACCACCGCTGCACAGCTGCCCGTCCGGCACGGCGGCCTGGTGGTTGCCGCCGACGTTCTCGCGGTACAGGCCGTTCCAGTTCCACATGGTGTTCGGGTTGGCCTGCCACGCCTGCCAGCACATCGGGTCGGTCTGGGCCATCGTGGGGTTGAGGTGGTCGGAACCCCAGCGCTCGTAACATCCGTAGTTGCGTGACGGCGGGTTGGTGACCGATCCGTGCGCCGAGGCCGGACCGGCCTGGTTGACCACGACCATCGTGAACGAGGCGACGAGAACTGCGGCCGCGGCCAGTCCCAGACGGCGTGCTGTCCGTGAGATTTTCATGATGCTCCAGTGGATGCGCCGACGCCCAGTGGCCCTCGCTGGGTGCCCACCCCGGAGAAGGTGACGCCGATCGATTCAAGCCGCCCACCAGGTGGACGGCACTGCTGCCCAGCAGCGCTTGGCGACTCCCAGCCACGATCTTAGTAAAGACCACCGTCAATGTAAATCGGACCCGTCCCGGATCAGACCGCGAGAGCCGCCCGTACCTCCCGCTCCGCCGTCACTCCCCCGTCGCCGTGCGAGGTGACCCGGCCGGATTCGAGGACGTGATAGCGGTTCGCCACCCGCAGCGCGAACCCGAGATGCTGCTCGACGAGCAGCACGCTGAAGCCGGACTGCCGGGTCAGCTCGACGATCCGCTCCTGGATCTCGGCGACCACCGACGGCTGGATGCCCTCGGTCGGCTCGTCGAGCATGAGCAGCCGGGGCCGGGTGATCAACGCGCGGGCGATGGCGAGTTGCTGACGCTGGCCGCCGGAGAGGAGCCCGGCCCGCCGCCGCAGCAGCGGACGCAGCGCCGGGAACAGATCCAGCGCCTCCGCCGTCGCCACCGCGCCGTCGCGCCGGGCGTCGGCGACGAGGCGCAGGTTCTCCGCCGCCGTCAGGTGCGGGAAGCACTGCTGGCCCTGCGGGACGTACGCCATGCCACGCGCCACCCGCTCGTGCGGCGCGAGACGGGTGACGTCCTCGCCGTCCAGCTCGACGGTGCCGGCGCTCGGGCGCAGCAGGCCCGCCGCGACCCGCAGCAGGGTGCTCTTGCCGGCGCCGTTGTGCCCGAGCACCGCGGCCACCCCGTCGGGCGGGACGGCGAGGTCCACGCCGTGCAGCACCCGGGAACGCCCGTATCCGGCGTGCACCCCACGCAGGGTCAGCATCATGCCTCCAGAGGACTGGGGACCGAACCGGCGTCGACCGGGTGGCCGAGGTAGACCTCCTGCACGCGCGGGTCCGCCTGGACCTGCGCAACCGTGCCCTCGCTGAGCACCCTCCCCGCGTGCAGCACGGTGACGCTGCGCGCGAAACGGCGCAGGAAGTCCATGTCGTGCTCGATCACCACCACCGTGCGATCCCGGCTCACCGTCTCCAGCAGGGCGCCCGTGGCGTCGCGCTCCTCGTGGCTCATCCCGGCGACCGGCTCGTCGAGCAGCAGCAGCCGCGCGTCCTGCACCAGCAGCATGCCGATCTCCAGCCACTGCTTCTGGCCGTGCGCGAGCGTGCCGGCGAGCTGGTCGGCCCGGCCGGCCAGCCCGATGGTCTCCAGCGCGGCGGCCACCTCGTCGGGGATCCCCCGACGGCACCGGGCCAGGGTGGCCCAGCTCCGGCGGGCGCCCGCGGCGATGTCGAGGTTCTGCACGACCGACAGCTCCTCGAAGACCGTCGACGTCTGGAACGTCCGGCCGACGCCGAGCCGGCTGATCCGGTGCACCGGGCGACCCAGCAGCTCCTGGTCGCCGAAGCGCACCGAGCCGGTGGCCCGCACCAGACCGGTGATCGCGTCGACCAGGGTGGTCTTGCCGGCGCCGTTCGGCCCGATCAGGAACCGGATGTCACCGGCGGGCACCTCCAGCGAGACGCCGTCGACGGCGGTGAAGCCGTCGAAGCTGACCCGCACGTCACGGACGGACAGCCCGTCCAGCCGGTCGTCGCTCACTGGTGCACCTCCGCCCGCTCGGCGCGGCGGCGGGCCAGCGCCCACAGCGACGCCAGGCCGCCGGGAAGGAACGCCACCACCACCACGAAGAGCAGACCCTGCAGGTACGTCCAGGTGCCCGGGAAACGTTCGGAGAGGGCGGTACGCGCCCAGGCCACCGCCACCGCGCCGAGCACCGGCCCGAGCAGCGTGGCCCGGCCGCCCACCGCCACACCGATGACGAACTCGATCGACGGGACGATGCCGATGAGGGCGGGCGAGATGATGCCCACCGCCGGCACGAACAGCGCGCCGGCGAGGCCCGCCATACCCGCCGCCACCACGTAGGCGACGAGCTTGACCGACGCCGGGTCGTAGCCGAGGAAGCGGACCCGCTCCTCGCTGTCCCGCACCGCCACCAGCAGTTCCCCGTAGCGGCTGTGGACGATCTGGCGGGCCAGCGCGAGCAGCGCGAGCAGGACGCCGGCGATGATGAAGTAGACCATCCGCTGGTTGACCGGGTCGTCCAGGTCGTAACCGAAGAAGCCCTGGATGTCGGTGAGCCCGTTGGTGCCGCCGGTGGTCCCCTGCTGGCCGATCAACAGGATCACCATGGCGGCGGCGAGCGCCTGGCTGAGGATGGCGAAGTACGCGCCCCGCACCCGGCGGCGGAACACCAGGGAGCCGAGCCCGAACGCGACGGCCATCGGCAGCAGAACCGTGGCCGGCAGCGCGAACCACGGGCTGGCGAACGGCCGCCACCAGACCGGTAGTTCGTCGAGCTGCCCGTACAGCTGCATGAAGTCGGGCATCCCACCGGGACCCGCGTCGGCGAGCTTGAGGTGCATGGCCATCGCGTAGCCGCCCAGGCCGAAGAAGACGCCCTGGCCGAGGGTGAGCATGCCGCCGCGCCCCCAGGCGATGCCGATGCCGACGGCCACCATGGCGACGCACAGGTATTTGGCGAGCAGGGCCAGCCGGAAGTCCGACAGCGCCAGCGGCGCGACGGCGAACAGCAGCGCCGCGCCGAACGCGAACCCCGCGGCCGGGCGCAGCCGGGACCGGCCACCGGGCCGGCTCCCAGGCGCGACGTCGGCCGGGGCCGGTGCGCCGGCGGTGCTCGGCGGCGCGGGTGTCACGGCGGTCATGCGAGGCTCCTGGTCCGCAGGGTGAACAGGCCCTGTGGCCGCCACTGGAGGAACGCGACGATCGCCACGAAGACGATCACCTTGGCGACGCTGAGGGTCGTGAGGTACTCCCCGGTGGCCTGGAGGACCCCGAGGGCGAAGGCGACGATCACGCTGCCCTTGAGCTGACCGATCCCGCCGACCACGACGACCAGGAAGGCGTCGATGATCAGGTTGGTGCCCATGGTCGGGCCGATCGGGCCGAGAAGGGTGAGCGCCACCCCGGCGAGCCCGGCCAGGCCCGAGCCGAGAAAGAAGGTCGTCCGGTCGACCCGCGCGGTGGGGATGCCGGACACCGCGGCGAGGTCGCGGTTCTGCACGACCGCGCGGATCCGGCGCCCGAGCGGGGTGAACCGCAGCGCCAGCGTGAGGGCGGCGACGGCGGCCAGGGCCAGGGCCAGGATGAACAGCCGGTTGTTGGCGACCGTCAGCCCGCCGGGCAGGGCCACGTTGCCGGTGAGCAGGTCCGGCGCGCGGGTCTGCACGTTCGGACTGCCGAAGACGTCCCGGGCGAGCTGTTGCAGCATCAGGGACACGCCCCAGGTGACCAGCAGGGTGTCCAGCGGACGGGCGTAGAGCCGGCGGATCAGCAGGATCTCCAGCAGCACCCCCATCGTGCCGGCGACCACGAACGCCACCGGCAGCGCGACCAGCAGCGACAGGCCGGCGCCGGTGATGCTCTGTTGCAGCACGTACGTGGTGTACGCGCCGGCCATGATGAACTCGCCGTGCGCCATGTTGATGACGTTCATCTGGCCGAAGGTCAGCGCCAGCCCGAGCGCGATGAGCAGCAGCACCGCGCCGATGCTGATGCCGGTGAAGAGTTGACCGAAGAGGACTGTCACGGTGGGTACTCCCGTACTGCTGGTCGAAGCCCCGGGCGGGGCCACCCCGCCCGGGGCCGGCGTCGTCAGCTCAGGCCGCTCGCCCACGGATAGGTCTTCAGGTACGGGTCCGGCGCGATCGGCTTGCCGGAGTTCCACACCTCGGTGATCAGGCCGTCCGCGCCGACCTTGCCGATGCGGGCGGTCTTGGCGATGTGCTGGGTCTTGCCGTCGACGGTGACCAGGCCCTCCGGCGCCTCGAAGGTGATGCCGTCGGAGGCGCCACGGACCTTCTCCACGTCGAACGCGCCGGCCTTCTCGACCATCGCCTTCCACAGGTAGACGCTGACGTAGGCGGCCTCCATCGGGTCGCTCGTCGGCTTGTCCGCGCCGTACTTCGCCTTGTACGCGGCCACGAACTTGCCGTTCGCCGCGCCGGGCGTGGTCTGGTAGTAGTTCCAGGCGGTCAGCTGACCCTCCAGGTACTGGGTGCCGATGCTCTTGACCTCCTCCTCGGCGATGGACACCGACACCACAGGCATCGCGGCGGCGGTGAGCCCGGCCGACTTGTACTCCTTGAAGAACGCCACGTTGCTGTCGCCGTTGAGGGTGTTGAAGACCGCCTTCGCGCCGGACGACCTGACCTTGTTGACGATCGTGCCGAATTCGGTGGACCCGAGCGGCGCGTAATCCTCACCGACCACAGTCATGCCGTTCGCCGCCGCGTACGCCTTGATGATTTTGTTCGCCGTTCGCGGGAAGACGTAGTCGCTGCCGACCAGGTAGACCGATTTCGTTCCCTGGGCCTTGAGGTAGTCGAGCCCGGGGACGATCTGCTGGTTTGTCGTCGCGCCCGTGTAGAAGATGTAGGGCGACTGTTCCAGGCCCTCGTACTGCACCGGGTAGAACAGCAGCGCCTTGTTCTTCTCGAACACCGGCTTGACCGCCTTGCGGCTGGCCGACGTCCAGCACCCGAAAACGGCCGCGACCCGGTCCTCGGAGATCAGCTTCTCGGCCTTCTCCGCGAAGGTGGGCCAGTCCGAGGCGCCGTCCTCCCCGATCGGCTGGATCTTCTTGCCGAGGACGCCGCCGGCCGCATTGATCTCCTCGACGGCGAGCATGATGGAGTCGCGGACGGTGACCTCGCTGATCGCCATGGTGCCGGAGAGCGAGTTGAGCAGGCCCACCTTGACGGTGTCGCCGGAGACGTCGGCGGTGACGCCGGCCGCGCCGCCCTCGTCACTGGTCTTGCTGCCGCACGCGGTCACGGCGACCGCGGCGACGAGGATCATGGCCCCCGCCAGGATGCGGCGGCCCCAAAGAAGTGACATCTAATCTCCCTGCGGTGCGCTCAAGTAGCGAAAGGACGGTCGGTGCGGTCCGGTGGAGTTGGCGATGCCGGGGTCGACGGGTGGACGTCGCCTGTGGTCATCGCATCGGCTATGGGCACGCAAAGCGTTGACCGGCATGATTGCGCGGACGTTTCCCGGTCCTTAATTGACTGTTTCCCGGAAACCCGGAGAGAACGCACGCCGCAACGGCTGACACCGCCCCGTGCGAGGCGGTGCCAGCCGTGATGAATTCGGTGAAGAATTGCGCCACCACAATGGTCGGCGGACAGATTCCGCCGACGGTGGACAGACATTCGCGGTATCCACCCCTGGGGTAGATACTTCACGCAGGAAGTATCTTAGGGCCGGGCCGGGTGGACGTGTCAAGGGCCGGTACCGGGCGGTCAGAGCTGGGCGAGCACTGTGAAGTCGAGACCGTCTGCCTCGGCGAGGTAGATCCGCTGGCGCACGTGCCGTCGACGCAGCTGCAGCCGGCCGCGCGGCCCGTGGTACGCCACCGTGTCGGCAGCCGTCTCGATCGCCCGCACGTCGAGGGTGCGGGCCTGCCCGATCAGCGCGGCGAGCAGCATCACGCCCTCGTAGCAGGACTCCCCCAGGCTGCCCAGCGGCGGCGCCTCCACCCCGAACCGGCGGGCGAACTCGCCGTGGAAGTCGAGGTTCTCCGGCGTCACGAGGCCGGCGAAGAAGCCCGCCGTGCTGTAGAGCCGCCGCGTCGCGCCCGCCCCGCTGGCCAGCAGCATGTTCTCGTCCATCAGGGTACTCAGCCGCAGGCAGCGCTGGTCCATCGCGGCACGCGCGAACGCCCGGTTGAACCGCACCGCGTCCGCGCCGACGAGCAGCATCACCACCGCGTCGGCCTCGCTGCGCTCGATCCGGCGCAACACGTCGTCGAAGTCGTGTGTCTCCAACGGCAGGAACGCCTGCCCCACCACGCGACCACCGCCGCGCAGCGCGTACCGCTGGGCCGCCCGCGCGGTGCGCCGGGGCCACACGTAGTCGTTGCCGACCACGAACCAGCGGCGCGCGCCCTGCTCCCCCGCGAGCAGCCGCATCGCGGGCCACAGCTGGGCGTCCGGCGTCTCGCTGGTCAGATAGACCCCTTCGGTACGTTCACCGCCCTCGTACAGGGCGGTGTAGACGTACGGCACGCGGTGCGCGACCCGGGGCGCGAGCGCCTGCCGCACCGAGGAGATGTGCCAGCCGGTCACGCCCTGCACGGCGCCCACCGACACCAGCGCCTCCACCTGGGCGGCCACCTCGGCCGGCGGTGCGCCACCGTCGACCGGCACCAGCCGCACCTCGCGGCCCAGCACCCCGCCACCGGCGTTGATCTCCTCGACCGCGAGCTGGGCGCAGAGTTCGCAGGTCGGGCCGAACATTCCCGCCGGCCCGCGCATCGGGTACACCAGCGCGATGCTGACCACGGCCCGATCGACTGTGAGCCACGGCGGGGCCGGCGCGGACATGAGCCCATGATTGCCCGGCCGACGTGGGAAAACCATAGCTCTCCATGGAGCGGGACGAGTCGCTACCATGGCAGGGCCACCGGCCCAGGGAGTTCCATGTCAGACGTGCCCGGGGCGCCAGCCGATCTGCTGCGCTCGCTCACCCGCGCCGAACGGCTGCTCTCCCGCCGGTTGGCCGCCGTGCTGGCCGACGACGACCTGACCACCGAGGCGTGGCGGGTGCTCTGCCTGCTCGCCGACGGGCAGGGCCATCCGATGAGCGAAGTGTCCGCCGAGGCGTCGTTGCCGCCGGGGACCCTCACCAAGCTGGTCGACCAGCTCGTCGACCGGAACCTGGTGTTCCGGCGGATCGACCCGCTGGACCGGCGACGCATCCGGGCCCACCTGACCGCCCGAGGCCGCCGCGAGCACGCCCGCCTCGACGAGCGGGTCCGCACCAGCCTCGCCGAGGCGGGCGTACCGGCCGACACCGCCCTGCTCGACCACCTCGCCGACCTGATCGCCCGCCTCGACCCGGCGGCTCGGCGCGATGACGCTGAGACGGCCGGCCTTCGCCTCACTACACCTCGGTGAGCAGCGGCTCGCCTTCGAGGTGGGCGCGCAGCGTGTGCGCGTCGGCAGCGGTGGCGGTCCACAGTGTCGCCGGACCGCCCGCCAGGGGCAGCCGGGCGACGGTGCCCTCGACCGTCGCGGACTCGTGGGGCAGCGACGGGTCCACCACCAGCAGTGACCCGGTGGCCGGCGCGCCGCCGAGCACCGCGGGGCCGGCCCAGCCGGGCGCGCCCGGTCCCACGGCAAGCGACTGGCGCAGCAACGGACGGCCGTCGTAGTCGACCCGGGTGTGCACGACCGCGCTGCCCGGCGCCTCGCCGTACCGGCCGCAGATCACCTCGTCGCGCCACGTCAGCCTCGCCCCGGCGGCCACCTCGACCCGGGACTCGGCGAGGTGGGCGCAGCCGGCCGCGGCGACCAGTTGCTCGGGCAGCCAGTGCAGCGCGCCGCCGTCGCGCACCACGGCACGCACCACCATCCGCGACACGACGCCGGGCCGGCCGGGCAGGGCGACCGAGGCGGCGACGGTGTGCAGCCGCACCGCCGCCCCCGGTCCCACGTCGATCTCCAGCCGCAGGTCGTCGCCGGCGAGCGGGCCGGCCGCCCCGCCGACCACGTACACCGTCACGGCCCGACCGCGCCCGGGCGTCTGCCGCAGCAGCAGCGGTGTCTCACCGCGCAGCTCGGCGAGGACCGTGCCGCCCCGGCCGTCGGCCCGGGCCACCAGCCGGGCGTACGCGCGCATCAGGCCGGGCCGCCCCGCGCGGCGACCGGGTGCAGAGCCGCGTGGTGGGCCAGTTCGTGGCGGATCCAGTCGGCGACCCGTCCCGCCGCCGGGTCGCCGACGATCGACAGGAACACGGTCGGCAGGTCGCCGCGCCGGGCCCGCGCGTCCCGGTCCATGACGGCCAGGTCCGCGCCCACCATGGGGGCCAGGTCGGTCTTGTTGATCACGAGCAGGTCGGCGGACGTCACCCCGGGTCCGCCCTTGCGCGGCACCTTGTCCCCGCCGGCCACGTCGACCACGAATATCTGCCGGTCCACCAGCCCTCTGCTGAACGTGGCGGTCAGGTTGTCCCCGCCGCTCTCGATGAGCACCAGGTCCAGCGGGCCGACCGCCTCGGCCAGCTCGTCCACGGCGTCGAGGTTGGCCCCGATGTCGTCCCGGATGGCGGTGTGCGGGCAGCAACCGGTCTCCACGGCGCGGATCCGGGCCGGGTCCAGCACACCGGCCCGCTTGAGGAAGTCGGCGTCCTCGGTCGTGTAGATGTCGTTTGTGACCACGCCGAGTCGCAGCTCCCCGGCGAACGCCCGGCACAGGGCCGCCACCAGGGCGGTCTTGCCGGACCCGACCGGCCCGCCGATGCCGACGCGCAGCGCCCGGCCGGCTTGGGCCAGCGGCGGATGCGGGTCCACCCCCGGCTCGGGGTGGGTGTGCGGAACGGTCTCGTCGTGCGGGGCAGGATTCCGGTCGGCCTCGGGCGCAACGGTGTCAGGACGCAAAGAGACGCACCTCCCAGGTGGCATGAGCTTCGGCATGGATGTCGGCAAGCGGGGCGGCCGCCGCGGCCGGCCGCTCGGGTGGGTCGTCGGCGGCCCGGGCCGCCGCCGCGGCGATGCCGTCACACCGGCCGGCGAGACCCACAAGCAGGGCCTGGACCCGGTACGGGTCGAGGCCGAGCAGGCGTACCGCCGCACTGGCCGCACCGGTCACCGTCCCGTGGACGGCGACGGTGGCGGTCTCTGCGCGGCTCAGGCCCGCGGCGGCGCAGAGCAGCCCGAGCACCAACGGCTGGTGCGCTCCGCCGGGTGTGGCGGGCAGGTCGTCGAAGGACGCCTCCGGCCAGATGGCCCGGCCCGCGCGCAGCAGGGCCCGTCCCTGGCGGCGGGACACCGTACGCAGCGCCGGCGCCGCCGTCCGGGCGTCCAGCTCCGCGTCGAGCAACGCCAGCGTGGACCCGCGTACGGCGGAACCCGACGTCACCGCCCGGTGCGCCGCCGCTGCGAACGCCGCACCGACCAGCCCGGCGGTGGCCAGCCGGCCGGCCAGGAACGCCTCCAACGTGGCCAGGTCGGTGACCCGGCCGGCGGCGACGGCCGCCTCCAGGCCGCCGGAGTGGGCGTGCGCGCCGGCCGGGAAGCGACCGTCGGCCACCAGCAGGAGCAGGCTCGACGTCGTCATCAGAACAGGAAGTACCGCTGGGCCATCGGCAGGCGTGTCACCGGGTCCGGCTCCACCACCTGACCGTCGATCCGCACGGTGAACGTGTCCGGGTCCACCTCGATCCGGGGCATCGCGTCGTTCTCCGGCAGGTCGGCCTTGCCCCGCGAGCGCACGTCCGCGACGGGCACCACCCGCCGCCGCACGTCCAGGCGCAGCCCGGCGTCGAGGGCGGCCGGCGCGACGAACGCCAGGCTGGTCGCAGCCGCCGCGGCGCCGTATGCCCCGAACATCGGGCGTGGCAGCACCGGCTGCGGCGTCGGGATGGACGCGTTGGCGTCACCCATCTGGGCGTACGAGATCATGCCGCCCTTGAGCACCAGGTGCGGTCGTACGCCGAAGAACGCCGGATCCCACAGCACCAGGTCGGCCAGCTTGCCCGGCTCGACCGAGCCGATCTCCCGGTCCAGCCCGTTCGCCATCGCCGCGCAGATGGTGTACTTCGCCACGTACCGGCGGGCCCGGTGGTTGTCGGCCGCGCCGTCGCCGGGTAGCGCGCCGACCCGCTCCTTCATGACGTGCGCGCTCTGCCAGGTTCGCAGGATCACCTCGCCCACCCGGCCCATCGCCTGCGAGTCGGAGCCGATGATGGAGATCGCGCCGAGGTCGTGCAGCAGGTCCTCGGCGGCCATGGTGGACGGCCGGATGCGGCTCTCGGCGAAGGCCAGGTCCTCCGGCACGGACGGGTTGAGATGGTGGCAGACCATCAGCATGTCCAGGTGCTCGGCCAGGGTGTTGGCGGTGTACGGCCGGGTCGGGTTGGTCGACGACGGCAGCACGTTCGGCTCGCCGGCCACTGTGATGATGTCCGGCGCGTGCCCGCCTCCCGCGCCCTCGGTGTGGTACGAGTGGATGGCCCGGCCGGCGATCGCCCGCAGCGTGTCGGCCACGAAACCGGCCTCGTTGAGGGTGTCGGTGTGAATGGAGACCTGCACCCCGGAGGCGTCCGCCACCCGCAGGCAGGCGTCGATCGCCGCCGGTGTGGTGCCCCAGTCCTCGTGCAGCTTGAAACCGCCCGCGCCGGCGCGCAACTGCTCCCACAGCGCCTCCGGTGAGACGGTGTTGCCCTTGCCGAGCAGCAGCACGTTGACCGGCAGCGTGTCCAGCGCCTCGTGCATGCGGGCCAGGTGCCAGGCGTTCGGGGTGACAGTGGTGGCCCGGGTGCCCTCGGCGGGGCCGGTGCCGCCGCCGACGAGTGTGGTGATGCCGCCGGCGAGCGCCTCGGTGACGATCTCCGGGCAGATGAAGTGCACGTGCGTGTCGACGGCGCCGGCCGTGAGGATCCGGCCGTTCCCGGCGATGACCTCGGTGGCCGGGCCGATGACCAGCTCGGGGTGGACGCCGGGCATGGTGTCCGGGTTGCCGGCCCGGCCCAGCGCCACGATCCGCCCGTCGCGCAGACCCACGTCGGCCTTGACCACCCCCCAGTGGTCGAGCACCACCGCGCCGGTGATGACGGTGTCGAGGGCGCCCTCGGCACGGGTCGCCCGCGACTGGCCCATCGACTCGCGGATCACCTTCCCGCCGCCGAAGACCGCCTCGTCGCCGCCTGCGCAGTGGTCGGTCTCCACCTCGATCAGGAGGCTCGTGTCGGCCAGCCGGATGCGGTCGCCGGTGGTCGGCCCGTACAAATCGATGTAGCGGTCCCGCCGCAGGGCGGTCACCGCGTCGGCCCGTCGGTCGTCGGCGCCCCGCTCGTCGGCGCGTCTGTTCCCGGCGCGGCCGGTGGCGCTTCGTCCAGCGGCCCGGCGCACTCGCCGCGCAGGCCGGGCACGACGCGTGCGCCGCCGAGCGGAACCAGCTCGACGGTGCGGCTCACGCCCGGCTCGAACCGGACCGAGGTGCCCGCCGCAACGGCGAGACGCTGACCCCAGGCGAGCGCCCGATCGAACATCAGGGCCGGGTTGGCCTCGGCGAAGTGGTAGTGCGAGCCGACCTGCACCGGACGGTCGGCCGTGTTGACCACGACCAGAGTGGTCACCGGCCGGCCCACGTTGATCTCGACCGGGCCGGCCGCCGGCAGGATCTCCCCGGGGATCACGGGATCGGGTGGTGCACCGTCACGAGCTTGGTACCGTCCGGGAACGTCGCCTCCACCTGCACCTCCCTCAGCAGCTCGGGGATGCCGTCCTGGACGTCCTCGCGGCCGAGCACGCTCCGGCCGGCCGACATGAGGTCGACCACCGACCGTCCGTCACGGGCCCCTTCGAGAAGGAAAGCGGTGATGATCGCGACGGCTTCGGGATAGTTGAGTCGCAGGCCGCGCTCGCGGCGGCGGCGAGCGACGTCGGCCGCGACGTGGACGAGCAGGCGGTCCTGCTCGTGCGGGCTGAGGAACACGGGATTCTCCGGTGGGGTCGGCGTGGCCCGCTCGCCGTCGGCTCCGCGTGGAGCCGCGCCGGGCAGGACCACCCGGAGTACGAGCTGGAGTCACACGACCGCCGCGACGCCGCCTACGGGTGGCCCGGGACTCCACCATCCCGGCCCGCTCGACGGGCACCCGGCGGTGTCGGTCGGATGCGGACCGCACCGCCCACCGCTTGAGCAGACCGTAGAGGATCGCCACCGGCGGGGGCAACAGTGTGCTCGGTGTGAGGGATCGAGCCCTGCCGGTGTCCGGGTCGGATGGCACGCCAGGGACGCCCGCAGTACCCCATTCGCGAGCTGACGCGGGCGCACGTCGGGGAAGCCGTCGTCGGGTATTCCTGCAACTGTGGTGCGAAGACGAGGAGATCCGACGGCAGGCGGTGCTCGAACGCGCTGCCGCGATGCGTCGCCGAACTTCGTCCCTACGTCGAGGACGCAGGTGCAGCCGCCGCGGCCGGCGGCGTCGATGTCGGACAGGTTTCCGGAGGGTGAGGGCCCGCCCGGTGGTGGGTAGCCGGCGCGGTGCGCGGATGTCGACTCGCTGACAAGGGTCCGAACCCGCTCCCAGAAGGGCAGCCGGCGGCGCCAGCAACGCGACCTTCGCGGTCCGGCCATCCCGGCAGGCGCGGCGGTGCTGTTCCTATCGGGTACGGGCTTGCGGGATACGCCGCCCTTTGGGCGTGGTGTGCGGAAATCTTCATGCAGAGGCAACGGCAAGGGAGGCAGCGTGCTGGTCGCGGACCGCAGACTGGTGGGCCTGCTGCTGCTGACCGCGGTGTCTCCGACGGTCGAGGCCGTCGTCTTGGTCTCGCTGGGTTTCGTCGCGGCGCGGGGCCTCGCGCCGCAGGCGGCGGCGGTGTGGCCGTACGACACCTACCACGACCTGCGGTGGCTGTATGTCTATCACGACTCGTGGCCGTCGTTCGTGTTCTGGCTCAGTTTGCTGGTGGTGGCCCGAGGGCTCTTCCACACGCTGCTGGTGATGTTGGCATGGCCGGCTGAGGTGCCTCGGCCACCGGCGCGGTGGCTGTTGAAACGGAATGTCGGGCTCGCCGCGTTGGTGGCGGTCTTCGTCGCCCCGTGGGCCTTGATCTCGGTGGCCGCGTCGGTGGTGGCGCTGTCCTGGGTCCTGCTGGCCTCCCTGGTGCCGTTGTTCCTGCTGGCGCCATTCCTGCAACGGGCAGCCGTGGTGGGGCCGTGGTGGCGAGGCCTGCCGTCGATCTCGCTGGTGGGATGGTCGATGCTCAACTTCGTGGTGCTGACCGTGGCCGGCGCGTTGTGCTGGAGTCTGCCGGGCTGGTGGTCGGTGCCGGTGGCCGCCGTGGCCGGGGTGGTCAACGGGCTGCTGTGGAACCGGACGGTCCGTACCGCGCTGATCAATCCATCGACACGGTGGGTGAGGGTGCCGGCGACTCCCGTCGCGGCGGTTCTCGCCCTTGCGGTGCCGTTGCTCATCCCGCCGATGGTGGATGCCGTGCCGGACAAGAGCCTGCGGGCCGAGGCGGTGGTCCTCGACCACCCGCTGCCGCCCGACGTGCCGCAGGCAGTCATCGTCCTCGCAGGTTACGGGTCGTCGTACGGGGGCGAGCAACCTCTCGACAATCGTGTCGAGAGGTTCTCCTACCGGGGGTTGAGCCGGGACGGCACACCCCTGCCCTACCGGCCGCACGACACCACGATCTCGGTGGCGGACAGCGTGGGACTCCTCGACGCACAGGTGCGACGACTACACCAGCGCACCGGCCGGCCGATCGCCCTGATCGGGGAAAGCGAAGGCGCGATCGTCGCCCGAACCTACCTTCAGCAGCGAGCGCACCCCGCCGTCGACACGCTGGCCATGTTCAGTCCCCTGATCAACGCGGGTCGCGCCTACTACCCGCCCCCGCGCGAGAACCACGGCTGGGGCGTGGCGACGGGATCGCAGCTTCGAATCGTGTTCGGCGTGATGCGTCTGTTCGGTGGCCCGCATGCCGGGCCCGACGAACCGTTCATCCGCTCCCTGGTCGACGACGCGCCGTTCTACCGTAACCAACTCATGTGTCCGGTGCCCGGGATCCGGATGGTCGCCTTCATTCCCACCACCACGGCCGCAGAGGCGCCACCCGGCGACTACAGCGGGATCCCCGTCTTCCAGATGCCCGGCGTACACGGGGGTCTTCTCAACCGCAGCCTGGTCGAAGACCGGCTCCTGACCTTCCTCTCCGGCGAACCGATCCAGCAGGAACGCGAGGAGTACCCACTCCTGCAACGTCTCGGCGCCGCCTGGCAGGCCCCGCCCCTGCCCATCGCGGCCAACCCGGCCTGGTCCGCGTTCCGGCAACCCGATCCCGCCTTCACGGGGAAGGTGTGTCGGCCAACCGACTGATCCGTCCTCGTTGGTCGCCGGCCCACCGCGGAGCCGGCCGCTCGCCTTGCCAAGGCGTGCGGGTACCGTCGCCCGGACGCTCTCAAGCCACAGCGCGAGATCGATTGATGATCAGTAAGCGGGCGGCAGCCAGTGCCAGTCCGAGCACCAGCACCGTGCGGATCGGGTGATAGGTGAGGAAGAACAGGTGGAGCCCGACGAAGATCACCACCGCGGCCAGAGCCAGGGACGTCGACCAACGGCGGCGGAGCGGTCCGAGGGCTCCGGCCAGCGCCGTGAACACCCCGACGGCCAGATGCAGCCAAGCCCAGCCGGTAAGGTCGTGCTCGTGCACGGCACCGTCAGCAACCGAGACGTAGCGGGTGCCGCTCAGGTCGGCCGCACCAGCTACCGCGTCGAAGATCCCGGCCAGGCCCAGCAGGACAGCCGCCAGCCGTAGGCCCCTGTCGCTTGCGTTCCCGTCGGCCACCACACCCTCCGTAGGAACTCGCCCCTGCTGGCGGAGCGTCGATGTGGCGGGCAGACACCCATTCGGGCCCTTGCTGCGCCTGCCCCGCCCTCCGATCTTTGCCGAAACGAGCCGATCCCAGACACCGAAGCGGGAGCGTCACCGCTGCGGGTGACCTCCGGCGGGCCGAGAACGGTCGGTGCGTGACCACATGCACCGGCCGTGCAGGCGTGCAGGGCGACCCGTGCACCCGAACAACCAGCTCGTCAGCGAGCTGCCGATCAGGAATCCGCAGTCCGGTACCTGCCGCAACAGGCACCACGTGTACGAGCGCGGGCACGGCATCAAGCGGATGAGCCACCCGGCGGTCGGACCGAGCATGCTGACGAGGCGCCATGCCGGGCACCCCGGACCAGACGCTGTTCCTCTGCGCCACCGACCCCGGCGTCCCGGCCCACGGCAACCTCCGTCTGCTGGGTCCCCTGACCGCCCAGGCCAAGCGGACGCCTCGTAGGGCCCAACGGGCAGCCCGCTCCCCGAGGCACAGCCACCGCCCCCGCACCTCGCCTACGGGGGCGACGGCCATGGCAGGGGCGTCACAAGCAGAGCGCCCAACGCATGGTCTGCCTCGCGGCAGCCCGGCATGAGGCACGTCCTGGGACATACGCCGGTCATCACGGGTGACGGCCTCGTCGTTACCGAAGGCTTCACGCGGTGGCGCCTCGTGAATGTGATGATCGGAGCCAGGGTCCGGCTGACTGGTGCCCCGCTATGTTCGTCGACTCGGTGCGCCGAGTCGACGCCGGCGGTGGCCCGCCAGGCTGACGGCCACGACGGCGAGGCCGGCGATGACTGCCGCGGCGAGGATGTCGCCTGGGTAGTGCACGCCGACCCAGACGCGGGCGACCCCGACGACAAGCGCCGCTCCGGCCAGTACCACGCCCCACCGGCGGCTCAGGAAGGCGTAAGCGCCGAACGCCAGCGCGAACGCGGCGGTGGCGTGGTCGCTGGGCAGCGAAACTCCCGCACCGTGAGGGATCAGCTGGTGCACGTGATGACTCTGGAACGGGCGCTGCTGACTGTTCGAATGCGCCAGGACGGTGGCTGCGGCAAAGGCGAGGACCAGGGCGGCGCCGAGCTCGACGACCGGGCGTGTTCGTCGGCGGCGCAGTGTCACCACGGCAAGCAATGCGGTGACTGCGAAGATCAGATACAGCAGCCTGGTCGCGGCGAACTCCATGACGTCGTCGATACCGTCGATGCGTCCGGCGTGATCGTTGATGAGTTCGAACAGGCGGTAGTTCACCATGTCATCCTGCCGACTCGGTGGCGGGACCTCGGGGAGATCGGGTTATCCGCGGCGTTCCGGCCGGCGAAGCAGCCCGTCGGCGACCAGTTCGATGGTCACCGCGACGGCGACCGCCTCGACGGGTGTGCCGACGCCGAGCAGCACGCCCACGAAGGCACCGGGAAGGGTGACGGTCACCGTCGGCGGTGTTCGACCGATCCCGCCGAGCAGGCGGAAGCAGCGAGCCACACGCCGCCGCCGACCGTGACGGCCGCCAGGACAAGGCCGACGATACGGATGGGCTCGTCGGAGAGTGTTTCCCGGAAGACGGTGATGGCGACGAGAACGCTGACGACGGGGTCGGTGAGCGTGAGAGCTGTCAGGGGTGCGGCGAGGCGACCGTGCTGGAAGGCGGCCTGATTCAGGATCAGCCCGATGGCGACGGCCACTATCAGCGCCGCGGATCGCCAGCTGACCACGGCGGACAGCAGGGAGCCCGGGGAGCCGCCGGCGAGGTCCTTGACCAGCGCCGCCGCGAAGCTGTACGCGACGCCGCTGGCCACGCCCAGCGCCCGGCCCCGCGCGGCGCCATGGCGGCGGCGCGCGGCCAGGACGCAGGCCGTAATGGCCGCCACCGCGCAGCTCATGGCGACCGTCCAGGCCGTCGGCGCAGGGCGGGTCACGCCGGCGCGGACGTCGGCGAGAAGCAGGAACGCGGTCAGGCCCACCACCCCCACCGCAACCGCGAGCAGGTCCCGGCGCGCGACGCGCTGGCCGGCGATGACGGCCTCGATCAGCACTGCCATGAACAGCCCGCTGGCCATGATGGGTTGCACGACCGCGAGCGCGCCGGAACGCAACGCGAGCACCTGGAAGACGACTCCGGCCGTGTCCGGGATCCAGCCGGAAAGCCACAGGCGGTTGCGGAACAGCCGCAGCAACAGCCGCGGGTCGAGCGCTGCGAAGCGCGGCTGCTGGGCCGCGGCGCGCTGATGCAGCGCGGCGGACAGCGCGAAGCTGAAGGCCCCGGCCAGCGCGTAAAAGATCATGGCTGGGTGCAGGAGCGGTCCGCGGGTGAGCGCCGGGACGTCACCGCGGGTTCCCATCCACTCCGGCCCCGGACCGTAGGGTCGCGGACACGATCGCGGCCATGTCGTCGGCGCTGGTGAACGCCGGCAGGGCGGAAGCCGCTGTGCGGGTCAACTCCTGGCACAGGTCGGCGGGGTTTCGGACGTAGGTGGTCAGGCCTGCGCCGGCGAGCACCTGCGCATTGGCTCGGCCGTGGCCGGGAAGCGGGCGATAGGTGATGGTGGGCAGACCCGCGGCCAGTGCCTGCTGGCAGGTGAGGCCACCAGCGTTCTCCACGATCAGGTCCACCGCCTGCATGAGGGTGGGCATGTCGTCGACCCAGCCCATGACGTGCCCGGGAAAGCCGGCCAGGCGCCGGCGCAGGCTGTCGTTTCGTCCGCATACCACCACCGGTGTGACACAGCCGGCGGCCAGCACCTCCCTGGCGGTACGGGCCACGTCGCCGGCACCCCAGGACCCGGCGACGATGAGCGCTAGTCTTCCCTTTTCGGGCAGCGTGAACTGGGCGCGGGCGGCGCGTCTGGTGGCATCCGTCGGTGGCCGGTAGCGGGCGGGTACAAGCGGGTCGACGAGTCGGACGTCCGGTGCGCCACGAACAGCGGCTTGCTGCTGGGTGGCCTCGTGGATCACGCAGTAGGTGTCGACGCCGGTCGCCATCCAGGTCGGGTGGATGACGAAGTCGGTGACATAGGTGACGACCGGTGTGCTCAGCCTCCCGCTGTGGCGCAGCGGGCCGAGGACCTGGTTGGCGAACGGGAACGTCGACACGACCAGGCGGGTGTCCGGCGGCATTTGCATCAGCATCCGCCGGCGGGCCGACCGTAAGGCGGACCTGATCATAGCCACCAGCGGTGGCGAACGGTCGGTGATCGTGAACAAGGCGTCGTAGCTGAGCGGGCACCAGCGCAACAGCGACCGGTAACCTTCGCGGATCATCCCGTGCAGGGGCTTGGGCAGGGACGTGAAGAAGTTGAGGTGGTGCACCTCGACGCCGTCGAGGGCGAGCCGGGCAGCCAGTTCAGCGGCGGCAGCGTCGTGGCCCGCGCCGATGTCGGCCGACACCACGACGATCCCTCCGCCGCCACACCGGCGATCCGGTGCAGGCCACGTTCCGGGAGGGATCCGGGCATGAGGATGCTCCCGCCACCCGTTGTTCACGGGCGCGGGTACCCGCTGTCACCGTCGTCACACCTGACCACCGACGCGGCCTGGGCGACTCCCCCCGTGGTCGTCCAGGCCGCGCCCCGAACCTGACCTCACCACCTACGGCGCACGGCCACGGATCCTCCCGACGAGGAGCCTGACAGCGTCCTGGTACTCCGGTTGCGTGTGATACGGCCAGTGGCGTTCCACCGCGGGCGGAACGGTGTCCGTCGGCTCCACGGTGACACCGCGGGGATCGCGCAGCCGCACGTCGACAGTTGCGGCCTCCCGAGGTACGCCAGGCGTGAGGTCGGGATGGTCGAAGATCGGCGCGCCGATCGGGTCGGTATCACGCCACAGGTTGCGCCACCGCCAGTCGATCCGCTCACCGAGCTCGCACAGCACCCGTTCGCCGAGGTAGGCCGGGTAGAGGCGGGCATAGATCCGGTACAGGGGGCTGCCGTGGGTCAGCAACGCGATCCGTGGCAGAGTCTCGGATGGCAGGTGCAGGACGGTGGCGGCGGCCAGTACCGAGCCGTGGCTGTGCCCGGAGATCACCACGGGCCCATGCGCGGCCAGTGCGCAGACCCGCCGCGTCAGTTCGGGCACGGCCCGCGCCGCGTAGCAGGGCGGTGCGAACGGGTGCACCGTCCGGGGCCAGAACGTGCCCAGATCCCACAACACGCCGACGAGCCGGCGGGTCTCCGGCGACCGGTACGCGCGGTAGGCCAGGATCAGCAGTCCGACGACGATGAGGCTGATGATCCAGATACCGATGTCGGTGACATATGCGGTGAGCACGGCGAGCACGTCGTGGCGCCGATTGAGGCGGGCGGCGAGTTGTGTGGGGCCGATCCCGACGAGGTCGAGCGCCACGGTGGCGAGCCCGAGTGAGGAGACCACGAAGAACGCGACCAGGGTCGGCCCGAGTTCCTCGGTGACGAAGGAGCGGGCGACCGTGTCGCGGACCGCGGCCAGCCGCGGCGCCGCCGAAGCGGGCGCGTCGGGGTAGTCCCGCTCGACCACGCGTCGCGCGTACGCCCGACGACGGCGCCGGGCGGCGGGCAGGGTGAGGGCAATCGCCGCGGTGACGACAAGCAACGCGGCCAGCCCGGCGAGCGCGGCCCACCAGTACGCCACCGGTGGTTCCAGTGGGCCCAGCGCAGGTGGGCTGGGCCGGATCGGGTCGGGGATGCGGCCCCGGTCGAGATGGTCGGCGGTGCGGAACACCAACGTGGTGGTGTAGGCGGAGGTGACCGTGACCGACATCGCCGCCACCAGCGGCGTGCCGAGTCCGCGCAGCAGCGCGCGCGAGCCGGCCGGCCGGGTGCGCTGCCGCGCCAGCGTCACCGCGGCGATCAGGACCAGCAGCAGTCCCTGCGCGGTGACCAAGCCGGCGGCCGCGCCCTCGTAGCCGGGCATCTGCCCGACCACCACCGGCACCTCCCGTCGGGACACGGCGTATCCGAGACTCGACACGGTGGCCACCGCGACGAGGATCCACAGCAGGCGTCGCAGCGGGCCGGCCCACCTCACGCTCACTGTCACCAGCAGCAGCGCCGCGCAGAACAGCACGAGTCCGCCGGTGAGGCCGAGCAGCGCGACGGCTACGCCGTTCCACCGATCGTGTGACACCGCGACGACCAGGCTGACGTAAACAGTGCCGGCGCCCAGCCCGACATGGATCTGACGCAGCCACGACGTCATCCGCTCGTCGTGCCAGATCCCCGGTGCGGCTAGGCTCCCGGTCGACTCCAGCAGCCGCTCGTGTGGCGGGGTGGCCTCGAAGCCTTCGAAGGCACGCGCCGAGCGCGCGCCGACGGCCCAGAACACCCGCAACGCCAGCAGCGGCACCAATGCCAGCACCGCCAGGCGCGGGCCCATCGGCAACGCCGCCAGCCAGGACAGGTACGGCCGCCCCTGCCGGCACTCCACGTACGGCACGCACTGCCAGCCGGGCAGGTTCATGCTCACCCCGACCAGCGCGAGCGTGAACGCCACGGTCAGCGACCCGGCGAGCAGGCGACACAACCCGCCGAGCAGGCCGAACCGGTCCGCCAGGGTGGGGCGCAGCCAGACCGCGAGGTTGCCCAGCATGAACGGCAACAGCAGCAGCATGGACGCCGTCCGCACCACGATCGGATGATCGACGATGGTCTCCGCCGACGCGCCGGAGACCCCGTGAACACGCAGCTCGACAGCCTCGTCACCGGGCGCGCTCACCAGGACAGCGTCACAGAAGCTGCCACGGTGCCGCTGCCGAACACCGAACACCGAGAGCGGGGATTGAGCCGCGCCCGGGATGCGTTCACCGGAGTGGGTGATGGTCGACCTCATCCGGTCGGATCAGCCGTCAGCGCCCCACCTTCACGCAAGCGCAGGCGATCGGACGGGCCGTCGTTCACTGCCCGACAGGGCGGTAGCGGAGGTGTACGACGCCGTTTCGGAATCGGCGCTCGTCGAGGAGTTCGAGGTCGACGCGCATGCCGGTCGGCAGGCCCGGCTTACCCCCGCCGACGACCACGGGCCAGACGAACAGCTGGCACTCGTCGACCAGCCCGGCCTCAAGAGCCTGCGCCGCGAGGTTTGCACCTCCAACGGTGAGATCGCTGCCGGCCGTGGCCTTCAGTTCGCGTACCGCGGCGGGGTCGAAGCGGCGTTCGAGCCGGGTGTCGGCGGTCGACACCGCGGCGAGGGTCGTGGAGTACACGACCTTTCCCGCTGCCTGCCAGGCGCTTGCGAAGTCGGCCATGAGGTCGGACTGCGCGGCCAGAGCGGCGTCGGTTTCCCAGACGGCCATCGCCTCGTACAGCCGCCGTCCGTAGAGGAACGTGCCCACGGACCGCAGGAGATCGGTGTAGACGACGAACACCTCGTCGTCCATCGGCAACCAGGCGAACGCGCCGCGTTCGTCCTCCATGTAGCCGTCGAGCGACACGTTGTTCACATAGATCAGCTTGGCCATGCCTTACCTCTCGATGGTCAACCGCAACAGCCTGGACGCACGGGCGCATCACCCAGCAGCCTCGTGGGCTGCCCCGCTCATTGACTACGAACACCCCTGCCCAGATCCGACACCTCCGGCCGACACCAACAGCGAACGGTGCACGCCCACCGCCGCGTGTGCCGGCCGGGGCGACCGCCGGGCGGCTGCGTACGCTGGTGGCGGAGGCGCTGAGGGAACCGTCGGCCCGGCAGACGATCAGGTGATCGTCGCCCCCGCCGGCGGCCCGCGTACGACTCAGGACCTGACGGCGGAAGCCGGACTGTCGGCGGGACCGCCGCGCGGCTGACCAGGAGACCGGAGGAGCGCCCAGGCGCCACGCACCGCGCGGACTCCGGCGACGTCCCGCCGGACAGGCCGCGGGAACCCGCGCCGTACGCACGGGTTCCCGCGGCCTGTCCCGGGTCCGCCGGGACTCGCCCTACCCCGCCCGCTGCGGGCCGACGACGGTCCAGCAGAGGCCCGCGGGGTCGCGCAACGTGACCTGGTGCGACGGGGCAGCCGGCGGCTCGACATGGGCGCCCGCGGCCACCGCCCGCCGCAGCACCGACTCGGGGTCCGTCCGCTCGATGGTCAACACCTCGTCACGGTCTGCGGCCACCGACGGGTCGCCCGCCTCCCACCACTCGCTCACGATCAGGCGATGACCGCCGACGGCCAGTTCCGCGTGCACGACATGCCCGTCGAGCAGGCACTCCCGTTGGATGGCCACGGCGTCGAAGACGTCCGTGTAGAAGGCGATCGCCTCGCTCGTGTCGCTGACCGTCAGGTGCGGTCCCGTCCGCTGGTCCTGTGCCCGCATGAGACTGCTGCGTCCCTTCGCTACTCGGCGATCCGGGTCCGGCCGGTCCAGCGGAAGACCACCGGCTCGACCGTCGCGGCGGCGGCGCCCCGCTCGAAGTGCTCGTACCCGCCGTAGTACAGGATCTTGATCTTCTTCTCGGCCCTGGACACCCGCCGGCTGCGCAGATCGGCCGGCAGGCCGGCCGGGCCGCCCTCCAGGACGACATCGATGACGCCGGCGGCGTCCCGGGCGACCGGATCAGCTTGCGAAACGTCCTTCATGGCACGACCTCCGTCGCATTCCGCACACCCCACGAGCCGCCGCAGGGGCGACGCGGTTCGGTCCACACAGGTCCAACGACACCCGTTGCCGGGTGAACGGACGCTCCGCGGTCGAACGTCCTTGTCCGGTGAGCGGCCACCCGTTCAGCTCCGAACGTAGTGCAGATCACATTTCGTGAGCACCCTTAGCGCACCCCTAGAAACGGCCCTGGGCAGCGACGATGCCGGCGGACCAGCCCGGTCGGGAGGCGGGCTCACTCCCAGCGGAAGAACCGCGTCGCCCCCAGGGCGGCGACGGCGGCCGTGACGGCCAGGGCGATCAGCTGCGGCAGCTCGGGGTCGGCCCCCGCCCACGCCGCGCCGATGGTGTCGACGGTCGCGCCGAGCGGCGAGTAGTCCGCCACGGCCGCCAGGGCACCCGGCATCCGGTCGCGGGGCAGCCAGGCGCCGGCCAGGAAGAGCAGCGGGAAGAACAGCGCGGGGCCGATCGACTGTGCCGCCCGGGCCGACGGCGCCAGCGCCGCGATCAGCAGGCCGACGGCGAACAGGCACGCGACCCCGAGGAGGAAGGCCAGTACGAACCCGGGCAGGTTGGCCGGCGCCGGCTGGTCCAGCAGGAACCGCACGGCGATCGAGGTGACCACCGCACCGAGCACGCCCATCACGAGGTTGACCACGACCTGGGCGACCAGCAGCAGCGCGGGCTGCACCGGGGTGGTCGCCAGACGGCGCAGGATCCGGCGTTCCCGGTAGATGCCCAGCGCCATCGGCAGGGTGAAGAGCGCGAGCATGCCGATGGTGAGAGCCAGCGCGAGCGACGGCAGGAACGTCTGCTCGGCGTGCTGGCCGGTGTCGGCGGCGGTACCGGCACGCTGCGGCAGGCCGAAGACGAGCATCAGGCCGATCGGCAGGGCGAAGACGAAGAACAACGACACGGGCTCCCGGAGGAACAGCTTCGTCTCGACGGCGATCAGCTTGGACAGGGCGCTCACGACGACCTCCCGTCGGTCGGGGACTGCGCGGCGGCCCGGCCGCCGCGGCCGGTCAGGGCGACGAAGGCGTCGTCGAGGGTGGGCTGCTCGACCCGCAGGTCCGTGTAGGTCGTCCCGCGCCCGTTGAGCACTGCCAGGACCGACTGGAGCACGTCCTTCGTGCCGGTCACCGTCACCTCCGCCCCGTAGCGGCTGACCCCGGTCACGTCGGGCGCGGCGAGCAGCAGGGCGTCCTCGACCGGCTCCGCCGGGCGGAAGTGCACCCGGTGCTCGCTGCCGACCCGGGCGAGCAGGCCAGCGGGGCTGTCGATGGCCACCATCCGCCCCTTGTCGATGATCGCGATCCGGTCACAGAGTCGTTGCGCCTCCTCCATGAAGTGGGTGACCAGCACGACGGTGACGCCGCGGTCGCGAATCCGCTCGACGAGATCCCAGGTGTCCCGGCGGCCCTGCGGGTCGAGGCCCGTGGTCAGCTCGTCGAGGATGGCGATCTCCGGCCTGCCCACCAGCGCCAGGGCCACCGACAGCCGCTGCTTCTGCCCGCCGGAGAGCTTCTGGAAGTAGGTGTTGCGCTGCTCGGCCAGGCCGAGGTCGGTCAGCAGCTCGTCGATGTCGGCCCGGTTGCGGTAGAAGGACCGGTACAGGTCCAGCGCCTCCCGCACCCGCACCTTGTCCGGCAGCTGGCTCTCCTGGAGCTGGGCGCCGACGCGCTGGCGCACCTCGGTGCGGTCGCGCACCGGGTCCAGCCCGAACACCCGGACGGTCCCGCCGTCGGGACGGCGCAACCCCTGCACGCATTCCACAGTGGTCGTCTTGCCGGCGCCGTTCGGGCCGAGGACGCCGAAGATCTCGCCCTGCTCGACGGTGAAGGAAACGTCGTCGACCGCGACCTTCTCGCCGTACCGCTTCTGCAGATGATCGACCTCGATGACCGGCATCCGGGATGGTCCTCCTTCATGTGCGGTTTGCCGCCGGGAAGGGCGGACCACTCGGCTGATCGCGGCGTCGGTCCGCGGCAACGGGCCGGAGCCGGGCCGACCGACGCCCGACATCATCCGCGCAACCGATGCCCCGATCAACTGATCAGGTGACGAATCGGGGGTGTCGAGGCGGGAAACCATCCTCCACAGGGGTACCGCCCGGCGACAGGGGTGTCGCCCGGTCACGCCAGGTGTCCGGGCGTCCCGTCCGGGCGGGCGGCGGCTCCGGGCGGCTTCCCGCCCACGGATCCGGTGTGGCTCGTCACCGCCGTGCCGGGCAGAGCGGCAGCAGCTCGTCGAGCCGGGTCAGAACGACGTCCGGGCCGGCCGCGCGCAGCGTCTCCTCGTCGGACTCGCCCCACAGCGCGGCCACCGCCGCCACCCCGGCCGCCCGCGCGCTGGCCAGGTCGCTGGGCGCGTCGCCGACCATCAGCGCCTCCTCCGGCCGGGCCCCGAGCAGGTGCAGCGCCCGCCGTACGATATCGGGCGCGGGCTTCGGGCGGGGCACCTCGTCCGAGCCCACCACGTGGTCGACGAGCGGCAACAGGTCGAGCCGGCCGAGCAGGTCCCGGGCGCGTACACCGCTGCGGCCGGTGGCCACGGCGAGCCCGATCCCCCGCCGACGCAGGGTGCGCAGCAGCTCCGCCGCGCCGACGACCGGGCTGACCCGGTGTGCAAGGCGGTTGCTCTGCCGCACGAACGGCTCGGCGAGCGCCGCCGGCAGACCCATCAGCTCCAGCACCTCCGGCAGGTACCGGCCCGGGTGGCGGCAGTACTCGTCGACCGGGGCCAGGCCGTCGCCGACCACCTCGGCGTAGGCGAGGGCGAACGCCTCTCTGGCCACGGCGAGGCTGTCGACCAGCACCCCGTCGAGGTCGAACACCACCGCCCGGACACCGTCGGGTGCCGCCGTCGCCCTCGCGACCATCGATGTCACCTCCCCGCCCGCACGACCGCCACGGCCGGTAGGGGTGGCAGGCCGCGGAGACCCCCGACTACGGTCAGGACCGTTCTCCCGGCCCACCGGCGGCGCACTCGCCCGCCCGGATCCGGCGGTACCCCACGACCCTACCGGCGTCGCGGCCCCCGGCAGGGCTCGGACCGGGCCGCTGAGAGGATCGCACCATGCCGCTGCTGGGCTGGCTGACGAAGACAACCGACGGGCACCCGGACGCGATCCGGGTCGGCGGCCGGGCGGCGTCCTGGGTGGAGCTTCGCCGCCTTGCCACGGCGGTGGCCGACGAGCTGCGCGGCGTCGACCGGGTGGCGATCGAGGCCACCGCCACCCTGGAGACCGTGGTCGGCGTGGTGGGCGCGCTGACGGCCGGGGTTGCGGTCGTGCCGATCCCGCCGGACGCCGGGCCGATGGAGCGCGATCACATCCTGCGCGACTCGGACGCGACGGCGCTGCTGGCCCCGGCCGGCGCGGAACGCACCGTCGGTGACGCCGGCCGGCCCGTCGTACCCGTCGACCTGACCCGCCGGTCGGACACCGTCCACCCCGAGCCGGATCCGGCCTGCACCGCGGTGATCCTCTACACCAGCGGCACCACCGGCGCCCCGAAGGGCGCCGTGATCTCCCGCCGCGCGATCGCCGCCTGCCTCGACGGGCTGGCCGACGCCTGGGCATGGACGCCGGACGACCTGCTGGTGCACGGCCTGCCGCTGTTCCACGTGCACGGGCTGGTGCTCGGCGTGCTCGGACCACTGCGGCTGGGCGGCCGGCTGCACCACGTGGGCCGCCCCCGCCCCGACCGGTACGCCGCCGCCAACGGCACGATGTACTTCGGGGTGCCGACGGTGTGGTCCCGAATCGCCGCCGACCCGGACGCGGCCCGGGCGCTACGTCCGGCGCGGCTGCTGGTCTCGGGCAGCGCGGCGCTGCCGGCGGCGGTCTTCGCCGACCTCGCCACCCTCACCGGTCACCGGGTCGTCGAGCGGTACGGGATGACCGAGACCCTGATCACTGTGAGCGCCCGGACGGACGGCCCACGCCGGCCCGGCACCGTCGGGCTGGCGCTGCCCGGGGTCCGTACGCGGCTGGTCGGCGACGACGGCACCCCGCTCCCGGCCGACGGGGCGACGATGGGCGAGCTTCAGGTCACCGGCCCCACGCTGTTCGACGGCTACCTCAACCGTCCGGACGCCGACGCGGCGAGCCGTACCCCGGACGGTTGGTTCCGCACCGGGGACGTCGCCACCGTCGACCCGGACGGCTGGCACCGGATCGTCGGCCGGGCGTCGACCGACCTGATCAAGAGCGGCGGCTACCGGATCGGCGCCGGGGAGGTGGAGGACGCCCTGCTGACTCACCCGGGGGTCCGTGAGGCAGCCGTGGTGGGCACACCGCACCCCGACCTCGGTCAGCAGGTCACCGCGTACGTGGTGGGCGACGGGGTGGGCGAGGCCGAGCTGATCGACTTCGTGGCCCGGCACCTTTCGGCGCACAAGCGACCACGCGAGGTGCGCCTGGTCGACGCCCTGCCCCGCAACGCCCTGGGCAAGGTGCAGAAGACGCGGCTCAGCGCCGACGGTTAGGACGCGACCGCCGGGATGCTGATCGCGGTGACCACCAGTCCCCGCTCGACCAGGAACCTGCCCGCGAACGCCCGCACCTCGGCCCCGCCGAGCACCGGACCGGGCACCAGCAGCCGGGCCTCGAACGTGCCGGCCGGGTCGAACACGATGTCCGCCTCGGAGAAGTCCAGCCACTGGCCGGTGAGCGGGAACCACGCCTTGTACACCGCCTCCTTGGCGCTGAACAACAGGCGGTCCCAGCAGACGGCGGGGCGGACCGCGCCCAGCGTGACGGTGCGCGACCGTTCGGCCGGCAGGGCGATCGCTCCGAGCACCCCGTCGGGCAGCGGGGCGTGCGGCTCGGCGTCCACCCCGAGGCTGGCGAACGCCGCCGTACGGCCGACGACCGCCGCCCGGTAGCCATCGCAGTGCGTCATACTGCCGACCACGCCGTCGGGCCAGAGCGGGGCACCGCGTGCGCCGGAGACGATCGGCGCCGGGGCGAGGCCCAGCTCGCCGAGAGCCAGCCGGGCGCAGTGCCGCACGGTGGTGAACTCCCGGCGTCGTTTCTCCACCGACCGTGCCACCAGCGCCTCCTCCTCGGGGAACAGGGTCACGCCGGCGGGATCGGTGAAGGACTCGGACACCGCCACGGTGGAGGGCAGGATCTGCTCGATCACGTTGGCCGATGGTAGGCGCTGCGGCACCCCTCGCCGCGGCGGGCCTCGGCGACAGGTGCACCATAGGGGTCGGGTACGGGTGCCGGCCTGCACGGGACAGGTGCCACTCTGAGCGCCGTCCCGGTCCTGCGGGCGGGGCACCTGGATTTGGGGCGGATGGACGCGGGAATGGCGATGCTCACTGGCAAAGTGGTGCGGTTCGACGAGGTGCGGGGCTACGGATTCATCGCCCCGGACGACGGCAGCGACGACGTGTTCGTGCACGCGAACATGCTCGACGGCGACAAGTGGGCGCTGACGCCCGGCGTCCCGGTCGAGTACGACGCGGTGGAGACCGAGCGCGGGCCCAAGGCCGTGCTGGTGCGGGTGTCCGGCGTCACGGTCGGCGGCGGGCGCAGCAGGGACAGCGGGCAGGCCGCGGGCGGCGCGGAGGACGACGAGGGCCTGTGCGACGTCCTCTCCGAGCGGGCCTTCTCCGCGGAGACCACCGAGGCGCTGGTGACCTCCGTGTCGGACCTGACCGGAGCGCAGATCGTGGCGGTACGTGCGAGGATGCTGGAGCTGGCCCGGCGGCACGGCTGGGTGGAGGGCTGACCGTGGCGGGGGCGGGTCACCGCTGCCCCCTGTCCGGCCGGCTCAGCCGCCGGCGATCAGCAGGGACTTCCTGATCCGCCCGAAGGCGCTGCGCGGCAACTCGTCGACGAAGTGCACCCGCCGGGGGCGCTGGCCTGCCGAGAGGTACCGGCCGACGTGGTCGATGAGCACCTGCGCGGTCACCCCCTCGGCGACGACGTAGGCGGTGACCTGCTCGCCGAACGCGTGGTGCGGCGTGCCGACGACGGCGGCGTCGCGCACGCCGGGGTGGCTCAGCAACGCCTCCTCGATCTGCCCGGCGGGCATCCGCCGGCCCCGGCTGTGCACCACGTCGAGCCCGCGTCGCCCGATGATCCGGTACGTGCCGTCGGGGGCCACGCTGGCCAGGTCCCCGGTGGCGTGCCAGCGACCGGCGGCGAGGCTCCGCCCGCCGACGTACCCGCTGAACAGCATCGGCCCGCAGACGCTCAGCTCGCCCGCCGACTGGCCGTCGGCCGGCACCGGCCGGTCCTCGCGGTCCAGCACGCGCGTCTCGACGCCGGGCAGGGGGGTGCCGACAGCGCCCGGCACCGTACGGTCGCCGGGGCGCCCGGTCAGCGCGACGAGCGTCTCGGTGGTGCCGTAGGCCTGCACCGGCCGGTGCGAGGTGAGCAGTCGGAGCCGTTCGGCCACGGCGCGGGCCAGCGGGCCGTCCGCGGAAACGAGGATCCGCGCCGCGGACAGCGGCCGGGCCCGGTGGCCGTCCAGCGCTATCTTCGCCCACTGGTCGGGCGACGCCAGGTGCACGGAGCCGACCGGCCCGGTGCCGGCGTGGTCGAGGTGGACGAAACGGCTGCCGGCCCGCAGCCGGCCGAGCAGGCCGACGACCAGACCGTACGCCCGGAACAGCGGGGTGCCCTGGACGACCACGTCCTCCTCGCTCCAGTGCCACGCACGGGCCAGAAGGTCGAGGTCGGCGGCGATGGCGCGGCGCGAGATGCGCACCCCTCGTGGCGGCCCTGATGCGCCACCTGTGTAGAGGATGACGGCGTCGCTGCCCGGGGCGGGCTCGGGATGCCGCGTCGAGGCGTGTTCTCGCAGGTCGACCGGGATCGTGGACAGGCCGTCGGCCCCGGACGGGGCACGGCCGAGGATCACCGTCGCTCCGGACTGCCGCAGGATACGGCGGCGTTCGCGTTCGTCGGCGCCGGGAGGCAGCGGTACGAGCGGCGCCCCGGCGAGGAGGGCGCCGAGCATTCCGACCACCGCTTCCAGCGTCGGTGTGCCGTCGACCGCGACCGCGGTCGCGCCCCTGATCCGATCAGCGACGGCGGTGACGCAGCCCAGCAGGGCCTCGCTGGAGAGGGCTTCTCCGGCCACCGTGACCGCGTCGGCCCGATCCGCACCGAATCCACGCAGCACCGGCAGCAGCGTCATCTCCGCTATCCCCTGCGCGGGGCCGCAACGAGTCGCGGCGGCAGCTGGGACATCACGACGGCCACAGAACCCTTCAGGTCTCGGGCCTGCACGGCCCCATGTCCGGCTATCCAGACGGTGGAGACCGGGTGCCCCGAAATTAGGGCCGGGCTATCGTCGGGCACAACCCCTAGCCGCCGAGTCCGAATCCCCCTGTCCGGGCCTACTGGCCAGCTAGGACCGAATCCCGGCCGTCCTGACACAACGGCCGACCCGAGCGCTCACTCCGGCTCGGCGAACAATGCAGAGGCCGCATTTGTCCTCAGCGAGCGAAAATCGACCGTAAAACGTCCTCCTCGATGCCCGACAGCTCGCCGTCACGGCTTTATCGCATTGACGTGTGCCGCATGAGATCAGCCTTCGGGCCGGATGGGACCGCAGGCCTCCGCAACCAACGGGACACTCGGATTCATAATTCTTTTTCATACATAATCGCAGAATCTCCCAAACGTCCGAATCGTGGCCCGCCGACGCACACCAAGCCTCGACCGCCGGCAGGGCCGGACAGGCATCGATCGCAGTTCCGGCATCAATGCCTTACATCGCAACAATCGAGCGCCTCCGGCAATTGCCGGAGCCCCGACCGGACCCCACGGCCCCGCCCCGGGGGCGGACGACACCTCCACAGCAGCTTCCGGCACCACGCCCGCCCGCGCCGGGATCGGCACGGGCGGGGTCACGAACGCCGAGTTCAACGACGATGACGCCCAGCTCGACGCCTCCGCACGCCGCGACCGCGGCAGCTTCGAACCTTGCGGCGAGAGCGACCGGTAACGCCCGGACGTCGGATTAGCACGGAAGAGCCCATTCGCCAATCAGCAGGCGGGCCGAATAAGCGGAACCATCGGCTCAGGAGAGCGCTCTGTCACGGTACGGGACCAGCCGGCGACTTTCCGTCGCCACCCCCGGTCGGGTCACCCGAGACAAGTAACCCATGTTTGCCCATCCTTTACACAACTCGGCTTGCCGCCCAATTGCCCAACTGCCATACTCCCACCATCAAGCAGGTCGATAGGAAGTGTCGACCCCGAGAGAGCTGGGGAATTATCGCCGACGCACACGGGAACACGGCTCGCAGCAGCCAACCGGTCAAGTCGGTCGATGGCGCACCGGCAAGGCTCGACACCAGTCGATCCTTGCCGATAATGGAATGGGTCAAGAATTGCCGGTCTCCAATTTGGTCGAGCTGTCGGGCCGCACCGGGCACCCGGCCCTCCCCCGGAGGGGGCGGTGATGGAGCTGACCGAGCGTTCGAGCCAGCTCGGCCTGCTGGAGCGCCGACTCGCAGACCTGCTCCGCGGCGGCACCTCGCCGACCGACCGGCCGGTGACCGTGCTGACCGGCCCGGTCGGCTCCGGCAAGACCGCGCTCTCACAGGCCTTCGCCCGGCGCGCCTGCGACGCCGGAGCACGGGTCATCGGCGCGAGCGCCTCCCGCGCGGAGCGCAGCGTACCGCTGGAGGTCGTCCGGCAGCTCGTCCGCGCGGTGCCGTCGTGCGCCGCGGACGCCCCCGACATCCGGGCCCGCCTCGCCCGACTGCTGGACGCGGGTGCCCTCGCATGGAGCGACGCCGATCCGGCGGACGCGGAGAACGCCCGGCTCACCGCCGCCATCGGGCGCGCCCTGCTCGAACTGACCTCGCGGGGGCCGCTGGTCATCGTGGTGGACGACATCCACCACGCGGACGTGCCGTCGCTGCGCTGTCTCGATTACGTGGCCCGGCGGCTCTCCGGCCTATCCGTGCTGATGGTCCTGACGGAGGCGCCACGCACCCGGCCGTGGCAGGCGGACGTGCACGCCGAGATGCTGCAACCGGCGAAGCTGCACCGCATCCGCCTGCCGCTGCTCACCGCCGAGGGGACGTTCCAGCTGCTCGCCCAGCGGCTCGACATCCCGCTCGCCCGCAGCATCGCCGAGGAGAGCCACCGGATCAGCGGCGGGAATCCGCTCCTGGTGCACGCGCTCGCCGATGACCAGGCAGCCGCGCCACGGTCCGCCGGCGCCCCGGCGGTCGGCGAGTCGTTCCGGGAGGCCGTGCTGAGCTGCCTGTACCGCTGCGACCGCCTGGTGCTCAACGCCGCCCGGGTGCTCGCCGTGACCGGCGAGCCGCTGCACGGCAGCCTGCTGCCGCATCTCGTCGACGCCCGGTTGCACCCCGCGCTGGGCGCTGTCGACAAGTCGACCAGCGCGGGGCTGATCGACGAACAGGGGTTGCGCCATCCGGCGGTGACCCAGGCCGTGATCGACGGGATGACCGCCGAGGAACGCGTACGGCTGCATCTGGGAGCAGCCCGCCTGCTGCACGACGACGGCGCGCCCCCGGCCCGGATCGCGCCGCACCTGGTGGACATCGGCGAGCTGGCCGAACCCTGGATGGCGCAGACCCTGCTGGACGCCGGCGAGCAGGCGCTGCTCGACGGCGAGGTGGAGACCGCCCTGCGGTACCTGCGCCGGGCGCACCGCAGTGGCGTCGGCGAGTGTCTGCGGGCGCGGATCCGCTCCGCGCTGGCGCGCGCCGAGTGGCGACTCGACCCGCAGGCCACGATCCCCCACCTGGTCAGCGTCGCCACCGCCATCCGGGCCGGGCACCTCGGCAGCCAACAGGCCGCCGGTCCCATCCAGTACCTCCTCTGGCACGGTGAGATCGACAAGGCCGTCGACCTGGTCAGGCACCTCAGCGAGCGGTCGGATCCCGCAGATCCGCAGTCCGTGGCCGAGCTGCTCATCATCACCGGCTGGATCTCGACGCTCTATCCCGGGGTCATGGTCGACCGGCCCGCGCCCGCCGTGGCCGCGCGGGATCCGCTCACGCTGGCCCGGGTAAAGCACGGGCTCAGCGGAGTCATCCTGCTGTCCGGCGTGCTGGCCCGGGGTGACGCGGGCGTGGTCGAGAAGGCCGAGCGGACACTGTCGACCACCGGGCCGGACGACGAACCGCACATGTGGAGGGTCATCTGCGCCCTCATCGCCATGATCTACGCCGACCAGCTCGACCTGGCCGACGACTGGTGCGACCGGCTGGACCGCCACCTCGCCACCCCGCACCACCCCACCCCCTCGGCCACGCTCACCGCCCTGCGGGCCGCCGTCGCCGGCCGGCTCGGCGACCTCCCCCGCGCCGGCAAGCTGGCCGACGAGGCACTGGGGCAGCTCTCGCCGAAAGGCTGGGGGGTGGTGATCGGGATACCTCTCGCCGTCCGGATACGGGCCCTGACCTATATGGACCAGCTCGACACGGCGGCCGCCTGCCTTCAGGTGCCGGTGCCGCCGGCGATCTTCGAGACCCCGCTCGGGCTGCACTACCTGCACGCCCGCGGGACGCACGCCCTCGCCGCGGGAAGCCCCGAGGCCGCGCTGGCCGACTTCCAGCTCTGCGGGCAGCTGATGCAGCGGTGGCAGCTGGACTTCTCGGGCCTGGTGCCGTGGCGCACCGAGTCGGCTCGGGCACTGCTCCGGATGGGCCGCCGTCTGCAGGCGCGCAAGCTGGTGCGCGACGAGTTGGCCCGGCTGCGGCCCGTCCATGTCCGGTACCGGGCCGCGGCCCTGCGGGTTCTGGCCGCGACCGAGGAGGGACAGGAACGGATCCCGCACCTGCGCAGCGCCGTACGGCTGCTGCGGCAGTGCGGCGACCGGATGGAACTGGCGCACAACCTTGCCGACCTCGGTCACGCCTACGAGCAGGCCGGCGACCGGCGGCAGGCCCGCGCCGCGACCCGGTCGGCCCGGGCTCTCGCGGAGGAGTGCGGCATCCCGACGTTGTGGCCCAGCGCCCTGTCCACCAGCGACGGCGCCACCGGCAGCCGGGCGGATGCGGCGGTCCTGGTCCAGGGCCTGACGGACACCGAATCCAGGATGGCCACCCTGGCCGCCCAGGGTCACACCAATCGTGAGATCGCCGAGAAGCTCTTCCTGACGGTCAGCGCGATCGAACAGCGGATGACGCGCATCTACCGGAAGCTGGACGTCAACTCGCGCGGCGAACTCGCCGGACGGCTGCGGTTCGACCGCTCCGGCACGACGGTGCTGGATCCGCTGACGCGGGGCACGGACCCCCCGGGCGGCCGTCCGTCCGGCCCTCGGCCGCGCTGATCCCGGTCGGGCTTCCGCACGGAACAGCCGACGGGCGTCACGCGACCGTCACCCTCGCCGACCGTCGCGAAGAGTTCGCTCACCACCACTGTGGGTATCATCGGCGTGCGCCGGGAGTCGCGGTGTGGCACCATCGAGCCGTACGCCCCGGCACCAGCCGCTCACCGGCGTGTCGCCTCCCCCGGGCCGATCGGCTCCAACACCCATCACCCCGAACCGCGCAACCCCTAAATGCCTTCCGGGGCCCGCAGGTTTGGATGCGAAACGATGGGGTCTCACGCCCGTTGTCGCACCATCATGCCGGTGCCAGACTCGCCTCGACACGCGGACCGTACGGCGAGAAGACCGGTCCGACGAAGGATTTCAGGTCCACCCGGCGTGGCCGCCCGGCGCGCTCCACCCCTACCCGTCGAGACGCGGGCGGAGGGGCGGCTGTCTCCGGCAGGGGTGGCGGTGTCGGGCCGCACCGGCGTTTCCAGGCCCGCGCCGCGTACAAGGAGGGCTTACGCGCAGGTGTTGGTTCAGCAAGAGGAACAGATCACCCGTCTGCGGCGCGTGTTCCACGCGTGCGAAGAGCAGCAGCGCGGACACGTCGCGCTGGTCACCGGTGCCGTGGGCAGCGGCAAGACCAGTCTGCTGGAGTCGTTCGGCGAGTGGACGGCCGGCTCCCGCGGGCAGGTGATGAGCGCGACCGGCTCGCGGGCGGAGCGCGGTCTCCACCTGGGAGTCGTCGGGCAGCTGTTCCACAGTGCACGACTCGCCCCGGAGGCCGCCGCCCACGTCGGGAAGCTGCTGCGCGACGCCACCTCCGCGGTGCCGTTGCCCGAAGTCGGCGGCGAGGCGTCCGACGTAGACCGGGCCTGGGCACCCCTGCTGCACGGCCTCTTCACCACCCTGATCGACCTGACGGCCAACGGGCCCCTGGTCCTCCTCGTCGACGACGTGCACCACGCGGACCCGGCCTCGCTGCACTGCCTGCTCTACGTGACCCGGCGGCTGCGCCACGCCCGGATCATGGTCGTGTTCGCGGAGGCGTCGACGCTGCGCCCGCCGCACCAGCTGTTCCGCGCCGAGCTGCTCAGCCAGCCGCACTTCTCCCGGATCGGCCTGCCACCACTGACCGTCGACGCCGTCGCCCGGCTGGTCGAGGGCGCCGTCGACGACGCCGACACCCGCAGGACCGCGGAACACTACGTACGGATGACCGGAGGCAATCCACTGCTCACCCGGGCGCTGCTCGACGAACGGGCCGGTGGCGGGGGCAGCGACCACGACCTTCCGTCCGTCGGTGACGCGTTCGACCAGGCCGTCCTCGGGTGTCTCTACCGCCACGAGCCCGGGGTACGCCGGGTGGCCCAGGCGCTCGCCGTGCTCGACCGGCCCGCGTCGGCCGAACTGCTCGGCCACCTCCTCGACGTGATGCCCGCGACCACGGTCCCGGCGGTGCGGGTGTTGCGTACCTCGGGTCTGATGGAGTCCGACCAGCTACGCCACTCGCGTATCCTGCACTCGATCCTCGCTGACATGTCGGCCGACGAGCGGCGCGCCCTGCACCAGCGGGCCGCCGAGGTGCTGCACGACCGCGGCGCCGAGGCGAGCGTGGTAGCCGAGCACCTCGTGGCCGCCGGTGCGACGGTGGCCGGCTGGCGGGTGCCGGTGCTCCAGGACGCCGCCGGTCACGCGCTCTCGTCCGGCCGGCCCGACGTCGCGGCGGCCTGCCTGCGGCTGCTCGCGCTCGCGCCGGTGGACGAGCGGCAACGCACCGCCACCACCGAGATGCTGGTGAATGCCCGCTGGCAGCTCAACCCGTTGACGGTGAACGGGCAGCTGACGGAGCTGGTGCAGACGGCGCGCGCCGCCGGCTGGTCCACCGATGCGAGCCTCTCCGCCGTGCCGTACCTGCTCTGGCAGGGCCGCGTCGACGAGGCTGCCGAGGCCGTCAGCGGCTTCTCGGCGGACGAGGAGCAGGCTCCGGCCACCCCGCCCGGCCGCCTGCGGATCATGCAGCTTCTGGTCTCCCTCTCCCACCCGGACCACCTGGCGAGCGTACGGCAGACGCCGGCCACCTGGAGCCGCGCGGCCGGCGCCCCGACCACCGTCAGCCCGCTCCTGCAGGCGGTCACGGTGCTCGGCACCGCGCTGACGCCGACCGCCGACAACGACACGGCGCCGACCGCCGAGCAGATCCTGCAGCGCCACCACACGGACGACGGCGCCCTCGGCCTGCTGACCGCGCCCCTGCTGGCGCTGCTCTGGGCCGGCCGGTCGGACCGGGCCGTGGTCTGGGGCGACGTGCTGCTCGACCGGCCGGTGGTTCAGCACGCGCCGGGCTGGCGGGCGGTGATCCGGGCGATCCGGGCGGAGGCGGCCCTGCGCGTCGGCGATCTGCCCGGTGCCGAGCACCACGCCCGCGCGGCCCTGGAGGACATGCCAGCCCCCGCCTGGGGAGTGGCGATCGCCGGACCGCTGTCCACCCTGATCGCGTCCGCGACGGAGTCGGGCCGGTTCGCCGAGGCCGACCGGTGGCTGGCCCACCCGACCCCGCCCGGCATCTTCCGCACCCCATTGGGCCTGCACTACCTGGCCGCACGCGGCCGGCACCACCTGGCCGTACGCCGGCCGCACGCCGCCACCACCGACCTGCGGCGCTGCGGCGAGCTGATGCGCACGTGGGGGATCGACGCGGCCGGACTGGTGCCGTGGCGGCTGGAGCTGGCCCGGGTGCAGCTCAGCGTCGGCAACAAGACGCAGGCCATGCAGCTCCTGCAGGAGCAACTGCGGGTGCCGCACGGGGTCGACGACCGGACCCGGGGCCGTACGCTGCGCCTGCTCGCCACCACCGCCGCCCAGGACCACCGGCGCAAGCTGCTCTCCGAGGCGGTCAGCCTGCTCCAGTCCAGCGGCGACCGGTTGGAGCTCGTCCGCGCCCTCGGCGACACCGGTCAGACGCTACAGCGCGCCGGAGACTCCGCCCGCGCCCGGCTGCTCGTCCGCCGCGCCTACCAGCTCGCGCAGGACTGCGGGGCGTCGGTGCTGGCTCAGCGGCTGATCCGCCGGGAACCGGGCAGTGGACTGCCGGCGTACCCGGCCGCCGCCGAACTCCAGGAACCGGACGACGGGCTGAGCGACGCCGAGCGGCGCGTTGCCGCGCTGGCCGCACACGGCCACACCAACCGCCAGATCTCCAGCAAGCTCTTCATCACGGTGAGCACTGTCGAGCAGCACCTGACCCGGGTCTACCGCAAGCTCGACGTGAAGCGCCGGACCGACCTGCCGTCCCGGCTCGTCGTGTACGCCGAGACGCTGGCCGACGAGACACAGAGCGCCACGTCCTGACGGCTGTCGCAGGGGCGCGGTGACCACCGGCCCCCTGCGACACAGGGCGAAAGCGAGGGCCCGAACCGCAGGTGCGGTTCGGGCCCTCGGCGGACCGCGTCCCGGGCGGTCAGTCCATGGCGCGACGCATGAAGCCACGCATGCCGATCGCCGAGAACGCCACGAAGACCCCGGTGAGGACACACATGCACAGCCAGAGCGGCAGCGACTCGACCCCCGGCGGGCCGACGAGCGACCGGGTCGCCTCGCTGATGTAGGTCAGCGGGTTCAGCGAACAGATCACCTGGTACCAGCGCAGCGAGTCCAGGCCGAGCAGCGGGAACTGGGTGGCACCGGTGAACATGATCGGGGTCATCACCACGGTGAACATGATCTGGATGTGCTGCGTGGGCACCAGGGTGCCGAAGGCGAGACCGACCGCCGCGCCGACCAGCGCGCCGATCGCCAACACCCCGACCACCTTGAGCACCACCGCCCAGGGCCAGGTGACGCCGAGCATGAGCATGCCGACCGGGATCAGCACCACACCGGCGATCAGGCCACGGATGCCCCCGAAAACGATCTTCTCCAGCGCCACCAGCGGGGTCGCCATAGGCGCCAGGAGGCGGTCCTCGATCTCCCGGGTGAAGGAGAAGTCCATCATCATCGGCAGCGCGGTGTTCTCCAGGCCGATCAGGAAGGCGTTCAGCGCGATGACGCCGGGCAGCAGCACGTTGGAGAAGTCGTCGCTGGCGTAGCCCAGGTCGCTGAGCACCTTGCCGAAGATCAGCAGCATGAACAGCGGCTGGATGAAGACCTGGAGCAGGAAGCCGACCAGCTCCCGGCCGGTGACGAACAGGTCCCGCGAGAGCACCGCGCGGAAGGTGGCGAGCTGGTCCAGCGCGCGCACCGGCGGCGGCGCCGCGGGCGGTGACGGCGCGGACGGGGGGGCGGGGGCGGTGACGCTCACCGAAGTTCCCTTCCGGTCAGGTGGATGAAGACATCTTCCAGACTGGGCTGGCCGATGTTGAGGTCACGAACCTCGCAACCCAGGTCGGCGAGGATCTTCATCGCCATCGGGATGGCGTTGGCCGGCTGACCGCTGGTGTAGACCCGGAAGGACAGGGGGGCGTCCGAGTCGGCGGGCGCGTCCGGGACCGGGGCGGGCGTCGGCATCGCCGGCATGCCGGGAAACGCCGGCGCGGCGACGGGCACCTTGGCGGTCATCTTGAAGTGTTCCACCCGCTCCACGTCGGGGATCGCATCGAGCGCGGCCCGCACCTCCTCGGCGGAGGCGCCGGGGGTCACCACGAGGGTCAGGGTGCTGCTGCCCGGCAGCGTACGGGTCAGCGCGGACGGCGTGTCCATGGTGAGCAGCTTGCCGTGGTCGACGATGCCGACCCGGTCGCAGAGCTTCTCCGCCTCGTCCATGTCGTGTGTGGTGACCACCACTGTCACGCCGTCCCGTTTCAGCTCGGCGATCCGGTCGTGCACGAAGAGCCGGGACTGCGGGTCGAGGCCCGCCGACGGCTCGTCGAGGAAGAGCACCCGGGGCGAGTGCATCAGCGCGCGGGCGATCATCGTCCGCTGGGCGAGGCCGCCTGACAGGAAGTCGGTGCGGTGGTTCGCGAAGTCCTTGAGCCCCATCTGGTCCAGCAACTCGTCGGCCCGCCGGATGCGCTGCGCCCGGGGCACCCGGTGGTAGGCCGCGTGGAACAGCAGGTTCTGCCGGACGGTCAGCGCCCGGTCCAGGTTCACCCGCTGCGGTACGACCGCCAGCAACTGCCGGGCGGCGGCGGGCGAGCCGATCACGTCCGCGCCGCACACCCGGGCCCGGCCCGAGGTGGCCCGCACCCGTGTGGTCAGCACCCCGATCGTCGTCGTCTTGCCCGCACCGTTCGGCCCGAGCAGGCCGAAGACCTCACCGGCGGCGACGGAGAAACTCAGCCCGTCCACCGCCGGTGGCATGTTGGGCTGGTACCGCTTGACCAGCTCCGTGACCACCACTGCTTCGTCCACGTCGTCATGCTCCGTCCTGGAACGTCGGTCCGATAGATGTATGTGCGCCGATAGGGGGCGCTAGGGGCACGCCAGGGGCGGAACCGGTCACAGGCCCCGCGCGGCCAGCCAGCGCTGGACCGTGCCGGCGAGTTCCGGCCCCCGGTCGGCGACCATGCTGAAGTGGTCGCCAGCCGCGTCAACAGCCTCGTGCGGGTAGGGCCAGCGCGACCGCCAGCCGTCCGGTTCGCCGTCCCACTCCCCCAGCGGCTCGGTGGCCCGCACCAGCAGGGTCGCCGCCGCCATCTCGGTCGGCTGCCAGTCCAGGAACAGCGGCAGGTAGCCCGCCCACGCCGTCGTCCGCCAGTCGTCCATCGGCGTGTACGCGGTGTCCCGGTCGATCATCCCGTCGAGAAGCTGCGGCACCCACCCGCCGAGCACCTCGCTGTCGGCCGGGTAGGTGTCCATGAGCACCACCGCGTCCGGCGGGCGGCCCTGGCGTTCCAGCTCCCCGGCGAGCAGGTTGGCCACCATCGCACCACCGGAGTGACCGGCCACCACGAACGGGCCGGCACCGACGGTACGCAGCACCGTGTCGGCGTGCACCCGCAGCAGCGCGTCGAGGTCGGCGGGAAGCTCCTCGCCCACGCCGAACCCGGGGTTGGGCAGGGCCCACACGTCACGTACGCCCCGGAAGCCGGCGGCCAGCCGGGCGTACTCGTGCGCGCCGGAGAGCAGCGACATCGTGCAGCAGCACACCAACTGCGCCCGGGCGCCGCCCTCGGCCAGCCGGAGGATACCGGCCGGGCGGGTGAGCTGCGCCGGCTCGCGGAAGCGGGGGCGGAACTGGGCGAGTTTGACCAGCAGTTCGGCATACCCGGCCGGGTCCTCGCGCGCCTTCGGCTGGTTGAACAACCCGCCGAGCAGTCCGCCGCCGGCACTCTCCCCGGCAGGTCCACCGGCGTCGTCCGCGCCGAGGAGCTGGCCGAGCAGGTGAACGGCCAGCGCCGTAGGGGTGGGGTGGTCGAAGAGCAGGGTCGCCGACAGCTCCACCGCGGTCTCCTGGCGCAGCGCGTCGCGCAGTTCCAGTGCGGTCAGCGAGTCGAAGCCGAGTTCCAGGAAGTCCCGGTCGGCCTCGACCGCGTTGGGCGAGGCGTGCCCGAGGACGGTGGCCACCCGCGCCCGGACCAGGTCCAGCAGGATCCGGTGCCGGTCGCCGGCCGGAACGCCGGCCAGCCGCTCGCGCAGCGCGCGGGCGGGATCGGTCGCGGCGTCGCCGGCCCCCGGCTCCGCGCCGGCCGTCGCCTCGGGCACGCCGCGCAGTAGCGCGCTGGGCCGTACGGCGGTGAAGGCCGGCACGAACGCGGGCCAGTCGAGGTCGGCCACGGCCAGTTGGTCGTCGCCGCGGACCAGAGCCTGCCCCAGCGCGGACAGGGCCACGTCGGCGGACAGCGGCCGGACCCCCCGGCGGCGCAACTGCGCCGCGTCGGTGATCTCGTCCGCCCAGGGCACCCACGCGACGACGGTGGCCGGGCGGCCGGCGGCACGCCAGCCCGCGGCCAGCGCCGCCAGCCCGGCGCCCACGGCGGCGGCGACCGCCGCTCCCCCGCTGCCCCAGACGGCGGCCGTCGAGGCGAAGACGACGAACTCGTCGACCGGCAGGCCGGCGCAGGCCCGGCCGAGCAGTTCCACGGCGGCGGTACGGGCGGCCACGGCGTCGGCCAGCTCGTGCGGGTCCAGCACCGCCACCGGGTCGCCGGCCCCGTCGGAGTCGGCGACGTGCAGGACGCAGCGGATCTCGCTGCCGGTGGCGGCCAGCCGGTCCAGCACCTCGGGCAGCCCGTCCAGGTCGCCGACGGCGGTGACTGTGACGTCCGGGCCGGGCGGGTCGGCATCCGCCACCGGCCCCACGAGGACGAGGTGCGACGCGCCGCGCTCGGCGAGCCAGCGCAGCAGGTGCGGGGTACGCACCTGCGCGGACCCGTGCACCAGGACCGCGCCGCGGGGCCGCCAGTCCGTATCGGTGGCGCCGGCCGGGGCCCGGCGGCGCCGCCGGGCGTACACCCCGCCGGCGCGTACCGCCACCTGGTCCTCGTCGCCGCCGGACGCGACGACCCGGGCGAGCGCGGCGAGCGCGACGTCGTCCGGCTCCGCCGGCAGGTCGACCAGCCCGCCCCACACGCGCGGCTGCTCCAGCGCCAGCACCCGGCCCAGGCCCCAGAGGTACGCCCCGGCCACGCCGGGAGCGGCGTCGTGCGCGTCGACGGCCACCGCGCCCCGGGTCACGGTCCACATCGGCGTACCGTTCCCCGCAGCGGCGAGGGCCCGCACCAGCGCGGCCGTCCCGGCGAGCGCGCCGGTTCCCGCGCCGGCCGCCGGGTCCTCCGCCGCCAGCAGCGAGACCACGACCGACCAGCTGCCGTCGGCGAGCGAGGCCCGGGCGACGGCGTCCAGGTCGTCTCCGACCGTGACCAGCGTCG
The DNA here is from genome assembly GCF_002926165.1 of Micromonospora chalcea. Lineage (GTDB taxonomy): Bacteria > Actinomycetota > Actinomycetes > Mycobacteriales > Micromonosporaceae > Micromonospora > Micromonospora chalcea. The sequence continues at coordinate 107,684 of NZ_MAGP01000001.1, read as the reverse complement.
GCTCCAGGCCCTCGGCGCGCAGCACGGTGAGCACCGCGGTGGCGTCGGTGCCGGCCCCGGCCACCAGCAGGCATCGGCCGGTCGGCGTGGTACGGGCCGGGGACAGGTCGACGCGTTCCCAGTCGGCGCGGTAGCGCAGCCCGTCCAGCTCCGATCCGCGACGCCGCCGGTCCCGGTAGGAGGCGAGGGCGGGCAGCACGTCGGCGAGCGCGTCCTGCCGGTCGGCGGGCAGGCCGAGCTCGGCGGCCAGCTCGGCCGGTCGTCCCTGCGCCACGGCCGCCCAGAACTCCTCGTCCTCTCCGGTCGCGGCGGGCGGGACGAGATCCACTGTGGGCGGGTCCGGCCAGAAACGCTCGCGGTGGAAGGCGTAGGTGGGCAGCTCGACGCGCGCGGCGTCGCTGCCGTCGAAGGGAGCCGCCCAGTCGACCCCGGCACCGCGCAGGTCGACCGCGGCCAGCGCGCCGAGCAGCGTGGTCGCCTCCGGCTGGTCCCGGCGGGCGAGCGGCACGAAGGCCGCCGGTTCCATGTCGGGCAGGCACTCCCGGGCCAGCACGGTCAGGGCGCTGTCGGGGCCGAGTTCCACGAAGGTTCCGACGCCGCCGGCGGCGAGGGTGGCGACGCCCGCGTGGAAACGGACGGTGTCCCGGACGTGGTCGACCCAGTAGCCCGGGTCCGTGGCCTGGGCGGCGGTGAGCGGCTCGCCGGTGCGGTCGGAGACGATCGGAAGGTTCGGCGGGTGCCACGCGACCTTCTCCGCGACGATCCGGAAGTCGGCCAGCATGGCGTCCATCCGGGCGGAGTGGAAGGCGTGGCTGACCCGCAGCCGACGGGACCGCCGGTCCTCGGCGGACAGCCGCCGCCCCGCCGCGAGCACGGCCTCCTCGTCGCCGGAGAGCACCACCGACCGGGGGCCGTTCACGGCGGCCAGGGACACCCGCTCGTCGAGCAGCGGGACCACCTCCGCCTCGGACGCCTGCACCGCCAGCATCGCCCCGCCGGGCGGCAACTGCTGCATGAGCCGGGCCCGGGCGGCCACCAGGGTCGCCGCGTCGGCCAGCGACAGCACCCCGGCGACGTGTGCCGCGGCCAGCTCGCCGACCGAGTGGCCGAGCAGGAACTGCGGGCGTAGCCCCCAGGCGGTGACCAGCCGGTATGCGGCGACCTCGTAGGCGAACAGCGCCGGCTGGGTGAACTCGGTACGGTCCAGCAGATCCGCGCCGGGCGAGTCGGCCTCGGCGAAGACCACCTCCCGCAGCGGCCGGCTCAAGTGCCGGTTCAGCTCCCCGGCCACCTCGTCGAAGGCGGCGGCGAAGACCGGGAACCGGCGGCACAGCTCGGCGCCCATGCCGAGGCGCTGGGCACCCTGCCCGGTGAAGAGGAACGCGACCTTGCCGGCCGGGCGGGCCACGCCTCGCACCACGCCGGGGGTGTCGCGCTCCTCGGCGACCGCGTGCAGGCCGGCCCGCAGCGCGTCGCGGTCCCCGCCGATCACCGCTGCCCGGTACGGCAGGGCCGCCCGGGTGGTGACCAGCGAGTACGCCACGTCGGCGGGGGTCAGGTCGGGGTGATCGGCCAGATGCGCCAGCAGCCGCCGCGCCTGCCCGGCCAGGGCCGGTGCGGAGCGGGCCGAGACGATCCACGGTACCGGCGGGGCGGGCGTACCGGCCGGCCGGACGTCGTCGGTGTCCGGGGCGGCGGCCTGCTCGATGACGACGTGTGCGTTGGTGCCGCTGATGCCGAACGCGGAGACCGCGGCCCGGCGTGGCTGCCCGGTCTCCGGCCATGGCTGCGGGCCGGTCAGCAGGGACACCGCCCCGGCCGACCAGTCGACGTGCGGGGTGGGCTCGTCCACGTGCAGCGTGGGCGGCAGCACCCCGTGCCGCATCGCCAGCACCATCTTCATCACCCCGGCCACACCCGCCGCCGCCTGCGTGTGCCCGATGTTCGACTTCACCGAGCCGAGCCACAACGGCCGCTCCGCGGACCGACCCTGCCCATACGTGGCGATCAGGGCCTGCGCCTCGATCGGGTCACCCAACGTGGTGCCCGTACCGTGCGCCTCGACGACATCCACCTGGTCGGCACCCAGCCCCGCGTTCGCCAGAGCCTGCCGGATCACCCGGCGCTGCGACGGGCCGTTCGGAGCGGTCAGCCCGCTGCTCGCACCGTCCTGGTTGACGGCGCTGCCGCGCAGCACGGCGAGGACCGGGTGGCCGTTGCGGCGGGCGTCGGAGAGCCGCTCGACGAGCAGCATGCCGGCCCCCTCAGACCAGCCGGTGCCGTCGGCGGCGGCGGCGAACGACTTGCACCGGCCGTCGGTGGACAGGCCCCGCTGCCGGGAGAACTCCACGAAGACGGTCGGGGTGGCCATCACCGACACCCCGCCGACCAGCGCCATCGTGCATTCGCCCAGCCGCAGCGCCTGGCAGGCGAGATGCAGCGCGACCAGCGACGAGCTGCACGCGGTGTCCACGGTGACCGCCGGCCCCTCCAGCCCGAGAGCGTAGGAGATCCGGCCGCTCGCCACGGCTGCGGCGCTGCCGGTGCCGAGGTAGCCCTCGACGCCGTCGGTGATCCCGGTGAGCAGGGCCGCGTAGTCACCCTGGCTGCTGGTGGCCGCGTAGACACCGGTGGGCGCGCCGCGCAGCCGGGTGGGGTCGATGCCGGCCCGCTCGAACGCCTCCCAGGCGGTCTCCAGCAGCAGCCGCTGCTGCGGGTCCATGGCGAGGGCCTCGCGGGGACTGATGCCGAAGAACGCCGGGTCGAAGTCCCCGGCGGAGTAGAGGAACCCGCCCTCACGCACGTACGACGTGCCCCGGCTGTCGGGGTCGGGGTCCGGGTCGTAGAGCGCGCCCAGGTTCCAGCCCCGGTCGTCCGGGAACGCCGACATCGCGTCGCCGCCGGCGGCCACCAGGTCCCACAGTTGCTCGGGTGACCCGACACCGCCGGGGAACCGGCAGCTCATGCCGATGATCGCCACCGGTTCGCTGAGCGCGGCGGTGAGCTGCTGGTTCTGCTGCTTGAGCTTCTGGTTGTCGAGCAGGGACGCACGCAGCGCGCCGACGACCTCGTCCAGGGAAACATTCATCGGGCGCTCCTCAGGGCCGGCCGGGTCACGAGTCGGAGCCTTCCAGGGCCATCCGGACCAGGCCGGCGACGTCGAGTTCGCGGATCTGGGTCTCGGGTGCGGACGGCGTGACCGGGGCAGCGGACGCCACGGCCGGCGTGCCGGCACTCGTACGGGCCAGCTGGAGCAGCTGGGCGAGCAGGCCCGCCTGCCGCAGCTCGTCGAGCGGGATCGCGGCGAGGGCCCGGCGCACGGACTCCTCGTCGCCGCCGTCGCCGTCGTCCCCCGCAGCGCCCGCGAAGAGCTGCTCGTACAGGTGGCCGGCCAGGCCGTCCGGGGTGGGGTAGTCGAAGACGACGGTGGTGGGCAGGTCGTGCCCGGTCGCCGCGGTGAGCAGGTTGCGCAGTTCCACCGCCGTGAGCGAGTCGAAGCCGAGGTCCAGGAAGCCCCGGTCGGTCTCGATCGCGTCGGCGGAGGGGTGGCCGAGCACCTTCGCCGCGTCGACCCGCTCCATCTCCAGCAGTGCGGCCCGCCGCTCGTCGTCCGGCAGCGCCCGCAGCCCGGCGAGCAGGTCACGGGCGCCGGGCGCGACCGCCTCCGGCGCCTCGGCGGGGGCGGCGGCCAGCCCGCGTACGGCCGGCAGGTCGGCCAGCAGCGGACTGGGCCGCAGCGAGGTGAACAGCGGCTGGAAGGTGGCCCAGTCGACGTCGGCGACGGTGACGCAGCTGTCGCCGACCGCCAGGGCGTGCCGCAGCCCGGCCATCGCCACGCCGGGCGGCATCATCTGGAGGCCGCGGCGGCGCAGTTGCTCCGCCGCACCCTCGGTGTACATGCCCGACTCGGTCCACGGTCCCCAGGCGATGGAGGTGGCCGCCCGGCCCTGGCCGCGTCGCCGCTCGGCGAGCGCGTCCAGGTAGGCGTTACCGGCCGCGTACGCGCCCTGTCCGCCGCTGCCCCACACCGCCGCGATGGACGAGAAGAGCACGAACGCGTCCAGTTCGGCGTCGCCGAGCAGCTCGTCGAGGTGTTCGGCGCCGCAGACCTTCGGGGCGATGACGTACGCCAGGTCCTCCAGGGTGGTGTCGGCCAGCGGCACCACCTCGCTGACCCCCGCGGCGTGCACCACCGCGCGCAGCGGCGGCCCCTCCCGCCGGAGATCGGCCAGGAGGTCGGTCACGGCGGCGCGGTCGGCGGCGTCGCAGCGGACCACCCGGCAGTCCACGCCGAGCCCGGCCAGCTCGGAGATCAGCTCGGCGGCGCCCGGGGTGCCGGTCCCCCGCCGGCTGGTCAGCACCACCCGTTGCGCGCCCTCGGCGGCCACCCAGCGGGCCACGTGCCCACCGAGCGCACCGGCGCCGCCGGTGATCAGCACCGTGCCCCGGGGCTGCCACGGCGTGAGCTCCCCGTCGGTGGTGGTGGCCGGTACGAGCCGCCGCACCAGCACCCCGGACTCGCGGACGGCGAGCTGGTCCTCCACGCCGCCGCCGGTGAGGATGCCGCCGAGACGCATCGCCGTCCACGGCTCCAGGTCAGTGGGCAGGTCGACCAGCCCGGCCCAGCGGGCGGGCTGCTCCAGCGCGGCCACCCGGCCCAGGCCCCACAGCATCGCCTGCCGCGGGTTGGCCGGGGCGTCGCCGTCGCCGAGGCCGACGGCGCCCTGGGTGACGCACCAGAGCCGGACCGAGGCGTCGTGGTCGACGAGCTGCTGGAGCAGGTGCACGGTCGCGGCGAGACCGCGCGGCAGCGCCGGGTGCTCGGCGTGCGGGGCGTCGTCCAGGCCGAGGAAGGACAGGATCGACAGCGGCCCGTCGCCCGCGCCGAGCGCCTCGGTGAGCACGTCGGCGAACCCGCCGCACAGCTCCTCGGAGTCGGCGGCGGTGTCCACGGGCACGATGCTCACCTCGGCACCCAGGGCCCAGGTGCAGGAGTGCAGGTCGGGGTCGTCGGCCCGGTCGGCGGGCAGCAGCACCAGCCACCGGCCGGGGTCCTGCTCCTGCGAGGTCTCCGCGATGGGCTCCCAGACCGCCCGGTAGCGGGTGCCGTCGACCAGGGCCTGCTCCCGGCCGCGCCGGCGCCACGCCGACAGGGCGGGCAGCACGGTGCCGAACGGCTGGTCGCGGTGCACGTCGAGGTCGCGGGCCAGCGACTCCAGGTCCTCGGCCTCGACCGCGGCCCAGAAGCGGCGCTCGACCTCGGTGGCCTCGTCGGCGGCCACGAGGGCGGCCCACGGCGGCGGCTCCGGCCAGTAGCGCTGCCGGTCGAACGCGTAGGTGGGCAGCTCGACCCGCTGGGCGCCGGTACCGGCGTAGACGGCGGACCAGTCCGGGGAGACGCCGTGGGTGTGCAGCGCGGCGAGCGCGCGCAGCAGGGTGCTCGGCTCGGCGCGGTCCCGGCGCAGGGCGGGCACCACCAGCGGGGCCCGGCCGCCGGCCGGGGCATCGGCCAGGACGGCCTGGGCGAGGGCGGTGAGCACCCCGTCCGGGCCGATCTCGACGTAGCCGGTGACGTTGCGCTCGCGCAGTGCCACGACGGCGTCGGCGAAGCGTACCGCCTCGCGGGCGTGGCGCACCCAGTAGCCGGGCGCGCCGATCTCCGCCGCGTCGACCGGCGCGCCGGTGACGGTGGAGACCATCGGGATGCTCGGAGCCGCGTACCGTAGCCGTCCGGCGACGGCGGCGAGGTCGTCGAGCACCGGATCCATCAGCGGACTGTGGAACGCGTGGCTGACCGCCAGGCGCCGGACCCGGACACCCCGGGCGGCCCACTGGGCGGCCAGTTCCTCGACGGCGTCGCCGGCCCCGGAGACCACGACCGCGGCGGGGCCGTTGACGGCCGCGACGGAGACCCGGTCGGCCCGCTCACCGAGCGTGGCGGTCACCTCGGCCTCGGTGGCGGCGACGGCGAGCATCGCCCCCCCGGCCGGCAGCGCCTGCATCAGCCGGCCCCGGGCGGCGACCAGCTCGGCGGCGTCGGCCAGGGAGAGCACACCGGCGGCGTGGGCGGCCGCGATCTCGCCGATCGAGTGCCCGGCGACGGCGTCGGGGCGGACCCCCCACGCCTCGAACAGCCGGAACAGCGCCACCTCCACGGCGAACAGCGCCGGCTGGGTGAATTCGGTGCGGTCCAGCGCCTCGGCCTCATGCGTGCCGGGCTCGGCGAAGAGCAGTGGCCTGAGCGGGCGGGGCAGGTGCGCGTCGAGGGCGGCGCAGGCCTCGTCCAGGGCGGCGGCGAAGACGGGGAACGCCTCGGCCAGCTCGCGACCCATCCCGGCCCGCTGGGCGCCCTGCCCCGAGAACAGGTACGCCACCTTCGGCCGGGGCACCGCCACGCCGGTGACCACCAGCGGCGCGTCCTCGCCGGCGCCGAGGGCGCGCAGCCCGGCGCCCAGCGCGATCCGGTCGGTGGCCAGCACGACGGCCCGGTGTTCCAGGGCGGCCCGGGCGACGGCCGACGACCAGCCGACGTCGACCGTACGTGGCGCCTCCAGCCCGGTGAGCTGCTCGGACCAGCGCTGCGCCTGGGCGGCGAGCGCGAGCCCCGAACGGCCCGACAGCAGCACCGGCACCACCGGCAGCCGCGCCGGGTCACCGGTCGGCTGCTCGGCTTCGACCGGCTCCGGGGCCTGCTCCAGGATGGTGTGCGCGTTGGTGCCGCTGATGCCGAACGAGGAGACGGCGGCGCGGCGCGGGTGGTCGGTGACCGGCCAGGGGCGGCCCTCGCGGAGCAGTTCGACCGCACCGACGCTCCAGTCCACCTGGTCGGTCGGCTCGTCCACGTGCAGGGTCTGCGGCAGGTAGCCGTGCCGCAGCGCCAGCACCATCTTGATGATCCCGGCGACACCGGCGGCGGCCTGGGTGTGACCGATGTTCGACTTGATCGAGCCGAGCCAGAGCGGCTGCTCGGCGGGCCGCTCCCGGCCGTACGTGGCGAGCAGGGCCTGCGCCTCGATCGGGTCGCCGAGCTTCGTGCCGGTGCCGTGCGCCTCGACGGCGTCCACGTCGGCCGGGGCGAGGCCGGCGTTGGCGAGCGCCTGCCGGATCACCCGCTGCTGCGACGGCCCGTTCGGGGCGGTGAGGCCGTTGGAAGCGCCGTCCTGGTTGACGGCGCTGCCCCGGATGACCGCGAGCACCGGGTGACCGTTGCGGCGGGCGTCGGAGAGCCGCTCGACGAGCAGCAGGCCGAGGCCCTCGCCCCAGCCGGTGCCGTCGGCGGCGGAGGCGAACGCCTTGACCCGGCTGTCCGGGGCGAGGCCCCGCTGCCGGCTGAAGCCGACGAACACCCCGGGGGTGGACATGACGGTGACGCCGCCGACCAGGGCGAGTGAGCACTCCGAGCGGCGCAGCGCCTGGCAGGCCCAGTGCAGCGCGACCAGCGACGACGAGCAGGCGGTGTCGACCGAGACGGCGGGGCCCTCCAGCCCGAGGGTGTACGACACCCGGCCCGACAGGACGCTGCCGGCGTTGCCGGTCATCAGGTGCCCCTCGGCGCCCTCGGCGCTGAACATCAGGTTGCGGTAGTCCTGGTAGTTGGTGCCGACGAATACGCCGGTGGCGCTGCCGCGCAGCGTGTGCGGGTCGATCCCGGCCCGCTCGACCGCCTCCCAGGACGCCTCCAGCAGCAGCCGCTGCTGCGGGTCCATGGCGAGGGCCTCGCGGGGGCTGATGCCGAAGAAGCCGGCGTCGAAGTCGGTGGCGCCGGTGACGAAGCCGCCCTCACGGGCGTAGCTGGTGCCCTCCTTCTCCGGATCGGAGTCGAAGAGCCGGTCCAGGTCCCAGCCCCGGTCGGTGGGGAACTCCCCGATGGCGTCGCCGCCGGCGGCGAGGAGCTGCCACAGTTGCTCCGGGGTGTCCGCCCCACCGGGCAGGCGGCAGCTCATCGCCACGATGGCGATCGGGTCGTCGTCCTCGGCCGCGGCGGCCGGGGCGGGGGTGGTCGCGTCGGGGACGATCCCGGTGAGCAGTTCGCCGAGGTGCGCGGCGAGCACCGTCGGGTTCGGATAGTCGAAGGCGAGCGTCGCGGGCAGCCGCAGGTCGGTGGCGGCGGCCAGGAAGTTGCGCATGTCGACTGCCGTCAGCGAATCCAGGCCGAGGTCGCGGAAGGGCTGGGTGGCCGGGATGTCGTCGGCGGCGCCGTAGCCGAGGGCCGTCGCCGCGCACTGCCGCACCAGCTCCAGCAGTGTCGCGGTGCGCTCCCCCGGCGCGAGCGCGGCGAGCCGCCGGGCGAGGGCCGACGGTACGCCCGTCTCCTCCTCGGCGGCCTCCTGCTGCCCGGCCGGCTGCGTCGCCTCCTGGGCCTCGGCGAGGTCGCCGATCAGCGGGCTGGGCCGCACCAGGGTGAACGCGGGGGCGAAACGGGCCCAGTCGATGTCGGCGACGACTGTGGTGGGCTCGTCGCGGCGCAGCGCCCGGGCGAGGGCCTCGACGGCCAGTTCCGGGTCCATGCCGATCATGCCGCCCCGGCGCAGCCGTTCCTGGGCGCGTTCGTTCTCGGCGGGCAGGCCGACCCCGCGCCAGGCGCCCCAGGCCACCGAGAGGGCCGGCAGTCCCTCGGCCCGGCGCCGCTCGGCGAGGGCGTCGAGGAAGGCGTTGGCCGCCCCGTACGCGCCCTGCCCGGCGTTGCCGGTGGTTCCGGCCACCGAGGAGAAGAGCACGAAGGCGTCCAGGTCGAGGTCGCGGGTCAGCTCGTCCAGGTGCAGCGCGGCGACGCACTTCGACGCGGCGACGGTGTGCAGGCGCTGCGCGGTGACGGTGTCGACGATGCCGTCGTCGAGGACGGCGGCGGTGTGCAGCACGGCGCTCAGCGGGGCGTCGGCGGGGACGGCGGCGAGCAGGTCGGCCACCTGTGCCCGGTCGGCGACGTCGCAGCGGGCCACTGTGACCCGTACGCCGAGACCGGTCAGCTCCGCCTCCAGCTCGGCGGCGCCCGGGGCGTCCGGGCCGCGCCGGCTGGCCAGCAGGACGTGCGCGGCGCCGGAGCGGCCCGCCCAGCGGGCCAGATGCCCGCCCAGTCCGCCGGTGCCACCGGTGATCAGCACGGTGCCGCGCATCCGCCGGGTGTCGTCCGCGTCGCCGGACTCGACCGGCTCGGGTTCGGTGATCCGGGTGAGGCGGCGGACGAAGACGCCGGAGGCGCGGACGGCGAGCTGGTCCTCGCCCCGGCCGGACTGCTCCGCGCCGTCGTCGCCGAAGGCGTCTTCGCCACCGCTGGCGCCGAGCGCCGCGCAGAGCAGCGCGCCGGCCTGCGCGTCGAGCACGTCGGGCAGGTCGAGCAGGCCGCCCCAGCGGGCGGGGTGTTCCAGGGCGACGGCGCGGCCGAGCCCCCAGACGGAGGCGGCGGCGGGGCGCGGCGCCGGGTCGTCGGCGCAGGCCACGACGGCTCCCCGGGTGGCGCACCACAGCGGCGCCTCGACGCCGAGCAGCCCGAGCGCCTGCACCAGCAGGGCGGTGCCCGAGACGGCCAGCGAGGTGGCCGGGTGCTCCGGGTGCGCCCGCTCGTCCAGACCCAGCAGCGAGAGCACGGCGACGGGTCCGTCCGGGCCGGTGAGCGCGGCGCTCAGCCGCTCGGCCAGCGCCGCCGGGTCGTGTGTGACGTCCAGCTCCACCGGGACGACGTCCGCGCCGAAGTTGCCGAGGGCCGACAGCACGTCGGTGACCAGCGGGTCGTCGCCCAGCGCCGCGGGCACCGGCACGAGCCAGGTGCCGGCGAGCCAGGTCAGCGGCAGGTCGGGCAGGGCCCGCCAGGTGACCCGGTAGCGCCAGCGGTCGATGTCCGGGGCGGCGTCGGCCGCGGTGAGGAAGAGCGGCGGCGCGGGCCAGTACCGGTGGTGGTCGAAGGCGTACGTGGGCAGGTCGACGGTGGCCGCGGCGGGCAGCACCCTCGTCAGGTCGACGGGCAGGCCGACGGCGTACGCGGTGGCGAGGTTGGTCAGCAGCCGGGTCGCGTCGTCGTCACCACGACGCAGACTGCCGATGGTGTGCCCGCTCGCGCCGGTGTCGTCGAGGATCGCGGTGACCGGCATCGTCAGCACCGGATGCGGGCTGATCTCGACGAACGTGGTGTGCCCGGCAGCCACAGCCGTCCGCACGGCCGCGTCGAAGAGCACAGTCTGCCGCAGGTTGTCGTACCAGTAGTCAGCGGTCATCACCGCCGGATCCACCCAGTCCCCGGTGAGAGTGGACACGAGCCGGGTGTGACCGGCCCGCGGACTGACACCGGCCAGGTCCGCCCGAAGCTGCTCGGCGACCTCCTGCACCGCGGGCGAATGCGACGCGTAGTCCACGGGGATCAGCCGGGCACGAACACCCTCGGCCCCGCACGCCTGGACAAGGCCGGCGACGTGCTCCGGCGGACCCGACACCACGACGGTGGACGGGCCGTTGACCGCCGCGACCCCGACACCCGGGAACGCGGGCAGCCGCTCGGCCACCGCCTCGGCCGACAGGTCCACCGACGCCATCGTCCCGGTACCCCGCAGCACCGCCAGCGCACGCGACCGCAACGCCACCGTCCGCGCCGCGTCCTCCAGGCTCAGAATGCCCGCCACGCACGCCGCGCCGATCTCACCCTGCGAGTGACCGATCACCGCGTCCGGGGCCACACCCGCCGCACGCCACACCGCTGCCAGAGCGACACCGACGGCCCACAGCACCGGCTGCACCACCTCGACCCGGTCCAGCCACGACTCGTCCTCGCCCGTGAGCACCGACACGAGATCCACATCGAGATACGGCGCCAACGCCCGCCGGCACTCCGCCAGACACTCGTCGAACACCGGCGTACGACCCACCAGCCCCGCCGCCATCCGCGCCGACTGCGCGCCCTGACCCGGAAACACGAAGACCGGACCCGCACCCGGACTCGACGCCACCCCCGTGACCACGTTCCCCGCCGGCTGACCGGCAGCGAAGGCATCCAGCCCGGCAAGCAACCCCTCGACGGACGACCCGACGACAACGACGCGATGATCGAACGCCGACCGGGTAGCCGCCAACGACCAGCCCACCTCCACCGGATCGATCCCACCCCGCTCACGCACGTGCCGCGCGAGCCGGGCAACCTGACCGGCCAACGCCGTCCCCGACCGCGCCGACACCGGCCAGGCCACCACATCCGAAGCGACCAACCCCGCCCCACGCCCACCCGCACCCGACTCGACCGGCTCAGCCGACTGCTCGATGATCACGTGAGCGTTGGTGCCGGAGATGCCGAACGAGGAGACGGCGCCCCGGCGTACCCGGCCCGTCTCGGGCCACGGGCGTGCCTCCGTCACCAGTTCGACCGCGCCGGCGCGCCAGTCGACGTGCGGCGACGGCGCGTCGACGTGCAGCGTCGCCGGCACGAGGCCGTGCCGGATGGCGAGCACCAGCTTGATCACGCCGGCCACGCCCGCGGCGGCCTGGGCATGGCCGATGTTCGACTTCACCGAGCCGAGCAGCAGTGGCGGTGCCTCGTCACGGTCCTGCCCGTACGTGGCGATGAGCGCCTGCGCCTCGATCGGGTCGCCCAGCCTGGTGCCGGTGCCGTGCGCCTCCACCACGTCGACGTCGGCGGTGGAGAGCCGGGCGGAGGTGAGGGCCTGGCTGATGACCCGCTGCTGGGCCGGCCCGTTGGGCGCGGTCAGCCCGTTCGACGCGCCGTCCTGGTTGACGGCGGTGCCGCGGACCACAGCCAGGACGCGGTGGCCGTTGCGGCGGGCGTCCGACAGCCGCTCGACCAGCAGCCAGCCGACCCCCTCGGAGAACCCGGCACCGTCGGCGGCGGCGGCGAACGACCGGCAGCGCCCGTCGGTGGAGAGTGCGCGCTGCCGGCTGGATCCGATGTAGAGGCCCGGGGTGGCCATCACGGTCACCCCGCCGGCCAGCGCCAGGTCGCACTCCCCCGCCCGCAGCGCCTGCACGGCGAGGTGCAGCGCCACCAGCGACGACGAGCAGGCCGTGTCGATGGATACGGCCGGTCCTTCGAGCCCGAGGGCGTACGACACCCGGCCCGACGCGACGGCCGCCGCGCCCCCGGTCATCGAGTGCCCTTCGTCGCCGTCGGGCGACATCATCAGCAGGGTGCCGTAGTCCTGCCCGTTGGTGCCGACGAACACCCCGGTCCGGCTGCCGCGCAGCGAGGCGGGGTCGATGCCGGCGGCCTCGACCGCCTCCCAGGAGGTCTCCAGCAGCAGCCGCTGCTGGGGGTCCATGGTCAGCGCCTCGCGCGGCGAGATGCCGAAGAAGGCGGAGTCGAAGTCGCCGGCCCCGTCGACGAACCCGCCCTCCCGGGCGTACGAGGTGCCCGGGTGGTCGGGGTCGGGGTGGTAGAGGCGCTCCAGGTCCCAGCCCCGGTCGTCGGGGAAGGGCGCGACGGCGTCCCGGCCGTCCCGCAACAGCTCCCACAGGTCGTCGGGGTTGCGCACCCCGCCCGGCAACCGGCAGCTCATCGCCACGATCGCCACCGGCTCCAGTTCCTGGGACTGGGCCTCGCTGAGTCGGCGGCGGGTGTCGTGGAGATCAGCCATGACCCGCTTGAGGTAGTCGCGGAGCTTGTCTTCGTTGGCCATCGGAGTGCCGCTTCCTCGAAAGAGACGGGAGAGAGCTGGAGCTGGGTCAGGAGATGCCGAGGTCCTTGTCCACCATCGCGAACAGTTCGTCGTCGGTGGCGGCGCCGGCGTGCCGGCCGATGTCGGCGCCACCGCTGTCCTGGCCGAGCCGGGAGAGCATCGCCTGCAGGCGTACGGTGGCCCGCACCCGGGCCGCCTCGTCCCGGGCGACCACGTCGAGGCCCTCGGCGATCCGGTCCAGATCGTCGAGGAGCGCGTTCGGGGTGACCACGTCGTCGTGGGCGACCTCGGCGTAGAGGTACTCCGCCAAGGTCGTCGGGGTCGGGTAGTCGAAGACCAGGGTGACCGGGAGGGCCACGGCGGTGGCCGCGCCGAGCCGGTTACGCAGCTCGACGGCGGTGACGGAGTCGAAGCCCAGCTCCCGGAACGCCCGATGCTCGTCCACGGAGTCGGCGGACGGGTAGTTGAGCACGGCGGCGACCTGGCCACGGACCAGGTCGAGCAGCACGGCGAACCGCTCGGCGGCGGGCAGCCCGGCGAGCCGCTCCCGCAACGACTCCGGGCCGTCGCCGACCTCCACGCTGTCCATCGCCTCGGCGGCGGCGAGCCGCCGCACGTCCGGCAGGTCGCTGATCAGCGGACCGGGCCGGGTGGCGGTGAACGCGACGGAGAACCGTTCCCAGGCGATGTCGGCGATGGTGAGGAACGCCTCGCCGTGGTCCACGGCCTGGTGCAGCGCGGTGATCGCCGCCTCCGGGGTCATCTCGGGTACGCCGTGGCGGTGCAGCAGCTCGCCGAGCGGCCCGTCGGCCATGCCGCCGCCGGCCCACGCCCCCCAGGCGACGGAGGTGGCGGTGAGGCCGAGGCCCCGGCGGTGCTGGGCGAGCGCGTCGAGGAACGCGTTGCTCGGGGCGTAGTTGCCGACGCCGGAGGCGGCCACGCTGCCGGCGAAGGACGAGAACATGACGAACGCGGACAGCTCGTGGTCGAGGGTCAGCTCGTGCAGGTTGTACGCGACGTCGACCTTGGCCCGCAGCACCCGTTCGATCTGCTCGGGCCGGATGTCGTTGATCATGGCGTCGTCGAGGACCGCGGAGGCGTGCACGACCGCGGTGAGCGGGTACTCGGCGGGGATCGCCTCGATCAGCTCGGCCAGGGCGTCGCGGTCGGAGGCGTCGCACTCGACCACTGTGGCCTGGGCGCCCAGCGCGGTGAGGTCGTCGACGAGCTGCTGCGCGCCGGGCGCGGCCATGCCCCGCCGGCTGACGACGACGATGTTCTCCACACCGCTGCGGGCCAGCCAGCGGGCGGCGTGCCCACCGAGCGCGCCGGTGCCGCCGGTGACGAGCCCCGTGCCGTACGGCTGCCACGGGTTGGCGGGCTGACTGTCGCCGAGCGGGACGCGGGTGAGCCGGCGGGCGAGCAGGCCGCTCGGGCGTACCGCGATCTGGTCCTCGTCCCCGGCGGTGGTGAGGGCCGCGACCAGCAGGTCGGCACAGCGGTCCTCCACGGCCTCGGGCAGGTCCACGAGGCCGCCCCAGCGCTGCGGGTGCTCCAGCGCGGCGACCCGGCCGAAGCCCCAGACCAGCGACTGCGCCGGGGCGCGCAGCAGGTCGGCCATGCCTACCGACGCGGCGCCGGAGGTGACGCTCCACATCGGCGCGCGCAGGCCGATGTCGCCGAGGGCCTGGAAGAGCGCGACGGTGGCGGCGAAGCCGCCGGGCACGGAGGGGTACAGCGGGTGGGCCAGCTGGTCGAAGGCGAGCAGCGAGACCACGCCGGCGACGTCGGCGGTGGCGTCGCCGCCCGGTCCGGCGGCGAGCGCCTCCTGCAGCAGCTTGCCGAACTGGTCGCGGTCGACGTCGGGCGTGGAGACGGCCACCGGCACGAGCGTCGCGCCGGCCGCCGCGATCGCCTCGACGCAGGCGTCCTGCCAGGGCTCGATGATGTCGCCGGTCGGCATGACCACGACCCAGGTGCCGTCCATGCCCCGGTTGGCGACGCCGGTCAGGGGCTTCCAGGTGTCCTGGTAGCGCCAACTGTCGATGTCGGCCTGCCGGCGCCGCTGCCGGCGCCAGGAGGTGAGCATCGGCAGGGCCGGCAGCAGCGCGTCGAGAACCTCGTGTGCCGGGGTCTCCTCGGTGGCGATGGTCTCGGCGAGCGCCGTGACGTCCCCGCTCTCGACGGCGGCCCAGAAGCCCGCGTCGCCCGGGTCGCCGCTCATGCCCGACAGCAGGGTCTCCAGGTCGGGCCCGCCGCTGCCGTCGAGCCAGAACCGCTGGTGGTCGAAGGCGTACGTGGGCAGCGGCGCGACCTCGGTCTCGGCGAGGACGTCCGCCAGGTCGACGGGCAGGCCGACGGCGTACGCGGTGGCGAGGTTGGTCAGCAGCCGGGTCGCGTCGTCGTCGCCCCGGCGCAGGCTGCCGATGGTGTGCCCGCTCGCGCCGGTGTCGTCGAGGATCGCGGTGACCGGCATCGTCAGCACCGGGTGCGGGCTGATCTCGACGAACGTGGTGTGCCCGGCGGCGACCGCCGTACGGACCGCGGCGTCGAACTGCACGGTCTGCCGCAGGTTGTCGTACCAGTGCTCCGCGCCCATGGTGAGCGGGTCGGCCCACTCGCCCGTGAGGGTGGAGACCAGCCGGGTGTGGCCGGCCCGCGGGGTGACGCCGGCCAGGTCCGCGCGGAGCTGCTCGGCCACCTGCCGCACGGCCTCGGAGTGCGACGCGTAGTCCACGGGGATCAGCCGGGCGCGGACGCCCTGCGCCTGGCACGCCTGCACGAGGTCGGCCACGGGCTGCGGCGGGCCGGACACCACGACGGTGGACGGCCCGTTGACGGCCGCGACTCCGACGCCCGGGAACTCCCCCAGGCGCTCGGTGACCGCGTCGGCGGACAGGTCGATCGACGCCATCGTCCCGGTCCCCCGCAGCACCGTCAGCGCCCGCGACCGCAACGCCACTGCCTTCGCGGCGTCCTCCAGGCTCAGGATCCCGGCGACACAGGCCGCGCCGATCTCGCCCTGGGAGTGACCGATCACCGCGTCCGGGACGACGCCCGCCGCGCGCCACACGGCCGCCAGGGCGATGCCGACGGCCCACAGCACCGGCTGCACGACCTCGACCCGCTCCAGCCACGACTCGTCGTCACCGGTCAACACCGCGACGAGGTCCACGTCGAGGTACGGCGCCAGGGCCCGCTGGCACTCGGCCAGCTTCGCGTCGAACACCGGCGTACGACCGACGAGCCCGGCCGCCATCCGCGCCGACTGCGCCCCCTGACCCGGGAACACGAAGACGGGACCTGCGCCGGCGCTGGTGACCGTACCGGTGACGAGGTTCCCCGCCGGCTGGCCGGCGGCGAGGGCGTCCAGCCCGGCCAGCAGCTCGTCGGCGGTCGACCCGACGACGGCGGCACGGTGGTCGAACGTCGAGCGGGTGGTGGCCAGCGACCAGCCGACCGCCGCCGGATCGATCTCGCCGCGCCTGCGCAGGAAGTCCGCGAGCCGGGCCGCCTGCGCGCCCAGGGCGGTCCTCGACCGGGCCGACACCGGCCAGAGGCTCACGTCCGAGGCGACCAGGCCCGGCCGGCGCGCGGGCTCGACGGCGCCGGTCCCGTCCGCCTGCCCGCCGTCGACGGTCGCCGCCTCGGCGACGCGCGGGCGGTACTCCTCCAGGATGACGTGGGCGTTGGTGCCGCTGACCCCGAAGGAGGAGACGCCGCCGCGGCGGGGGCGGTCCAGTTCCGGCCACGGCTTGGACTCGGTGAGCAGGGAGACCGCCCCGGCCGTCCAGTCCACGTGCGGGGACGGCTCGTCGATGTGCAGGGTCTCCGGCATGACGCCGTTACGCAGCGCCATCACCATCTTGACCAGCCCGGCGACGCCGGCGGCGCTCTGGGTGTGGCCGATGTTCGACTTCACCGAGCCCAGCCACAGCGGACGGTCGGCCGGGCGGTCCTGCCCGTACGTGGCGATGAGCGCCTGCGCCTCGATCGGGTCGCCGAGGGTGGTGCCGGTGCCGTGCGCCTCGACCATGTCGACGTCGGCGGAGCCGAGCCGGGCGTTGGCGAGGGCCTGGCGGATGACCCGCTGCTGAGAGGGGCCGTTGGGGGCGGTGAGCCCGTTGGAGGCGCCGTCCTGGTTGAGGGCGCTGCCCCGGATCACGGCGAGGACCGGGTGGCCGTTGCGTTCGGCGTCGGCCAGCCGCTCCACGACGAGCACGCCGCCGCCCTCGCCCCAGCCGGTGCCGTCCGCGCCGGCCGCGAAGGCCCGGCACCGGCCGTCGACGGACATGCCGCGCTGCCGGGAGAAGACGACGAACACGCCGGGGGTGACCATGACGGTGACGCCACCGGCGATGGCCAGGTCGCACTCGCCGCGGCGCAGGGCGTTCACGGCGAGGTGCAGGGCCACCAGCGAGGAGGAGCAGGCGGTGTCCACGGTGACGGCCGGGCCGTTGAGGCCGAGGGTGAACGAGATCCGGCCGGACGCCACGCTCGTGGTGTTGCCGGTGCCGATGTACATGTCGACGCCCTCGGGCACGTTCGGCAGACCCATGCCGTAGTTCGAGGTGCTCAGCCCGACGAAGACACCGGTGGAGCTGCCGCGCAGCGACAGCGGGTCGATGCCGGCCCGCTCGACTGCCTCCCAGGACGTCTCCAGCAGCAGCCGCTGCTGTGGGTCCATGGCGAGGGCCTCACGCGGCGAGATCCCGAACAGGGACGGGTCGAAGTCACCGGCGCCGTCGAGGAACCCGCCGATGCGGGTGTAGCTCTTGCCCGGCTTGTTCGGGTCGGGGTCATAGAGCGCCTCCAGGTCCCAGCCCCGGTCGTCCGGGAACTCGGTGAGCGCGTCCCGGCCGTCGGCGACAAGCTCCCACAGGTCCTCCGGCGACCGCACGCCACCCGGGAAGCGGCAGCTCATCGAGACGATGGCCAGCGGCTCCTGGTCGCGGGCCTCGACGGTCTGCAGCTTGCGCTTGGTGTCGTGCAGGTCGGCTGTCACCCGCTTCAGGAAGTACCGCAGCTTGTCGTCGCTCATCGGGTGGCCCCTGCCTCGGTCCGAAGGTTGGTCATCTCAGGAGATTCCAAACTCTTTGCTGATGAAGTCGAAGATCTCGTCGTCGCTGGCCGAGTCGAGGTCTGGCCGGTCCGGTTCGACGGCGGGCCCGGCCGCCAGGTCGGACGCCTTGGCGAGCAGGTCCTGCATCCGGGCGGTGAACCGGGCGCGGGCCGCCGGGTCGAGCGGGATGGCGGTGAGCAGGCTCTCCACCGTGTCGATGCCCTGGAAGAGCGGCTGGGTGGAGGGCGCCGCGTCGGCGGCGATCTCGCTCGTCAGCTTCTCGGCGAGCGCCGTCGGCGTCGGGTAGTCGAACACGAGCGTCGCCGGCAGCCGCAGGCCGGACAGGCTGTTGAGCCGGTTGCGCAGGTCGACGGCGGTGAGCGAGTCGAAGCCCAGGTCGGTGAAGAGCCGGTTCGGGTCGACCGCGTCCGAGCCGGCGTGGCCGAGGACGGCGGCGATGTTCGCGCGTACCACGTCGAGCACCACCTTGAGCCGCTCCGGGGCGGCCAGTCCGGCGAGCCGCCGGCCGAGCTGCACCCCGCCGGAGCGGGCACCGGTGGCGTCCATGGAGCGTCGCAGCGGCACCCGGACCAGGGCCCGGAGCATGGGCGCGAGGGTGCCGGTCTCCGCCTGCCCGCGGAGCGTCCCGACGTCCAGGCGCATCGGCAGGACGGTTGCCGCGTCGAGCCGCCACGCGGCGTCGAAGAGATCCAGCGCCTGTTCGGTGGCCAGGCCGGTGGCGCCCTGCTCGGCCATCCGCCGCACGTCGTCGCCGCCGAGGTGGCCCGTCATGCCGCTGGCCTGCGCCCACAGGCCCCAGGCGAGCGAGATGCCGGCGAGCCCGCGTGCCCGGCGGTGCGCCGCGAGGGCGTCGAGGAAGGCGTTCGACGCCGCGTAGTTGGACTGGCCGGCGCTGCCCAGCGTGGCCGCCGCCGACGAGAACAGGACGAAGGCCGCGAGGTTCGCGTCGGCCGTGAGGCGGTGCAGGTGCCAGGCGGCGTCGATCTTCGGCACGGCGACCGCGTCCACCCGTTCGGGGGTCATCGACTCCAGCACGCCGTCGTCGAGGACGCCGGCGGCGTGCACCACGGCGGTGAGCGGGTGCGCTGCCGGCACCCCGGCCAGCAGCGCCGACAGGGCCTCGGGGTCGGCGGCCCCGTAGGCCGCGACGGTCACCTCCGTACCGGTGCCGGCGAGTTCGTCGACCAGGTCGCCGATCCCCTCGGCCGCCGCGCCGCGCCGCCCGGCCAGCAGCAGGTGCCGTACGCCGTGGCTGGTGGCGAGGTGGCGGGCCAGGATGCGGCCCAGCACGCCCGTGCCGCCGGTGATCAGCACGGTGCCGGCCGGGTCGATCCCGCCGGGCAGCGGCTCGACACCGGCCGGAACCCGGCCGAGCCGTGGGGTGCGGACCTGCCCGTCGCGCACGGCGAGCTGCGGCTCGCCGGAGGCGATGGCGGCGGCCAGCGCGGCGGCGCTGTCCGGGGCGTCGTCGAGGTCGACGAGCTGGCACCGGCCCGGGTGTTCGAGCTGGGCGGCACGCAGCAGGCCCCAGACCGGGGCCTGGCACAGGTTCACCTGCTCCTGCTCCCCCGCCGCGACCGCGTCCCGGGTGACGAGCACCAGCCGCGAGTCGGCGAACCGGTCGTCGGCGAGCCAGGTCCGCAACGCGGCGAGCGTACGGTGCGTGGCGGCGCGCGCCTGCGCGGCGAGCTCCGGGTCCGACGGGTTCCCGGCGTCGCCGACCGGGACGATCACCAGCTCGGGCGCCGGCTCACCCCCGGCGAGCAGGTCGCCGAGGGTGTCGAGCCCGACGTCGGTACGCACCCGGGCACCGGCCGCCTCGCAGGCCGCGCTGAGCACCAGGTCGTCGCCGAGCGCCACCCAGCGGATGGCCGCCGGCACGGGGCCGGTGGGCACCGGCAGCACGGGCCAGTCCACCTGGAACAGCGACTCGTGCCGGCCGGAGCGGGCCGCGCCGAGGGAGTCCCCGGAGACACGGCGCATGATCAGCGAGTCGACGTGCAGCACCGGGGCGCCGGTGGCGTCGGCCACCTGGAAGGAGACGCCGACCTCGCCGGCCGCGGCGACGCGCACGCGCAGGGCGGTGGCCCCGGCGGCGAGCAGGGAGACCCCGGTCCAGGCGAACGGCAGGCGGGGCACGCCGGCGTCGGCGCCGTCGCCCATCCGGCCGAGGAAGCCGCCGATCGACATGGCCTGCAGCGCGCCGTCGAGCAGCGCCGGGTGCACGCCGAAGCGGCCGGCCTCGGCGTGGTGGCCGGCGGGCAGCTCGACCTCGGCGAAGACCTCGTCGTCGCGGATCCACGCGGCACGCAGACCCCGGAACGCCGGCCCGTACCCGAAGACGGTCGCCTCGATGCCGGAGTAGAAGTCGTCGGACTCGACGCGCGTCGCGCCGGGCGGCGGCCACACCCCCAGGTCGAAGGCGGGCGCGGCGTCGGCCGGCTGCGGGCCGAGCAGGCCGGTGGCGTGGCAGGTCCAGGCGACGTCGGCGAGGATCTCGTCGGAGCCGTCCCGGTAGGGCCGGGAGTGGAGCTGGACGGTGCGCCGCCCGTCGTCGTCGCGGTCGCCGACCGTCAGCTGCACCTGGAGCGCGCCGAGTTCGGGCAGGACGAGCGGGGCGAGCAGCGTCAGCTCCTCCACCGTCGGGCAGCCGGCCTGCGCACCGGCGTATGTGGCGAGTTCCACGAAGGCGGTGCCGGGCAGCAGGATGTTGTCCATCACCCGGTGCTCGCCGAGCCACGGGTGGGTACGCACCGACAGCCGCCCGGTGAAGACCATCCGCTCGCTGTCGGGGAACGTCAGCGTGGCGCTGAGCAGCGGGTGCCCGGCGTCCTGGAGACCGGCGGAGCTGACGTCCTGCGCCCGGTGCGCCGGCGGCTCGACCCAGTACCGCTGGTGGTCGAAGGCGTACGTGGGCAGGGCGACAGGGTCGGTCCCGGCCAGGACGGCCGTCAGGTCGACGGGCAGGCCGATCGTGTGGGCGGTCGCGAGGTTCGTCAGCAGCCGCGTCGGGTCGTCGTCACCGCGGCGCAGGCTGCCCAGCGTGTGCCCGGTGACGCCCGCATCGTCCAGGATCGCCGTCACCGGCATCGTCAGCACCGGATGGGGGCTGATCTCCACGAACGTCGTGTGACCCGCCTCGACCGCCACCCGCACGGCGGCCTCGAACTGGACGGTCTGCCGCAGGTTGTCGTACCAGTAACCGGCGTCCATCGAGGACGGGTCCACCCAGTCCCCCGTCAACGTCGAGACGAGCCGAGTGTGCCCCGGCTGCGGGCTCACGTCGGCCAGGTCCGCGCGCAACCGCTCCGCCACCTCCTGCACCGCCGCCGAGTGCGACGCGTAGTCCACCGGAATCAACCGCGCCCGCACCCCGTCGGCCTGACACGCCGCCACCAGATCCGCAACCGGCTGCGGCGGACCCGACACCACCACCGTCGACGGACCGTTCACCGCCGCCACCCCGACACCCGGGAACGCCGGCAGCCACTCAGCCACCGCCTCCGCCGACAGGTCCACCGACGCCATCGTCCCGGTACCCCGCAGCACCGTCAGCGCCCGCGACCGCAACGCCACAGCCTTCGCCGCGTCCTCCAGGGAGAGAATCCCCGCCACACACGCCGCACCGATCTCACCCTGCGAGTGACCGACCACCGCCGCCGGGGTGACCCCCGCGTGCTGCCACACCGCCGCCAGCGCCACACCCACAGCCCACAGCACCGGCTGCACGACCTCCACCCGCGCCAGCCACGACTCGTCGTCACCCGTCAACACCGACACCAGATCGACGTCCAGGTACGGGGCCAGGACCCGCTGACACTCCGCCAGACTCGCGTCGAACACCGGCGCACGACCCACCAGACCCGCCGCCATCCGCGCCGACTGCGCACCCTGACCCGGGAACACGAACACCGCACCCGCGCCATGCGACAGAGCCGCCGCCGCGACCACGTTGCCGGCCGGCGCACCAGCCGCCAGAGCGTCCAGCCCCGCCAGCAACTCCTCCGCGCTCGACCCGACCACGACCGCCCGCTGGTCGAACGTCGACCGGGTCGTCGCCAGGGACCAGCCCACCGCCGCCGCGTCCACCTCGCCGTGCTCGCGCACGTACTCCGCCAGGCGAGCCGCCTGGCCGGTCAGGGCACCCTTCGACCGTCCCGACAGCGGCCACACCACGACGTCGGAGGCCACGAGCCCGGGGCTCTGCTCGGCCGGAGCGGCAGCCACGGCCTGCGGCTCGTCGGCCTGCTCGATGATCACGTGGGCGTTGGTGCCGGACATGCCGAACGACGACACCGCCGCCCGGCGCGGCCGGTCCACCACCGGCCAGGGCCGCGACTGCGTGGCCAGTTCCACCGCGCCGGAGGTCCAGTCGATGTGCGGCGACGGCTCGTCCACGTGCAGCGTCGCGGGGACCACGCCCTCGCGCATCGCCAGCACCATCTTGATCACACCGGCGACGCCCGAGGCGGCCTGCGTGTGGCCGATGTTGGACTTGATCGAGCCGAGCAGCAGCGGCTCGCCGCCCTCGCGGCCCTGGCCGTAGGTGGCCAGCAGGGCCTGCGCCTCGATCGGGTCACCGAGCGTCGTGCCCGTGCCGTGCGCCTCGACCACGTCGACATCCGCGCTGCCCAGCCGGGCGCCCGCGAGGGCCTGGCGGATCACCCGCTGCTGCGACGGGCCGTTCGGGGCGGTCAGCCCGTTCGAGGCGCCGTCCTGGTTGACCGCCGACCCACGCACCACCGCCAGGACCCGGTGCCCGTTGCGCCGCGCGTCCGACAGCCGCTCCACCAGCAGCACGCCCACACCCTCGCCCCAGCCCGTGCCGTCCGCAGCCGCCGCGAACGCCTTGCACCGGCCGTCGGCCGCCAGGCCCCGCTGCCGGGAGAACTCGAAGAAGGTGCCGGGGGTGGCCATGACCGTGACGCCGCCGGCGAGGGCGAGGTCGCACTCGCCACGCCGCAGCGACTGCACCGCCAGGTGCAACGCCACAAGCGACGACGAACACGCCGTGTCCACCGACACCGCCGGCCCCTCCAACCCCAACGCGTACGCCACCCGGCCCGACACCACACTCGCGGCGTTGCCCGTGGCCCCGAACCCTTCGGCCTGCTCCCCCGCAGCCATCAGCAGGGCCCCATAGTCCTGACCATTCGTGCCCACGAACACCCCTGTTCGCGAACCCCGCAGAACCCCAGGCGCAACCCCTGCCCGCTCGACCGCCTCCCACGAAACCTCCAGCAGCAACCGCTGCTGCGGATCCATCGCCGCCGCCTCGCGCGGCGAGATCCCGAAGAAACCGGGATCGAACTCGCCCGCCCCGTGCAGGAAGCCGCCCTTGTCGGCGTACGTGGTGCCGGGGTTGGCCGGATCGGGGTCGTAGAGCCGGTCGAGGTCCCAGCCCCGGTCGGTCGGGAAGTCGCCGATCGCGTCGACGCCGTCGGCGACGAGGCGCCACAGCCGTTCGGGGCCGTCGACGCCGCCGGGGTAGCGGCAGGCCATGGCGACGATGGCCACCGGCTCGTCGTCGCCCACGGCGGCCGGGACGGCGACGGGAGCCGCCCCGGCGTCGGCGCCGAAGAGGCCGGCGAGCAGGAAGCGGGACAGCACCACCGGGGTGGGGTGGTCGAAGACCAGGGTGGTGGGCAGCGCCTGCCCGGTGGCGGCGACGAGCCGGTTGCGCAGCTCCACGGCGGTCAGCGAGTCGAAGCCGAGGTCGCGGAACGCGGTGGTCGCGCCCACGGCGGCAGCCCCGCCGGCGTGGCCGAGCACGTCGGCGGCGAGTTCGCGGACCAGGTCGGCGACGGTCTCCTCGCGGCGGGCCGGGGTCAGCGCGGCGAGGCGCCGGCGCAGCGTCGCCGCGGGGCCGTCGTCGCCGTCGTCGGCCGCGGCGCCGCCGTCGAGGGCGGCCCGCGCCTCCGGTACGCCCTCCAGCAGCGGCCGGCGGCGCGCGGAGGCGTACGCGGGGGCGAACCGGGTCCAGTCCACGTCGGCCACCGTCACTGTGACGTCGTCGTGGTCGAGGGCCTGCTGCAACGCGGCCATGGCGACGGCCGGGTCCATGGCGGGCAGGCCCCGGCGGCGCAGGTTGCGCTCGGCGTCGGCGGCGTGCATGCCGCCGTCGGACCAGGGGCCCCAGGCGATGGCGGTGCCGGCCCGGCCGTCGGCGCGCCGCCGCCGCACCAGCGCGTCCAGGTAGGCGTTGCCGGCCGCGTACCCGGCCTGCCCGCCACTGCCCCAGGTGGCGGCGATGGACGAGTAGACGACGAAGGCGTCCAGCTCCCGGTCGGCGAGCAGGTCGGCGAGGTGGGTGGCCCCGGCGGTCTTGCCGACTGTCACCTCGGCCAGCTCGGCGGGGGTGACCTCGGCCAGCGGGGTGGCCTGCGCGACGCCGGCGGTGTGCACGACGGTGCGCACCGGCGGGCCGTCGGCCTCGACCCGGTCGAGCAGGTCGGCGAGGGCGGCCCGGTCGGCGATGTCGCAGGCGGCGACGGTGACCCGGGCCCCGAGGCCGGCCAGCTCGGCCTCCAACTCGGCGGCGCCGGGGGCGTCGGGTCCGCGCCGGCTGACCAGCACGACGTGCTCGGCTCCGGCGGCGGCGAGCCAGCGGGCGGCGCGCGCGCCGAGCCCGCCGGTGCCGCCGGTGACCAGGGCGGTGCCGGTGGGCGTGAACCGGCGCGCCGGCGGACGGTCGCCGAGGGCGGCGCGGACGAGGCGGCGGGCGAAGACGCCGGGGCCGCGCACGGCGAGCTGGTCCTCGCCGGTCGAGCCGGTGAGGATCGCGGCGAGCCGGAAGGCGGCCCGGTCGTCGGGGTCGGACGGCAGGTCGACCAGGCCGCCCCAGCGGTGCGGCGCCTCGACGCCGACGACCCGGCCGAGGCCCCAGATCGCGGCCTGCGCCGGGTCGGCGAGCCGGTCGTACGAGGCGGCGGCGACCGCGCCCCGGGTGACCAGCCACAGCGGCGCTGCCACGCCGGCGTCGCCGAGCGCCTGCACGAGGGCGAGGGTGGCGGTCAGGCCGGGCAGGACGGTGCCGTCGGCGGTGCGTGGTTCCCCGGCGAGCAGGGACACGACGCCGGCGGGCTCGGCGCCGGCGAGGGCCGCCGCGAGGCCGGCCCGGTCGGCGTCCGGCTCCACCGTCAGCGGCAGCACGTCGGCGCCGGCGCCGGTCAGCGCGGCCCGGACGGCCCGCGCCGCCGGGTCGTCGGCGTCGTCGGCGGGCAGCGCCAGCAGCCAGGTGCCGGCCAGCCGGGCGGGGGCGGGCTCGGGGGCCACCTGCCATTCCTCCCGGTACCGCCAGCCGTCGAGGACCGAGTGTTCCTGCCGCTGCCGCCGCCAGTCGGCGAGGACGGGCAGCAGGGTACGCAGCGACTCGGCGGCGGCGGTGTCGGTGACGGCGAGGGTGTCGCGCAGCGCGTCGAGGTCGGCGCGTTCGACGGCCGCCCAGAACCGGCGGTCGAGCGCGCCGGCCCCGCCCGTCGTGGTGTCGTCGGCGGGCGCCTCGGCCGGCACCCAGTAGTGCTGCCGCTCGAACGGGTAGGTGGGCAGGTCGACGAGCCGGCCGGGCCGGCCGGCGAGGACGTCCGCCCAGTGCGGCGGCGTGCCGGCGACGTGCAGTTGGGAGAGGGCGGCGAGCAGGGCACGGCGGTCCGGGCGGTCCCGGCGCAGCACCGGCACCACCACGGCGGAGGCGGCGTCGGTCTCGATCCCGGCGAGGGTCTCCTGGACGCTGGCGGTGAGCACGGCGTCCGGCCCGACCTCCACGAAGGTGCCGACGCCGTGGGCGCGCAGGGCGCGTACGCCGTCGGCGAAGCGGACCGCCTCCCGGACGTGGCGCACCCAGTAGCCGGGGTCGGTGAGCTGCGCCGGGTCGGCCAGCTCGCCGGTCACGTTGGACACCACCGGCAGGGTGGGGGCGCGCAGGTCGAGGCGGGCGGCGACGGCAGCGAACTCGGCGAGCATCGGCTCCATCAGCGGGCTGTGGAAGGCGTGGCTGACCCGCAGCCGCCGCACCTTCACCCCCCGGCCGGTCCAGAGTTCCGCCAGCTCGTCGACGGCCGCCGCGTCGCCGGAGACGACGACGGCGTCGGGGCCGTTGACGGCGGCGACGGCGACCCGGCCGGTCAGCGCGGCGATCGACTCGGCGACCCGGGCCTCGTCGGCGGCCACGGCGAGCATCGCGCCGCCGGTGGGCAGGTCCTGCATGAGCCGCCCCCGGGCGGCGACGAGGGCGCACGCGTCGTCGAGGCTGAGCACGCCGGCCACGTGGGCGGCGGTCAGCTCGCCGACGGAATGCCCGGCGACCATGTCGGGGGCCAGGCCCCAGGAGCCGAGCAGCCGGTGCAGCGCCACCTCGACGGCGAACAGCGCGGCCTGGGTGAAGACGGTCTGGTCGAGCAGGTCGGCCTCGGCGGTGCCGGGCTCGGCGAACAGCAGCGGCTTCAGCGGCCGGGGCAGCCGGTGGTCGAGGTGGCCGCAGACCTCGTCGAGCGCCTCCGCGAAGACCGGGTACGCCTCGTACAGCTCCCGGCCCATGCCGGCGCGCTGGGCGCCCTGGCCGGAGAACAGGAACGCGACCCCGCCGCGTTCGGCGGCGGCGCCGGTGACCAGCCCGGGGGCGGGCCGGTCGTCGGCGAGGGCGTGCAGCGCGGCGAGCAGGCCGTCGCGGTCGTCGGCGAGCACGACCGCCCGGTGCTCCAGGGGCGAGCGGGAGACCGCCGAGGTCCAGGCGACGTCGGCCGGGCGCAGGTGCGCGTCGTCGGCGACGTAGGCCGACCAGCGCTCGGCCTGGCGGCGCAGCGCGGTGCGGGTGCGGCCGGTGAGCAGCACCGGCGCGGGCGCGGGCGGCACCGGGTGGTCCGCCTCGACGTCGGCCGGTTCGGGCTGTTCGAGGATGAGGTGGGTGTTGGTGCCGCTCATCCCGAACGACGAGACGGCGGCCCGGCGCGGCCGGTCCACGGCCGGCCACGGCGTGGCCTCGGTGACGAGGGTGACCGCGCCGGCGGCCCAGTCCACGTGCGGGGTGGGCTCGTCGACGTGCAGGGTGGCCGGCACGACGCCGTGCCGCATCGCCAGCACCATCTTGATCACACCGGCGATGCCGGCGGCGGCCTGGGTGTGCCCGATGTTGGACTTGATCGAGCCGAGCAGCAGCGGCGCGGCGTCGCCCCGCTCCCGGCCGTACGTGGCGAGCAGCGCCTGAGCTTCGATCGGATCGCCGAGGGTGGTGCCGGTGCCGTGCGCCTCCACCACGTCGACCAGGTCGGGGGTGAGCTTCGCGCCGGCCAGTGCCTGCCGGATGACCCGCTGCTGGGACGGGCCGTTGGGGGCGGTGAGGCCGTTCGACGCGCCGTCGGAGTTGACCGCCGAGCTGCGGATGACGCCGAGCACGGGGTGGCCGTTGCGGCGGGCGTCGCTGAGCCGTTCCAGCAGCAGCATGCCGACGCCCTCGGACCAGCCGGTGCCGTCGGCGGAGGCGGCGAACGACTTGCACCGGCCGTCGGCGGCGAGGCCGCGCTGCCGGGAGAACTCGACGAACGGGCCGGGGGTGGCCAGCACGGTCGCCCCGCCGGCCAGGGCGAGGCCGCACTCGCGCTGGCGCAGCGCCTGGCAGGCGAGATGGATGGCGACCGACGCCGACGAGCAGGCGGTGTCCACGGTGACCGACGGGCCTTCGAGGCCGAACGTGTACGCCAGCCGACCGGACACGACACTGGCGGCGGTGCCGGTCAGCACGTACCCCTCGACGCCGGGCGCCCGGTGCAGCACGGCGGCGTAGTCCTGCCCGGAGGTGCCCACGAAGACGCCGGAGCGGCTGCCACGCAGCGACAGCGGGGCGATGCCGGCGCGTTCGAACAGCTCCCAGGTGACCTCCAGCAGCAGCCGCTGCTGCGGGTCCATGGCGACCGCCTCACGCGGCGAGATGCCGAAGAGCGCGGCGTCGAACTGCCCCGCGTCGCGCAGGAACCCGCCGGCGGTGGTGTACGAGGTGCCGGCGTTGTCCGGGTCGGCGTGGTAGAGCCGGTCCAGGTCCCAGCCGCGGTCGGTGGGAAAGTCGCCGATGGCGTCCCCGCCGGACGAGACGAACTCCCAGAGCTCCTCCGGCGAGCTGATGCCGCCCGGGTAGCGGCAGCTCATCGCCACGATCGCCACCGGCTCGGACTCCTCGGCGGTGACCTCGCGCAGCCGTTGGCGGGTCTGCTGCAGCTCGGCGACGACGCGCGTCAGGTATTCGCGCAGCCGATCTTCGTCCGCCATGACATCTCGCTTTCTCGTGACACCACAGATCCCCGGGCGGCTCAGGAGAGCCCGAGGTCCTGGTCGATGAGGTCGAACAGCTCCTGGTTGCTGGCCGCCCGCAGCCGGCCGGCCACCTCGGCGGTGTCCTCCCGGCGTTCCTCGGCGGCGCCGAGCCGTTCGAGCAGGCTGTGCAGGCGCATCGTGATCCGCACCCGGCCGATGTCGTCCGGGTCGCGCAGCGCGAGGGCGCCCTCCAACTGGTCCAGCTCCGCGAGGGTGGGTAGCGCCTCCACCGACGCTTCGTCGAGCAGTTCGGCCCGCAGGTGCTCGGCCAGCGCCTGCGGGGTCGGGTGGTCGAACACCACCGAGCTGGGCAGGCTGAGCCCGGTCGAGCGGGCCAGCCGGCCCCGCAGCTCCACGGCGGTGAGCGAGTCGAAGCCGAGGTCCCGGAAGGGCCGCCCGGCCTCCACGGCGTACGGGCTGTCGTGGCCGATGACCTCGCCCGCGGCGGTGCGGATGAGATCGACCAGCAGCCGTGCCTGTTCGGCCTGCGACAACTCGCCGAGCCGCTTGCGCAGTTCGCCGGCGACCTGGTCGCCGTCCTCGGCGTCGGCGCGCGCCGCCGCGGCCTGGGCGGCCACCTCGGCGATCTCGCTGATCAGCGGCCGGGGCCGGGCGGAGGCGAACACCGGCGCGAAGCGTTCCCAGTCGATGTCGGCGACGGTGAGGGCGGTGTCGTCGCCGTCGAGGCCGGCGCGCAGGGCGGCCATCGCCGGTTCCCGGTCGAGCAGGGACACCCCGCGCCGGCTCATGGCCGCCGCGTGCGCGTCGGTCACCATGCCGCCGCCGGCCCACGGTCCCCAGTTCACCGAGAGGTGCCGGGCCCGCCCGGCCGGCCGGGACTGCGCCCAGGCGTCCAGGAAGGCGTTGCCGGCGGCGTACGCCCCGTGGTCGCCGACGCCCCAGACGGCCGCGATGGAGGAGAAGTGCACGACCAGGTCGAGCGCCTCCGGGTCGAGGAACTCGTCGAGGTGCCGCGCGCCGGCGATCTTGCCGGAGACGACGTCGGCGAGTTCCGCCTCGGTCACGGCGGCGACCGGGTTGAGCCGGCCCACCCCGGCGGCGTGCACCACGGCGTGCACGGTCTCACCGTCGGCGCGCAGGCCACGGACCAGGTCGGCGACCGCGTCCCGGTCGGCCAGGTCGCAGGCCAGCACCCGCGCCTCGGCACCGAGGGCGGCCAGTTCCGCCACCGCATCGTCCGCGCCGGGGGCCGCCGCGCCACGCCGGCTGACCAGCAGCAGCCGCCGCGCGCCGTGCCGGGCGAACCAGCCGGCGGCGTACCGGCCGACGGCGCCGGTGCCGCCGGTGACCAGGACGGTGCCCGGCGCCTGCCAGCCGGCCGGCGCCTCGGCGCGGGGCGCGCGCTCCAGCCGCCGCAGGTACGTCCCGGAGTCACGCACCGCGAGCTGGTCCTCGTCGCCGGCGGCGGTGAGGGCCGCCAGGACTCCCTCGGCGGCGGCGGTGTCCAGGGTGGCGGGCAGGTCCAGCAGGCCCCCCCAGTGCCGGGGGTGTTCCAGCGCGGTCACCAGGCCGAGGCCCCACGTGGTGGCCTGGGCGGGGTGGGCTACGGGGTCGTCGGCGCCGGTGGCCACGGCCTGCCGGGTGAGCAGCCACAGCGGCACCGGTGGCAGGGCGTCCGTGACCGCCTGCACCAGGGCCAGGTTCGCGGTCAGGCCCAGCGGCACGGCCGAGCGGTCGGGGTGCGCCCGCTCGTCGAGGGCGAGCAGCGACACGATCCGGGTGGGCGCCGCGGCGGCGAGCTGCCCGGCGAGCGTGCTCCGGTCGCTCGTCGCCGGGTCGACGGCGAGCTGCCGCACGGTGCCGCCCCGCGCGGTGAGCAGTTCGGCGAGCCGGTCGACGACCGGCTGGTCCGTACCGCTGTGCACCAGGGTCCACGTGCCGTCGACGGCACCCGCGACGAGAGCCCGCGGGCGCCAGGTGATCCGGTAGCGCCAGCCGCCGGCGAGGGTGTCCTCCTGCTGCCGGCGCCGCCACCGGTCCAGCTCCGGCAGCACCACCCGCAGCGGCCGGTCCGCGTCGAGGCCGAGCCGGCCGGCGAGCGCGTCGCCGTCGCCGGACGCCACGGCCCGCCAGAACGCCGAGTCGACGTCGTCGTGCGCGGCGGCGGGGGTGTGGGTCGCCGCCGCGTCGAGGGTCGGCCAGAACCGCTGGTGGGCGAACGCGTACGTGGGCAGGTCCACCGGCGCGGCGGCGCCGGGCAGCAGTGCCGGGAAGCGTACGGGCACGCCGTGGCAGTACAGCCGGGCCACCGCGCCGAGCAGGGTGGCCACCTCGTCCTGGCCGGGCCGCTGCACGCCGGTCACGACGACCGGCGCGTCCACCGGCAGCGCGTCGGCGGTCAGTGCGGTCAGCACGGTGTCCGGCCCGATCTCCAGGAACCGGGTCACCCCGTGGGAGTGCAGGTGGGTGACGGTGTCGGCGAAGCGGACCGCCTCGCGGACGTGCCGGACCCAGTAGTCGGGGTTGCAGAGCTGCTCGGGGTCGACGACCGTGCCGGTCAGGTTCGACACCAGCGGCACCGTCGGCGGGGCGTACGACAGGGTCGCCGCGACGGCCGCGAACTCGGCGAGCATGGGCTCCATCAGCGGGCTGTGGAAGGCGTGGCTGACCCGCAGCCGCTTGGTGCGTACGCCGAGGTCGGCGAAGTGGGCGGCCAGTTCGGTCAGCACGTCCTCGGCGCCGGCGACGACGACGGCGGCCGGCCCGTTGACGGCGGCGACGGCGGGCTGTCCCGGCGTGCCGGACAGGGCCCGCAGCACGTCGACCTCGGGCGCGGCGACGGCGAGCATCCCGCCGCCGGGTGGCAGGGCCTGCATCAGGCGCCCCCGGTTGACGACGAGCGCGCAGGCGTCGGCCAGGTCGAGCACTCCGGCGACGTGGGCCGCGCTGATCTCCCCGACCGAGTGCCCGGCCACGAAGTCGGGCCGGATCCCCCAGTGTTCGAGCAGCCGGAACAGCGCCACCTCGACGGCGAAGAGCCCGGCCTGGGTGAAGACGGTCTGGTCGAGCAGGTCGGCCTCGGCGGTGCCGGGCTCGGCGAACAGCACCGCGCGCAGCGGCCGCGGCAGGTACGCGTCCAGGTGCTGGCACGCCTCGTCGAGGGTCGCCGCGAAGACGGGGAACGTCTCCCACAGGCGTCGGCCCATCCCGGCGTGCTGCGCGCCCTGGCCGGAGAAGAGCGCCGCCAGCGCGCCGCCGGGCTCGGCGGCGCCCCGGGTGAGCCCGGGGTGGTCCTGCCCGGCGGCCAGGGCCCGCAGGCCGGCGAGGGCGGCGTCGGCGTCGGCGGCGAGCAGCACCGCGCGGTGCCGCAGCGGGGACCGTCCGGTGGCCAGTGCCCGGGCCGCGTCGGCCGCGGGCGTTCCGCTGCCCGGCAGCCAGTCGGCCAGCCGGGCCGCCTGCGCCCGCAGGCTGTCGGCGGTGTCTGCCGATACGACCCACGGCAGCAGCGGCGTCCCGTCGGCGGCGCCGGGCGTGCCGCGGCTGGAGCTGGTCGTGGGCGCGTCGGCGCCGGCCGGACGGGGGGCGGCGGTGTCGGCCGAGGGCGTGGCGGGCGCCTGTTCGAGGATCACGTGCACGTTGGTGCCGCTGACCCCGAACGACGACACGCCGGCGCGGCGCGGCCGGTCCACGTCCGGCCACGGCTGCGCCTCGGTCAGCAGCGCGACGGCACCGGACGACCAGTCCACGTGCGGCGACGGCTCGTCCACGTGCAGGGTGGGCGGCAGCAGGTCGTGCTGGAGGGCCAGCACCATCTTGATCACGCCGGAGACGCCGGCGGCGGCCTGGGTGTGGCCGATGTTCGACTTCACGGAGCCGAGCCAGAGCGGCCGGTCGGCGGGGCGCTCCCGCCCGTACGTGGCCAGCAGGGCCTGCGCCTCGATCGGGTCGCCGAGCCGGGTGCCGGTGCCGTGCCCGTCGACGGCGTCCACGTCGGCGGCGCTCAGCCGCGCGTTGGCCAGCGCCTGGTTGATCACCCGCTCCTGCGCGGGCCCGTTGGGGGCGGTCAGGCCGTTGCTGGCGCCGTCCTGGTTCATCGCCGAGCCGCGCACGACGGCGAGGATCCGCCGGCCGTCGCGCTGGGCGTCGGAGAGCCGCTGCAACATCACCAAGCCGACGCCCTCGCCCCAGCCGGTGCCGTCGGCGGCCCCGGCGAACGACTTGCACCGGCCGTCGAGGGCGAGGCCCCGTTGCCGGGCGAACTCCAGGAACGGGCCGGGGGTGGCCATCACCGTCACGCCGCCGGCAACCGCGACGTCGCACTCGCCCTGCCGCAGGGACTGGCAGGCCAGGTGCAGCGCCACCAGCGACGACGAGCAGGCGGTGTCGACGCTGACGGCGGGCCCCTGCAACCCGAAGTGGTACGCCAGCCGACCGCTGATGACGGCGGCGACGTTGCCGGTGGCCTGGTAGCCCTCGGTCTCGACCCGGGCGGCCATCAGCAGCGTCGCGTAGTCCTGGCCGTTGGTGCCGACGAAGACGCCGGTGTTGGTCTCCCGCATGTCGGCGGGTGCGGTGCCGGCCCGCTCGAACAGCTCCCAGGCGCTCTCCAGCAGCACCCGTTGCTGCGGGTCCATCACCATCGCCTCACGCGGGGAGATGCCGAACAGGGCGGCGTCGAAGCCGGCGGCGTCGGTGAGGAAGCCGCCCTCGCGCACGTACGAGGTGCCGGGCCGGTCGGGATCGGGGTCGTAGATGGCTGCCAGGTCCCAGCCCCGGTCGGTCGGGAACTCCGCTATGCCGTCGCGTCCCTCGGCGACGAGTCGCCACAGGTCCTCGGGGCCGGCGACGCCGCCGGGGTAGCGGCAGCTCATCGAGACGATGGCGATCGGCTCGTCCAGCGCGGTGGCGGCCCGCACGGGATCGGTCGCCGGGGTGTCGTCGCCCGCGAGCCTGCCCGCCAGGTGCTCGGCGAGGGCGTCGGGCGTCGGGCGGTCGAACACCAGGGTCGCCGGCAGGTTCAGTCCCACCGCCTCGGCGAGGCGGTTGCGCATCTCGACGGCGCTGAGCGAGTCGAAGCCGATCTCCCGGAACGACCGGTCCGCCGCCAGCGCCTGCGGCGAGGACAGGCGCAGCACCGCCGCCGCGTGGACGCGTACGAGGTCGAGCAGGACCCGACGGCGTTCCGGTGCGGCGAGGCCGGCCAGCCGGCCGCGGAGCGGGGACGCCGCGTCGGGCGTGCCGCCGTCGCGCTGCCCGGCCGCGAGCAGCCGGGCCACCTCGGGGATGTCGGCGATCAGCGGCCGGGGGCGGGCCAGCGTGTAGGTCTGCAGGAACCGGTCCCAGGCGATGTCCGCCACGGTGAGCGTGGTGTCGCCGTGGTCGAGCGCCTCGGCCAGGACGGAGACCGCGAGGTCGGGGCGCATGGCCCGGACGCCCGAGCGGAACATCTGGTCGGCGGCGCCCTCGGCGTCGACCATGCCGCCGCCGTCCCAGGCACCCCAGGCGACGGCGGTGGCGGCCCGTCCGCGCCGTCGCCGGTCCTCGGCGAGCGCGTCGAGGAAGGCGTTGGCGGCGGCGTAGCCGCCCTGGTGCCCGCCGCCCCAGACGCCCGCGCCGGAGGAGAAGAGCACGAACGCCGACAGTTCGTCGCCGCACGCCTCGTCGAGGTTGACCGCGCCGGCCACCTTGGCCCGCAGGGCGTCGGCGAGGTCGGCGACGTCGGTGGCCGCGACGGGCGCGGCGTGGGCGACGCCGGCGGTGTGGAACACGGCCCCGATGTGGGTGCCCTGCCCGGCGAGCCGCTCGACGAGGGCCCGTACGGCGGCCGGGTCGGCGACGTCGCAGGCGGCCACGGTGACTGTGGCGCCGGCGGCGCGCAGTTCGTCGGCCAGCTCGTCGGCGCCGGGCGTGGCGGGGCCCTGGCGGCCGGTCAGCACCAGCTCACCCACGCCCTCGCGGGCCAGCCAGCGCGCCACCTGGGCCCCGATGGACCCGAGGCCGCCGGTGACCAGGACGGCGCCGCTGGCGGGACGCCAGTCCTGCGTCGCGGTGCGCTCGGCGCGGGCGCGGACCAGTCGCCGGGCGAACACCCCGGAGGGGCGCAGCGCCAGCTGGTCCTCCGCGTCGACGCCGGCCAGCACCGCCACGAGCCGGGCCCGGTCCCGGGGGTCCAGCTCGGCGGGCAGGTCCAGCAGTCCGCCCCAGCGGTCCGGGTGCTCCAGGGCGACCACCCGGCCGAGCCCCCAGAGCATCGCCTGGCGGGGGCGGTCGAGCTGGTCGGCGCGGCCGGTCGAGACCGCGCCGGCGGTGGCGCACCACAGCGGGGCGGTGACGCCGGTGTCGCCGAGGGCCTGGACCAGGGCGTACGTGGCGGCGAGACCCGCCGGGACGACCGGGTGGGCCGGGTGCGGCGCGTCGTCCAGGCCGAGCAGGGAGAGCACCCCGGCGACGGGCCCGCCGGTACGCGCCAGCCGCTCGGCCAGCACCGGCCGGCCCGTCTCCGGCACGTCGATCCGGACGACCTCGGCCCCGCCCTCGCCCAGCGTCCGGGCGACGCCGTCGACCAGGGGGTGCTCGGCTTCGGCGGCCGGCACGACCAGCAGCCACGTACCGGCGAGGGTGGCCTCCGGCGCGACGGCCAGCGGCTTCCAGGTCACCCGGTAGCGCCACGAGTCCACGGTGGACTCGTCGCGGCGGCGCCGGCGCCAGGAGGAGAGCAGCGGCAGCGCGGGGTCGAGGGAGCTGACCGTGGCCTCGTCGATGCGCATGGCGGCGGCCAGCGCAGACGCGTCGGCGCGTTCCACGGCCTCCCAGAAGCGCCGGTCCGCCTCGTCGGTGCCGGCGGGGGCGGGGACGGTCACCGCCGTCGGCTGCGGCCAGTAGCGCCGGCGCTGGAAGGCGTACGTGGGCAGCGGGGGCGGCGGGCCGGTGGGGGCGCCCAGGATCGCCGTCCAGTCGACGGGCACGCCGTGCACGTGCAGTCCGGCGAGGACCGTCAGCATGCGCTGCCAGCCGCCGGCCATGGTGTCGTCGGCGGCCACCACGACGGCGTCGTCGGCCCGCGCGCTCTCGCGGATGCCGGCGGCGAGCACGGTCGCCGGGGCAGCCTCGAGGAGAACCCGGTGGCCCTGGTCGAGCAGGGCGCGTACGGCCGGTTCGGCGTCGGCGTCGGTGGTCAGGTCCCGATACCACCGGGCGGCGTCGAGGCCGTCGGTGTCGACCGGGCCGCCGGTCGTCGCCGAGTACAGCGGCACGTCGGCCGCCCGAAGGGTGATCCCGGCCAGCGCGTCCGGGCCGTCCTCCGCCGGGCTGGCGAGGGCGATCGTCCTCGCCGCGTCCTCCAGCGACAGCGCGCCGGCCACGCAGGCGGCCGCGAGCGCGCCGTGAGCGTGCCCGAGCACGGCGGCGGGTCGTACGCCGAGGGAGCGCCACCAGCGTCCCAGCGAGACGGCCACGGCCCACCGGACGGCCGGCGCCACCCCGGGGTCGGCCGGGGTGGGAGCGCCGTCCGCGCCGCGCAGCACGGCGGCGAGCGACCAGTCCACGTGGGGGGCGAGGGCCGCCTCGCAGGCGGCGATCGCGGTGGCGAACTCCGGTGCCCGGTCCAGCAGCTCGACGGTCGCGGCGGGCCACGGGTCGCCGTGGCCGGGGAAGACGAGGACCGGGTCGGCGGCGCGCGCCGCGACGCCGGTGACGGCGGCGGTGGCCTCGCCGAGGTGGAACGACTCCAGGGCCCGCGTCAGGTCGACGGTGTCGCGGCCGAGGACGACGGCGCGGTGGTCGAACGTGGCCCGGGTGGTGACCAGGGCGTGCGCGACGTCGGCCGGCGCCAGCTCCGGGTGTGCCGCGAGGTGCGCCTTCAGCCGGGCCGCCTGGTCGCGCAGCGCCGGGGCGTCCACGGCGGAGAGCACGAGGGGTACGACGTCGGCGCGCGGCCGGTCGGTGGGCCGCGCGCCGACCGTCTCGGCGGGCGGCTGCTCGATGATGACGTGCGCGTTCGTGCCGGAGATCCCGAACGACGACACCGCCGCCCGACGCGGCCGGTCCACGGCCGGCCAGGGGGTGGGCTCGGTGGCGAGTGCGACCGCCCCGGCGGTCCAGTCGACGTGCGGGGAGGGCTCGTCCACGTGCAGGGTCGGCGGGACGAGGCCGTGCCGCATCGCCATGACCATCTTGATCACACCAGCCACACCGGCGGCGGCCTGCGTGTGCCCGATGTTCGACTTCACCGACCCCAACAGCAGCGGCCGGTCGACGGGACGCTCCTGCCCGTACGTGGCCAGCAGGGCCTGCGCCTCGATCGGATCACCCAGCGTCGTGCCGGTGCCGTGCGCCTCGACGGCGTCCACGTCGGCCGGGGTCAGGCGGGCGTTCGCGAGGGCTTGGTGGATCACGCGCTGCTGCGACGGGCCGTTCGGGGCGGTGAGCCCGTTCGACGCGCCGTCCTGGTTGACGGCCGTGCCGCGCAGGACGGCGTGGATACGCCGGCCCTCCCGCTGCGCGTCGGAGAGTCGTTGCACGAGCAGCACGCCGACGCCCTCGGACCAGCCCGTGCCGTCGGCCGACGCGGCGAACGACTTGCAGCGGCCGTCCTGCGACAGACCCCGCTGCCGGGAGAACTCGACGAACGTGCCGGGCGTGGCCATCACCGTCACACCACCGGCCAACGCCAGATCACACTCACCCGACCGCAGCGCCTGCGCCGCGAGGTGCAGCGCCACCAGCGACGACGAGCACGCGGTGTCGACGGTGACCGCCGGGCCTTCGAGTCCGAACGTGTAGGCGACCCGGCCGGACAGGACGCTGCCGGAGTTGCCGGTGCCGACGTAGCCCTCGACCTCGTCGGCAAGCTCCATCAGCTGGGAGGCGTAGTCGTGGTACATGACGCCGGCGAAGACACCGGTCCGGCTGCCCCGCAGCCGCTGCGGGTCCAGCCCGGCCGACTCGAACGTCTCCCACGACGCCTCCAGCAGCAGCCGCTGCTGGGGGTCCATGGCGAGGGCCTCGCGGGGCGAGATGCCGAAGAAGGCGGGGTCGAACGCGCCGGCGTCGTACAGGAAACCGCCGTGGCGGGTGTACGACGTGCCGGGGTGGTCGGGGTCGGGGTCGAACAGGCTCTCCAGGTCCCACCCGCGGTCGGTGGGGAACTCCCCGATCCCCTCCCCGCCGGCGGCCAGCAGCGCCCACAGCTGGTCGGGCGTCTCGACGCCGCCCGGGTAGCGGCAGGCCATGCCCACGATCGCGAGCGGCTCGTCGGCGCGGGTGGTGGTCCGCGCGCCCGGCGCGGCGGGGCGACCTGCGGCGCCGGCAAGTTCGGCGTGCACATGGGCGGTGAGCGCCTGCGGCGTCGGGTAGTCGAACACGAGCGTCGAGGGCAGCCGCAGGCCGGTGGCCGCGTTCACGCGGTTACGCAGGTCGACGGCGGTCAGCGAGTCGAAGCCCAGCTCGCGGAACGCCCGGTCGGCGGGCACGGCTTCCGCCCCGCCGTGCCCGAGCACCTGCGCGACGAGGCCGCGTACCAGTACGTCGAGCTGGGCGCGCGCCTCGTCGGCGGTCAGGCCGCCGATGCGGGTCGCCCAGGTGGTGCCCTGTCCCGCCTGGCGGCGGGTCGTGGTCGTACCGACCAGGTTACGAAGCATCGGCGGCACCAGGCCGGCGCCGGCGGCGGCCCGGAGGGCGGCCAGGTCGATCACGGCGGGCACCAGGGCCGGCCGGCCGGCGGTCAGGGCGGCGTCGAACAGCCGCAGCCCGGTCTCGGCGCTCATCGCGGTGATGCCGCCCCGGGTCGATCGCGCCCGGTCCGCCTCGTCGAGGGACGCGGCCATGCCGGGGGTGTCCCACATGCCCCAGGCGAGGCTGACGGCAGGCAACCCGAGCTGCCGCCGGTGGACCGCAAGCCCGTCGAGGAACGCGTTGCCCGCCGCGTACGCCGACTGACCCGGCGAACCCAACACACCCGCCACCGACGAGAACACCACGAACAAGTCGAGATCCAGCGACGCCGTCGCCTCGTGCAACAACCAACCCGCCGACACCTTCGGCGCCAACACCCTTGCCAGACGCTCCTCGGTGACCCGCTCGATCACCCCGTCGTCCAGGACACCAGCGGTGTGCACCACACCCGCCAGCCGGCCACCGGCGGAAACCTCACCGACCAGCCCGAACACCTGGTCCCGGTCCGTCACGTCGCAGGCGACCACCCGCACCGACGCACCCAGCGCGGACAACCGCTCCGACAACTCACCCGCACCCGCAGCTGCCGGACCACGCCGCGACACCAGCACGAGAGACCGCACGCCGTGCACCGACACCAGATGCTCCGCCACCAGCGCGCCCAACGCGCCCGTAGCGCCGGTCACCAGCACGGCGCCGTCACCCACCACGGCACCGTCCGCCGACGAGGACGCTACCGCGCGCACCAGACGCGGCACGAACACCTCAGCCGAGCGCACCGCGACCTGACCACCGAACGTCACCGGCTCGTCGGCCACGGAACTCAGCACAGCCAGCAGCCCGGCGTCCGCGTCACCGTCGACGTCCGCCAGCACGATGCGGCCCGGGTGCTCCGACTGCGCCGAGCGCAGCAGACCCCAGACCGCCGCTGCGGCCAGGTCGGTGACCCGGTCTCCGTCCCCGATCGACACCGCACCCCGGGTCACCA
The DNA here is from genome assembly GCF_002926165.1 of Micromonospora chalcea. Classification (GTDB taxonomy): domain Bacteria; phylum Actinomycetota; class Actinomycetes; order Mycobacteriales; family Micromonosporaceae; genus Micromonospora; species Micromonospora chalcea. The sequence continues at coordinate 69,067 of NZ_MAGP01000001.1, read as the reverse complement.
CGACCAACCGCGACTCCGCCAGCGCGTCCGCCGCCAGCCAGGACCGCACCGTCGCCAGCACCTGCGACGTCGCCGCCCGCACCGACTCGGGGCCGTTGTCGACGGCGGCGGGCATCTCACCGGGGACCGAAGCAGGTTCCGTCTCGGCGTGCAGGGCCCGGCGCAGGCCACCCGCCGGCACCAGCAACAGACGCGGCGCCACACCCGACGCCACGGCGACCGCCTCGACGTCGGCGTACACCGGCAGCTCAGCGACGGCCGGCAGGCCGGCGGCGGGCGAGCCGAGCAGCGCCCACCCGGAGGCGTCCCCGGCCGGGGCGACCTCCTGGGCCTGCCAGGCGACCTCGAACAGCGACCGGGCCGACGCGTCCGGGGACGCCGACACCCCGGTCAGCTCGCGCAGGGCGAGGGTGTCCACCGACACCACGGCCGCGCCCGACTCGTCGCACGCGACCAGGCGCACCGCCGAATCGTTGCGGGTCAACCGCACCCGCAGCACCCGCGCACCCGAGGCCCACACCTGCACACCCTCGAACGCGAACGGCACCCGCGCCCCGCCCGAGCCCTCCGAGCCGGACAGCAGCCCGATCGGGTGCAGCGCGGCGTCCAGCAGCGCCGGGTGCACGCCGAACCCCGCGGCGTCACCGGCCACCTCGTCCGGCAACACCACCTCGGCGAACACCTCGTCACCGCACGCCCACACCCGGCGCAGCCCCCGGAACACCGGCCCGTACGACAGGCCGCGCTCGGCCAGGGCCGGATACCAGCCCGCCACGTCCACCTCGACACCGTCGACCGGCGGCCACTCCCCCACGCCCGGCTCGTCGGCCGACGCCGGCTCCAGCACACCCTCCGCGTGCGAAACCCACTCCGCCTCGGGATCACCCTCGGGCTGCGAGTGCACGGCCACCACACGCACGCCCGCCTCGTCGGCCGCGCCGACGCGTACCTGCACCCGCACCGCACCCACCCGCGGCAACACCAACGGCGCGGCCACGGTCAACTCCCGCACCCGCGACGCACCCACCTCGTCACCCGCCCGCACCGCCAACTCCACCAGAGCAGCGCCCGGCACGATCACCGCGCCGGAGACGACGTGGTCGGCGAGCCACGCGTGCGTCGATGTCGAGAGACGGCCGGTCAGCACCACCATGTCCTCGCCGGCCACGGAGACCGCCGCGCCGAGCAGCGGGTGCCCGGCCGCGCCGAGGCCGGCACCGGAGACGTCCGTCCAGCGGCCCGCCGGCTCCAGCCAGTAGCGCTGGTGCTCGAAGGCGTACGTCGGCAGGTCGACGTGCCGGCCGCCGGCCCGGTCGAGCAGGCCCGCCCAGCCGACGGCGCGGCCGTGCACGTGCAGCGACGCGAGGGCCTCCAGGAGGGCCTGCGGCTCAGGCCGGTCGTGGCGCGACACCGGCACCAGCAGGGGCGCCGGCTCGTCCTCCGCGCGCTCGGCGAGGCAGTTCTGCGTCATGGCGGTGAGGACGCCGTTCGGTCCCACCTCCAGGTAGGTGTCGACCTCCTCGGCGCGCAGGCAGTCGACGGCGTCGGCGAAGCGAACGGTGCCGCGTACGTGGCGCACCCAGTAGCCCGGGTCGCAGAGCTGGTCGGCGTCGGCGACGCGGCCGGTCAGGTTCGACACCACCGGGATCGTCGGCGGCCGGAACGTCAGTCCCTCGGCGACGGCCGCGAACTCGGCCAGCATCGGGTCCATCCGGGCGCTGTGGAAGGCGTGGCTCACCCGCAGGCGGCGGGTCTGCACACCCCGCTCGGACCACACCCGCTGCACCTCGTCGAGCGCCTCGACGGCGCCCGCGACCACCACGGCGGCGGGGCCGTTCACGGCGGCCACGTCCAGCCGGCCGGTCAGCCCCGCCAGGGAGGCGGCCACCGCGGCCTCGTCGGCGGCCACGGCGAGCATGCCGCCGCCCGCCGGCAGGGCCTGCATGAGCCTGCCCCGCGCGGCGACCAGCGCGCACGCGTCGGCCAGGGAGAGCACGCCCGCCACGTGCGCCGCCGCGATCTCGCCGATGGAGTGCCCGGCCACCAGGTCCGGCACCACACCGAACGACTCCACCAGGCGGAACAACGCCACCTCGACCGCGAACAGGCCCGCCTGGGTGAACACCGTCTGATCCAGCAACCCCGCCTCAGCGGAACCCGCCTCAGCGAACAGCACCTCCCGCAACGGACGCGGCAGCAGCGGATCCAGGTGACCGCACACCTCGTCCAACGCGGCGGCGAACACCGGGAACGCCGCGTACAACCCGCGACCCATGCCGGGGCGCTGCGCGCCCTGGCCGGAGAAGAGGAAGGCCACCCGGCCACGCGGGGCCGACGCGCCGGTGGTGACGGCGCCGGTCGGCTCGCCCGCGGCGAGGGCCCGCAGCCCGGCGAGCAGGTCGTCCGCGTCGCCGGCCAGGACGACCGCGCGGTGTTCGAGCCCCGCGCGGCTGACCGAGGAGACCGCGACGTCCACCGGACGTGGGGCGTCGACGCGGGCGAGGTGGTCGGCCCAGCGGCCGGCCTGCCCCGCGAGCGCCTCGGGCGTACGGGCGGAGAGGAACACCGGGGCGAGCGGGAGCGCGACCGGCGCGTCGACGGCGGAGGGTGCCTCGTCGGTGGACGGGGCGTCGTCGCCGGGCGCCTCCTCCAGGATGACGTGCGCGTTCGTACCGCTGATGCCGAAGGACGACACGGCGGCCCGGCGCGGCCGGTCGGTGGCCGACCACGCGCGCGCCTCGGTCAGCAGCGAGACCTGCCCGGCGGACCAGTCGATGTGCGGGGACGGCTCGTCGACGTGCAGGGTGGCGGGCATGGTGCGGTGGCGGATCGCCTCGATCATCTTGATCAGGCCGGCGGCGCCCGCGGCGGCCTGGGTGTGACCCAGGTTCGACTTGACCGAGCCCAGCCAGAGCGGCCCGCCGTCGCCCCGGTCCTGCCCGTACGTGGCCAGCAGCGCCTGCGCCTCGATGGGGTCGCCGAGGGTGGTGCCGGTACCGTGCGCCTCGACCACGTCGACGTCGGCCGGCGAGAGCCGGGCGTTGGCGAGGGCCTGCCGGATCACCCGCTCCTGCGACGGGCCGTTGGGGGCGGTGAGTCCGCTGCTGGCGCCGTCCTGGTTGACCGCGCTGCCCCGGACGACGGCGAGGATGCGCCGGCCGTCGCGGCGGGCGTCGGAGAGCCGTTGCAGGAGCAGCACGCCGACGCCTTCGGACCAGCCGGTGCCGTCGGCGGCGGCGGCGAACGACTTGCACCGGCCGTCGGAGGCCAGGCCCCGCTGGCGGGAGAAGTCGGCGAACGTGCCCGGGGTGGACATGACCGTCACACCGCCGGCGAGCGCGAAGTCGCAGTCCCGCTGGCGCAGCGCCTGCGTCGCGAGGTGCACGGCGACCAGCGACGACGAGCATGCCGTGTCCACAGTGACGGCCGGGCCCTCCAGCCCGAAGGTGTACGCCACCCGGCCGGACACCACGCTGCCGGAGTTGCCGGTGCCGATGTAGCCCTCGACGCCGTCGGGCAGGTCCAGCACCCGCGAGGCGTAGTCGTGGTACATGACCCCGGCGAAGACGCCGGTCCGGCTGCCACGCAGCGCCTGCGGGTCGATGCCGGCGTGCTCGAACGCCTCCCAGGAGGTCTCCAGCAGCAGCCGCTGGTGCGGGTCCATCGCCAGGGCCTCGCGGGGGCTGATGCCGAAGAAGCCCGGGTCGAACTGTGGCGCGTCGTAGAGGAAGCCGCCCTGGTTGCTGGTCGACGTGCCCGGGTTGTCCGGGTCGACGTTGAAGAGCCGCTCCAGGTCCCAGCCCCGGTCGGTCGGGAAGTCGCCCACCCCGTCGCCGCCCCGGTCGACGAGGTCCCACAGCTCGGCCGGGCTGGACACCCCGCCCGGGAACCGGCACGCCATGCCGATGACGGCCATCGGCTCGCGGTCCTTGGCCTCCACCTCGCGTACCCGCCGGCGCGCGTCGCGCAGGTCGGCAGTGGCACGCCGGAGGTAGTCGAGGAACTCTGCCTCAGTGGGCATCGGGCCACTCCGTATCGGGGTTCGAGGTGTGCGACATGCCGGATCAGGCCGAGCCGAACTCTTCGTCCAGCAGGCTGAAGATCTCCTCGGCGGAGGCCGACTCGAGGCTGGTGCCCTCGTCGGCGGCGGAGTCCGCACCGGCCTCGGTGTAGGTCCACAGGGAGAGCAGTTCGCGCAACCGGACGCCGACGGCGGCCCGGTCGGTGTCGCCGGTGGACACCGCGCGCATGGCGTGCTCCAGCTTGTTCAGCTCGCCGAGCACCGTCAGCGCGGACGTGCTGCGCTCCGCCAGCAGCGCGCCGCGCAGGTACTCGACGAGCGCGGCCGTGGTCGGCCGGTCGTAGATCAGCGTGGAGGGCAGCCGCAGGCCGGTGGCCGCGTTCAGCCGGTTGCGGAACTCGACAGCGGTCAGCGAGTCGAAGCCCAGCTCGACGAAGCCGCGCTCGGCGTCGATCGAGCGGATCGACGCGTAGCCGAGGACGGCGGCGGCGTGGGTCCGCACCAGGTCGGAGAGCACCTGGTCGCGGTCGGCCTCCGCCGTGGCGGCGAGGGTCTCCCGCAGCGCCTCGGCCGGGTTCCGCTCGGCGGCCCGGGCCGCGCCGGTCGCCGCCGGCCGCACCAGCGACCGCAGCACCGGCGGCACCGCCGCCGGCCCGTGCCGGCCGATCAACGCGAGGTCCAGGTCGACCGGTACGACCACCGGCTCGGCGAAGCGCAGGGCCTCGCTGAACAGGTCCATGCCCTCCTCGGCGCCGAGCGGCACGAAGCCGCCCCGGTTCATCCGGGCCTCGTCGACGTGCCCGGTCTGCCCGTCGCCGGTGTCGTTGACCCACGGGCCCCAGGCCAGCGAGAGCGCCGGGAGTCCCCGGTCGTGCCGGTGCTGGGCGAGGGCGTCGAGGAAGCAGTTCGCCGCCGCGTGGTTGGCCTGCCCGGGGCCGCCGAAGAGGCCGGCCGCCGAGGAGAAGAGCACGAACGCGGCCAGGTCCAGCTTCTCGGTCAGCTCGTGCAGGTGCCAGGCCGCGTCGACCTTGGGTCGCAGCACGGTGTCGAAGCGCTCCGGGGTGAGCGCCGGCAGGACACCGTCGTCGAGCACCCCGGCGGCGTGCACCACGCCGGTCAGTGGCAGGTCGGCGGGGAGCTGGTCGACCAGCAGGGCGAGCGCCTCGCGGTCGGTGACGTCGCAGGCGGCCACCCGGACGGTGGCGCCCAGTCCGGCCAGCTCGTCGACCAGCGCGGCGACGCCCGGGGCGTCCGCTCCGCTGCGGCTGACCAGCAGCAGGTGCCGTACGTCGTGCCGGGTGACGAGCCGGGCGCGCACGAGCCGCCCGAGCAGGCCGGTCGCCCCGGTCACCAGGACGGTGCCGGCGGCCAGGTCGGGGCCGGACGCCTCGGCCGGGGGCGGCCCGAGGCGGGTCAGCCGGGGCACCCGGAGCTGCCCGGCGCGTACGGCGAGCTGGGGTTCGCCCGTGGCGAGGGCGGCCGGCAGCAGCGCGGCGGCCGGGGCGTCGTCGTCGACGTCGAGGAGCACGATCCGGTCGGGGTTCTCCGACTGGGCGGAGCGCAGCAGGCCCCAGGCGGTGGCGGCCGGCACGTCGGCGATCCGCTCGTCCGGGTCGACCCGGACCGCGCCGCGGGTGACCACCACCAGCCGGGCGGCGGTCAGGGCCTCCTCGGCGAGCCACTGCTGGGCCAGTGCGAGCATCCGGTGGGCGACCCGGTGCGCCTGGGCGGCCGGGTACGGCTCGTCGGCGGCGGCTCCGGCGCAGGTCACCACCACCGCGTCGGGCGCGGCGGCGCCGGCGCGTACGTCGGCGACCAGCGTCGACAGGTCCGGGTACCGGTCGGCGCCGGACCAGTCGGCGCCGAGGACGACCAGCCGGGAGGCGGTGTCCGCGCGGCCGGTGGTGGGGGCGAGCCAGTCGAGGCGGTGCAGGGACCGGCTGGCGGAGCGGCGGGCGGCGCTGAGCTGCTCGCCGGAGATGGGCCGCAGGACCAGACCGTCGACGGAGGCGACCGGGGTCGCGCCCGTGTCGGTGACGGTCAGGGCCACGGAGCCGGCGTCGGTGGCGGTGAGCCGGATCCGCAGCTCGCGGGCACGGGTGGGCCGGATGGTGACGCCCGACCAGGTGAACGGCAGGCCCGGGCGGATGCCGGGGCCGCCCTCGGTGCCCGACGCGCCGCCGGCGGGGTCGCCGTCCGGGTCGTCGGCCGTGGCGCTGGCGCCGATGGCGTGCAGCGCCGCGTCCATCAGGGCCGGGTGCACCGAGAACGCCGTGGTGTCGGTGGACGCGTCGGCGTCCAGGGCGACCTCGGCGAGGATGTCCGGGCCCGAGCGCCAGGCGGCACGCAGCGCCCGGAAGGTGGGGCCGTAGTGGTAGCCCTGGGCGGCGAGCCGGGCGTAGAGCCCGTCGAGGGCGATCGGCTCGGCGTCGGCCGGCGGCCACACGGCGGCCGGCGCGGGGTCCGGGTCGGCGGTGTCGGCGAGTTGCCCGGAGGCGTGCCGCTGCCAGGGCCGGGAACCGTCGGCCGCGGTGTCGTCGTCGCGCCGGGTGTGGATGGCGACGGGCCGGTGCCCGGTCTCGTCCGGCGGGCCGACGCGTACCCGCAGGTCGATTCCTCCCTCGGTGGGGATCGCCAGGGGCGCCTCCAGGTTCAGCTCGGCGACGGTCGCCGCGCCGGCCTGCCGGCCGGTCCAGGACGCGAGCTCCACCAGGGCCGTCCCGGGCAGCAGCACCGTGCCCAGCACGGCGTGGTCGGCGAGCCAGGGGTGGGTGGTGAGGGTGATCCGGCCGGTGAACAGCAGGCCCTCGTCGCCGGGCAGGTCGGCCACCGCGCTGAGCAGCGGGTGGTCCACCACGTCGAGGCCCACGGCGGGCAGGACGGAGCGGTGCGCGCCGGTGCGCTCCAGCCAGTAGCGGTGCCGGTCGAAGGCGTACGTGGGCAGGTCGACCGGTTCGGACTCGGGCAGCAGCCGGCGGTGCTCCACCGGCAGGCCGAGGGCGTGCGCGGTGGCGAGGCCGGTCAGCAGCCGGGTGGCGGCGTCGGCCGAGCCGCCGAGGGTGTCCAGGACGTGTCCGGGGGTGCCGGCGGCGTCGAGCGCGGCGGCGATCCCGGCAGCCAGTGCCGGCTCCGGCGAGACCTCCACGAAGGTCAGGTGTCCGGCCGCGACGGCGGCACGCAGGGCGGCGTCGAGCCGCTCCGGCCCCCCGTCCCCGGCGCCGGGGACGGCCGGGTCGGTGCCCGGGGTGGCCGGGTCGGTCCAGTGGTCGACGCCGAGGCCCGCCGCGTCGGCCCAGTCCCCGGTGACAGTGGAGGCCAGCCGGGCGGTCCCGGGCTGCGGCGCGAGCCCCGCCAGGGCGGCGCGGAGGCCGTCGTGGTCCAGGCCGCCGGCGGCGGCGCGGGCCCGCATCGCCACCGTGCGGGCGGCGTCGGGCAGGGACAGCAGGCCCGCCACGTACGCGGCCACGACCTCGCCGTCGCCGGTGCCGACGACAGCGGCGGGGGTGACACCGGCGTGCCGCCAGACGGCGGCGAGTGCCACGCCGACGGCGAACCGGACGGGCCGGGCCAGCTCCGGCCGGTCGACCCAGGCAGCGTCCGCGCCGGTGAGCAGGGCGGCCGGATCGACGTCGACCCAGGGCGCGAGGGCCTGCCGGCACTCGGCGAGGGTGTCGTCGAAGACCGGGCAGCGGCCCACCAGTTCGGCCACCGCGCCCGCCGGGGCGGCACCCGGGAAGACGAACACCGGTCCGGCGCCGTGGTTGGCGACGGTGCCGGTCACGACGTTGCCGGCCGGGGTGCCGGCGGCGAGCGCGTCCAGGCCGGCCAGCAGCTCGCCGGGGGTCGCGCCGAGCACGGCGGCGCGCCGGTCGAACGCCGAGCGGGTCGCGGCGAGCGACCAGCCGACCGCCGCCGGGGCGAGGCCGGGGTGCGCGCGCAGATGCCGGGCCAGCCGGGACGCCTGCGCGGCCAGGGCCGAGGCGGAGCGGGCCGAGACGGGCCAGGCCACCACGTCGGCGGTGAGCAGCCCGGCGGGGCGTTCCCCCGCCGCAGCGGCTGGCGGCGCCATCGGCGCGTCGGCCGCCTCGGCGCCGGCGGGCGCGTCGGCGGGCAGCTCGACGACCACGTGGGCGTTCGTGCCGGAGATACCGAACGAGGAGACCGCCGCGCGGCGGGGCCGGTCGGCGGCCGGCCACGGCCGGGACCGGGTCACCAGCTCCACGTCGCCGGCCGACCAGTCGATGTGCGGCGACGGCTCGTCCACGTGCAGCGTCGCCGGTACGGTGCCCTCCCGCATCGCCAGCACCATCTTGATCACGCCGGCCACACCGGCGGCGGCCTGCGCGTGGCCCATGTTCGACTTGACCGAGCCCAGCAGCAGCGGGCCGGCGTCGCCCCGGTCCTGCCCGTACGTCGCCAGCAGCGCCTGCGCCTCGATCGGGTCACCGAGGACGGTGCCGGTACCGTGCGCCTCGACGACGTCCACGTCGGTGACCGCCAGCCCGGCGCCGGCCAGCGCCTGCCGGATCACCCGCTGCTGGGAGGGGCCGTTGGGGGCGGTCAGCCCGTTCGACGCGCCGTCGGAGTTGACGGCGGAGCCGCGTACCACGGCGAGGACGCGGCGGCCCTGCCGCCGGGCGTCGGAGAGCCGCTGCACGAGCAGCATGCCGACGCCCTCGGACCAGCCGGTGCCGTCCGCCGTCGCGGCGAAGGACTTGCACCGCCCGTCGGAGGCGAGTCCGCCCTGGCGGGAGAACTCCTGGAACGCCGTCGGGGTGGCCATCACGGCCACGCCGCCGGCCAGCGCCAGGTCGCACTCGCCGCGCCGCAGCGCCGCCCCGGCGAGGTGCAGCGCCACCAGGGACGAGGAGCAGGCCGTGTCGACGGTGACGGCGGGGCCCTCCAGCCCGAGGGCGTACGCGACCCGGCCGGAGATGACGCTGTGCGCGGCGCCCGTCATCAGATAGCCCTCGACGCCCTCGGGCACCTCGGTCAGCCCCGTGCCGTAGCCGGAGGTGGAGGCGCCCACGAAGACGCCCGTACGGGTGCCCCGCAGCGACGCCGGGTCCACCCCGGCCCGCTCCAGCGCCTCCCAGGACGTCTCCAGGGTGAGCCGCTGCTGCGGGTCCATGGCGAGGGCCTCGCGGGGCGAGATCTCGAAGAACGCGGGGTCGAAGTCCGCCACGTCGTGGAGGAAGCCGCCCGCCGGCGGGTGCGTCCCCTCGGCCGGCTCGGGGATCTCCCAGCCCCGGTCGGTGGGGAACGGCGAGATGGCGTCCACGCCGTCGGCGACCAGCCGCCAGAACGCCTCCGGCCCGTCGACGCCCCCGGGGTAGCGGCAGGCCATGCCGACGATCGCGACGGGCTCGTCGGCGTCGACGACGACGGCCTGCGGGGCGTCGGCCGGGGCGGCGCCGGAGACCAGCTCGCGCAGGTGCGCGGCCAGCTCGGCGGGGGTCGGGTAGTCGAAGACCAGCGTGGTGGGCAGCCGCAGGCCGGTGGCCGCGTTCAGCCGCCCCCGGAAGTCCACGGCGGTCAGCGAGTCGAAGCCGAGGTCCTTGAACGGGCGCCCGCGCAGCTCGTCGGGGGTGGCGTGGCCCAGCACCGCCGCGGTCTGCTCGTTGACCAGCCGCAGCAGCTCCCGCTCCTGCTCCGCCGCCGGGAGCGCCGCGAGGTGGCGCAGCGGCGCCGCGACCCCGTCCGCCGGCGCGGCGGCCTCCTCCTGCGCGACGAGCGCCCGCACCTGCGGCAGGTCACCGAGGAACGGGCTGGGCCGGGCCACCGTGAACGCGGGGTGGAACCGGCTCCAGTCGACGTCGGCGACGGTCACGCAGGGCGTGGGCCGCCGCAGCGCCCGGTCGAGGGCGACGAGCGCCTTCTCCGGATCGACGGGCGGCAGGCCCATCCGGTTGAGCTGCTCGGTGGCGACGTTCTCGGCGGCCATGCCGTGCGCGCCGCCCCAGGCCGTCCAGGAGACGGCGGTGGCCGGCCGGCCCCGGTCGCGCCGGTTGACGGCCAGGGCGTCCAGCAGGGAGTTGCCGGCGCCGTACGCGCACTGCCCGGCGCTGCCCCACACGCCGGAGATGGAGGAGAACATGACGAACGCGGCGAGGTCGCGCTCGGCGAGGCAGGCGTCGAGGTGCAGGGCGCCGAGTACCTTGCCCGCGACGACGTGGGAGAACTCGTCGAGGGTGGTGTCGGTGATCGGGGTGAGCTGGTCGGTCCCGGCGGCGTGCACGACCGCCGTCAGGTCGGGCAGCGAGCCGACCAGGTCCGCCACGGACCGCCGGTCGGTGACGTCGCAGGTGGCGGCGGTGACCCGCCCGTCGGCGCCGTACCGGTCGAGCAGGTCCGCCACGGCGGGGGCGGCGGCGCCCCGGCGGCTGGCCAGGACCACGCGCCCGGCGCCCCGGTCGAGCAGCCAGCGGGTGACGTGGCCGCCGAGGGCGCCGGTGCCGCCGGTGACCAGGACGGCGCCGGACCACCAGTCACCGGCCGGGTTCTCGTCGGTCGGCGGCGGGGCCGGGGCGAGCCTGCGGGCCCAGGTGCCACCGGGGCGCACGGCCACCTGGTCCTCGCCGCCGTGGCCGGCCAGCACGGCGGCGAGCCGCCGGGTGGTGGCGGCGTCGACGGTGGCCGGCACGTCGACCAGGCCGCCCCAGCGGTGCGGTTGCTCGACAGCCGCCGCGCGACCGAGGCCCCAGACCTCGGTCTGCAGCGGGTGCGTGACCCGGTCGCCCGGGGCCGCCGCCACCGCGCCGCTGGTGACGCACCACAGCGGCGCCACCAGGTCCAGGTCGGTCATCGCCTGGACGAGGGCGAGGGTGCCGGCGGCGGCGAGGGTCACGCCGGGGTGCTCGGGCAGCAGCCGGTCCTGGCCGGCGACGACGGCGAGCACGCCGTCGACAGCGCGGCCGCCGGTCAGCACCCGGAGCCGGGCGGCGAGCGCCGCGCGGTCCAGGTCCGCGGCGCCGACGCGCAGCACCAGCGGCTCGGCGTCGCCGAAGAGCCCGGCCAGGCCGTCGGCCCACGCCGGCGCGTCCTCGGCGGGCAGCACGACCAGCCAGCGGCCCGCCGGGGCGTCGCCGTCCCCGACCGGCACAGGCTGCCAGCTCACCTGGTACGACCAGCCGTCCACGAGGGAGCGTTCCCGCCGGGACCGGCGCCAGGAGGACAGCACGGGCAGGGCCGGCAGCAGCGCCCGCACCTGCTCGTCGTCGTCGCCCAGCTCGCCGCGCAGCGTGTCGACGTCCGCCTGCTCCAGGGCGGCCCAGAACTCGTCGTCGCCGTCGGCGGAGGCGGTGTCGGGGCCGGCGGGCGGCGGCTCGGGCCAGAAGCGCTGGCGGTGGAAGGCGTACCCGGGCAGCGGCACCCGCGCGGTCTCGGCGCCCGCGTACAGCCGCGTCCAGGCGACCTCCACCCCGCCGACGTGCAGCTCGGCGAGGGCGGTGAGCGCCGACGTGGGCTCGGGGCGGTCGCGGCGCAGCAGCGCCACGGCGGCGGTCTCGTCGTCGGCCAGGACGTCGCGGGCCAGCGCGGTGAGCACCCCGCTGGGGCCGACCTCCAGGAACGTACGCACGCCCAGGGCCCGCAGCTGCTCGACGCCGTCGGCGAAGCGGACCGCCTCCCGCACGTGCCGCACCCAGTACTCGGCGGTGCGGATCTCGTCGGCGTCGGCGACGGCGCCGGTCAGGTTCGACACGATCGGCAGCGCCGGCGGCTGCAGCTCCAGCCGGCGCACCACGGCGGCGAACTCGGCGAGCATCGGTTCCATCAGCGGGCTGTGGAAGGCGTGGCTGACCCGCAGCGGCCTGGTACGTACGCCCTGGTCGGCCCAGCGGCGTTCGAGTTCCTCGACGGCCTCGGCGGCGCCGGAGACGACGACGGCGGTGGGCCCGTTGACGGCGGCCACGGCGACGGCGTCCTCGACGCCGGCCAGGGCGGCTCGGACGGCGTCGGCGGGGAGCTGGACGGCCAGCATCGCGCCGCCGGCCGGCAGGGCCTGCATCAGCCGGCCCCGGGCGGCCACCAGCGTGGCGGCGTCGGGAAGCGACAGCACACCGGCCGCGTGTGCGGCGGAGAGCTCGCCGATCGAGTGGCCGAGCAGCACGTCCGGGACGATCCCCCAGCTCTCCAGGAGCCGGAACAGCGCGACCTCGACGGCGAACAGGCCGGCCTGGGTGTAGAGGGTCTGGTTGAGCAGCCCGGCCGCCTCGTCGCCCTCGGGCGCGAAGAGCACCGGGGCGAGCGGGCGGGGCAGGTGCCGGTCCAGCTCGGCGCAGACCTCGGTCAGCGCCCGGTCGAAGACGGGGAACGCGGCGGCCAGCTCGCGGCCCATGCCGCTGCGCTGCGCGCCCTGGCCGGAGAAGAGGAACGCGAGCTGGCCGCCGCGCGGGCCCGCACCGGTGACCAGGCCCGGGGCGTCGCCGCCCGCGGCCAGCGCGCGCAGGGCGGCGGTCAGGTCGGCGCGGTCGCCGGCGAGCAGCACGGCGCGGTGCTCGAGGCCGGCCCGGGTGCTCGCCGACGACCAGCCGACATCGGTCAGCCGCGGCTCGGGGCGCTCGTCGAGCCAGTCGGCCCAGCGGGTGGCCTGCGCGGTCAGGGACGCGGCGTCGCGGGCGGAGACCAGCACCGGCACCAGGCCGGCACCGTCGACCGGGGCGGTGACGGGCGCGGTGACCGGGTCGGTCGCGGCGGCGGGGCCGTCCGGGGTGTCCGCCGGGTCGGCGGCGGGCGCCTCCTCGATGATCACGTGGGCGTTGGTGCCGCTCATGCCGAAGGAGGAGATGCCCGCGCGGCGGGGCTGTTCCCCGGCGGGCCACGGCTGCGGCTCGGTCGCCAGCGACACCGCGCCGGCCGTCCAGTCCACGTTGGGCGTCGGCTCGTCGACGTGCAGGGTGGCGGGCACGGTGTCGTGCCGCAACGCCATCACCATCTTGATCACGCCGGCCACGCCGGCGGCGGCCTGGGTGTGGCCGATGTTCGACTTCACCGAGCCGAGCCAGAGCGGCCGGTCGGCCGGCCGGCCCTGCCCGTACGTCGACAGCAGCGCCTGCGCCTCGATCGGGTCGCCGAGGGTGGTGCCGGTGCCGTGCGCCTCCACCACGTCGACCTGCTCGGGCGCGAGCCGGGCGCTGGCCAGCGCCTGGAGCACGACCCGCTGCTGGGACGGGCCGTTGGGGGCGGTCAGACCGTTGCTCGCGCCGTCCTGATTGACCGCGCTGCCGCGTACGACAGCGAGGACGGGGTGGCCGTTGCGGCGGGCGTCGGAGAGCCGCTCGACGAGCAGAAGGCCGGCCCCCTCGCCCCAGGCGGTGCCGTCGGCGGCGGCCGCGAACGACTTGACCCGGCCGTCCATGGCCAGGCCACGCTGGCGGCTGAAGCCGATGAAGGCGGACGGGGTGGACATGACGGTGGCCCCACCGGCCAGTGCCAGGGTGCACTCGCCCTGCCGCAGCGCCTGGCAGGCCAGGTGCAGCGCGACCAGCGACGACGAGCAGGCGGTGTCGACGGTGACGGCGGGGCCCTCGATGCCGAGCGCGTACGAGATCCGGCCGGACACGACGCTGGCCGCGGTGCCGGTGAGGATGTAGCCCTCGGTGCCGGGCGGCGGCTGCTGGAGCAGCCCCACATAGTCCTGGCCGGTGGTGCTGGCGAACACTCCGACCTGGTGGCCGCGCAGCGTCGAGGGGTCGATGCCGGCGTGCTCGAACGCCTCCCACGACGTCTCCAGCAGCAGCCGCTGCTGGGGGTCCATGGCCAGCGCCTCGCGCGGCGAGATGCCGAAGAACGCGGCGTCGAACTCGGTGGCGGAGTCGACGAAGCCGCCCTCGGCCACGTACGACGTGCCGGGGTGGTCGGGGTCCGGGTGGAACAGCCGGGCCAGGTCCCAGCCGCGGTCGGCGGGGAACGCGGAGTAGGCGTCGCGGCGGGAGTCGACGAGCTCCCACAGTTCCTCGGGCGAGGCCACCCCGCCCGGGAAGCGGCAGGCCATGCCGACGATGGCGATCGGCTCGCGGTTGGCCGCCTCAAGCTCGCCGAGCTTCCTCCGGGTCTGGTGAAGGTCCGCCGTCACCCATTTCAGGTACTCCCGGAGCGTATCTTCAGTCGCCATTGACGCCACCTCTTCGGGTCGGAGAGAAACAGCGACCCAATACCGTCCACGGACGCCACAAGCCGCGAAGATCCAAACCCATTCAGCCGACCACGAATTGCCAGACAAAATGGCGTTTCAGCCCCCCACCAGGTCTTACGCGCCGGACGAAAGGTAATTGTCGCCGGACGGCGGTCACAACCCCTAGCGTGCCCCTACGGGTGCCCCTAGGTGGCGGGGGCGCAGGCTGGGCCGACCCGCCCCGCGACCGGTGTGGCGCACCGCCCTCGCGGGGTGCGGCCGGGCGGGTGCGCGGACCCGCCCGGCCCAGCGTGTCACGACCGTCGACAACGGTCGTACGACACCATTCCTAGATCCCCGGCAAATTGCCGCCGGGGCCACCCAGCTCGCGGTGGATGAAATCGAAGATCTCGGCATCGGTGGCGTCGTCGAGGGTGTGCGTGGCCGATTTCTCCTCGACGGGACCACGGTCGTCGCCCCACCGGGCGACGAACGCCTGCAGCTGCACCAGCAGCTTCTGCCGGGTCAGCCGGTCCGGCGCGTCGGCCGCGAAGACACCGTCGAGCCGTTCCAGCTCGGCGAGCAGCGGGGCCGCCGCGGCGGCGCCGTCCTCCGCGAGCCGGTCGCGCAGGTGCCGGGCGAGGGCCGCCGGCGTGGGGTAGTCGAACACCACGGCGGCGGGCAGTTGGACGCCGGTGGCGGCGCGGAGCCGGTTGCGCAGCTCCACGGCCGTCATCGAGTCGAACCCGACCTCGCGGAACGCCCGGTCGGGCTCCAGCCCCGCGTCCCCGCCGTGGCCGAGCACGGTCGCCGCCAGGCCGCCCACGAGGTCGACGAGGACGCCTTCGCGTTCGGCGGGGCTCAGCGGCCGCAGCCGCTCCCGCAGCGCGGTCGCCGCCTCGTCGTCCGCCGGCTGGCGCTCGTCGTCGGCGGGCATCGCCGCGCCCGCCTCCGGGACCCCCGTCAGCAGCGGGCACGGCCGCATCGACGCGAACGTCGGCACGAACCGGTCCCAGCGCACGTCGGCGACGATCAGCCCCGCCTCCGCCCGCAGCGCCTGACCGAACGCCTCGAGGGCCAGCTCCGGGGGCAGCCCCGGCAGGCCCCGCCGACGCAGCTGCGCCTGCTCGGGCGACTCGGGGTCGTCGCTCCACGGGCCCCACGCCACGGCGGTGGCCGCCAGTCCCCCGTGCCGCCGGTTCGCCGCGAGCGCGTGCAGCAGCGCATCGCCGGCGGACTGGCCGGCCCGGCCGCCCGCGCCCCACACCCCCGTGGTCGAGGTGCACAGCACGAACGCGTCGAGCGGGCGGTGCGCCAGCTCGTCGGCGTACCTGGGGACGTCGCCGACGGTGGCGGCCAGGTCGGCGGCCAGGCCGGCGAGGGTCAGCTCGGCGAGCGGCACCGAGCCGGTCTCGGCCGGGACGTGCACGAGCGCGGTCACCGACCGTTCCTCGGCGGCGAGCTGCTCCATCAGGTCGCCGAGCTTGCCCGTGGCCGGCTCGGCCAGCGGGAGCACCTCGGCGCCGTGGCGTCCCAGCCAGTCGGTGGTGTGCCGGGCGAGGGCGCCGGTCCCGCCGGTGAGCAGGACGGTTCCGTTCGGCCGGTAGCCGTCGCCCGCCGCCGGCAGCCCGGTGTCGCGGACCAGCCGCCGGGTGTGCACGCCGTCCTCCCGGACGGCGAGCTGGTCCTCACCGTCGACGTTGACCAGCGCCCCGACCAGGGCCGCGTACGCCGCCTCGGCCGGGCCCGCCGGCAGGTCGACGACTCCGCCGACGTGCCGGGGGTGTTCCAGCGCGGCGACGAGGCCGAGGCCCCACGTGGTGGCCTGCGCCGGGTGCGCGACCGCTTCCCCGTCGACGGCGACGGCGCCGGTGGTGGCCAGCCACAGCGGTACGGCCGGGCCGGAGCGGCCGGTGTGCGCCTGCACCAGCAGCAGGTTCGCCGCCAGGCCGGTCGGCAGTGCGGTCTGCTCCGGGTGCGGCGCCTCGTCCAACGCCAGCAGGGACAGCAGCGCCGTCGGCTGGTGCGCGGCGGCGAGCCGGTCGAGGTCGGCGGCCAGACCGTCGCGGGTGGCGGTGGCCGGGTCGACGGTCAGCAGGTGCACCGCCGCGGCGCCGGCCGTGAGGGTGGCGAGCACCCGGTCGGTGACCTGGTGCGGCGGGGCCACGACCAGCCACGTGCCCGGGTCGGCGCCGGTCAGCGCCCGGCGTTCCCAGGTGACCCGGTACCGCCAGCCGGCCAGGGTACCGTCGAGCTGCTGGCGACGCCGCCACGACTCCAGTTCCGGCAGCAGCTCGCGCATCGGCTGGTCCGGGTCGAGGCCGAGGCGGAGAAGGTCGCCGTCGGTGACGGCCCGCCAGAACGCATCGTCGACCGGGTCGGCGACCGGTGCCGGCGACGTGTCGAGGGTCGGCCAGTATCGCTGCGGCCGGAACGCGTACGTCGGCAGCTCGGGCAGTAGGCGGGGATCCGGGCGGGGACCGGCCAGCGCGGCGAGCACCGCCGCCCAGTCGACGTCCCGCCCGGTGCCGTCCACGACGGCCAGCGCGGCGAGCAGGGCGGCCGGCTCGTCGGCGCCGGCGCGCAGCGCCGCCACGGCAGTGCCGTCCTCGTCGCCGGGCAGCAGGCCGGCGGTCATCGCCGTCAGCACCGCCTGCGGTCCGAGCTCCAGGAAGGTGTCCACGCCCGCGTCGCGCAGCGCGGCGATCCCGTCGGCGTACCGGACGGCCTCGCGGACGTGGCGCACCCAGTAGGCGGGCGTACGGATCTCGTCGGGCTCGGCGAGCCGCCCGGTCAGGTTCGACACGATCGGCAGCAGCGGCGCGGCGAACGCCAGTCCGTCGAGGACGGCCCGGAACTCGGCCAGCATCGGCTCCATCAGCGGGCTGTGGAAGGCGTGGCTGACCCGCAGCCGGCGGGTGCGCACCCCGCGTTCCCGCCAGAGCCGCTCCAGCCCGTCGAGGGAGTCGACGGCCCCGGCGAGCACCACGGCGGTGGGGCCGTTGACGGCGGCGACGCCGACCCGGTCACCCAGCCCGGCCAGGGACTCGACGACGGCCGCCTCGTCGGCGGCGACGGCGAGCATCCCGCCCCCGGCGGGCAGGGCCTGCATGAGCCTTCCCCGGGCGGCCACCAGCGTGGCGGCGTCGGCGAGGGACAGCACGCCGGCGACGTGCGCGGCGGTGATCTCGCCGATGGAGTGCCCGGCGACGTGCCCGGGCACCACCCCGAACGACTCGACCAGCCGGAACAGGGCCACCTCCAGCGCGAACAGCCCCGCCTGGGTGAAGACCGTCTCGTCGAGCAGCGCCGCCTCGGCGCTGCCTTCGGCCGCGAACAGCACCGGCTTCAGCGGCTGCGGCAGCTGGTGGTCCAGGGCCGCGCAGACCTCGTCGAGGGCCGCCGCGAAGACGGGGAACGTGTCGTACAGCTGGCGGCCGGTGCCGGGGCGCTGGGCGCCCTGGCCGGAGAACTGGACGGCGAGGCCGCCGGCGCGTCGCCGGGCGGTGACCACCGCTGGGTGCTCCTCCCCGGCGGCCAGGGCGCGCAGCGCGCCCAGCCGGGTCTCCCGGTCGGCGGCGATCACGGTGGCCCGCCGGCCGAGGTGTGCGCGGCCGTCGGCGAGCGCCCAGGCGACCAGGCCGGCCGGGTCGTCGCCGGTCGCGACGTGGTCAGCCAGCCTCCCGGCCTGCTCGCGCAGGGCGGGCAGATCGGCGGCGGAGACCGGCCACGGCAGGGCCACGGCGCGGTGGTCGCGTCGCGCTTCGCCGTGCCCCGCGGTCACGTCGAACGTTGCGGTGTCGGCGGCGGCGACCGGCGCCGGGGCCTCCTCGATGATCACGTGGGCGTTGGTGCCGCTGATGCCGAACGAGGAGACGCCGGCCCGGCGGGGTCCGTCCGTGGCGGCCCACGGTCGTGCTTCGGTGAGCAGCGCCAGCGTGCCGGAGGACCAGTCGACGTGCGGGGTCGGCGCGTCGACGTGCAGGGTCTTCGGCAGCACCTCGTGTTGCAGGGCCAGCACGATCTTCATCAGGCTCGCCGCGCCCGCCGCGGCCTGGGTGTGGCCGATGTTCGACTTCACCGACCCGAGCCACAGCGGCCGCTCGGCGGTTCGGTCCCTGCCGTACGTGGCCAGCAGCGCCTGCGCCTCGATCGGGTCGCCGAGGGTGGTGCCGGTGCCGTGTGCCTCGACGACGTCCACGTCTGCGGGGGTGAGGCCGGCGTTGTCCAGCGCGTGCCGGATGACCCGCTGCTGGGCGGGTCCGTTCGGGGCGGTGAGGCCGTTGCTCGCGCCGTCGGAGTTGACGGCGCTGCCCCGTACGACGGCGAGGATCCGGTTGCCGTCGCGCTGGGCGTCGGAGAGCCGCTGGAGCAGCAGGACGCCGACGCCCTCGCCCCAGCCCGTGCCGTCGGCGGCCTCGGCGAACGCCTTGACCCGCCCGTCGGCCGCGAGGCCGCGCTGCCGGGAGAACTCCAAAAACGCGCCCGGGGTCGACATCACCGTGACGCCGCCGGCGAGGGCGAGGTCGCACTCGCCGCTGCGCAGCGCCTGCGCGGCCAGGTGCAGCGCCACCAGCGACGACGAGCAGGCCGTGTCGACGGTGACCGCCGGGCCGTGCAGCCCGAACGAGTATGCCAGGCGGCCCGAGACCACCGACGCGCCGTTGCCGGTCGCCTGGTAGCCCTCCACCTGCGAGCGGGCGCCCAGCAGCAGCGTGGCGTAGTCCTGCCCGTTGGTGCCCATGAAGACGCCGGTGGCGGAGCCGCGTACCCGGTGCGGGTCGATGCCGGCGCGTTCGAAGACCTCCCAGGTGGTGTGCAGCAGCAGCCGCTGCTGCGGGTCCATGGCGAGGGCCTCGCGCGGGTTGATCCCGAAGAACGCGGCGTCGAAGCCGACGACGTCGTGCAGGAAGCCGCCGCTGCGGGTGTAGCTGGTGCCGACCCGCTCCGGGTCGCTGTCGAACAGGCCGTCGAGGTCCCAGCCCCGGTCGGCCGGCATCGGCGTGACCGCGTCCACCCCCTCGGCCAGCAGGCGCCACAGCTCCTGCGGCGACGACACGCCGCCCGGGAAGCGGCAGGCCATGGAGACGATCGCGATCGGCTCGTCGGACGCCGGCCGGGCAGAGGCCACGCCGCCGGTGACCGGGCCGCCGTCCGCGCCGACGACGATTTCGGTACGCAGGAAGCGGGCGAGTTCCGCCGCGGACGGGTGGTCGAAGACGACTGTCGACGGCAGGGTCAGGCCGGTGACCCGGCCCAGCCGGTCCCGCAGTTGCACGGCGGCGAGGGAGTCGAAGCCCAGTTCCCGGAACGCCCGGCCGGCGGGCACCTGGTCGGTGGTGGGGTGGCCGCGCACGGCCGCCGCCTCCGCGCGGACGAGGTCGACCAGCAGCGCCTCCTGGCCGGTCGCCGGCAGCGTGGCGAGCCGGTTGCGCAGCCCGTCGGTGGCCGCGGCGCTCTCCGGCCGCTGCGGCTCTTCGGCGACGGCGGGGGCGACCCGGTCGAAGAGGTGGCTCGGCCGTGCGGCGGTGAACGCCGTGACGAACCGGGACCAGTCGACGTCCACGATCACCGGGGCCGCCTCGGGGGCGTTCACCCAGCGGCCGAGCGCCGCGACGGCGGCGTCGGGCGCGAGCGGGCTGAACCCGCGGCGGCGCAGGCCGTCGGCGGTCTCCCCGGCGGCCATGCCGTCCTCCGCCCACGGGCCGTACGCCAGCGCGGTGGCGGGCAGGCCCTTCGCCCGGCGGGCTGCGACGAGGGTGTCGAGCAGGGCGTTGCCGGCCGCGTAGCCGGCCTGCCCGCCGCCGCCCCAGACACCGGCGACCGAGGAGAAGACCACGAACGCGTCGAGGTCGCGACCCCGGCAGGCGGCGTCGAGGTGCAGGGCGCCGAGCACCTTGCCGGCCAGGGTGTCCGACAGCTCGCCGTCGGTCACCTCGTACGCCGGGGTGGTGCCGCCGGACGCTCCGGCGGTGTGCACGACGGCGGTCAGCTCCGGCAGGTCCGCCACGAGGGCGTCGACGGCGGCCCGGTCGGTGACGTCGCACGCCACGACCCGCACCGCACCCAACTCGGCCACCAGCTCCGCCACACCCGGCGCCCCCGGACCCCGCCGCGAGGCGAGGACCACCTCACCGGCCCCGTTCGCCAGCAACCAGCGGGCCACGTGCCGACCCAACGCTCCCGTACCACCGGTCACCAGCACCGTCCCGGCGGGCCGCCAACCTGACCCGGCGGGCGGCGCGGCCGGCACCAGCCGCCGGCCGAAGATGCCGCTGCGCCGGACGGCCACCTGGTCCAGGGTGCCGTCGGCGAGGACCGCGACGAGCCCGGCGCGGGCGCCGCGGTCGGCGCGGGCGGGCAGGTCGACCAGGCCGCCCCAGCGGTCCGGCTGTTCGAGGGCGACGACCCGGCCCAGGCCCCAGGCCAGGGCCGCCCAGACGTCGTCGACCCGTTCGCCGGCCGTGACGGGCATCGCGGTCCGACTGAGCGCCCACACCCGTCCGGCCAGGCCGGTGTCGGTGAGCGCCCGGACGAGGGTGAGCAGGGCGGCCGTGCCAGCGGGCAACGCCGGCGTGTGCGCCGGGGGCCGGTCCTGGCGGGGCAGGACGCAGAGCACCCCGGCCCAGCCGTCCCCGCTGATCCGGCGCAGCCGCTCGCCCAGGTCGGCGCGGTCGAGGGTGGACGACACGGTGAGCGTGTCCACCCGGGCGCCGGCCTGGGTGAGGGTCTTCGCCACGCCCGCGTCGGCGCCGCTGTCGACGGTGACGATCAGCCACCGCCCGGACAGCCTGGTCTTCGGGTTCGGCCGGACCGGCTCCCACCCGATCCGGTACGACCACCCGTCCAACGCGGTGTCCCGGGACCGGTGACGACGCCAGCGCGAGAGGACCGGCAGGGCCGGGCCGAGCGTGTCCAGGGCGTCGGGGTCGTCGCCGAGTTCGGCGGCGAGGGCGGCCAGGTCGCCACGCTCGACGGCGGTCCAGAACTCGACGTCGCCGCCGTCCGGGGCGGCCCGCTTCTCGGCCGTGCCCTCGGGCCAGTAGCGCTGGTGCTGGAAGGCGTACGTGGGCAGGTCGACGCGGCGCGCGCCGGTCTCGGCGAACCACTGCGTCCAGGTCACCGGCACGCCGTGCACGTGCAACTCGGCCAGGGCGTGCAGCAACGCCTGCACCTCCGGACGGTCCCGGCGCTGCACAGCCACCGCCAGCACACCGTCGTCGTCAGGCAGCACGTCGGCGGTCATCGCGGTCAGGACGCTCTGCGGCCCGACCTCCAGGAACGTGTCCACACCGGCAGCCCGCAGAGCGGCGATCCCGTCGGCGTAGCGCACCGCCTCGCGCACATGCCGCACCCAATACTCCGGCATGCGGATCTCATCGCCGGCCAGGGCCCCGGTCACGTTGGACACCACCGGCAGCAGCGGCGTGGCAAAGGTGAGGCCGTGCAGGACCGCGCGGAACTCGTCGAGCATCGGCTCCATCAACGGGCTGTGGAACGCGTGGCTCACCGTCAGCCGGCGAGTGCGCACGCCCCGGTCGCGCCAGTGCCGCTCCACCTCGTCGAGGGCCTCGACGGCACCGGACACCACCACTGCGGTGGGTCCGTTGACCGCAGCGACGCCCACCCGGTCGGTGAGCCCGGCGATCGACTCGACCACCGCAGCCTCGTCGGCGGCCACGGCCAGCATGCCGCCGCCCGTGGGCAGCGCCTGCATCAACCGACCCCGCGCGGCGACGAGCTGACACGCGTCGGCCAGGGACAACACGCCCGCGACATGCGCCGCGGTCACCTCACCGATCGAGTGACCGGCCAGCATGTCCGGCACGATCCCGAACGACTCCACCAGACGGAACAGCGCCACCTCGACCGCGAACAACCCGGCCTGCGTGAACACCGTCTGATCCAGCAACTCCGCCTCGGCGGAACCCGCCTCAGCGAACAGCACCTCCCGCAACGGACGCGGCAACAACGGATCCAGGTGCCCGCACACCTCGTCCAACGCGGCGGCGAACACCGGGAACCCGGCGTACAACTCCCGACCCATCCCCGCACGCTGCGCACCTTGGCCGGAGAAGAGCAGCGCGAGCTGGCCGCGTACGGCGGTGGAGCCGGTCACGACGGTCCCGGAGGGCTCGCCCGCATCGAGGGCTCGAAGCGCGGTGAGCAGGTCGTTGCCGTCGGAAACCACGGCGACGGCGCGCTGTTCCAGCGCGGGCCGGGTGGTGACGGAGGACCAGGCCACGTCCAGCGGACGCGGGGCCGCGTCGGCGGCGAGCCAGCGCGCCCACCGGCCCGCTTGGCCGGCCAGGGCCGCGTCGGAGCGCGCGGAGAGCAGCACCGGTACGACCGGCGGCACGTCGCGGGCGACGATCTCGCCCTCGATCGTCTCGGCGGGCGGCTGCTCGACGATCACATGCGCGTTCGTGCCGGAGATCCCGAACGACGACACCGCCGCCCGACGCGGCCGGTCCACGGCCGGCCACGGGGTGGGCTCGGTCGCGAGGGCCACCGCCCCGGCCGTCCAGTCGATGTGTGGGGACGGCTCGTCCACGTGCAGGGTCGGCGGGACGACGCCGTGGCGCATCGCCATGACCATCTTGATCACACCGGCGACACCGGCGGCGGCCTGCGTGTGCCCGATGTTCGACTTGACCGAGCCGAGCCACAACGGCTCCCGCCCCTGCCGGTCCTGCCCGTACGTGGCCAGGACGGCCTGCGCCTCGATCGGGTCACCCAGCGTCGTGCCGGTGCCGTGCGCCTCCACGGCGTCCACGTCGGCCGCAGTGAGCCGCGCGTTCGCGAGGGCCTGCCGGATCACCCGCTGCTGCGACGGACCGTTCGGCGCGGTCAGCCCGTTCGACGCACCGTCCTGGTTCACGGCCGTGCCCCGCACCACGGCGTAGATCTTCCGGCCCTCGCGCTGGGCGTCGGAGAGCCGCTGCACCAGCAGCACGCCGACGCCCTCGGACCAGCCGGTGCCGTCGGCCGACGCCGCGAACGACTTGCAGCGACCATCCTGCGACAGGCCGCGCTGCCGGGAGAACTCGATGAACGTGCCCGGCGTCGCCATCACCGTCACACCACCGGCCAACGCCAGATCACACTCGCCGGAACGCAACGCCTGCGCGGCGAGATGCAGCGCCACCAGCGACGACGAGCACGCCGTGTCCACGGTGACAGCCGGGCCCTCCAACCCGAAGGTGTAGGCGACCCGACCGGACAGCACGCTGCCGGAGGTGCCGGTCCCGACGTAGCCCTCCACCTCGGTCGGCAGGTCCATGAGCCGGGAGGCGTAGTCGTGGTACATGACACCGGCGAACACACCCGTCCGGCTGCCCCGCAACCGCTGCGGATCAAGCCCCGCCGACTCGAACGACTCCCACGACGCCTCCAACAGCAACCGCTGCTGCGGATCCATCGCGAGCGCCTCGCGCGGCGAGATCCCGAAGAAACCGGGGTCGAACTCTGCCGCGCCGTACAGGAAACCGCCGTGGCGCGTGTACGACGTACCGCTGCGGTTCGGGTCCGGGTCGAAGAGCGACTCCAGGTCCCAGCCGCGATCCGCCGGGAACTCCCCGATCCCCTCACCGCCGCCGGCCAGCAACTCCCACAGTTCGTCGGGGGATTCCACCCCGCCCGGGTAACGGCAGGCCATGCCCACGATCGCGATCGGCTCGTCGGCGCCGACGACCGTGCCGGCGACCTGTGCGCCGGCCGACGCGCTGACGCCGGCCAGCTCCGACCACAGGTGGTCGGCGAGCACGGCCGGGGTCGGATAGTCGAACACCAGCGTCGAGGCCAGCCGCAGCCCGGTGGCCGCGTTCAACCGGTTACGCAGGTCCACCGCCGTCAGCGAGTCGAAGCCCAGCTCCCGGAACGCCCGGTCCGCCGGCACCGACTCCGCACCACCGTGCCCCAACACCTGCGCGACCAGGCCCCGCACCAGCACGTCGATCTGGGCGCGGCCCTCGTCCTCGGTGAGCCCGGCGAGCCGGTCGGCCCAGTCGCCAGCGCCCTGCCCCGCCTGGCGGCGGGTGCCGGTCACGCCGATCAGGGTGCGCAGCACGGCCGGCACGGGGCCGCCGGAGGCCGCCGCCCGGAGCGCGGGCACGTCGATCACGGCCGGTACGAGGGCCGGACGGTCGGCACGCAGGGCGGCGTCGAAGAGTTCCAGCCCGACCTCGGCGCTCATCGGCGTCAGACCCGCCCGCGCCGAACGCGCCCGATCCGCCTCCTCGATCGAGGCGGCCATGCCGGCGGTGTCCCACATGCCCCACGCGAGACTGACGGCCGGCAGACCCAACTGCCGCCGGTGGACCGCAAGCCCGTCGAGGAAGGCGTTGCCCGCCGCGTACGCCGACTGACCGGGCGAGCCGAGCACACCCGCCACCGACGAGAACACCACGAACAGATCCAGATCCAGACCCGCCGTCGCCTCGTGCAGGAACCAACCCGCCGACACCTTCGGCGCCAACACCCCGGCCAGCCGCGCCGCCGTCAGCCCCTCCACGACACCGTCGTCCAGGACGCCGGCGGTGTGCACGACACCCGCCAGCCGACCCTCGGCGGTGACCTCGGCAACCAAAGCGCCGACCTGGTCCCGGTCGGTCACGTCACAGGCGGCGATCCGCACCGACGCGCCCAGCGCGGACAGCCGCTCCGACAGCTCGCCCGCACCGGCGGCTTCCGGACCGCGCCGCGACACGAGCACCAGCGACCGCACGCCGTGCACCGACACCAGGTGCTCCGCGACCAGCGCCCCGAGCGCACCCGTACCGCCGGTCACCAGCACCGCGCCGTCACCCAGGCTGGGCGTCTGTGCGGCCGTGATGCCGGCCCGGACCAGGCGCGGCGAGTACACCGCGCCCTCGCGGACGGCGAGCTGGCCGCCGGTCGTGGCCGGTTCCCGCAGGACGCCGTCCAGCAGGGCAACCAGCGCGGCGTCCAGGTCGCCGTCGACGTCCGCGAGGACCATGCGGCCCGGGTGCTCCGACTGCGCCGAACGCAGCAGACCCCACACCGCCGCGCTCGCCAGGTCGGTCACCCGGTCGCCGTCGCCGATCGACACCGCGCCCCGGGTCACGACCACGAGCCGCGAGTCCGCCAGGGCGTCCGCCGCGAGCCAGGACTGCACCGTCGCCAGCACGTCCGAGGTCACTGCCCGGACCGACTCCGGCGTCGCCGCGCCGGGCGCGGGGAACACCGGCAGCAGCAGCGTCCGGGGGACGGGCTCCTCCCCCGTGACCGTCGCCACGTCGGCGTACGTGGGCATTCCTACCGGTGCCGGCAGCTCCAGGCCGCCGGTCACCAGCGCCCATCCGGAAAGCTCCCCGGCGGGTGCGGTCTGCACGGCCGGCCACCGCAGCTCGAACAGCGACCGCGAGGCCACGCCCGGCGCGGCCGCGCCGGTCAGCTCTCGCAGGACGAGGGAGTCCATCGACACGACCGGCGCGCCCACCTCGTCGTACGCGGCCAGCCGCAGTCCGGAGCCGTCGCGGGTCAGGCGCACCCGCAGCGTCCCCGCGCCTGCGGCGTGGACCTGCACGCCCTCGAAGGCGAACGGCACCCGTGGTCCGCTCGATTCCTCGCCACCGAGCAGCAGCCCGATCGGGTGCAGGGCGGCGTCCAGCAGCGCCGGGTGCACGCCGAATCCGGCGCTCTCCGTGGCGGCGGCCTCCGGCAGGGCCACCTCGGCGAACAGTTCGTCGCGGCCGACCCAGGCGCGCTGGAGTCCCTGGAAGACCGGCCCGTACGCCAGGCCGTGCTCCGCCAGCGTCGCGTACCACCCCGCGAGGTCCACCTCCGACGTCGGGGCGGGGGGCCAGGTGATCGTGTCGGGCTCGTCGGCGGTGGACGCCTCCAGCACACCCTCCGCGTGCCGGGTCCAGCCCGCCTCGGGATCGTCGTCGGGGCGGGAGTAGACGGCGACGGGACGCTGCGGCGACTCCGACGTGGACACCCGCACCTGAATGCGTACGCCGCCGGATTCGGGGAGCACCAGCGGGGCGGCCATGGTCAGCTCACGCAGCCGGGAGAGGCCCACCTCGTCGCCGGCCCGTACGGCCAGCTCGACCAGGGCCGTGCCGGGTACGAGCGTCAGCCCGGAGACCGTGTGGTCGGCCAGCCACGGGTGCGTGGTCAGGGAGAGCCGGCCGGTCAGCACCATCTCGTCGTCGCCGGCCAGGTCCACTGTCGCGCCGAGCAGCGGGTGCCCGGTGCGGCCGAGTCCGGCCCCGGACACGTCGCCCGTACGCGCCCGGCCGGCGGTGGGCCAGTAGCGCTGGTGCTGGAAGGCGTACGTGGGCAGGTCGACGCGGCGCGCGCCGGTCTCGGCGAACCACTGCGTCCAGGTCACCGGCATCCCGTGCACGTGCAGCTCCGCCAGGGCGTGCAGCAGCGCGTGCGCCTCCGGACGGTCCCGGCGCTGCACAGCCACCGCCAGCACACCGTCGTCGTCGGGCAGCACGTCGGCGGTCATCGCGGTCAGGACGCTCTGCGGCCCGACCTCCAGGAACGTGTCCACCCCGGCAGCCCGCAGAGCGGCGATCCCATCGGCGTAGCGCACCGCCTCGCGCACATGCCGCACCCAATACTCCGGCGTGCAGATCTCGCCTGCGTCGGCCAGGGCACCCGTCACGTTCGACACCACCGGCAACAACGGCGCAGCAAACGTGAGGCCATGCAGGACCGCGCGGAAATCGGCCAGCATCGGCTCCATCAACGGACTGTGGAACGCATGGCTCACCGTCAGCCGGCGCGTACGCACGCCCCGATCCCGCCAGACCCGCTCCACCTCGTCCAGGGCCTCGACGGCACCCGACACCACCACTGCTGCGGGGCCGTTGACGGCCGCGACACCGACCCGGCCGGTCAGCCCGACGATCGACTCCGCCACCGCCGCCTCATCGGCGGCAACGGCCAGCATCCCGCCACCGGTCGGCAGCGCCTGCATCAACCGACCCCGCGCGGCGACGAGCTGACACGCGTCGGCCAGGGACAACACGCCCGCGACATGCGCCGCGGTCACCTCACCGATCGAGTGACCAGCCAGCATGTCCGGCACGACCCCGAACGACTCCACCAGACGGAACAACGCCACCTCGACCGCGAACAACCCGGCCTGCGTGAACACCGTCTGATCCAGCAACTCCGCCTCGGCGGAACCCTCCGACGCGAACAGCACGTCCTTGAGCGGACGCGGCAGCAACGGATCGAGCTGCGCACACACCTCGTCCAGCGCGGCGGCGAACACCGGGAACCCGGCGTACAGCTCCCGGCCCATCCCGGCACGCTGCGCGCCCTGGCCGGAGAAGAGCAGCGCGATCTGGCCGCGCTGGCCGGTGGCGCCGGAGACGACCGTACCGGTGGGGTCGCCGTCGGCGAGGCCGGTCAACGCCGCGACCAGGTCGTCCCGGTCGGCGGCGGTGACGACCGCCCGGTGTTCCAGCGCGGGCCGGGTGGTGACGGAGGACCAGGCCACGTCCAGCGGACGCGGGGCCTCGTCGGCGGTCAGCCAGCGCGCCCACCGGCCCGCCTGCGCCGACAGCGCGGCGGCATCGCGGGCCGACAGCAGCACCGGCACGACCGGCGGCACGTCGCGGGCGACGACCTCACCCTCGATCGTCTCAACCGGCGGCTGCTCGATGATCACATGCGCGTTCGTGCCGGAGATCCCGAACGACGACACCGCCGCCCGACGCGGCCGGTCCACGGCCGGCCACGGGGTGGGCTCGGTGGCCAGGGCCACCGCCCCCGCCGACCAGTCGACATGCGGCGACGCCTCGTCCACGTGCAGCGTCGCCGGCACCAGACCGTGCCGCATCGCCATGACCATCTTGATCACACCGGCCACACCGGCAGCCGCCTGCGTGTGCCCGATGTTCGACTTCACCGACCCCAACAGCAACGGCCGATCCTGCGGACGCTCCTGCCCGTACGTCGCCAGCAGAGCCTGCGCCTCGATCGGGTCACCCAGCGTCGTGCCCGTGCCGTGCGCCTCCACGGCATCCACGTCCGCCGGGGACAGGCGCGCGTTCGCCAGCGCCTGCCGGATCACCCGCTGCTGCGACGGACCGTTCGGCGCGGTCAGCCCGTTCGACGCGCCGTCCTGGTTCACGGCCGTGCCACGTACCACCGCCAGCACGCGGTGCCCGTTGCGCCGCGCGTCCGACAGCCGTTCCACGAGCAGCACGCCGACGCCCTCGGACCAGCCGGTGCCGTCGGCGGACGCCGCGAACGACTTGCAGCGGCCGTCGGCCGACAGGCCGCGCTGCCGGGAGAACTCGATGAACGTCCCCGGCGTCGCCATCACCGTCACACCACCGGCCAACGCCAGATCACACTCGCCGGAACGCAACGCCTGCGCGGCGAGGTGCAGCGCGACGAGGCTGGAAGAACAAGCGGTGTCGACGGTGACCGCCGGGCCCTCGAGCCCGAAGGTGTAGGCGACCCGACCGGACAGCACGCTGCCCGACGTGCCCGTGCCGACGAAGCCCTCGGCGTCCGGCGGCAGGTCCATCAGGCGGGAGGCGTAGTCGTGGTACATGACACCGGCGAACACACCCGTCCGGCTGCCCCGCAACCGCTGCGGATCAAGCCCCGCCGACTCGAACGACTCCCACGACGCCTCCAACAGCAACCGCTGCTGCGGATCCATCGCCAGGGCCTCACGCGGCGAAATACCGAAGAAGCCCGGGTCGAACTCCGCCGCCCGGTACAGGAAACCACCATGGCGCGTGTACGACGTACCGCTGTGCTCCGGGTCCGGGTCGAACAGGCTCTCCAGGTCCCAGCCGCGATCGGTGGGGAACTCCGAGATCCCGTCGCCGCCGCCGGCCAGCAACGCCCACATCTGGTCGGGACTGTCGACGCCACCGGGGTAGCGGCAGGCCATGCCCACGATCGCGATCGGCTCGTCGGTGCCGGCGGTGAGCACCGCCGTCTGGCGGGCGGTGATCTGCCCGGAGACCTGCTCGTGCAGGTGGTCGGCGAGCACGGCCGGGGTCGGATAGTCGAACACCAGCGTCGAGGCCAGCCGCAGCCCCGTGGCCGCGTTCAACCGGTTACGCAGGTCCACCGCCGTCAGCGAGTCGAAGCCCAGCTCCCGGAACGCCCGGTCCGCCGGCACCGACTCCGCACCACCGTGCCCCAACACCTGCGCGACCAGACCGCGCACCAGCACGTCGATCTGGGCGCGTGCCTCGTCGGGCGCCAGGCCCGCGAGCTGGTTGGCCCAGTCGCCGCTCCGCGCGGCCCGTCGCCGGGCCGCCGTCGACCCGATCAGGGTACGCAGCACGGCCGGCGCCGGGCCGGCGCCGAGCGCTGCGCGCATCGCCGGTACGTCGATCACAGCCGGCACCAACGCCGGCCGCTCCGCCACCAGGGCGGCGTCGAACAGCTCCAACCCGATCTCGGCGCTCATCGGCGTCAGACCCGCCCGCGCGGACCGCGCCCGGTCCGCCTCGTCGATCGAGGCGGCCATGCCTGCCGTGTCCCACATCCCCCACGCCAGACTCACCGCAGGCAACCCGAGCTGCCGCCGGTGGACCGCAAGCCCGTCGAGGAACGCGTTGCCCGCCGCATACGCCGACTGACCCGGCGAACCCAACACACCCGCCACCGACGAGAACACCACGAACAAGTCGAGATCCAGCGCCGCCGTCGCCTCATGCAGGAACCAACCCGCCGAAACCTTCGGCGCCAACACCCCGGCCAGCCGCGCCGCCGTCAGCCCCTCCACGACACCGTCATCCAAGACACCAGCGGTGTGCACCACACCCGCCAGCCGACCCCCGGCGGAAACCTCCGCCACCAGCCCGAACACCTGGTCCCGGTCCGTCACGTCACAGGCAACGACCCGCACCGACGCACCCAGCGCCGACAGCCGCTCCGACAACTCGCCCGCACCGGCGGCTTCCGGACCGCGCCGCGACACCAGCACCAGCGACCGCACACCATGCGCCGACACCAGATGCTCCGCCACCAACGCCCCGAGCGCACCCGTACCACCGGTCACCAGCACCGCACCGTCACCCACAACCGGCGTCTCCACCGACACCGCAGCGACCGCACGCACCAGGCGCGGCACGAACACCTCACCCGCACGCACCGCGACCTGACCACCGAACGCCACCGGCTCGTCGGCCACTGTGGTCAGCACACCCAGCAGCCCGGCGTCCACGTCGACGTCGACGTCCGCCAGCACGATGCGACCCGGGTGCTCCGACTGCGCCGACCGCAGCAGACCCCACACCGCCGCACCGGCCAGGTCGGACACCCGGTCGTCCGCCGCCACCGACACCGCGCCCCGGGTCACCACCACCAGCCGCGACTCCGCCAGCGCGTCCGCCGCCAGCCAGGACCGCACGGTCGCCAGCACGGCCGTGGTCGCCGCGCGTACCGCGTCGGGGACCGCGCTCTCCGCCGCGTCGAGCGGCAGCAGCAGCGCCTTCGGTGCGACCGTCCGGCCGGCGTCGACGGCCGCGACGAGCGCCTCGACGTCGCCGTACGCCGGCAGGTCGGCGGTTGCCGGCGAGCCGACCAGCGCCCAGCCGGAGAGGTCTCCGGCGGCGGCGATCTCCTCGGCCTGCCAGGTGAGTTCGAACATCGCGCGGGCCGCCGCGCCTGCCGCGGTCACGCCGGTCAGCTCGCGCAGGGCGAGGGAGTCGACCGAGACCACTGCCGCGCCCGACTCGTCGCACGCGACCAGACGCACCGCCGAGCCCGTACGCGACAGCCGGACCCGCAGCACCCGCGCGCCCGAGGCATACACCTGCACACCCTCGAACGCGAACGGCACCCGCGGCCCACCCGGACCCTCCGCACCCACCAGCAGTCCGATCGGATGCAGCGCCGCATCCAGCAGCGCCGGGTGCACACCGAAGCGCGCCGCCTCCGTCGCCACCTCATCCGGCAACGCCACCTCGGCGAACACCTCGTCGCCGCCCGTCCACACCCGGCGCAGCCCCCGGAACACCGGCCCGTACGCCAGGCCACGCTCCGCAAGCACCGGATACCAGCCCGCCACGTCCACCTCGGACGCACCGACCGGCGGCCACTCCCCCACGCCCGGCTCGTCGGCCGACGCCGGCTCCAGCACGCCCTCCGCATGCCGCACCCAGTCAGCCTCCGGATCACCCTCGGACTGCGAGTGCACCGCCACGACTCGGGTGCCGGTCTCGTCGGCCGCGCCGACGCGTACCTGCACCCGCACCGCGCCGGACTCCGGCAGCACCAGCGGCGCGGACACGGTCAGCTCCCGCACCCGCGACGCACCCACCTCGTCACCCGCCCGCACCGCCAACTCCACCAGGGCAGCGCCCGGCACGATCACCGCGCCGGAGACGACGTGGTCGGCGAGCCACGCGTGCGTCGACGTCGACAGGCGGCCGGTCAGCACCACCATGTCCTCGCCGGCCACGGAGACCGCCGCGCCGAGCAGCGGGTGCCCGGCGACGCCGAGGCCCGCCCCGGACACGTCGGCGATACGCGTCTGGCCCGCGCCGAGCCAGTACCGCTGGTGCTGGAAGGCGTACGTGGGCAGGTCGACCCGGGCGGCGCCGGCGTCGGTGAACCACTGCGTCCAGGTCACCGGGACACCGTGGACGTGCAGGTCGGCGAGGGCGTGCAGCAGTGCCTGCGGGGCGGGCCGGTCCCGACGCTGGACGGCCACCGCCAGCGCGTCATCGGCGAGCAGGTCGGCGTTCATGGCGGTCAGGACGCTCTGCGGGCCGATCTCCAGGAAGGTGTCGACCCCGGTGGCCCGCAGGGCGGCGATGCCGTCGGCGTAGCGGACGGCCTCCCGCACGTGCCGCACCCAGTACTCGGCACGGGTGATCTCCTGCGGGTCGGCGAGCGCGCCGGTCAGGTTCGACACCACCGGCAGCAGCGGCGCCCGGAACGCCAGCCCCGCCAGGACGGCGCGGAACTCGTCGAGCATCGGCTCCATCAGCGGGCTGTGGAACGCGTGACTTACCACCAGCCGGCGCGTACGCACGCCCCGCTCCCGCCAGACCCGCTCCACCTCGTCCAGGGCCTCGACGGCACCGGAGACGACGACGGCGGCAGGCCCGTTGACGGCCGCGATACCGACCCGGTCGGTCAGCCTCGCGATCGACTCCACCACCGCCGCCTCGTCGGCGGCCACCGCCAGCATCCCGCCACCGGCCGGCAACGCCTGCATCAACCGACCCCGCGCGGCCACGAGAACGCACGCGTCGGCCAGGGACAACACCCCGGCCACATGCGCAGCCGTCACCTCACCGATCGAATGACCAGCCACCACATCGGGAACAACCCCGAACGACTCCACCAGACGGAACAGCGCCACCTCGACCGCGAACAACCCGGCCTGCGTGAACACCGTCTGATCCAGCAACCCCGCCTCGGCGGACCCCGACGACGCGAACAGCACCTCCCGCAACGGACGCGGCAGCAACGGATCGAGCTGCGCACACACCTCGTCCAACGCGACGGCGAACACCGGGAACAGGGCGGACAACTCCCGGCCCATCCCGGCACGCTGCGCACCCTGGCCGGAGAAGAGCACGGCCAGCTGCGTACGCGTCGTGCCGGTCCCCGTTGCCACGGCGGCGGCCGGCTCACCGGCGGCGAGCGCCCGCAGCCCGGCCAGCAGTTCGTCCCGGCCCGTCGCGGTGACCACCGCACGGTGCTCCAGCACGGCCCGGCTGACTGTCGACGACCAGCCGACGTCGGCGGGGCGCAGTTTCTCGTCGTCGGCGATCCAGCGGGCCCAGCGGTCGGCCTGCGCCGCGACGGCGGCCTCGGAGCGGGCCGAGAGCAGCACGGGCGTCGGCAGCGACCCGGCGGCGGGCGTCGGCGCGTGCTCGCCCCGGGTGGGCTCCGCTTCGGCGGGGGGCTGCTCGATGATCACGTGCGCGTTGGTGCCGCTGACGCCGAACGACGAGATCGCGGCGCGACGGGGCCGGCCCGCCGCGGGCCAGTCGCGGGCCTCGGTGAGCAGGGAGACCGCCCCGGCGCTCCACTCGATGTGCGGGGACGGCTCGTCGACGTGCAGCGTCGACGGCAGCACCCCGTGCCGCATCGCCATGATCATCTTGATGATGCCGGCCGCCCCGGCGGCGGCCTGGGTGTGGCCGATGTTCGACTTGATCGAGCCCAGCCACAGCGGCCGGTCGGCGGGCCGGTCCTGCCCGTACGTCGCCAGCAGGGCCTGCGCCTCGATCGGGTCACCCAGGGTCGTGCCGGTGCCGTGCGCCTCGACGGCGTCCACGTCGGCCGTGGTCAGCCGGGCGTTCGCCAGGGCCTGCCGGATGACCCGCTGCTGCGACGGGCCGTTGGGGGCCGTCAGCCCGTTCGACGCGCCGTCCTGGTTCACGGCGCTGCCCCGTACCACCGCCAGGATCCGCCGGCCCTCCCGCTGCGCGTCGGAGAGTCGTTGCACCAGCAGCACGCCGACGCCCTCGGACCAGCCCGTGCCGTCCGCCGACGCCGCGAACGACTTGCAGCGACCGTCCTGCGACAGGCCCCGCTGGCGGGAGAACTCGATGAACGTGCCCGGCGTCGCCATCACCGTCACGCCACCGGCCAGGGCGAGATCGCACTCGCCGCCGCGCAGTGCCTGCACCGCGAGGTGCAACGCGACCAGCGACGACGAGCACGCCGTGTCGACAGTGACCGCCGGGCCTTCGAGGCCGAAGGTGTACGCGACCCGGCCGGACAGCACGCTGCCGGAGGTGCCGGTGCCGAGGTAGCCGCCCACGCCCTCGGGCAGGTCCTGCACGCCGGAGGCATAGTCGTGGTACATGAGCCCGGCGAAGACGCCGGTCCGGCTGCCACGTAGCCGCGACGGGTCGAGGCCGGCCGACTCGAACGTCTCCCAGGACGCCTCCAGCAGCAGTCGCTGCTGCGGGTCCATGGCGATCGCCTCGCGCGGCGAGATGCCGAAGAAGTCCGGGTCGAACTCGGCGGCCCCGTACAGGAAGCCACCGTGGCGGGTGTACGACGTCCCGGGGTTGTCCGGGTCGGGGTGGAAGAGCCGGTCGAGGTCCCAGCCCCGGTCGGTGGGGAACTCGCCGATACCGTCGGCGCCGGCGGCGACCAGGTCCCACAGCTGCTGCGGGTTCGTCACGCCGCCCGGGTAGCGGCAGGCCATGCCCACGATGGCGATCGGCTCGTCGACGTTTGTCGCCCGCACGGCCCGCTGCTGCTCGGCGACCTGGCCGGACAGCTGCTCGTACAGGTGCTCCGACAGGGCAGCGGGGGTCGGGTAGTCGAAGACGAGCGTCGACGTGAGCCGCAGTCCGCTCGCGCTGTTGATCCGGTTGCGCAGCTCGACGGCGGTCAGCGAGTCGAAGCCCAGTTCCCGGAACGCCCGGTCCGCCGGCACCGCCTCGGCGCCGCCGTGGCCGAGCACCTGCGCGATCATCCCGCGCACCAGCAGGGCCACCTGCGTACGCGCCTCCTGCGGGTCGAGGCCGGCCAGCCGGTCGGCCCACGCGCCGGTGCCGGAGCGGCGACGCTTCGCTGCCGGTCCCACCAGGCCCCGCAGCATCACCGGCACCCGGCCGGCGGCGGTCCGTGCCCGCATGGCGGGCAGGTCGACAACGGCCGGCACCAGCGCCGCGCCGCCGTGGGTCAGGGCGGCGTCCCACAGCCCGAGCCCGACCGGGGCGGTCATCGGGACCAGACCGGCCCGGGTCACCCGCGCCCGGTCGGTGTCGTTGATCGACGCGGCCATGCCGTCGGTGTCCCACATGCCCCACGCGAGGCTGACGGCGGGCAGCCCGCGCTGCGCCCGCAGCACGGCGAGGGCGTCCAGGAAGGCGTTGCCGGCCGCGTACGCGGCCTGGCCGGGAGAGCCGAGCACCCCGGCGACGGAGGAGAAGAGCACGAACAGGTCGAGGTCCAGCTCGGCGGTCGCCTCGTGCAGCCACCAGCCCGCCGTGACCTTCGGGGCCAGCACGTCCGCCAGCCGGTCGGCGGTGATCCCGCTGACGATGCCGTCGTCGAGGACGCCGGCGGTGTGGACCACCCCGGCCAGGCGGTCGTCGGCGGTGATGGACCGGACCAGCTCGCCGACGCGCTCACGGTCGGTCACGTCCGTGGCGACCACGCGGGCGGTCGCGCCCAGCGCGGCCAGCCGCCGCACCAGCTCGTCGGCTCCGGGGGCCGCCGGGCCCTGCCGGGACGCCAGCACCAGCGAACGCACGCCGTAGGCGGTGACGAGGTGTTCGGACACCAGGGCGCCCAGCGATCCGGTGCCGCCGGTGACGAGGACGGTTCCCCCGCCGAGGGTCGCCGGGGTCCGCGCGGCGCCCGTGGCGCGGACCAGCCGCGGCAGGTACGCCGTACCCGAACGCACCGCGACCTGCCCGCCGAGGTCGGGGTCGTCGGCGGCTGCGGCGAGCAGGGCCAGCAGGTCGGCGTCCAGGTCGGCGCCGGGTTCCAGGTCGGCCAGCACGAGCCGGCCGGGGTGCTCCGACTGGGCCGAGCGCAGCAGGCCCCAGACCGCCGCCCCCGCCAGGTCGCTGACGCGGTCGTCGGCGCCGGTGGTCACGGCGCCGCGGGTCACGACGACCAGCCGCGAGTCCGCCAGCGGCTCGGCCGCCAGCCACGCCTGCACCGCGCCGAGGACGTCCGTCGTGGCGGAGCGCACCGCGTCGGGCACGTCCGTCCCGGAGGTCGCCGGGGTGACGGGTAGCAGCAGCGCCGCCGGGGCGGTGCCGTCCGTCGCCGCCGTGGTCAGAGCGGCGACGTCGGTGTACGCCGGGAGCTGCGGCGCGCCGTCGAGCGGGCGGTCACCGAGCACGGCCCAGCCGTACGCGCCGTCGGGCGCGGCGATCTGCTCGGGCTGCCAGGAGACCTCGAACAGGGATCGGTACGCCTCGTCCGGCGCGGCCGCCAGGCCGGTCATCTCGCGCAGTGCCAGCGAGTCCACCGACACCACGGGCACGCCCGTCTCGTCGGCGGCGACCAGCCGCACCGAGTTGCCGGAGGCGGTGAGGCGGACCCGGAGCGTCCGGGCGCCGACGGCGTGGACCTGCACACCCTCGAACGCGAACGGCACCCGGGGACCGCCGCCCGACTGGTCGGCGGGCAGCAGCCCGACGGGGTGCAGGGCGGCGTCCAGCAACGCCGGGTGCACCCCGAAGCCCGCCGGGTCACCGGTGACCTCGTCGGGGAGGGCGACCTCGGCGAACACCTCGCCGTCGGCGGTCCACGCCCGGCGCAGGCCCCGGAAGACCGGCCCGTACGCGAGCCCGTGCTCGGCGACCGTCGCGTACCAGCCGGTGACGTCCACCTCGGACGCGCCGGGTGGCGGCCAGGCGCCCGGGGTGGGCTCGTCGGCAGTGGGGACGCCGACGAGGCCGTCGGCGTGCCGGGTCCAGCCCGACTCGGAGTCGTCCTCGGGCTGGGAGTGCACGGTCACCGAGCGACTGCCGGTCCCATCGACGGGACCGACCCGGACCTGGACCCGTACTCCGCCGCCGGTGGCGGGCAGCACGAGCGGGGCGAGGACGGTCAGCTCGCGGACGCGGGACGCGCCGACCTCGTCGCCCGCGCGGACGACGAGGTCCACCAGCGCGGTGCCCGGCACCACCACGGCGCCGGAGACGACGTGGTCGGCGAGCCACGGGTGCGTCGACACCGACAGCCGGCCGGTCAGCACCACCATGTCCTCGCCGGCGACCGACACCGCCGCACCGAGCAGCGGGTGCCGCGCCACGCCGAGGCCGGCCCCGGAGACGTCGGCGGACTGGCCGGTGGGCGGCAGCCAGTACCGCTCCCGCTGGAAGGCGTACGTGGGCAGGTCGACCCGCCGTGCGCCGGTGTCGGCGAACCACTGCGTCCAGGTCACCGGCATCCCGTGCACGTGCAACTCGGCCAGGGCGTGCAGCAACGCCTGCACCTCCGGACGGTCCCGGCGCTGCACAGCCACCGCCAGCACACCGTCGTCGTCAGGCAGCACGTCGGCGGTCATCGCGGTCAGGACGCTCTGCGGCCCGACCTCCAGGAACGTGTCCACACCGGCAGCCCGCAGAGCGGCGATCCCGTCGGCGAACCGCACGGCCTCGCGCACGTGCCGCACCCAGTAGTCGGCCGTGCGGATCTCGTCGCCGGCCAGGGCCCCGGTCACGTTCGACACGACCGGCAGCAGCGGCGTGGCAAACGTGAGGCCGTGCAGGACCGCGCGGAACTCGGCCAGCATCGGCTCCATCAACGGACTGTGGAACGCGTGGCTCACCGTCAGCCGGCGAGTGCGCACGCCCCGCTCCCGCCAGACCCGCTCCACCTCGTCGAGGGCCTCGACGGCACCGGACACCACCGCTGCGGTGGGTCCGTTGACCGCAGCGATACCCAGCCGATCGGTCATCCCGGCGAGAGACTCCGCCACCGCAGCCTCATCAGCGGCCACCGCCAGCATCCCGCCGCCCGTGGGCAGCGCCTGCATCAACCGGCCCCGCGCGGCGACGAGCTGACACGCGTCGGCCAGGGACAACACGCCCGCGACATGCGCCGCGGTCACCTCACCGATCGAATGACCGGCCAGCATGTCGGGAACGATCCCGAACGACTCCACCAGGCGGAACAACGCCACCTCGACCGCGAACAACCCGGCCTGCGTGAACACCGTCTGGTCCAGCAACTCCGCCTCAGCACTACCCGCCTCAGCGAACAGCACCTCCCGCAGCGGACGCGGCAACAACGGATCCAGGTGCCCGCACACCTCGTCCAACGCGACGGCGAACACCGGGAACAGGGCCGACAACTCCCGACCCATCCCCGCACGCTGCGCACCCTGACCCGAGAACAACAGCGCCAACTGGCCGCGCTGGCCGCCCGGGCCGGTGAGCACGCCGGCCGAGACCTCGCCCGCCGACACGGCTTCGAGGCCCGCCAGCAGTTCGTCCCGGCTCGCCCCGCACACGACGGCCCGGTGCTCCAGTACGGAACGCGACGCCACCGACGACCACGCCACGTCGAGCGGGCGCGGGGCCCCGGTGCCGCCGAGCCACTGCGCCCAGCGGCCAGCCTGTGCCGACAGCCCGGCCGCGTCGCGGGCCGACAGCAGCAGCGGCAGCACCGCCGGCACCCGGGACGGCTCGTCACCGGTGACCGGCTCGTCGCCGTCGGCCGGCTCGTCCGCGTCGGTCGGCGTGGGCGGCTGCTCCAGGATCAGGTGCACGTTCGTACCGCTGATGCCGAACGACGACACGGCGGCCCGGCGGGGCCGGTCCACCGCCGGCCAGGGGCGCGCCTCGGTGAGCAGGGAGACCGCGCCGGCGGACCAGTCCACGTGGGGGGTCGGCTCGTCGAGGTGCAGGGTCCGTGGGAGCAGGCCGTACCGCATCGCCTGCACCATTTTGATCATGCCGGCGACGCCGGCGGCGGCCTGGCTGTGGCCGATGTTCGACTTGATCGAGCCGAGCAGCAGCGGCCGGTCGGCAGGGCGGCCCTGGCCGTACGTGGCCAGCAGGGCCTGCGCCTCGATCGGGTCGCCGAGGACGGTGCCGGTGCCGTGCGCCTCGACGGCGTCCACGTCGGCCGTGGTCAGTCGGGCGTTCGCGAGGGCCTGCCGGATCACCCGCTGCTGGGCCGGCCCGTTGGGGGCGGTGAGACCGTTGGACGCGCCGTCCTGGTTGACGGCGCTGCCGGCGAGCACGGCGAGCACCTGGCGGCCCTGCCGCCGGGCGTCGGAGAGGCGCTGGACGAGCAGCACGCCGACGCCCTCCGACCAGCCGGTGCCGTCGGCGTCGGCGGCGAAGGACTTGCAGCGCCCGTCCGGGGCGAGGCCGCCCTGGCGGGAGAACTCGACGAAGGCGCCGGGCGTCACCATGACGGTGACGCCGCCTGCCAGCGCCATGTCGCATTCGCCGCCGCGCAGCGCCTGGGCGGCCAGGTGCACAGCCACCAGCGAGGACGAGCAGGCGGTGTCGACCGTCACCGCCGGGCCCTCCAGCCCGAAGGTGTACGACACCCGGCCCGAGATGACGCTGTGCGCGCCGCCGGTGAGCTGGTAGCCGGCCAGCTCGGCCGGGGTGTCGGTGGTGCCGTAG
Source organism: Micromonospora chalcea (assembly GCF_002926165.1). GTDB lineage: Bacteria > Actinomycetota > Actinomycetes > Mycobacteriales > Micromonosporaceae > Micromonospora > Micromonospora chalcea. Next base: position 29,889 of record NZ_MAGP01000001.1, on the reverse strand, counting down.
CCCGACGGGGAGGCGCCCACGAAGACGCCGGTACGGCTGCCGCGCAGCTCCTCCGGGTCGATGCCGGCCTGCTCCATGGCCTCCCAGGACGCCTCCAGCAGCAGCCGCTGCTGCGGGTCCATGGCGACGGCCTCGCGCGGCGAGATGCCGAAGAAGCCCGGGTCGAATGTGGTGGCGCCGTCGACGAAGCCGCCCTCGCGGGTGTGTGAGACGGGTTGCCCGTCGGCGTCGACGGCCAGCAGCCGGCCCATGTCCCAGTGGCGGTCGTCGGGGAAGCCGCTGATGCCGTCGCGCCCGGTGGCGACCAGCTCCCACAGGTCGTCCGGGTTGGCCACGCCGCCCGGGTAGCGGCAGCTCATGCCGACGATGACGATCGGGTCGTCGTCGACCGGCCCGGCGGGGCCCCAGGCGGTGACGGTCTCGACCTCGTGCAGGCGCAGCGTCGCCGACAGGTGGTCGGCGAGGGCGGCCGGGTTCGGGTAGTCGAAGACCAGGGTGGTGGGCAGGGTGAGGCCGGTGGCGGCGCCGAGCCGGTTGCGCAGCTCGACGGCGGTCAGCGAGTCGAAGCCGAGTTCCTTGAACGCCCGGTTGGCCTTGACCAGTTCGGTGCCGGAGTGGCCGAGCACGGCGGCGGTGTGCGTGCGTACGAGCTCGGTCAGGTGGCGGTCCTGCTCGGCGCGGGGCAGCGTCAGCAGGTGCTGCCGCAGCCCGCCGCCGACGGTGCCCTCCGGTTCCGCGTCGACCACGCGCAGGGCGTCGCGCGCCTCGGCGATGTCGTCGAGCAGGGGGCGGGCGCGGGCGGCGGCGAACGCGGGGGTGAACAGGGACCAGTCGACGTCCGCCACGGTCACCGCCGGCCCGGCCCGGCCGACGGCGCTGCGCAGCGCGTACACGGCCTGGGCCGGCGACATGGGGCTGAGGCCACGGCGGGCCAGCAGTTCCTGCCCCTCGCCACTGGCCATGCCGCCGTCGGCCCAGGGGCCCCACGCCACGGCGGTGGCGGTCAGGCCGCGGGCGCGGCGCCGCTCGGCGAGGGCGTCGAGGAAGGCGTTGCCGGCGGCGTACGCGGCCTGGCCGCCGCTGCCCCAGATGCCGGCGATCGAGGAGAACAGCACGAACGCGTCGAGCGGTCGGTCGCCCAGCAGCTCGTCCAGGTGCACGGCGCCGGCGATCTTGCCGTCGAGCACCCCGGCCAGGCCGGCGAGGTCGGTGTCGACGAGCATGTTCAGCTGGCCCACCCCGGCGGCGTGCACCACCGCGGTCAGGGGCGCCGGGTCGGCGTCGACGTCGCGCAGCAGCGCCTCGACGCGGGCGCGGTCGGCCATGTCGGCGGCGACCAGGCTCACCCGGGCGCCGAGCGCGGTCAGTTCGTCGCGCAGCTCGGCCGCCCCGGGGGCGTGCTCGCCGCGGCGGCTGGTCAGCACGAGGTGCTCGGCGCCGTTGGCCGCCGCCCAGCGGGCCACGTGCGCGCCGAGCGCCCCGGTGCCGCCGGTGACGAGGACGGTGCCGGACGGCTGCCAGCGGTCGACGGTGCCGACGGCCGCCGGCGTGGCGCGCACCAGGCGCCGCACGAAGACGCCGGAGGGCCGCACGGCAACCTGGTCCTCGTGGCCGCCCGCGGTCAGGACGCCCACCGCGTGGTCCCAGTCGTCGCGCCCGGGCGCGTCCGGCAGGTCGACCAGGCCGCCCCAGAGCTGCGGGTGTTCCAGCCCGGCGACCCGGGCCAGGCCCCACAGCCCGCCCTGGGCGACGCTGCGCACCGGGTCGGTGTCGCCGGTGCCGACAGCGCCCCGCGTGAGCATCCACAGTGGTGCCGCGACGTCGGCGGCGTGCAGGGCCTGCACCAGCGTCATCGTGGCGGACCTGCCGAGCGGCACCGCCGGCTGGCCGGGGTGGGGTCGCTCCAGCAGGCCCAGCAGGGAGACGATCCCGGTGAACGGGGTGTCCCCCACGGCGCCGGCCAGCCGCGACGTCACCTCGTCGCGCTCGGCGAGCGGGTCCACCGCCAGCCGGTACACCTCGCCGCCGGCGGCGCTCAGCGCCCCCGCGAGCGCCCCGGCCCACTCGGTCGTGGCGGCGTCGTCGGCGGGCTCCACGAGCAGCCAGCGTCCCGGCGGGGTGAGCGGTGCGGGGACGGTGGTCCGCTTCCACACCACCCGGTACGACCAGCTGTCGACTACGGCGTCCCGCAGCCGCGCCTTGCGCCAGGACGACAGGACCGGCAGGGCCGGGGCCAGGACGCCCGCCCCGTCGGTGCCGAACTGCGCGGCGAGGGCCGCCACGTCGGAGCGCTCGACGGCCGACCAGAACTCGACGTCCACCACGTCCGGGCTGACCGGGCCGGTGGCCGAGGCCGGCATCTGCTCGGGCCAGTAGCGCTGCCGCTGGAACGCGTACGTGGGCAGGGCGACCGGGGTCGCTCCGGCGCCGGCGTAGAGGGCCGCCCAGTCGACGGGTACCCCGTTGACGTGCAGCTCGGAGAGGCCGGCGAGCAGGGCCCGCGCCTCGGGGCGGTCGGCGCGCTGCGCGGCGACGGCCAGCACCCCGTCGTCGGCGGGCAGGATGTCGCCGACCATCGCGGTCAGGACGCTGCGCGGGCCGATCTCCAGGAACGTGTCCACCCCGGCGGCGCGCAGCGCGGCGACCCCGTCGGCGAAACGCACAGCCTCCCGCACGTGCCGCACCCAGTAGTCGGGACTACGGATCTCGTCGACGTCAGCCGGCGCACCGGTCACGTTCGACACGACCGGCAACGCCGGCGCCTCGAACGTCAACCCCTCCAGGACCACCCGGAACTCGTCCAGCATCGGCTCCATCAACGGACTGTGGAACGCATGACTCACCGACAACCGGCGCGTACGCACACCCCGCCCACGCCAGACCCGCTCCACCTCGTCGAGCGCCTCCACCGCACCGGAGACCACCACCGACGTCGGCCCGTTGACAGCCGCGACCCCCACACCGGTCAAGCCGTCCAGCGTCGCCAGCACATCGGCCTCGGCCGCCGCAACGGCCACCATCCCACCACCGGCCGGCAACGCCTGCATCAACCGGCCCCGCGCCGCCACCAACACACACGCATCCGCCAGCGACAACACCCCCGCCACATGCGCGGCCGTGACCTCGCCGATCGAGTGACCGCCGACCAGGTCAGGGGCGACGCCGAACGACTCCACCAGGCGGAACAACGCCACCTCGACCGCGAACAGACCCGCCTGCGTGAACACCGTCCGGTCCAGCAGCTCCGCCTCGGCGGAACCCTCGGCTGCGAACAGCACCTCCTTGAGCGGGCGCGGCAACAGCGCGTCGAGCTGTGCGCACACCTCGTCCAGCGCGGCGGCGAAAACCGGGAACTCCGCGTACAACTCCCGGCCCATGCCGGCACGCTGCGCGCCTTGACCGGAGAAGAGCACCGCGAGCGGACCCCGGTCGGCGGCCTGCCCGGCGACCAGCGCGCCGGACGGCTGCCCGGCGGCCAGGGCACGCAGCCCGGCCAGCAGCTCCTCACGGCCGGTCGCGGAGACCACGGCCCGGTGCTCCAGCGCGGAGCGCGACACGACCGACGACCAGCCGACGTCCACGGTGCGGAGGGCCTCGTCGTCCTCCAGCCACCGGGCCCAGCGACCCGCCTGCGCGCTGAGCGCTGCCTCGGAGCGGGCGGAGAGCAGCACGGGCACCGCCGGCAGGGCGACGGTGGGGGCCGGCCCGGTGTCGGCGGGGTCGGCGGCGTCCGGGGCGGGCGGTTCCTCGATGATGGTGTGCGCGTTCGTGCCGGAGATCCCGAACGACGACACGGCCGCCCGGCGGGGACGGTCGGTCGCGGGCCACGGCGTCGCCTCGGTCACCAGCGACACCTCGCCGGCCGACCAGTCCACCTTCGGCGTCGGCTCGTCGACGTGCAGGGTGGACGGCACGAGCCCGTGCCGCATCGCCATCACCATCTTGATCACACCGGCCACGCCGGCGGCCGACTGGCTGTGGCCGATGTTCGACTTGATCGAGCCGAGCAGCAGCGGCCGGTCGGCAGGGCGGCCCTGGCCGTACGTGGCCAGCAGGGCCTGCGCCTCGATCGGGTCACCGAGGACGGTGCCGGTGCCGTGCGCCTCGACGGCGTCCACGTCGGCCGTGGTCAGCCGCGCGTTCGCGAGGGCCTGCCGGATCACCCGCTGCTGGGCCGGCCCGTTGGGGGCGGTGAGACCGTTGGACGCGCCGTCCTGGTTGACGGCGCTGCCGCGGATCACGGCGAGGACCGGGTGTCCCTTGCGCTGCGCGTCCGACAGCCGCTCCACCAGCAGCATGCCGACGCCCTCGGACCAGCCGGTGCCGTCGGCGGCGGCGGCGAACGACTTGCAGCGGCCGTCGGGGGCGAGCCCCCGCTGCCGGGAGAAGCCCACGAACGGGCCGGGGGTGGCCATGACGCACACCCCGCCGGCCAGGGCCAGGTCGAAGTCGCCCTGCCGCAGCGCCTGGCACGCCAGGTGCAGGGCGACCAGCGACGACGAGCAGGCGGTGTCCACGGTGACCGCGGGGCCCTCCAGGCCGAGGGCGTACGCGATCCGCCCGGAGACGACGCTGGTGGCCGTACCGGTCAGCAGGTAGCCCTCGTCGGCGCCCTCGGCCTCGCTCTGCGGGCCCATGCCGTAGCCGTTGGCGGCGGTGCCGACGAAGACGCCGACCTTCTGCCCCCGCATCGAGGCGGGCGCGACGCCGGCGTGCTCGAACGCCTCCCACGACGTCTCCAGCAGCAGCCGCTGCTGGGGGTCCATCGCCACGGCCTCGCGCGGCGAGATGCCGAAGAACTCCGCGTCGAAGTCGGCCGCGTCGTAGAGGAAGCCGCCCTCGCGGGTGGTGGAGCGGCCGGCCCGGTCGGCGTCCGGGTCGTACAGGTTGTCCAGGTCCCAGCCCCGGTCCGTCGGGAAGCCGCCGATCGCGTCGCCGCCGGAGGCCACCAGGTCCCAGAGCTGCTCGGGGCTGGCGACGCCACCCGGATAGCGGCAGGACATCGCGACGATGGCGATCGGCTCCCTGGCGGCGGCGGTCAGCTGCTGGTTGAGCTGACGGAGGCGGCCCGTCTCCTTGAGCGACGCGCGAAGCGCCTCGACGACCTTGTCTGCGGACGTAGACATCATGAGCTCCGTACTGGGGACAACGGTCAGGAATCGGTTCCGTCAAGCGCCAGCCTGACGAGGGCGTCGGTGTCGAGGTCGTCGAGGTCCAGGTCCTCGTCGGTGGACTCGTCACCGTCGTCGCCGTCGGTGTCGGCGAGGTTGAGCAGCAGGTCCAGCAGCCCGGCCTCACGGAGGCGGGCCAGCGGGATCGCCGCGAGCGTCTGCCGGACGGCCGCCTCCGCCGGGTCGCCGTCGTCCGCCTGCGCCGCCTCGGGCAGCAGGCCGTCGAGCAGGTTCTCGGCGAGCACGGCCGGGTTCGGGTAGTCGAAGACGAGGGTCGCGGGCAGCGACAGGCCGGTGACGCCGGTCAGTCGGTTGCGCAGCTCGACCGCCGTCAGCGAGTCGAATCCGAGCTCCTTGAACGCCCGCTGCGGCTTGACCCGGTCCGTTCCCGCGTGGCCGAGCACGGCCGAGGCGTGGGTGCGGACCAGGTCGACCAGGTGCCGGACCCGCTCGGGGCGGGGCAGGGTGAGCAGGTGCTCCCGCAGGGCGTCGGCGGCGCCGCCGGGCTGCTGCTCCACGGCGTGGGCGTGCAGCGCCTCCCGGGCCTCGGCGATGTCGTCGAGCAGCGGCCGGGGGCGGGCCGAGGCGTACGCCGGGGCGAAGACCGCCCAGTCGACGTCCACCACGGTCAGCGCCGCCCTGGGCAGGCCGGCGGCGTACCGCATGGCGTGCACGGCGTCGGCCGGCGCCATGGCGGTCAGGCCGCGCCGGGCCAGCATCTGCTGGGCTTCGCCGGTGGCCATGCCGCCGTCGGCCCACGGTCCCCAGGCCACGGACGTCGCCGCCAGGCCCCGGCCGCGCCGCTGCTCGGCGAGCGCGTCCAGGAAGGCGTTGCCGGCGGCGTACGCGGACTGCCCGCCGCTGCCCCACACCCCGGCGATGGAGGAGAAGAGCACGAACGCGTCCAGCGGCCGGTCGCCGAGCAGGGCGTCCAGGTGCAGCGCGCCGGCCACCTTGCCGTCGAGCACGCCCGCGAACGCGGCCAGGTCGGTGTCGGCGATCAGCCCGGACTCGCCGGCGCCCGCCGCGTGCACCACGGCCGTCAGCGGCGCCGGATCCTCGTCGAGGCGGGCAAGCAGCGCCGCCACCTGGTCGCGATCGGCGACGTCGCAAGCGACGACCGACGCCCGTACGCTCTGGGCGATCAGCTCCTCGCGCAGCTCCACGGCCCCCGGGGCGTCCCCGCCGCGGCGGCTGGTCAGCACGACGTGCTCCGCCCCGTTGGCCGCCGCCCAGCGGGCCAGGTACGCGGCCAGCGCGCCCGTGCCGCCGGTGACGAGCACGGTGCCGGACGGCCGCCACCGCTGCGCCGTGTCGGGGGCGGCGGGCGCCGAGCGGACCAGGCGACGGACGAACACCCCGGAGGGGCGTACGGCAAGCTGGTCCTCGTCGCCGGCGCCGGTCACCACCCGCGCCAGCCGGTCCCAGGCCGTCGCGTCGGCCTGCTCGGGCAGATCCACCAGCCCGCCCCACAGGTGGGGGTGTTCCAGGCCCGCCACGAGCCCCAGGCCCCAGAGCCCGCTCTGGACGGCAGCGTGCACGGTGTCCCCGTCGCCGGTGCTGACCGCGCCCTGCGTCAGGCACCACAGCCGGGTCGTCGCCCCGGTGTCGTGCAGCGCCTGGAGCAGCAGCAGCGTGGCGGCCGTCCCGACCGGCACGGCCGGGTGGGCGGGGTGCGGCTGATCGCGGAGGCCGAGCAGGGAGAGCACGCCGGTGACGGGACCGTCGGCCAGCGCGTCGCCCAGCCGCCGGGCGAGGCCCGCCCGGTCGGTGCCGGCCGGGTCGACGGTGAGCCGGACCACGTCGGCGCCGACCTCGGCGAGGGCCTTGGTGACCGCCTCCGCCCGGGTGCCGTCCGCCAGGTCGTCCTGCGCCGTCACGAGCAGCCAGGCGCCGGGCCGCGCCGGGCCGGCGGTGATGTCGGCGCGCTTCCATCCGACGCGGTACGACCATGCGTCCAGGACGGCCCGCTGCGTGCGCGCCCGGTGCCAGGTCGACAGGACCGGCAGCGCCGGGGTGAGGGCGTCCAGGGCGGCGCCGTCGTCGCCGAACTGGGCGGCGAGGGCGCTCAGGTCGCCGCGTTCGACGGCCTTCCAGAAGTCGGCGTCGCCGCCGTCGGTCGCCGTCTGCCGCGGCCGGTTCGCCGGCTCGGGCCAGTACCGCTCCCGCTGGAAGGCGTACGTGGGCAGGTCCACCCGCCGCGCGCCGCTCTCGGCGAACCACTGCGCCCAGGTCACCGGCATCCCGTGCACGTGCAACTCCGCCAGGGCGTGCAGCAACGCCTGCACCTCCGGACGGTCCCGGCGCTGCACAGCCACCGCCAGCACGGCCTCGTCATCGGGCAGCAGGTCGGCGGTCATCGCGGTCAGGACGCTCTGCGGGCCGACCTCCAGGAACGTGTCCACCCCGGCAGCCCGCAGAGCGGCGATCCCGTCGGCGAAGCGCACCGCCTCGCGCACATGCCGCACCCAATACTCCGGCGTGCAGATCTCGCCTGCGTCGGCCAGGGCCCCGGTCACGTTCGACACCACCGGCAACAACGGCGTGGCAAAGGTGAGGCCGTGCAGGACCGCGCGGAACTCGGCCAGCATCGGCTCCATCAACGGACTGTGGAACGCATGGCTCACCGTCAGCCGGCGGGTCCGCACACCCCGCTCCCGCCAAACCCGCTCCACCTCATCCAGGGCCCCGACGGCACCCGACACCGCCACAGCGGCGGGCCCGTTAACCGCCGCGATACCGAGACGGTCGGTCAGCCCGGCGAGAGACTCCACCACCGCCGCCTCGTCGGCGGCCACCGCCAGCATCCCGCCACCGGCCGGCAACGCCTGCATCAACCGACCCCGCGCGGCCACGAGGACGCACGCGTCGGCCAGGGACAACACCCCGGCCACATGCGCAGCCGTCACCTCACCGATCGAGTGACCAGCCAGCATGTCCGGCACGATCCCGAACGACTCCACCAGACGGAACAACGCCACCTCGACCGCGAACAACCCCGCCTGCGTGAACACCGTCTGATCCAGCAACCCCGCCTCAGCAGAACCCGCCTCAGCGAACAGCACCTCCCGCAACGGACGCGGCAACAACGGATCCAGGTGCCCACACACCTCGTCCAACGCGACGGCGAACACCGGGAACAGAGCAGACAACTCCCGACCCATCCCCGCACGCTGCGCACCCTGACCCGAGAACAACAGCGCCAACTGGCCGCGCGCGGCGGCAGAACCGGTCACGACGGCCCCCGACGGCTCGCCGGCCGCCACTGCCGCGAGACCCGCCAGCAGCTCGTCCCGGCTCGCCCCGGACACCACCGCCCGGTGCTCCAACGCCGACCGCGACGCCACCGACGACCACGCCACATCCACGCCGCGTGGGGCCTCGTCCACGGCGAGCCACCGCGCCCACCGGCCCGCCTGGCCGGCGAGTGCCGCGGCGTCGCGGGCCGACAGCAGCACCGGCACCACCGGCACCTCGCGGACGACGACCTCCCCCTCAACCACCTCGGCAGGCGGCTGCTCGATGATCACGTGCGCGTTCGTGCCGGAAATCCCGAACGACGACACCCCCGCCCGACGCGGCCGACCCACCCGCGGCCACGGCACCGCCTCGGTCGCCAGAGCGACCGCCCCGGCCGACCAATCGACGTGCGGGGACGCCTCATCCACATGCAGCGTCGCAGGGACGACGCCGTGCCGCATCGCCAACACCATCTTGATCACACCAGCCACACCCGCAGCCGCCTGCGCATGCCCGATGTTCGACTTCACCGACCCGAGCAGCAGCGGCCGATCCTGCGGACGCTCCTGCCCGTACGTCGCCAACAACGCCTGCGCCTCGATCGGGTCACCCAGCGTCGTACCCGTACCGTGCGCCTCCACCACATCCACCTCGGCGGTGGTGAGCCGCGCGTTCGCCAGGGCCTGCCGGATCACCCGCTGCTGCGACGGACCGTTCGGCGCCGTCAAGCCGTTCGACGCACCGTCCTGGTTCACGGCGCTGCCCCGCACCACCGCCAGGATCCGCCGGCCCTCCCGCTGCGCGTCGGAGAGCCGTTGCACCAGCAGCACACCCACACCCTCGGACCAGCCCGTACCGTCCGCCGACGCCGCGAACGACCTGCACCGGCCGTCGGCCGACAGACCACGCTGCCGCGAGAACTCCACGAACGTGCCGGGCGTCGCCATCACCGTCACACCACCGGCCAACGCCAAATCACACTCACCCGACCGCAACGCCTGCACCGCGAGGTGCAACGCCACCAGCGACGACGAGCACGCCGTGTCGACAGTGACCGCCGGGCCTTCGAGGCCGAACGTGTACGCGACCCGGCCGGACAGCACGCTGCCCGAGTTGCCGGTGCCGATGTAGCCCTCGACCTCGGGCGTCTCCATCAGGCGCGTCGAGTAGTCGTGGTAGATGACGCCCGCGAAGACACCGGTCCGGCTGCCCCGCAGGCCGGACGGGTCCAGGCCCGCCGACTCGAACGTCTCCCAGGACGCCTCCAGCAGCAGCCGGTGCTGCGGGTCCATGGCGAGGGCCTCGCGCGGCGAGACACCGAAGAAGCCGGGGTCGAACTCCGCCGCGCCGTACAGGAAGCCGCCGTGGCGGGTGTACGAGGTGCCGGCGTGGTCGGGGTCCGGGTCGTACAGCGACTCCAGGTCCCAGCCCCGGTCGGCCGGGAACTCCCCGATGCCCTCCCCACCGGTGCTGACCAGCTTCCACAGCTCGTCGGGAGACTCCACCCCGCCGGGGTAGCGGCAGGCCATGCCGACGATCGCGATCGCCTCGTCGGCGTCGCCGGTCGCCGCCTCGTCGGTCGTGACGGCGCCGGGCCGGGTGCCGGCGAGTTCCGCGTACACGTGGGCCGCCAGGACCTGCGGGGACGGATGGTCGAACACCAGGGTCGAGGTGAGGCGCAGGCCGGTCGCGCCGTTCACCCGGTTGCGCAGCTCGACGGCGGTCAGCGAGTCGAAGCCCAGGTCCTTGAACGCCCGGTCGGCCGGCACCGCCTCGGCGCCGCCGTGCCCGAGGACCTGCGCGACCAGGCCCCGGATCAGCTGGTCGACCTGCGCGAGGCCGTCCTCTGCGCTGAGGCCGGTGAGGCGGTCGGCCCAGCCGCCGGGGGCGCCCTGGCCGGCACGGCGGCGGGTCGTCGCCACGTCGACCAGGTTGCGCAGCATCGGCGGTACGACCTCGCCGGCTGCTGCCGCCCGCAGCGCGGGTACGTCGATCGCGGCCGGCACCAGCGCCGCCCGCTGTGCCCCCACGGCGGCGTCGAAGAGTTCCAGGCCGGTGCGGGCGTTCATCGGTCGGAGTCCGGCGCGTGTCGTACGGGCCCGGTCGTTGCCGCCGATCGACGCGGCCATGCCGGGGGTGTCCCACATGCCCCACGCCAGACTCACCGCAGGCAACCCGAGCTGCCGCCGGTGGACCGCAAGCCCGTCGAGGAACGCGTTACCCGCCGCGTACGCCGACTGACCCGGCGAACCCAGCACACCCGCCACCGACGAGAACACCACGAACAAGTCGAGACCCAGACCCGCCGTCGCCTCGTGCAGGAACCAACCCGCCGACACCTTCGGCGCCAACACCCTTGCCAGACGCTCCTCGGTGACCCGCTCGATCACCCCGTCATCCAGGACACCGGCGGTGTGCACCACACCCGCCAGCCGACCCCCGGCAACGACCTCCGCCACCAGACCGAACACCTGGTCCCGGTCCGTCACGTCACAGGCCACCACCCGCACCGACGCACCCAGCGCCGACAACCGCTCCGACAGCTCGCCCGCACCGGCGGCTTCCGGACCACGCCGCGACACCAGCACCAGCGACCGCACACCATGCGCCGACACCAGATGCTCCGCCACCAACGCCCCGAGCGCACCCGTACCACCGGTCACCAGCACCGCACCCTCACCCACGACCGGCGTCTCCACCGACACCGGGGCGACCGCACGCACCAGACGCGGCACGAACACCGCGCCCGCACGCACCGCGACCTGACCGCCGGCCGGGTCCGCGGCGAAGCGGGCCAGGACGCCCAGCGTGCCGGGGTTGATCGCGTCGTCGACGTCGGCCAGGACGATGCGACCGGGGTGCTCGGACTGCGCGGAGCGCAGCAGGCCCCACACGGCCGCGGCGGCCAGGTCGCTCACCCGGTCCCCGTCGCGGACGGCCAGCGCGCCCCGGGTCACCACCACGAGCTTCGAGTCGGCCAGCGCGTCGACGGCCAGCCACTCCTGCACCAGGCCCAGCACGTCGGCGGTGACAGTGCGTACGGCCTCCGCCGGGTCGCCGTCGTCGGCGGGCGACGCGGCCGGCGTGAAGAGCAGCAGGCGCGGCGGGGCGATGCCGGCGTCGATGGCGGCGCGCAGCTGCCGGATCGTCTCGGCGGAGGGGCCACCGGGGACGCCCGGCAGGGCCGGCCCGCCCAGCACCGCCCAGCCCGACGCGTCGTCGACCGGGTCGGCCTCCTCGGCCTGCCAGGCCACCTCGAACAGGGAGCGCGACGCCGCGTTCGGGGCGGCCACCCCGGTCAGCTCCCGCAGGACGAGGGAGTCCACCGACACCACCGGCGCGCCCGCCTCGTCGCGGGCGGTCAGCCGCACCGCGGAGCCGTTGCGGGTCAACCGCACCCGCAGCAGCCTCGCGCCGGAGGCGTGCACCTGTACGCCCTCGAAGGCGAAGGGCACGCGCGGCCCGCCCGTCTCCTCGGCGCCGGGCAGCAGCCCGATCGGGTGCAGGGCGGCGTCCAGCAGCGCCGGGTGCACGCCGAAGCGAGCCGCCTCCGCCGCCGCGTCGTCCGGCAGGACCACCTCGGCGAAGACGTCGTCCTCGCCGGTCCACACCCGGCGCAGCCCCTGGAACGCCGGCCCGTACGACAGGCCGTGTTCGAGGAGCGCCGGGTACCAGCCGGTCAGGTCCACCTCGGTGGCGCCGGCGGGCGGCCAGGCGGTCGGCTGCGGTTCGTCGGCCGTGGCCGGTTCCAGCACGCCCTCCGCGTGCCGGGTCCAGCCCGCCTCGGGGTCGTCGTCGGGGCGGGAGTAGACGGCGACGGGGCGCTGCGGCGAATCCGACGCGGACACCCGCACCTGGATCCGTACGGCGCCGGACCCGGGGAGCACCAGCGGCACGAGCACCGTCAGGTCCCGCAGCCGCGGCAGGTCCGCCTCGTCGCCGGCGCGGACGGCAAGCTCCACGAGGGCCGTGCCCGGGACCAGCGGCACGCCGGAGACGACGTGGTCGGCCAGCCAGGGGTGGGTGGTCGGGGAGATCCGGCCGGTCAGCACGATCTCGTCGTCGCCGGCCAGGTCCACGGCCGCGCCGAGCAGACCGTGCTCGGCCACGCCGAGGCCGGCGCCGCTGACGTCGCCGGCGCGCAGCCGGCCCACGGCCGGCCAGAAGCGCTGCCGCTGGAACGGGTACGTCGGCAGGTCGACCGGGCGGGTTCCGGCCGGCAGGAGGGCGGTCCAGGTGATCGGCGTGCCGTGCGCGTACAGCTCCGCAAGCGCGTGGACCAGCGACGCCGGCTCGGGTCGGCCGGGGCGCAGGGTCGCCACGACCGCCGCCGCGTCGTCGTCCGGCAGGCAGGCGCCCACCATGCCGGCGAGCACCGCGTCGGGGCCCAGTTCGAGGAAGGTACGGACGTTGCGCTCGCGCAGGCTCGCGATCCCGTCGGCGAAGCGGACGGTCTCGCGTACGTGGCGGACCCAGTAGTCGGGGGTGCCGATCTCGTCGGGGTCGGCGACCTGCCCGGTCAGGTTCGACACGATCGGCAGGACGGGCCAGTGGAACGTCAGCCCGTCGAGCGTCTGCCGGAACTCGGCCAGCATCGGCTCCATGAGCGGGCTGTGGAACGCGTGGCTGACGGTGAGCCGGCGCGTACGCACACCCCGGTCCTTCCAGGCCCGCTCCACCTCGTCGAGGGCCTCGGCGGCGACGGCGGCCACCACGGCGGTGGGGCCGTTCACGGCGGCGACGCCGACCCGGTCGGCGAACGGGACGATCGACTCGGCCACCGCGGCCTCGTCGGCGGCCACGGCGAGCATGCCACCGCCCGCCGGCAGGACCTGCATGAGCCTGCCCCGCGCGGCGACCAGCGCACACGCGTCGGCCAGGGAGAGCACGCCCGCCACATGCGCCGCCGCGATCTCGCCGATGGAGTGCCCGGCCACCAGATCCGGCACCACACCGAACGACTCCACCAGGCGGAACAACGCCACCTCGACCGCGAACAACCCCGCCTGGGTGAACACCGTCTGATCCAGCAACCCCGCCCCGGGCGTGCCCTCCGACGCGAACAGCACCCCCCGCAACGGACGCGGCAACAACGGATCCAGGTGACCACACACCTCGTCCAACGCGGCAGCGAACACCGGGAACGCCCCGTACAACCCACGACCCATACCGGCGCGCTGCGCGCCCTGGCCGGAGAAGAGGACGGCGGTGCGGCCGCGGCGGGCGATCCCCCGCACGACGGCGGCCGAGGGCTCGTCGTCGGCCAGCGCACCGAGGGCGGCGAGCAGCCCGGCGCGGTCGGCGGGCAGCAGCACGGCGCGGTGCTCGAAGGCGCTGCGGGCGGTGGCGAGGGCCCGGCCCACGTCGGCGATGGTCAGGTCCGGCTCGCCGTCGACGAGGGTCCGCAGCCGGCGCGCCTGCTCGTGCAGGGCGGCGGCGTCGCGGGCCGACAGGACGCAGGCGACGAGGTCGCCCGGGACGCCCGTGGCGGGGGCGGCCTGCGCCGGGGCGGGCTCGGGGGCCTGCTCGACGACGGTGTGTGCGTTGGTGCCGCTGATGCCGAACGACGACACCGCCGCGCGGCGGGGCCGGTCGACGGCGGGCCACGGCCGGGCCTCGGTGAGCAGCGCGACCGACCCGGCCGTCCAGTCGATGTGCGGGGACGGCTTCTCGGCGTGCAGGGTCGGCGGCAACACGCCGTGCCGCATCGCCAGCACCATCTTGATCACACCGGCGACGCCGGCCGCCGCCTGGGCGTGGCCGATGTTCGACTTGACCGACCCCAGCCACAGCGGACGGTCCTGCGGTCGGCCCTGCCCGTACGTGGCCAGCAGCGCCTGCGCCTCGATCGGGTCGCCGAGAGCGGTGCCGGTGCCGTGCGCCTCGACGGCGTCCACATCGGTGGTGGCGAGCCGGGCGTTGGCGAGCGCCTGCCGGATCACCCGCTGCTGGGCGGGGCCGTTCGGCGCGGTCAGACCGCTGCTGGCGCCGTCCTGGTTGACGGCGCTGCCGCGCACGACGGCGAGCACGCGGTGACCGTTGCGCTGCGCGTCGGAGAGGCGCTCCAGCAGGAGCATGCCGACGCCCTCGGCGAAACCGGTGCCGTCGGCGCCGGCGCCGAACGCCTTGCACCGCCCGTCGGGCGACAGGCCGCGCTGCCGGGAGAACTCGGTGAGCATGCCGGGGGTGGACATGACGCTCACCCCGCCGGCGAGGGCGAGGCGGCACTCGTCCTGCCGCAGCGCCTGGGTGGCCAGGTGCAGCGCCACCAGCGACGACGAGCAGGCGGTGTCGACGGTGACGGCAGGGCCCTCCAGGCCGAACAGGTACGAGATGCGGCCGGAGGCGACGCTGCCGGCGCTGCCGTTGCCGACGTGGCCGTCCAGTTCGTCGGTGCCGCCGGCGGCCTGGGAGGCGTAGTCGTGGTAGATCAGGCCGACGTAGACGCCGGTGCTGCTGCCCCGCGCCGAGTGGGGGTCGATCCCGGCCCGCTCGAAGGCCTCCCAGGAGGTCTCCAGCAGCAGCCGCTGCTGTGGGTCCATCGCCAGGGCCTCGCGGGGCGAGATCCCGAAGAAGGCGGCGTCGAACTGGGCGGCGTCGTGGAGGAAGCCACCCTGCCGTGGTACGGCGCCCGGGTCCTGGCCGTCGGCGCGCAGGTCGTCGAGGTTCCAGCCCCGGTCCGTGGGGAAGGGCGAGATGACGTCGGCGCCGGCGGTGACCACGTCCCAGAGCTGCTCGGGGGTCTGCACGTCGCCGGGGAACCGGCAGGCCATGCCGATGATGGCGATCGGCTCGTCGAGGGCGGCGGCGGTGCCGACCGCGGCGGGCCGGTCCACGACTGCCGCGCCGCCGAGCTCCCGGTCCAGGAACTCGGCGAGCACCACCGGGGTCGGGTAGTCGAACGCCACGGTGGCGGGCAGCCGCAGGCCGGTGGCGGCGGAGAGCCGGTTGCGCAGTTCCACCGAGGTGAGCGAGTCGAAGCCCAGTTCCTTGAAGGCGCGCTGGGCGTCGACGGTCTCCGCCGAGCGGTGCCCGAGCACTGCCGCCACGCCGGCGGCCACCAGGTCGAGCAGGTGGGAGCGCCGCTCCGCCGGGCCGAGCGTCGCCAGCCGGTCGCGTACGGAGGCGGTGTCCGCGAGGCCGCGACCCACCGCGCGCCGGGCCGGGCCTCCCGCACGGACCACGTCCCGCAGCAGGCTGGGCACGTTCTGGCCGGTCGCCCGCGACGCCGGCGGCAGGTTCATGAGGACGAGGTGCGCCGCGCCGCGTTGTCGCGCCAGCTCGTACAGCGCCACGCCCTGCCGGTCGGTCAACGGGGCGCTGGTGGCGCGGATCGCCTTGCGGTGCTCGTTGCCGCCCAGGTGGGCGGTCATGGCGCTGCTGGTCGCCCACAGCCCCCAGGCGAGGCTGGTGGCGGGCAGCCCCTGCTCACGCCGGTGCCGGGCGAGGGCGTCGAGGAACGCGTTCGCGGCCGCGTAGTTGCCCTGCCCGGGCGAGCCGAGGGTGGCCGCCACCGACGAGAACAGCACGAACGCCGACAGGTCCAGGTGCCGCGTGGCCTCGTGCAACGCCCACCCGGCGTTCACCTTCGGCGCCAGCACCGTACGCAGGGCGGACTCGTCCAGCGAACCGATGGTCGCGTCGGCGATCACCCCGGCGGTGTGCACCACGGCGGTCAGCGGGTGCGCCGGGTCCACCAGTTCCAGCAGCCGGGTCACCTGCACGGGGTCGGTCACGTCGGCGGTGCCGGCGGTGACCCGGGCGCCCGCGCGGGTCAGCTCGTCGACCAGCTCCCGGTAGTGCTCGGGGCCACGGCGGGAGGCCAGCAGCAGGTGCCGGGCCTGGCCGGTGGCGACGAGGTGCCGGGCGAACACGCCGGCGAGGGCGCCGCCGGCGCCGGTGACGAGCACGGTGCCGTCCGGGTCGGCGGGGGCGGGCACCCGCAGGACGACCTTGCCGATGTGCCGGGCCTGGCTGATGTGGCGCAGCGCCTGCCGGGCCTGGCGTACGTCCCACGCCCGTAGCGGCAGCGGGCGCAGCGCGCCGCGTGCGAACAGGTCGAGCAGCTCGGTGAGCATCTCCCCGATGCGCCGGTGCCCGGCCTCGTTGAGGTCGAACGCGCGGTAGGTGACGCCCGGGTGGCCGGCGGCGACGGTTTCGGCGTCGCGTACGTCGGCCTTGCCCATCTCCACGAACCGGCCACCGCGCGGCAGCAGCCGCAGCGACGCGTCCACGAACTCACCGGCGAGGGCGTCGAGCACCACGTCGACGCCGGCACCGCCGGTGGCCGCGCCGAAGGTCTGCTCGAACTCGGTGGTCCGCGACGACGCGATCCGCTCCTCGGCCACCCCGAGTTCCCGCAGCACGCCCCACTTGCCGGGGCTGGCGGTGGCGTGGACCGTCGCGCCCCAGTGCCGGGCGAGCTGGATGGCGGCCATGCCGACGCCACCGGCGCCGTTGTGGATCAGCACCGACTCGCCGGACCGCAGCCCGGCGAGGTCCCGCAGCGCGTAGTACGCGGTCAGGAACACCACCGGCACGGAGGCGGCCTGCGCGAACGACCAGCCGGCGGGGATCTTCGCCACGAGGTCGCGGGTGGCGATCACCTCGGGGGCGAAGGCCGGCTCGAACATGCCGAGCACCCGGTCGCCGGGGGCCAGGTCGGTCACGCCGGGGCCGACCTCGACCACGACGCCCGCGCCCTCGCTGCCCATCACGGCCGCCGGATCCGGGTACATGCCCAGGCCGATCAGCACGTCGCGGAAGTTCACGCCGGCCGCGCGCACCGCGATGCGCACCTGGCCCGTGTCCAGGGCGGCGGCGGCGGCGGGCACCATGCCGACGCCGTCGAGGGTGCCGGGGCTGACCGCCCCGACCCGCCACAGTCCGTCCGGCGGGACGAGTTCGTCGGCGGCCTGGCCGGCGGGCCGGCCCAGGCGGGGCGTGCGCACCTCGTTGCCGCGTACGGCCACCTGGCCGCCGGTCGGCGAGGGGTTCTCGGCGACGGCGGCGAGCACGGCGAGGGTGGCCGGGGTGAGGTCCCCGTCGACGTCGGCGAGGACGATCCGCCCCGGGTGCTCGGACTGCGCCGAGCGCAGCAGACCCCAGACCGCAGCGCCGGGCAGGTCCCGCACCGCGTCCGCCGGGGTGGCGGCCACCGCCGCCCGGGTCAGCACCACGAGCGTGGTGTCGGCCAGCGCCTCACTGTCCAGCCAGGAGTGCAGCACGGCCAGGACGCGGGCGGTGGCCGTACGGACTTCGTCGGGCAGGTCGCCGTCCGGGCTGCCGGCGGGCACGGGGACCACGAGCGCGCGGGGCGCCTCGACCGTACCGGCCGAGACCGCCGCGGTCAGCTCGCCGACGGTCGGGAACACCGGCGTGACGAGGTCCGCCGGGGCGGGTCCGTCGCCGAGCAGCACCCAGCCGGAGACGTCCCGCGCCGGAGTGACCGTCTCGGCCTGCCACGTCACCTCGAACATCGACCGCTCCGCGGCCTCCGCGCCGGTGGCGTCGGTCATCTCCCGCAGGGCGAGCGACTCG
Source organism: Micromonospora chalcea (assembly GCF_002926165.1). Taxonomy (GTDB): domain Bacteria; phylum Actinomycetota; class Actinomycetes; order Mycobacteriales; family Micromonosporaceae; genus Micromonospora; species Micromonospora chalcea. The sequence goes on along the minus strand of NZ_MAGP01000001.1, from coordinate 11,938 downwards.
ACCGACACCACGGGCACGCCGGACTCGTCCCCGGCCACCAGCCGCACGCGCGAGCCCGCCCGGGTCAGCCGCACCCGCAGCGTCCGGGCGCCGGAGGCGTGCACCTGCACGCCCTCGAACGCGAACGGCACACGCGGTCCGCCGGAGCGCTCGGCCAGCAGCAGCCCGACGGGGTGCAGGGCGGCGTCCAGCAGCGCCGGGTGCACGGCGAAGCCGCCGGCGTCGCCGGCCGCCTCGTCCGGCAGGGTCACCTCGGCGTACGCCTCGTCGCCGGCGGTCCACAGCCGCCGCAGGCCCCGGAACGCCGGTCCGTAGGCCAGGCCGCGCTCCGCGAGCGCCGGGTACCAGCCGGCGAGGTCCACCTCGGTGCCTCCGGCCGGCGGCCAGGAGCCCAGCGCCGGCTCGTCGGTGGCCTGCTCCAGCAGACCGTCGGCGTGCCGCGTCCAGGGGTCCTCGGGGTCGCCGTCGGGCTGCGAGTGCACCGCCACGCTCCGGGTTCCGGAGCCGTCGGCCGCGCCGACGCGCACCTGCACGCGGATCGCGCCCGGGTTCGGCAGCACCAGCGGCGCGGCGACGGTCAGTTCCCGCACCCGGGAGGCGCCGACCTCGTCGCCGGCGCGCACCGCGAGCTCGACGAGGGCCGTGCCCGGCAGCACCACGGCGCCGCCGACCACGTGGTCGGCGAGCCACGGGTGCGTGGACGCCGACAGCCGGCCGGTCAGCACGACCTCGTCGTCGCCGGCGAGGCGCACCGCCGCGCCGAGCAGCCCGTGCCCGGCCGCGCCCAGCCCCGCGCCCGACACGTCGCCGGTGGCGGAGCGGTCGAGCACCGGCCAGAACCGGTCCCGCTGGAAGGCGTACGTGGGCAGGTCGACAGGGGTGGCGCCGGAGCCGGCGAAGACGCGCGACCAGTCGACGGGCACGCCGGCGACGTGCAGCTCGCCGAGGTTGGCCAGTAGCTGACGCGGCCCGTGCCCGTCGCGGCGCAGCGAGCCCACCACCACGCCGCCGTCGGCCTTCCGGTCGAGCGCGTCCTGCACGGCGATCTTGAGTACGGGGTGCGGGCTGACCTCGACGAACGTCCGGAAGCCCCGCTCGATCAGCTGGTCCACGACCGGCGCGAGCCGGACCGGCTCCCGCAGGTTGCGGTACCAGTAGTCGGCGTCGAGCCCGGCGGTGTCGATCGGCTCGCCGGTGACTGTGGAGTGGAAGGGCACGGTGCTGGAGCGGGGGTCCACGGTGCCGAATCGGGCGATCACCTCGTCGCGGATCGGGTCGACGTGGCCGCTGTGCGCCGCGAAGTCGACGGCGATCTGCCGGGCGCGGACGTCGCGCTCGGCACAGTGCGCGAGCAGTTCGGCGACCGACGCCGAGTCGCCGGCGACCACTGTCACGGCGGCGCCGTTGAGGGCGGCGACGGAGAGGCTGCCCCGCCACGGCGCGATGAGCCGCTCGGTGTCGGCGGCCGGGAGCGGCACGGAGACCATGCCGCCGCGACCCGCGATCGACAGCAGGCCGTGGCTGCGCGCCACGACGAGCCGCGCGGCTTCGGCGAGGGTCAACGCGCCGGCGACGCAGGCCGCGGCGAGTTCCCCCTGCGAATGCCCGATGACGGCGGCCGGTTCGACGCCGCACGCGCGCCAGAGATGCGCGAGGGACACCATGACGGAGAAGAGCGCGGGCTGGACCACGTCCACCCGGTCCAGGGGCGGCGCGCCGGGCGCCTGCCGCAGCACGTCCCCCAGGTTCCAGTCGACCAGCCGGGACAGCTCCTCGGCGCACTCGTCCATCCGCTGCCGGAAGACCGGCGAGGTCTCCATCAGGTCCAGCGCCATCGAAGTCCACTGGGAGCCCTGGCCGGGGAAGACGAAGACGACCTTCGACGCGGCGTCCACGCCCGCCGGGGAGGTGTCGCCGTCGGCGAGGGCGGCCAGCCGGGCGAGCGCGTCGTCCCGGCCGGTGGCCACGACGACCGCGCGGTACGGGTGGTGCGCCCGCTGGGTGGCCAGGGAGAAGCCGAGGTCCCGCGGGTCGAGGTCGGCGTCGCCGGCGAGCCGTTCGCCGAGGCGGGCAGCCTGTGCCCGGAGCGCGCGGGGGCTTCTGCCGGAGACCGGCAGGGGTACGGCGGCGGGCCCGACCAGGCCGGGAACGTGCCCCGCCGGCACGGGCGTCGGGGCCGGCTCGCCGGGTGCCTGCTCGATGACGGTGTGCGCGTTGGTGCCGCTGATGCCGAACGACGACACGGCGGCCCGGCGGGGCCGGTCGACGGCGGGCCACGGCCGGGCCTCGGTGAGCAGGGCGACGGCTCCGGCACTCCAGTCGACGTGGGGCGAGGGCTCGTCCACGTGCAGGGTCGGCGGCAGCACGCCGTGCCGCATCGCCAGCACCATCTTGATCACGCCGGCCACCCCGGCCGCTGCCTGGGAGTGGCCGATGTTCGACTTGATCGAGCCGAGCCAGAGCGGCTCGCCGGCGGCACGGTCCTGGCCGTAGGTGGCCAGGACCGCCTGCGCCTCGATCGGGTCGCCGAGGATGGTGCCGGTGCCGTGCGCCTCGACCGCGTCCACGTCGGCCGGGGCGAGCCGCGCGTTCTCCAGGGCCTGGCGGATGACCCGCTGCTGCGACGGGCCGTTCGGCGCGGTCAGCCCGTTGGACGCGCCGTCCTGGTTCACGGCGGAGCCGCGCAGCACGGCGAGCACCCGGTGCCCGTTGCGCCGGGCGTCGGAGAGGCGCTCCACGAGCAGCATGCCGACGCCCTCGGACCAGCCGGTGCCGTCCGCGCCGGCGGCGAACGCCTTGCACCGCCCGTCCGGGGCGAGGCCGCCCTGCCGGGAGAACTCGGAGAACATGCCGGGCTGCGCCATCAGCGCCACCCCGCCGGCCAGGGCCATGTCGCACTCGCCGCCGCGCAGCGCCTGGGCGGCGAGGTGCAGCGCCACCAGCGACGAGGAGCAGGCGGTGTCGACGGTGACCGCCGGGCCTTCGAGGCCGAACATGTAGGCGACCCGCCCGGAGGCGACGCTGCCCGCCGTGCCGGTCAGCAGGTGCCCCTCGAGGCCGTCCAGGTAGTCGCGTCCGCTGGTGGCGTAGCCGGATGAGGCGGCGCCGACGAAGACGCCGGTGGCGGTGCCGCTGAGGGTGGCGGGGTCGATGCGGGCGTACTCGAAGCTCTCCCAGGCGGTCTCCAGCAGCAGCCGCTGCTGCGGGTCCATGGCGAGGGCCTCACGGGGGCTGATGTTGAAGAAGCCGGCGTCGAAGTCGGCCGCGTCGTAGAGGAAGCCGCCCTGGTGGGTGACGGTGCCGCCGGCCTGGTCGCCGTCCGTGCCGTACAGCCGGTCGAGGTCCCAGCCGCGGTCCGCCGGGAACTCGCCGATGGCGTCGGCCCCGGAGGTGACGAGCTGCCACAGCTGCTCGGGGGTGGCGACGCCGCCGGGGTAGCGGCAGGCCATGCCGATGATGGCAATCGGCTCGTCGGCGTCGGCGGTGACGACCGTACGGACGGTGGCGCCGGCTCCCGTGGCCGGGCCGAGCTGCGCGAACAGGTGCTCGGCCAGCCGGGCCGGGGTGGGATGGTCGAAGGCCAGCGTGGCGGTCAGCCGCAGCCCGGTGGCCGCACCGAGGCGGTTGCGCAGTTCCACCGAGGTCAGCGAGTCGAAGCCCAGATCCTTGAAGGCGCGGGCGGCGGGGACCGCCTGTGCCGAGGCGTGCCCCAGCACCGTGGCGGCCTGGCCGCAGACCAGGTCGACGAGCGCCTGCCGGGCGTCCGCCTCGGACAGGCCGTCGAGCCGCTCCCGCCACGACGCCCCGGCACTCGGCCGATCGGTGGCGGTGCGGCGCCGGCCGCCGCCGCGCAGCAGGTGCCGCATCAGCGGCGGTACGCCGCTCGCCTCGCCGGTGACGTGGAGGCGGGCCGCGACGAGCACCGGCCGGGCCGCCGGCAGGGCGGCGTCGAAGAGTTCGACGCCCTCGGCCGGGGAGAGCCGGCTCATCCCGGCGCGCCGCAGCCGCTGCTGGTCGTCACCGTCGAGGTGGGCGGTCATCGTGCTGTCGGTGGCCCACATGCCCCAGGCGAGGCTGGTGGCGGGCAGCCCCTGCTGCCGGCGGTGCTGGGCGAGGGCGTCGAGGAACGCGTTCGCCGCCGCGTAGTTGCCCTGCCCCGGCGAACCGAGGGTGGCCGCCACCGACGAGAACAGCACGAATGCCGACAGGTCCAGGTGCCGCGTGGCCTCGTGCAACGCCCACCCGGCGTCCACCTTCGGCGCCAGCACCGTACGCAGGGCGGACTCGTCCAGCGAACCGATGGTCGCGTCGGCGATCACCCCGGCGGTGTGCACCACGGCGGTCAGCGGGTACGCCGGGTCGATCCCGGCGACCAGCTCGGTGACCTGCGCGGGGTCGCTGACGTCGACGGCCGCGGCGGTGACGTCGGCGCCCGCGTCGCTCAGTTCCCGGACCAGGGTGGCGTACGCGTCGTCCCGGCCGGGTGCGCGGCGGGAGGCCAGCAGCAGGCGGCGGGCCTGGCCGGTGGCGACGAGGTGCCGCGCGAGCACGCCGGCCAGGGTTCCGGCCGCGCCGGTGAGCAGCACGGTGCCGTCGGGGTCGGCGGGCGCGGGGATGCGCAGCACCACCTTGCCGACGTGGCGGGCCTGGCTGACGTGCCGCAGCGCCTGCCGGGCCTGACGCACGTCCCACACCCGTACGGGCAGCGGACGCAGCGCGCCCCGCGCGAAGAGGTCGAGGATCTCGGTGAGCATCTCGCCGATGCGGGTGCTGCCCGCCTCGTTCAGGTCGAACGCGCGGTACGCCACGCCCGGGTGGTCGGCGGCGACCGCCTCCGGGTCGCGTACGTCGGCCTTGCCCATCTCCACGAACCGGCCACCGCGCGGCAGCAGCCGCAGCGACGCGTCCACGAACTCACCGGCCAACGCGTCGAGCACCACGTCGACGCCGGCACCGCCGGTGGCCGCGCCGAAGGTCTGCTCGAACTCGGTGGTCCGCGACGACGCGATTCGCTCCCCGGCCACCCCCAGGCCCCGCAGCACACCCCACTTGCCGGGGCTCGCCGTCGCGTGGACGGTGGCGCCGAGGTGGTGGGCGAGCTGGATGGCGGCCATGCCGACGCCACCGGCGCCGTTGTGGATCAGCACCGACTCGCCGGACCGCAGCCCGGCGAGGTCCCGCAGCGCGTAGTACGCCGTCAGGAAGACCAGGGGGACGGACGCCGCCTGGGTGAAGGACCAGCCGGCGGGCATCTTGGCGATGCGCCGGCGATGGGCGACGGCCTGCGGGCTGAACCCGAGTTCGAACATGCCCATCACCCGGTCGCCGGGCACCAGGTCGGTCACGCCGGGGCCGACCTCGACCACGACGCCCGCGCCCTCGCTGCCCATCACGGCCGCCGGATCCGGGTACATGCCCAGGCCGATCAGCACGTCGCGGAAGTTCACGCCGGCCGCGCGCACGGCGATGCGCACCTGGCCCTCGCCCAGCTCCGCGGGCGTGGCCGGCACCGGCGCGATCCCGTCCAGGGTGCCGCCGGTGACGGGGGCGAGGTGCCACGGGCCGGACGGCGGGGTCAGTTCGTCGCCCACCGGCCGCGCCAGCCTCGGCACGAGGGTGCGCTCGCCGCGCACCGCGAGCTGGCCGCCGGAGACCGACGGGTCGACGGCGGCCCCGGCCAGCACGGCGAGGGTCGCGGGGGTCAGTTCGCCCTCGACGTCGGCGAGGACGATCCGCCCCGGGTGCTCCGACTGCGCCGAGCGCAGCAGGCCCCAGACGGCGGCGGCGGCGAGGTCGGTGACCTGGTCGTCGTCCCCGCTGGCCACCGCGCCCCGGGTCACCACCACGAGCTTCGTGTCGGCCAGCGGCTCGGCGGCGAGCCAGGACCGCAGCACGTCCAGCACACCGCTGGTGGCCGCCCGCACGGCCTCCGGCACGGGGACGCCGGGATCGCCGGCGGGCACCGTCAGCAGCACCTGCCGGGCCGTGGCCCCGTCCGCCGCCAGGGTCGCCACGTCCGCGAAGACCGGCACCTCCGGCAGCGCGTCCGGTGCCGGCCGGCCCAGCACCGCCCACCCCGGAAGGTCGTCGACGCTCTCGATCTGCTCGGCCTGCCAGGTCACCTCGTACAGCGACCGGGCGGCACCGCCCCGGGTCGCCGTCGCGGTCATCTCCCGCAGCACGAGCGAGTCCACCGAGACCACCGGCGCGCCCGAGCCGTCGCAGGCGACCAGCCGCACCCCGGAGCCGTCCCGGGTCAGCCGCACCCGCAGCGTCCGGGCGCCCGAGGCGTGCACCTGCACGCCCTCGAACGCGAACGGCACGCGCGGCCCGCCCGTGGCCTCGGCCTCGAGCAGCAGCGCCACCGGGTGCAGCGCGGCGTCCAGCAGCGCCGGGTGCACCCCGAACGCGCCCGCCTCGCCGGCCGCCCCGTCCGGCAGCGTCACCTCGGCGTACGCCCCACCGTCGGCCGTCCAGGCCCGCCGTACGCCCTGGAACACCGGCCCGTACGACAGGCCGTGCTCGGCCAGCGCCGGATACCAGCCGATCAGGTCCACCTCGGTCGCGCCCGCCGGCGGCCACTCGCCGAGCCCCGGCTCGTCGGCCGACACCGGTTCGAGCAGGCCGTCGGCGTGCCGCACCCAGTCGGTGTCGTCGTCCTCCTCGGGCTGGGAGTACACGGACACCGTCCGGACGGCGGCGTCGTCGGCAGCGCCGACGCGCACCTGCACGCGTACCGCCCCGGAGTCGGGCAGCACCAGCGGCGCCGCCACGGTCAGCTCCCGTACCCGCGACGTGCCCACCTCGTCGCCGGCGCGGACCGCCAGCTCCACCAGGGCGGTGCCCGGCACCACCACGTTGCCGCCGACCACGTGGTCGGCCAGCCACGGGTGCGTCGACGTCGACAGCCGGCCGGTCAGCACCACCTCGTCGTCGCCGGCGAGCCGCACCGCCGCGCCGAGCAGCGGGTGCCCCGCGACGCCGAGGCCGGCGCCCGACACGTCGCCGACCCGCCACGGCAGCACCTCGGGCCAGAACCGCTCCCGCTGGAAGGCGTACGTGGGCAGGTCGACCCGGGCGGCGCCGGTGTCGGCGAACCACTCCCGCCAGGACACCGGCAACCCGTGCACGTGCAGCTCGGCGAGGGCGTGCAGCAGCGCCTGCGCCTCGGGCCGGTCCCGGCGCTGGGCTGCGACGGCGAGCACGTCGTCGTCGGGCAGCACGTCGGTCGTCATCGCGGTCAGTACGCTCTGCGGGCCGACCTCCAGGAAGGTGTCGACCCCGGCGTCGCGCAGCGCGGCGAGCCCGTCGGCGTAGCGGACCGCCTCGCGGACGTGCCGTACCCAGTAGTCGGCGGTGCGGATCTCGTCGGCGTCGGCGAGCGCACCGGTCAGGTTCGACACGATCGGCAGCGTGGGGGCGGCGAGGTCCAGCCGCTCGACGATGCCGCGGAAGCGCTCCAGCACCGGCTCCATCAGCGGGCTGTGGAACGCGTGACTGACGGCCAGCCGGCGGGTACGCACACCCCGGTCGCGCCAGACGCGCTCCACCTCGTCGAGGGCGTCGACGGCGCCGGAGACCACGACGGAGGTCGGGCCGTTGACGGCCGCGATGCCGACCCGGTCGGTCAGCCCGGCGATCGACTCCGTCACGGCCGCCTCGTCGGCGGCCACGGCGAGCATGCCGCCGCCGTCGGGCAGCGACTGCATGAGCCGGCCCCGCGCCGCCACCAGCAGGCAGGCGTCCTGGAGGGACAGCACCCCGGCCACGTGCGCGGCGGCGATCTCACCGATCGAGTGCCCGCCCACGAAGTCCGGCACCACGCCGAACGACTCCACGAGGCGGAACAGCGCCACCTCGACGGCGAAGAGCCCGGCCTGGGTGAACGCGGTCTGGTCCAGCAGCTCCGCCTCGGCGGAGCCCTCCGGCGCGAACAGCACCTCCTTGAGCGGGCGCGGCAGCACCCGGTCGAGATGCCCGCACGCCTCGTCGAGGGCGGCGGCGAAGACGGGGAACTCGGCGTACAGCTCGCGGCCCATGCCGGCGCGCTGCGCGCCCTGGCCGGAGAAGAGCACCGCCAGGGGACCGCGGTCCCCGGCCTGGCCCGTGACCACGGTGCCCGACGGCGCGCCCGCCGCCAGGGACTCCAGGCCCGCCAGCAGACCCGCACGGTCCCCGGCGAGCACCACCGCACGCCGGTCGAGCGTCGAGCGGGACACCACCGACGACCAGGCCAGATCGAGCGGGCGCGGCTCCTCGTCGTCGCTGAGCCAACGGGCCAGCCGGTCCGCCTGCGCGGCGAGCGCGGCCGGCTGCGCGGCGGAGAGCAGCATGGGCACGACGGCGGGACGGCGGGACGGGGTGGCGTGGTCGCCGGCCGGGTCGGGGGCCGGCGCCTGCTCCAGGATCAGGTGGGCGTTCGTGCCGCTCATGCCGAAGGACGACACGCCCGCCCTGCGGACGTGCTCGCCGCCGGCCCACGGGCGCGCCTCGTCGAGCAGGGCCACGGCGCCGGTCGACCAGTCGACGTGCGGTGAGGGCCGGTCCACGTGCAGGGTGGGCGGCAGCACGCCGTGCCGCATCGCCATCACCATCTTGATGACGCCGCCGGCGCCGGCCGCGGCCTGCGGGTGGCCGATGTTCGACTTCAGCGAGCCCAGCCACAGCGGGCGGTCGGCGGTGCGGCCCTGCCCGTACGTGGCCAGCAGCGCCTGCGCCTCGATCGGGTCGCCGAGCCGGGTGCCCGTGCCGTGCGCCTCGACGGCGTCCACGTCGGACGGACTGAGCCGGGCGTTCTCCAGCGCCTGCCGGATCACCCGCTGCTGCGCGGGGCCGTTGGGGGCGGTCAGCCCGCTGCTGGCGCCGTCCTGGTTGACGGCGCTGCCCCGGATCACCGCCAGGACGGGGTGCCCGTTGCGCCGGGCGTCGGAGAGCTTCTCGACGAGCAACATGGCGACGCCCTCGGACCAGCCGGTCCCGTCGGCGTCGGCGGAGAACGCCTTGCACCGCCCGTCGGAGGCGAGCCCCCGCTGGCGGGAGAACTCGACGAAGGCGCCCGGCGTGGCCAGCACGGTGACGCCGCCGGCCACGGCGAGGGAGCACTCACCGTCGCGCAGGGCCTGACCGGCGAGGTGCAGGGCGACCAGCGACGAGGAGCAGGCGGTGTCGATGGTGACGGCCGGCCCCTCCAGCCCGAAGGAGTACGCCAGCCGGCCGGACATGACGCTCGCGGCGGTGCCGGTGAGGACGTAGCCCTCCGTGCCCTCGGGCAGTTGCCGCAGCACGGACGTGTAGTCCTGCCCCGCGGTGCCGACGAACACCCCGGTACGGCTGCCCCGCACCGACGCGGCGTCGATGCCGGCCCGCTCGAAGACCTCCCAGGTCACCTCGAGCAGGAGGCGCTGCTGCGGGTCCATGGCCAGCGCCTCGCGCGGCGAGATCCCGAACAGGGTCGGGTCGAACAGACCCGCGTCGCGCAGGAAGCCACCCCGGTTGCTGTACGTGGTGCCGGGGTGGTCGGGGTCGGGGTCGTAGAGCCGGTCGAGGTCCCAGCCCCGGTCGTCGGGGAACGCGCCGGTGGCGTCCACCCCGCCGGCGACGACGTCCCAGAGGTCTTCAGGTGAGGCGACGCCACCGGGGAAACGGCAGGCCATGCCGACGATCGCGATCGGCTCGGCGTCCTCGTCCTCCAGCTCGGTCAGGCGCCGACGCGCCAGGCGGAGCTCGGAGGTCACCCACTTCAGGTGTTCGAGGAGCTTGTCTTCGTCCGCCATGACCCACCCGCCCAGAGCTTGCTATCGATCGGAATCTGCCGATTCGTTGACCACACCACCGCCGGCGGGCCGGCTTCGTGCACAGGTGGGTGCAGACGCGGCCGTTCGGCTCACGAAACCCACACCTGTTCCTGATTCCGGTCGTCGTGCCTGCTCAGGCGCCCGCCACGCCGGACAGTCCCGCCGACACACGCCCGCCACCGTGACTGGACGGTACTGAGCGCCCAACACCCGCCCAACCCCTAGAGAACCCCTGATCGACCGGCCCGCGGGCGGCGTCCCGGCAGGCTCCGGGAGCGGCGGTGACCAGCGCCACGAGGGCCATTCAGGCGGCCGACGGCAGGATGCGGCGCAGCCGGCCGGGGGGCGTCGACCGGCGGCGCCACTCCCGCGGGTAGCCGACCGAGACCTCTTCGAACCGGACCCCGTCGTACCAGGTGGTGCGCGGGATGTGCAGGTGACCGTAGACGGCGACGCGGGCGTCGAAGCGGACGTGCCAGTCGGCAGTGGTCTCGGTGCCGCACCACTGGGCGAACTCCGGGTACCGCAGGATCCGGGTGGGCTCGCGTACGAGCGGGAAGTGGTTGACCAGGACGGTGGGCAGCCCGCCGCGCTCGGCGGTGAGCCGGCGCTCCGTCAGGGCCAGCCGCGCCCGGCACCAGGCGTCCCGCGTCGGGTACGGGTCCGGGTGCAGCAGGATCTCGTCGGTGCAGACCACGCCGACCTCGTGGGCCCGTGCCAGGGCCTGCTCCTTCGTGTACGTCCCCGGGGGCCGGAAGGTGTAGTCGTAGAGCAGGAACAGCGGCGCGATCAGGACCGGGTCGTCGCCCTGCGGGTCCCAGACGGGGTACGGGTCCTCCGGAGTCACCACCCCGAGCCCCCGGCACAGCTCCACCAGGTGCTGGTAGCGCGCGTCCCCCCGCAGCTGGATCGGGTCCTCGCGGGGAGTCCACAGCTCGTGGTTGCCGGGGGCCCAGATGACCTTGGCGAAGCGGCGGCTGAGGAGTCCCAGCGCCCACTCGATGTCGCCGACGAACTCCCCGACGTCGCCGGCGACGACGAGCCAGTCGCCGTCGCGCTCCGGCCTCAGCCGCTCGACGATGGCCTTGTTCTCCGCGTGCACCACGTGCAGGTCGCTGATGGCGAGCAGTTGAGGCAAGCCGGATCCGGCCATGCGGACCTCCCGTCCATCCGGGGTACCGCACGCACCCACATCCGTACCGCTCGCCGCCGGTGGGCAGGGCGAGACGGCCTGGCGTGCTCCGACCCTACGGAGCCGGATCCACACCGGCACACCCCTAGACAGGCTTCGTGGACCCCTAAGGGCGCGTCTGCCCGACGGCGCCGGCCAGGCGTCCGGCGCCGTCGGGTGCCCCTTTCCCCGGCCCGTCCCGCCCGGGTCGGGCAGTGTCCGCTCAGGACTTGCCGAACTCCCGCTGGATGATGTCGAAGAGCTCGTCCCGGCTGGCCGACTCCAACTCCTCGGCGGCGGCCGGCGCCGGTGCGGTGGCGGCGGGTCGGCCCCGCCACCGGGTCAGCAGGTCCTCCAGCCGACCGACGACCGCGTCGTCGACCTGGTCGCCCGGCAGCCCGCCGAGGAGCTTGTCGAGGCGTTCGATCTCGGCCACGATCGGCAACGCCGGCTGCTCGGGCGCCAACTCGGCTCGCAGGTGACCGGCGAGCGCGTTCGGGGTGGGATGGTCGAAGACGAGGGTGGCGGGCAGTCCGATGCCCGTTGCGGCGGTCAGCCGGTTGCGCAGCTCGACTGCGGTGAGCGAGTCGAAGCCCAGTTCGAGGAAGCCGCGGGCGGGCCTGATCCCGCTCGGCGTGGCGTGTCCCAGCACCGCCGCGTCGGTGCCGCGGACCAGGTCGAGCAGGATGCGGTCGCGCTCCGGCCCGGAGGCGGCGGCGAGCCGCTCGCGCAGCGCCGACGCCGCGCCGCGGTCCTCGCCCTTCGGCGCCTCCTCGGCCGGTGCGGGCTGTGCTGCTTCGGGGATGTCGGTGAACAACCGGGACGGACGCAACGCCGTGAACGACGGCACAAACCGATCCCACCGCACATCCGCCACCACCACCTGCCCCTCACCACCATCCAACACCCCCTGCAACGCCGCCACCGCCAACTCCGGAGCCATCCCCGGCAAACCACGCCGACTCAACTGCTC